>JAFYYS010000010.1 GCA_017546025.1 Lachnospiraceae bacterium | reverse complement strand
TCTGATTGTGTCTCAGCGCATAAATCGCTGCGCGGCGGTGGTTCTCTTTATTTCGGAACCGGACATTCAGGCTGCCCTTGTACGGAATCTCAGGCTGTGTTCCTTCCTTTGCACAAGCCTCAAGATAATCATCTATGGCGCCGTGGAAGGCTCCGACGAGTTCCTTGGCATTTGTTCCCTCGTAAGTAATCATTGACCGGATGCCCTGAACGGAACCGAAAAACACTCCATCTTCTTCGGAGAATTCTACGCTGCCGATATATCCCTTATACTCCATTGTGTTATTCATAGCAATCCCTCCCTTGTCAGGAGCTCCATCAAAAGCCTGACCTGATATGCTTGGTTTAGTTGTATCACATCCCATGTCGGTTTGCAATCAGATTCAGTTACACTTTGACGACACAGATAAGCATTCTGTGTAAAACAGAAAAACACCCTCACGGGTGTTTTTTGCTGAAATCCATTTTCAATGCTTTTTTACAGGAACGACGGGCCGGCGAACTGGTATACGCAGAAGGCTGCGTAGGTCGCCAGAAGGATGATGCCCTGTGCGCGGGAAAGCTTGCCGCAGATCAGCGTCGGGATGGTCAGGATGATCATGACCGCGATGCTGACCGGAACATCGACCACAAGGGAAGCGATGTTTCCGCCGATCTTCATGTCAGCGGGAAGCGGGAACGGACGAAGCGTGATGGCAAGTCCGCTTACGAGAACGATGTTGAACAGGTTCGCGCCGACGATGTTACCGAGTGACAATGCACCGTGCCCCTTTGCCAGGGAGGTGATGGCGGTAACGAGCTCGGGAAGCGAGGTTCCGAGTGCGATAAATGTGAGTGCTACAACCGACTCGGGCACGCCCATGCCGACTGCGATGATCTGACCGTTGTTGACAAGCAGGTCGGCACCGACAGCGATACCGGCTGCACCGATGATAATCAGCAAAAGAAGACCGACTACCGAAGGCTCCTTCGCAGGCTTCTTCGCAGCATTCTCTTCTGCAGTCTCAGCTGCTTTGGCTTCTGTCGGAGGCTCATTTCCCTCAACTTCCTTTTGGTCTCTCGTCGCACGCACGGCCTGGTATACAAGCACGCACATGTAAACAACGAAGATACACAAAAGCACGATGCCGACAGGGCGCTTGAACCCGTGGTCAACGTAAGCCGAGCACAGGTAGATGGCAGCTGCCGCGAAGAAGAACAGCACCGGCGTCAGGAAGGATTTACGCTCCACCTTGGAGGGCTTGATGGCAACTGTCAGCGCCGCAATCAGTGCGGTGTTACAGATGATCGAGCCGATTGCGTTACCGTACGCAATCTGGCTGTGGCCCTTCACCGCGGAAGTCGCGGAAACCATGACCTCGGGAAGCGTCGTTCCGATGGACACGACCGTCGCGCCGATCAAAAGCTCGGGCACGCGGAATTTCTTTGCGATTCCGCTCGCACCGTCCACGAACCAGTCGCCGCACTTAATCAGAAGCGCCAGTCCGATGACGAACAGAATCACGGCCGCAACCATATTCGGAAGTCCTGCGTCCGTTAACATCTTGGTAAAATCAGGTAGCATAACTCTCCTCCTAAAAAACACCTTTGATAAATATCCGAAGTCCGATCACAATCAGAATGATACCGCCGAGGACCGTCGCCTTGCCGCCGATGGCGGTGCCGAGCTTCCGCCCGATGAACAGTCCCGCAATGCATATGACAAATGTGACCGCTGCAATGATCAGTGCCGCAACAACCGCAGCCAAAAGGCTGTATCCCTCAAATACGGTAAAGCCGACCGAAAGCGCATCAATCGACGTGGCGACGCCCTGCACAAACAGAAGCTTCGCACTCGCCGCAGGAAGCTCTTCGTCGTCCTTTCGGGAAAGACCTTCGTAGATCATTTTTCCGCCGAGGAACAAAAGAAGCACCAGCGCAATCCACGGGATGAACTTTTCAAACGACTCAAACACCGTCACGATGGTGTGCACGCACACCCAGCCGAGTAACGGCATGACCGCCTGAAACACGCCAAAGATTCCCGCAATCAGGCACATTCTCTTCCGCTTCATCTTCGGCTCGTTAAGCCCGCCCGCAAGCGACACGGAGAACGCATCCATTGCAAGCGCCACACCGAGAAGCATCGCGGTGAGGACAAATGTCATATCGAACAACGATATCCCTCCAAACAGGCAGGAAGTCCTGCCGGGTATTACAGTCTTTCGAAGACAGGCATGTAATCGATCGGCGCGTCAACCGTAACGGTCCGGCCGCCCTCAAATACCTCTCCGGTCGAGGTCAGCTTCCACTGTCCCGCAGGGAGATAAACGTCCCGCTTCACGGCATGCAGCGTGAAGATCGGTGCGCACAGATAGCGGTCACCGAACATGTACTGGTCTTCGGTCTCCCAGCACTTCGCGTCGTCCGGGAATTCGTAGAACATCGTCCGGATGAGCGGCGAGCCGTTCGTATGTGCCTCTTCGTAAAGCTTTTTGATATAATCATGCATTTCGATGCGGATGTCATAATACTTCCGCATGATACGGTAATTGTCTTCGCCGTAGCTCCAGAGCTCGTTCGGCTGACCGGTATGCAGATAGCCGCCGCCCCAGTCACGGGTATCAAGCGGCGGAATGTCGTAAGGGCCGCGGTCTCCGTGCATGCGAAGCACTGCCGAATAGGTCGCGAACTGGTACCAGCGGATCAGAAGCTCGCGGAAATCCGGATCGTTCACGTCGTCGGTCATGAAGCCGCCGATATCGGTCGTCCACCACGGAATGCCTGCAAGACCGATGTTAAGGCCTGCCTGCAGCTGTTCGCGGAAGGATTCGAAGTTGCTCGGCACATCGCCGGACCAGACAACGTTTCCGTACTTCTGGCTGCCCGCCCAGCTGCAACGGAGCAGATTGACAACCGGTCCTCTTCCGAGTTCCTCCATCGGATCGAAGAAGGTTCTGCTGTACATCTGCGGGTACATGTTAGAGCACGCAAGCGCCGGCATGTCAAAGTAACGGTAATTGTCAAAATCGTATACGGCAAGATCCGGCTCGGAATTGTCAAGCCAGAAACCGTCAATGCCCAGATCATAGTAATTCTTTTTGCAGACATTCCAGACATAATCTCTCGTCTGCTTGTTGAACGGGTCGATGACGATGCAGTCACCTTCGAAATCGTAGGTCTGCCCGGCACCGCGCTCGGTCTTTAACAGCATGCCCTGCTCTGCCATCGGCCAGAAATTCTCACTTCTGCGGTCTACCGAAGGCCATACGGAAACCATGACCTTGATGCCCATCGAATGAAGCTCGTCGACCATTGCCTTCACATCCGGCCAATAAGTCTTATCGAACTTCCAGTCACCCTGCACGGTCCAGTGGAAGAAATCGATGACAATCTGGTCAATCTTAATGCCTTCCTTCTGATACGCACGGGCAACGCTCAACACCTCATCCTGCGTGCGGTAGCGAAGCTTGCACTGCCAAAGTCCCATCCGGTCCTCGGGGAACATCGGCGCATGTCCGGACACGTTCGCATAAGCCGCCACAATCTCCTTCGGCGTATCCGCGACGGTGAACCAATAATCCATATCGGAAGTCGCGCGGGCAACCCACTCGGTGATGTTCTTTCCAAACGTCACACGGCCGACGGCGGGATTGTTCCACAAAAAGCCGTAACCGAGCGAAGAAACCAGAAACGGCACGGAGTTCTGGGAATTCCGCTGCGCCAGTTCAAGCATCGTGCCCTTCAGATCCAGGTACGGCTGCTGATACTGGCCCATGCCGTAAAGCTTCTCGCCTTCGTTCGCGTCAAAGCGTACCGTCAGCTGAAACTCGCTTCCGCCGAGGACTCCCTTCCACTCGCGGTTCACAAGCTTCAGGCAGCGGCTCAGCTTCGAAATCGTGCCGCCGTAGAAACGGTAGTACTCACGAAGCATCAGGCTTTCGTCTTTGTAAAATGAGATCACACCCGCATGGTTTACCACGGCCTTAGCACGGCCGTTTTTGATGACGGCAACCTGTCCGCCGTCCGCAATGCGCGGGTCACCCGGAAAATCCGACGCCTCATATACGGTTACGTCGCATTTGCCATTGTTTACGGACTCTGTAAGCGCCCAGGCATGATCCGTAAACTTCGCGTGCATCGTTGCACGCACCCGGAGGGAGTCCTTCCCCCACGGTTCAATCCGGAGCGTTTCGCCGTGACGCCTCGCAACGAGCGCCCCTCCTTCGTTTTGAAAAATCATCCTTTTATCCTCTTTATTCCGCCGCCTCCGGTGTCTTACGCGTAACACCCGCGGCTAATTACGCACGAATTAAAAATGTAACTGTCCTTCGATTTCCTGGTTCTTCTTTGTAACCAGATTCAGACGCTTGAAATACAAATCATGGGCTCTCTGGTACTCTTCGTTGAAGCCCTCGTCCTTGCCCTGATGCAGGGACGAAATGTAAGTGTGGGCCTGGATATCCATTCCGGGATTGACACGGGCCACAACCGAAACGCCGACATTCGAGCACGTATCGGAAATCCGTTCAAGGTTCGACATGATATCCATCAGACGGGTACCTGCATAGATGGAGCAGCGGCCCTCACGGAGACGGGCAACATGGTTATCGTCGAGTGCGTTGATCATGTCGTCCATAACCTCTTCAAGGGGCTCGATGTGACGCGCCGCCTCGACGTCGCGCTTCTCGAACGCGTTCTTCGTATGCTCCAAAATCCAGTCAAGCAGTTCACGGATGACCATCAGCTCACAAAGCGCGTCATCCGAGAACTTCATGCCCTGTGAATCCATTCCCTTTGCGATCTCCGCCAGGTTCATGGCATGGTCACCGAGCCGTTCAAATTCGGTTACGACCTTGTAGTACTGGTCCAGAATCCGGATGTGCATATCCTCGTTGACATGCGGCGACAGCTGCACCAGATAGTTGCTGACCGCGTCCGCGAGCCGGTCGATGCTGTCCTCATCCGCGTCAATCGCATTATAGTTCTCTTCACTGTATTCCTGGAACATGTTAAGCGCCTTATTGATGTTTGCGGAAGCAATCGTAAACATCGTCCTAAGCGCATCATAACAGCTGTTAAGAGCAAGCGCGGGCGTTGCAAAGAATACCGGGTTGAGGGCTGCAATCTTGTCTGCGTAGCGGTCTTCCGGCTTCGGCTCGTCCTTGATGATCCGCTCGCTTAAGCGTTTGGCGATTCCGATGAACGGAAGCAGAACAACAGCGCTCACGAGGTTGAATACCGAGTTGGCATTGGCGATTCCGCCCGACTTAAGGGGCATGTTCCAAAGCGTATCGAGATAGCCCATGGCGGAAAGAATGCCGATTACCGCAAGCACCAGGACAGTCTTTGCAAGGTTATAAAAAATGTTGATCAGGCCGACGCGCTTCGAGTCCGGCTTCGTGCCGATGAAGCACACGATGCCCGTCGTTACGCAGTCGCCGAGATAGACGCCGCAAAGGACAAATGCGACGGTCTTGAAGGCAATCGGCGTGGACGCGGAGAAGGCCTGTAAGATACCGATGGAGGACGAAGAGCTCTGCAGGACAAATGCCACGATGGCACCGGCACCGTAACCGAGCGCCGGATGGCTTCCCATTCTTGTAAACACGCCGCTCATGTTGAAATTCGTTACCGCGGCGGTCATCGCAACAAGACCGGTGAACAGAATGCCGAAACCGATGGCAATGTTACCGGCGAGGTCCGATTTTTTGAAGCTGCAGAACATCAGAAAGATAATGCCGACGGTAAGCGCGATAGGCGCCAGCGTATCGGGCTTGAAAAACTGAAGAACATTTCCCGAATCGTCGGAAATATCCAGAAGACGAATGATCTGACCGGTAACCGTCGTACCTACGTTGGCGCCGACGATGATACCGAGCGACTGTTTCAGACTGATGACACCGGCCACGACAAGACCGGAGGTGATAACAATGGTGGCAGTCGAAGACTGAATGATTGCCGTAATGAACAGACCGAGCAAAAACGCATTCACGGGATTGTTTGTAACCTTTCCCATTACGGTCTTAAAGGTTCCGGACGAACCTTCCCTAAGGCTTGAGCCCATCAGACGCATTCCGTACAGGAACATCGCCAAACCGCCCAACAAAGATATGATACTTCTCACGTATTCCATTTACTGTTCTCCGAAACCGAAATTATTCCTGACATACCACTGTAATTGTAGTGATAATAAAACATTTTGTCAATGTAGAATCACGGCTTTTCCGCAACCGGTGCGTAGCACCGCCCGTCCTTCTCCGTCTGCTTTAAGAACCGGTCGGTTTCCTCACAGAGCTCCTCGATCAGATCGGTATCGATATTGTGTCCGCAGTTCGAATACATCACAAGCTTGCAGTGCGGAAGGCACTTCGCTGTACGCATCATCAGCTCGGGCGTGCTGATCGGGTCCTCCGCCCCGCCGAGGATCAGTGTCGGTGTCTGAATCGAGCGAAGTTTCTCACACAGCGTCTCCTCGTTTTTATACTTCATGAGCGGCCGACCGTAGTCAATCGCACGCTCTCTCGGGTCCGCCTCGGGAAGACTCTTAAGCCACTCCTCTCTCCTTGCTCTTCGAAGCGACCTTGCGGAATCGTTGTCAATCGGCGGGTCAAACGGCGGCGGCGCGTCGATGATGCCCTGCATCATCATCTGCCGGTAGGACATCGTCCCCTCCTTTAAACTGTGCGGGCCGGGTACGACCGCGACAAATGAGGACACCCTCTCCGGGTGGTTCAGCATCAGATGCCATCCGAGTCCCGCGCCGTGCGAAGCACCCATGTAGGCGAACTTCTTAATCCCGAGCGCATCGGCAACCCGCACGACATCCTCCGCGAACACGTCATACCAGCCCTCGCCGTAATCCTCGGTGATATAGCTTGACGGCGCAAAGCCGCGCAGCGTGATGCAAATCACATGATAGCCGAGCTCCGCAAGCTTCTGCTGCATCCCGTTCGGCGCAAAGCCTACCTGGGCCGAAAGGATGTAACGGTCTCCTTTTCCATAATCCGCATAGTATAATTCTACATCTGTAGAAACCTTAATCTTCGCCATTTTCTCTCCTCTTTTCAAAAAGAACAGGTCCTGTTAAGACCTGTTCTTAAAGTTTCATATCATTTCTTGGTAAGTCTCATGTGTGAGAAACGGTAAGAGTTGTCGCTCAAAGCGCCGCTCGAAGAGCTCTGCGGAGCTCCGCCCTTGCCCTGTGCCTCGTGGCATTCCTCCACATTGTACGCGCCGGGAACGCGGCTGTCGATATACTTGGCAAGCATCTTGCAGCCGTCTGCAGAGAATGCGGCGTGGTTGTAGCCGTCCACGTCAAAGGAGTAGCCTCTTCTGCCTTCCAGACGGTCACGGAAGATCAGAATCTCCTTCGCGCCTGCCTCAGCATCCTTCAAAAGATACTGGCAAACCTTATCCTCGTCGAAAACCTTCGCGGAATCAGCCTTCCACCAGCGCTCGGGAATCTTATGCACAAGCGCTCCGACGCCCAGAGAAGCAATCAAAAGAAGAATCACATACGCAACCGTTCCGAGCACGGCATCGCGGTCGCTCTTAAATGTCACGGTCTGCATGAAATCGGTCGAAAGCCAGCTGCCGAAATGCGATACCTGCGTCAGGAAAAGAATGATGGCGCCGATCATGCCGCCCCATTTCACCAGAGAAAACCACTTCGGGCTGATGGACTCACCGGCCATCATGATGCGGTACTTCCGAAACTGCAATGCGGATGAAAAAAGTGCAACCGCCACAAGACAGAGCAAAAGTCCCAACCAATGCTGCTTTAATACTTCCACAAAAACACCCCTCTTTCTAAAAAAGCACTATATAGAATTGTACTTTCTTTCGTAAGAATCGTCAAGAGGAAAATGCCATATCTTCCCCGTTCGTAAAGCGCAGAATGAGGTCCTTAAGGCCGTCGTGATTATTGTCTTTTTCGGTAATCACATCGGCTGACGCCCGGCATTCCTCCGTCCCGTTACACATCGCGACGCCGATGCCGCACGCCATAATCATGCTGATATCGTTGCCCTCGTCGCCTGCTGCCATCGTGCACTTACGCGGCACGCCGAGCCGGTCGGCAAGAATCATCGCTGCAGGCCCCTTGCCGAGCCCGTACGGAATGATTTCCAGATAGTACGGGGAAGAATAGAACGTATCGATTTCCGTCCCGAAACGGGCCGTTACGGCGTCCCTGAAGCGTTCCTGCTTCTCATGGTCGTGAAGCGAGATGCATAAAATCTTACACGGCGGTTCGGAAAGAAAAGGAAGCGGGTCCTTTGCAGTCTGCACGGGCGTTTTCACGAAGCGGCTGTAATACCTTATTTCCTCGCAGTCCGCCGGCGCCAGAATCCGGTCATCCGTATAGGTCTGCACGTAGATGCCGTGCTCCTCCGCCATTTTGAAGATCTCAGCCGTAAGCGGAAGCGGAACTCCCGTCCGAAACAGCGTCTCACGCGCATCACAGTCGTAAATCAGGCATCCGTTTGACGCAAGAATATAACTGCCGGGGAAATCAAGTCCGAGCTCCTTCTGTACGGCCAGTGCGCTGTGAAGGCTGCGCCCCGTTGCAATCACGAGGCTGTTCCCCGCCTCTGTATAGTTACGGAGTGCCTCATAGGTCGCCTCGGAAACCTTTTTCTCAGTTGTCAGAAGCGTCTCATCGAGATCGGTGAAGAAAAGCCTGCCGGGACGCTTCTTCAAAACTGCGGTTGTCTCTTCGCTCATGCCTGCTCCCCTTTTCCGGCTTCATTCAGGCACAGGCTTCTTGCGAACATTTTCGCAAAATACTCACCGCGGTCGGCAACGGACTCATTTACTTCGCTTATGATGAAGCCGTAAATCTTACGGCCGTAAAATACCGGAATCGCCACATAGCCGATGCTCTTCGGCAGCTCTGTCCGAAGCAGCATGTCGCTTGTGTTGCCAAGTCTTCTCTCCTTCGAGATGACCCGAAGCTCACCGTCGCGCACCGAGCACATCAGCCGGATCTTCTGCGGAAAATGCACTTCCTCGCCGTCATGGTATATAACCGGCTCCTCAAACAGAAACAGCGCGGAATTCGTCATGCCGAGCCTGTCGTAACAGCGGATTACCGTTTCCTCGGTAATCGGTGTCTCACTTCCGAAGGACATGCAGCGTATAATGAATTCCTGCAGTCTCTCTCTTGCCTTCTTCGCCACATCACGCATCTCGTCGAGATCGTCCGCAACCGACAGAATCGCCTTGTCCTTCATATACGAGAAACAGCGGTTGTTCATCTGGTTGGCGGCAATCGATTTCTGCGACCGGTTCATGCTGTTCTGCAGTCTCTCGATGCTTCTTACGAGTCTTGCCGGATCGGTATAGCGCATGGCTCCGTTATCGAAGAAGATATCAATCAGACGCTTATTCTCCGCAAATTCCTCCGCCGTCATGGAACTCGTCAGCATCGACTTTAACATGCGCGAAATGAATTCGAAGAACAGTCTTTCAAGGTCTACCGCCTCGCGGTCCTTGATCTCGGACGCGTAGCGGTAGAAGCAGTCGTGGAACATTCTTTTGACAAATGCCGGATCAATCCGCAGCATTTCCATCGTCGTATATTCGTACATCTCATACTCGAGAGATTCCTTGCCGTACAGTCTGGTCGGAAGGACAACGGACTGCACCTCTTCGCCGTTCATCTTCTTAAGCAGAAGTTCCACAGCCTTCTCGCCGAGTGTTATGCCGTCCGCGCCGATGGAGGCAAGCGGCGGCTGCATATTGCCCGAGAAACGGGTGTTGTCAAAGCCGAATACCTGAATGTCCTTACCGGGCATAAGGCCGCGTTCCTTTAACACGTCGTACAAAGGAACCGCTACCTGGTCGTTGACGCAGAACACCGCCTGTGCATCCGCATTCCGCTCCATCAGCCTCGCGGCCTCGGACTTCGAATTGATGGACATGTCGGTCTTTTCGTACATATCATCGGTGAAACTCAGCTTCTTCTCCTCAAGGCACTGCCGGAAGATGGCTTTACGGTTCTGGGCGTCGGCATTGTCCTCGCGGCCGCCGAGCATGCAGAAGCGCGTGATGCCCTTTACATTCACGAGATAATCCATGGTTTCACGGATTCCGACGGCGTTGTCATAGCGCACCGTAACGGCGTCCTTTACGTCCGTTGAAATAAAAACCTTGGGCACACGGAGGAAATTCGGATAGTGCTCGTTCATGATATCGTCGCCGCGGATTCCGCCGATGTTCGGAAGTGTCAGAATCAGGCCGTCCAGCTTCAGTTCCTCCTCGAGGCGGTATACCGTATTGTTCACCTCACGGGCGAAGAAACGGCTGTCCTTCTTCTCGTTCTCCATATTGTAATCACCGGCCAGCACAATCAGCCGCGTGTCCCGATACCCCGCAATCGCGGTCCGGACACTGTGGATGATTTCCTTCGAATAATCCACCGACAGATTCTCGATGATCAGTCCGATTGTCTTTTGCTTTTCACCGTAGTCTCTCATGCCTTCCTCCTCTTTCGCATGGAAAATGCCATCTATACCGCGATATCCGGCGTGGGCTTAGAAAACAGATAGCCCTGGGAAAAATCAACCCCGCATTTCACGACTTTATTCTGAATGGCTTCGTTCTCGACGAACTCCGCAACCACTTGGACACCTGCATTAATCTTCGCCCAGCTCATGATGAGCCGCATCAGTCCCTCGGCCTCTTTGCTCTCACAGCATTTCCGCACAATCGAGCCGTCAATCTTGATGAAATCCGAGTGGATGTTGGCGATGTGCTGCAGGTTCGAATACCCGCTTCCGAAATCGTCAATCGAAATCTTTGCGCCGAGCTCGTGAATCCGGTCCACGAAGTTTTCAAGGACCTCATAGGCGTCGATGTCCTCATTTTCCAGAATCTCAAAAACGAAGTTCCCGGGATGCTTTACCTCGGAAAGGAAATCATACAGATAATCCATCGTATCGCGGTTGTTGATGTCGCGGATGCCGAGGTTGATGCTGACGGAAACGTCTTCGGCGTTTCGGAACCGCTCGCACACCTTTTTGATCATGATGGCGGAGGCGGAATCGTACAGGAGGCCGTACGTACGCGCTACCTCGAGGAAGCGGAACGGACCGTATACAGTGCCGTTTTCGTCCTTTAAGCGCATCAGCGATTCATAATGGTGAATCGTGCCCGTCTTGTTGTCGTAGATACCCTGGTAATACGGAATGATGCCGTCATTCGCAATCGCGTAATTGATCAGGTTGATCATATGGTAGCGTTCGCGGATGCTGTCCTCGTCGGACTGATAGTATCCGGCATCGCAGACGTAGAACTGCACATTTTTCTTCTTCATGTCGATGCAGGCGGAGTTGTATACGGACTTCAGATTCTCAACGGTACAGCCGTTGATGACGCAGAAATCCGGAACGATGGCAATCATGCCCTCCGAAACGGCGAACAATTCCTTCTGCAGCTGTTCCATATGCCGCACCATGGCCTTGAAGGAACAGGTATAGGACGTAATCCCGAGCGCCACCTGCCAGGTGCTCAGGCTGTAAATCTTATAGTTGTGACGCGCCGCAAAATCCGCGCATTTCGAAAGGAAGCCGTGCGCCGTGAGCGCAATCCGGTCTTCGTCAAAAACCACCTTCATGCCGGTCGTATCCTGTACGCGGATGATGCAGAAACGGTCGTAGCCGCGAAGCTTCATATCCATGTTCATGGCAGCTTCGTTCGGAATGTCCTCGTTCTCGGAATATAAAAGCTTTAATTCGCAGTCTCTTACGAACTCGCGAAGTCCCGCTGCCGCAAGCGCCGCGGAAGGTCTTCTTTCAATCCGGCTCTCAAGCTCGGTCAGGTATTTCACAAGCTCCTGGTTGTCCGCTGCCAGCGAATCCGTATGCGAGAACGCGTAAGGATTGCACTCCTGCGTCGCCGGCTGCTCCCCGGCCGCCACAACCGCAAAAGCGCCGTAGGCAAGCAGATTGCGCTTGCCGTCGTTTACAATCTCTCCGGCCGTCACGCACCCGCAGATGTTGGAGTCTTCGTAGGCGGAAAGTTCCCATTTGGCACAGTTGGAATAAATCGTGGAGCGGGCTGCTCCGGAATAGCCGATCAGGCACTCCGCCTTTTCGAAATTCTCGATGTGGCGGAACATCGCATGGTTATCGGCAATGATTTTCCGGTCGTAGATGAATGCCCGGCGAAGAAAGCGTCCCGTTGTGACGCCGTGATTGGTCAGAATCCGGTCCTTCCGCTCCGTGCCGTCAAGATCGGGGCGGGCCTCATAGGCTGCCCGGTATACGGGGTCCTCAGGCGGATAGAGCTCGGAAAGTGAAACGTTGGCCGCGTAACGGATCGGCACCGGAATGTCGTCCTGATCCGCGTATACAAGCGGAAACAGCTCGGCTTTGTCGGGATTCCGGCGCAGGGCTTCCCCGACACCGGTGCGGTATTCCTTCGCCGCATCGACCTTACCGAGCTTTAAAATGCAGTTTTCAAAGGCATCGGTAATCTCATAGGAATCCCCGATTGCCTGTGCTCCGGTCGCATAGGAAGCCGTACAGTCGGCCTCCTCACCTGCCACGGAAGCAAGTAACAGTCCCTTTCGGGACCAGCCGTTTTCGTCAAATACGAAGCCGCCCTCGCAGTCCTTCTGCTGCCCGATGGCGGACAGATTCACGATGCCGCCTGTCATCTTCACGCCGGGGGCACATTCGTTGACATGCGAAATCATCCGGTCGATATCGAAAAACTCTCCGGCGAGAAATGCGAACAGAAGCTTCATGTCCTTCTGCATGACCGTCTGCTTCGCGCACGAGCAGACGCTGTCCACGGAAAGCGGAAGCCCGCTCTTTTCGTCAACCGTCGGCAGAATCAGCGTTCTGACCGTCGCGGAATTCATCTGCGTGACGGAGATCACGCACTGGTTCATCGCCAGCTTGCCGCGGTTGATTACGGCAGACGTACTCGTTCCGATAATCTTCGCAGTGGGCACAAGCGATTTGATGAAGCGGGCCAGTTCAACCGCTTCGTCCTCGAGATGAATCGCCGTGTGAATGCGGACGAGGACATCCCCGCCGTCCTTTGCGAGCATCGTCTGTTCGAACGTTTTCTCCAGAATAGCCTTGGAAATATACTGATAATTCCAGGTAAACACGGCAACCTCCTCTCCCGGTTAAACCGTTATGTCTTTTATGGCAAATGCCACGAAATCTTATTTCTTAACAGAGAACCCAAACGAGCCGAGCTTGTCGCCGAGCGACATGTAATCGCCGTGGGAATACGCCACGAGATTCGCAGCGTCGAGGTCGAATTTGCCGTCGCCGTCCATGTACTTTCCGTCCACCGTAACGCCGATGATCTCGGCAATATACATGTCATGCGAGCCGAGGCGCTCCGTCTTTTTAACCTTGCAGTAAAGGTTCACGGGGCTTTCCGCAATCGCGGGCGTCTCCATATATTCCGACTGAAACTCCGTCAGCTTCATTTCAGCGAACTTATCAAACTTCTTGCCGGAACGCACGCCGCACCAGTCGCAGGCGCGGACGAGGTCCTCATTTACCAGATTCACAACGAACTCCCCGGTCTCCTCGATGATGCCGTGGGAGAATCTCTCCGGGCGAATCGAAACGGAAAGCATCGGCGGATCGGAACAGATTGTGCCCGCCCATGCAAGCGTAATGATGTTCGGCCGTTCTCCCGGCTTTTTGCAGGTAACCATGACAACCGGCACGGGGTAAAGCATGTTGCCGGGCTTCCAATTTCTTTTATCCATTTCAGGTCCTCTTTTCTTCTTGTTTTTTATGACAGGTTCCGGACATCGGGCAGCCGCCGCAGCCCATGCTGCATGTGCTCTTACCCTGCTTTCGGTCCCAGATCATCTTCGCGACAGCCAGACCGACGAGAATCAGTAAGACCGCCGAAACAGCCAGTGTACCGGCGTTATTGGCAATCCATTCAATCATCCCGTCAGCCGTCCTTTCCGGTCTTTCCGGCCCAGTGGTACCGACCGTTTGTGACGCTTAAATACCGCCTGTGGAACATCGATTCAATCTGGAAGCCGTCATACTTTTGGTTCATTTCGTCCGCTTCCGCGGGGCTGATTACCGGAAAATACGACGTATAAAACGAATCGTCATCCGCATCCGAACGGTATTCGGACCACTGGCAGAGGATGTATCCGCCGCAGTTGTTGCAGCGGCGCAGACTGCGCTCGCCGGAGTCCCAGGTATGCAGGTTATGGCCGTAAGCGGTTTTGCCGTATTCCTCGACACTCTCCCAGCCGTCACCCCAGTGCTCCTGCGCCTCTTCAATCGTTTTCATCCAAAAAGCGATACAAGCAGCCATGTCCTTCCTCCTTTTGCGTTACCACCAATATAGCACAAAAACGGCTTTTTTGGCAAGCAAATGGCAGGCCCCCGAAAAGGCCTGCCGTATATTCTGTCATTTTATTATGCTTTCTTAAGCGGTACCCAGATGAACGTTCTGACTTCGTTCGAGCCCGGCTCCGGCGCCAGGTAAACTTCGATGTCATACTCATCCACAAGCTCGTAGCCCTGCAGTGACGGGAGCCACTCGGACCAGATCTTCGTGTTCGTGTCCTGCAAGGTCTTCAGCGTGCACGGAAACTGTGCCCAAAGGCTTGCGGGAATTACGCGGGTTTCGCAGCCCTCCGGGATCTCCTCCCACGGAAAATACAAATCCGCAATCCAGTAATCGAATTCCTTTCCGTCCATATCAAGGCAAAGCCCGAACGTACCCATGATCGGACGTTTCTCGCCCTGTGCGAGCCACTCGTCCCAGAACTTCGGTACTTCCTGATAGCTTGTGTCGGAATTGAAACGTCTCTTCACGCCGACGATTGTAAACTGTGACTTTTCCACAATGCGGTAATCTAACATACTTCCACCCTCCAGTGATATTTTGATGTGCATCGGTGCAAGGTAACGAAGGGATGCGCCGGGTTCTCTCGCCTGCGACGGCGTGATTCCGTGGAACCGTTGAAACGCCTTTGCGAAGCTGTCCGGTGAATCGTAACCGTATTTGACGGCGATATCGATCACCTTTTCCGCGGAGCCCGAAAGCTCCTGTGCCGCCAGTGTCATTCTGCGCGCGCGAATGTATTCGCCGACGGTCATGCCGCAAAGCGCCCCGAAGATCCGCTGGTAATAAAACGGTGACAAAGCCGCTTTTGCGGCAATCACACTGATGTCCAGCTCCTCGGACAGGTTCTGTTCGATGTAACTCAGGGAATCCTGAAATCCGTCAATCCATCCTTTCATTGCCCTCCTCCTTTCGTTGCAATCTCACTGTACCAGAATGGGCAGAAGCCTGCCCGATTTTTTGTGCACACATATTCAGAAACCTTTGACAAATGCCATGGCGAAACTCCGCTTAACGGAGAATCTTCTCAATCTGACTCCTCGTCGCATTCGGAAGAATCTTCTGAAACTGCGAAACAACGCGCTCATACGACTCTTCGGGCGTGCGCTTGTAGACAACGTCAGTGAACTTCTTACCGAACAGTTTCTCAGGCGTCGTGTATTCGGAAAGACCCCAGCCGTATTCCTTGCCGGTCCGATCCGTCGTGTAACGGAAATCGCTTGTCACGACATAGCACTGCTTCTGAAGCCTCGTAAGCGTCGAATCAAAGCCCTTTCGGCCGTTCTTGCCGTACCATCCGCCGATCTTCTTCAAAACCCTCGAAATGACCGGCGCGTTGGCGTCCAAAAGCTCGAAAAACTCCTTATCCTGATAGGATGCAAGTCCGTCATCGTACCGGGCATCGAAATCATAACCGTCTCTCCGGTAGTTGGCGAAATCCGGGAACCACTCGGCGCTGATGTACATCGCTTTATTCCGAAGGAATTTGCCATAGGCGCAGCCGGTCTCTTTAATGACCGGTCCCTTCCATTCCCAGGCAGGCCAGAAACCGTCCCCGAGGGCGTCGTACCAGCAGCCGGGCGCGATATGCTCCTCGACGGAAAAGCCCTCGATTTCATTACAGAAGAACGGAACAAAGCCCATCTCGCCGATGGCTTTGATGAGCTCCTCCTTAGATCCGATTTGGAATTGATCCGAAAACGTCATGACTTATCCTCCGTCCGCTGCTCATCCCGCTTTCCGAACAGCCGCGGCATCGTAAAACATCTCATGGCCGTGGCAAATGTGACGAGCATCATTGCAAAAAGCGCAATCAGATAATACGGAAAAATCCACATGCCGAGAAACTGCCCCAAAACGCCGCAAAGCACCGGCAACGTCACGATGGAAATGTTCGAGGCCGCCATCTGCGTGCCGATGATGGCAGGGGAACGCTCCTGGCCGAAATTCTCCGGCGTCAGATAGTTGAAATTCGGGAACATCGGGCCGTTGCCGAGTCCGATTAGTGCCAGTGCTGCCATGGCAACTATGCCATTTTCCGTAACCAAAAGTGTCGCAAATGCGGCAGCCATGACAATCAGGCCGATTTTGATGATCTGCCAGCTGTGCAGCTTCTTCGCCAGAACGCCCGAAAGCGCTCTGCCGGCGGTCATGCCGAGGTAATATACGGTCATGGCCCGGGCGGCAAATTCCTGGCTCTCCCCGAGATGCTCAACAAGATACGTGCTGCTCCAGCTGCCGACCGACATCTCAATGGCGCACGCGCATACAAAGAGCATCCACATAATCTTGACGCCCTTGATGGAAGCCGCCTGGCGGATTGTCAGCGTTTCAAACTTATCCTCGGAAACACTCTCCTCTCCGTGCACCTTGCTCCAGATCGGAATCGAGAGAATCAGCGCCACGGCGAGGGCAAACTGCATGCCGGATGCGATGCGGTAGCCGACTCTCCAGTTGAGGCCCTTTTGAAATACGAGCGCCAGGATGAACGGGCTGACAGTCACGCCGACGCCGTAAAAGCAGTGCAGAAAGCTCATCCGCGACGCACTGTAATGAAGCGCCACATAGTTATTCAGCGCCGTGTCAATCGAACCGGCGCCGAGTCCGAGCGGAACCGCAAGCGCGAGAAGCACCGGAAAGCTTCCGGCCCAGCCGAAGCCGATCAGCGAAACTGCCGTCAGAAGCGTGCAGCCCGCCGACAGTTTTGCCGTTCCGAAGCGTTTGATCAGTCTTGCGCTCAGAAGGCTTGATAGAAACGTTCCGATGAAGCAGACCATGCTCTCCAATGAGCCGTACGCAATCGGAAGCCCGAATTCCGTATAAATGGAGGGCCAGGCCGTCCCGAACAGGGAGTCCGGAAGGCCCAGCCCGATAAATGCGGCATAGATGACCGCAATCAGAATGGTTGCCAAGCTGTTATGCCTCCGAAACGAGGGAAACAATCCTGTCGTAGTCAATCTCTCCTACGCTCTTCGCAACCGGCAGACCGTCACGCAGTACAACAAGCGTCGGAATGCTCATAACACCGAATTTCATCGCAAGCTCCATCTCGCTGTCGATGTTAACCTTGCCGACCGTAACATCGGGGAACTTCTCGGAAAACTGCTCCACTCTGGGTCCCAGGCGTTTGCACGGTGCGCACCAGTCGGCATAAAAGTCAATCAGAACCTTCTTTCCGGTTCCTGTAATCTCCGCGAAGTTAGCTGCGGTAACACTAATTACTGCCATATGTATCCCTCCCTTATGTTTTTATAGTATTACAACCGACCCGGCAACGGCCGTATCGGTTGCTTACACTTCAGTATATCACATTTTCCTTCGTCTGGATAGTCCCCCACGGGACATCCTTTTCGCCTTATTCAGAAAGCTCTCTGAGCGCGTCCTTCATGCTCTTTACATACGCTCCTACCTCAGCAGGTGCCTGCTTTCCGTATTTCGCGACACGCTTCACGATGGCCGAGCCGACAATGACGCCGTCCGCAAGAGCGCCCATCTCCTTTGCCTGCGCGGGTTCCGAAATGCCGAAGCCGATGGCGCACGGAAGGCTTGTGTTTTTGCGTACGCGGCTGACAATCGCGCCGAGGTCCGTCGTGATCTTCGTGCGGGTTCCGGTTACGCCGAGGCTCGAAACGATGTACAAAAAGCCTTCTGCTTCCTTCGCAATCATGTCGATGCGCTGCTCGGATGTCGGCGCAATCAGGGAAATCAGCTTCACGCCGTATTTGCGACACTCAGGCAGGAATTCCTCGCGCTCCTCAAACGGCACATCCGGCAGAATCAGGCCGTCGATGCCGATCTCCGCGCAGGTCCGAAGAAACTTCTCCGTGCCGTAGGAAAATACGACGTTTGCGTACGTCATGAACACCAGCGGAATCGTCACGTCACGCCGCAAATCACGCACGAGGCCGAAGATTTTGTCCGTTGTGACACCGCCCGACAATGCGCGCACATTTGCCTCCTGAATGACCGGTCCTTCCGCGGTCGGATCGGAGAACGGGATGCCGAGCTCGATTAAGTCGGCTCCTGCCTTGACGGCTTCGCGCACGGCTGCTGCCGTCGTCTCAGGATCCGGGTCGCCGCACGTGATGAAGGCGATGAAGGCTTTGCCGTTTTCAAATGCATTTGCGATTCTATTCATGGATATCCTCCCCTCTGTAGCGGGCGATCGCCGCGCAGTCCTTGTCGCCGCGTCCCGACACCGTAACAACGATGACTTTATCCTTTTCCATTGTCGGCGCAAGCTTTCTTGCGTAGGCGATGGCGTGTGCGGATTCGATGGCCGGGATGATGCCCTCGGTTCTTGCGAGGTACTCAAAAGCCTCTACGGCTTCCTCGTCCGTAACCGGCACATACTGTGCGCGGCCGATGTCGTGAAGGTAGGCGTGCTCCGGTCCGACGCCCGGGTAGTCAAGTCCCGCGGAAATCGAGTAAACCGGGGCAATCTGGCCGTATTTGTCCTGGCAGAAATACGACTTCATGCCGTGGAATATGCCGAGCCGTCCGGTCGCAATCGTGGCGGCCGTTTCGAACGTGTCAACGCCGCGTCCGGCTGCCTCACAGCCGATCAGCTGCACCGCAGGGTCATCGATGAAATGATAGAAGGAACCGATGGCGTTCGAGCCGCCGCCGACACAGGCGATGACCGCATCCGGAAGCCTGCCTTCCTTCTCCTTAATCTGCTCCTTGATTTCCTTTGAAATGACTGCCTGGAAGTCTCTGACGATGGTCGGAAACGGGTGCGGTCCCATGACCGAGCCGAGGCAGTAATGCGTGTCGCTGATCCGGTTGGTCCACTCGCGCATTGCCTCGGAAACAGCATCCTTAAGCGTTGCCGTTCCGGTTTTCACCGGGATGACCTCCGCGCCGAGAAGGCGCATGCGGTACACGTTAAGTGCCTGGCGCTTCGTGTCCTCTTCGCCCATGAACACGACGCATTCCATGCCCATCAGAGCTGCCGCCGTTGCGGTCGCCACGCCGTGCTGGCCGGCTCCGGTCTCGGCAATCAGACGGGTCTTGCCCATCTTCTTTGCAAGCAGCGCCTGCCCGAGCACGTTGTTGATCTTGTGCGCGCCGGTGTGGTTCAGATCCTCACGCTTCAGATAAATCTTCGCTCCGCCCAGATCCTCGGTCATCTTCTTTGCGAAGTAAAGCCTCGACGGTCTGCCGGCATATTCGTTAAACAGCGTCTGAAGCTCACGGTTGAACTCCGGATCGTTTTTGTAATGATTGTATGCTTCCTCGAGCTCCAAAACGGCGTTCATCAGCGTTTCCGGAATGTACTGCCCGCCGTGGATGCCGAAGCGTCCTCTCTTCTCACTCATCGTTTTCGTCCTTTCTGTCTGTTCCCGGTCGCAGGCTCTCACCGCTTCGGCAAATGCCTGCATCTTTTCGGGATCCTTCACACCGTCCGTCTCAATTCCCGAACTGACATCCACTGCATAGGGATGCAGCTTTTCGATTGCCTCTTTGATATTGTCGGGGCTCAGCCCGCCCGCAAGAAAATACGGTCTTGTAAAGCCTGCAAGCGTATCCCAGTCAAGCACTGTCCCCGTTCCCGCGCCGGAATCCAGAAGCACCCCGTCCGAAGGAAAATGCGACGCATCCCGGATGGTACGCTCTGCTTCGGTGTCATTTGTACTACAGCTGTAGTCTAACCCTGCTCCGGATTGCCTCATGCCTTCTGCCGTCCCGAGCCGGAAGGCTTTGATGACCGGCTTACCGGTTAATTCCCGAAGGGTTGCCGCATACATCTCGTCTTCGTTTCCGTGCAGCTGCGCGATGTCAATGATGCCTTTTTTCAGAAGGTCTGCGACCTCGTTAAGGGGCGCATCGACAAACACGCCGACCGCTTTGATTTCGGGATTCAGTTTTGCTTTGAGTTCTGCTGCCTGCTCCGGGCTTACATACCTTCGGCTCTTCTTAGCGAAGACAAAACCGATGTAGTCGGGCTTGATGGCATTTGCCGCGGAAATGTCCTCAGGGCGCATGATTCCGCACATTTTAATCTTCGTCATAGTCTTTCTCCGGGTTATCAGCCGCGAAGCTCTTTGAGCTTTTTCGCGATGTCCGGCGCCCGCATCAGCGTTTCGCCGACCAGCACCGCATCCGCGCCGAGTTCCTTAAGAGCCTTTGTGTCCCCGGCGGTTTTCACGCCGCTTTCCGAAACGAACAGCACGTCCTTCGGAATCATCCGGCGAAGCCGTCTGCTGTTTTCGGGGTCTACCGTAAAGTCCTTCAGGTTCCGGTTGTTGACACCGATGATTTTCGCGCCGGCGTTCAGGGCAATTTCCGCTTCCGCTTCGTCGTGGATTTCGGTGAGTGCCGAAAGGCCGAGCGAATCACAGATCGAAAGATACTCTCTGAGCGTCTCAGGCGCCGTAATCGAGACAATCAGAAGCACGGCCGATGCACCGAGCACCTTGGCCTCGTAAATCATGTACGGGTCAACCGTGAAATCCTTACGAAGGCACGGAATCGAGACGGTTTTGGCAATCTCCTGAAGATACCTGTCGCTTCCGAGAAACCATTTCGGCTCGGTCAGAACCGATACGGCGTCGGCGCCTGCCTTTTCGTACTCCTTCGCGATGTCAAGATACGGAAAATATTCCGCGATCAGTCCCTTTGAGGGCGATGCCTTCTTGCATTCGCAGATGAAGGAAAGGCCGGGCTTTTTCAGTGCCTCATAAAACCTTTCCGTTCCTTTCGGGAGGGCTTCCGCCATCCGTTTCATTTCGGCTTCCGAAATCTTCTGTTTCTTTTCAGCGACTCTCTCACGCGCATGCTCCGCAAGGCGGTCGAGAATCGTGCCTGTGTTGGTTAACGGTGTCATAGCCGTAATCTCCTGTTTGTTTATTCCGGACGGTTGCTTACTTCAATGATCTTTTCAAGCGTTGCGGCTGCCTTGCCGGAATCGATCAGCTCTGCGGCAAGCTTCACGCCGTCACGGAACGTTTCTGCCTTGCCTGCGATGTAAAGGGAAGCACCTGCATTTAACAGTACCGCATTACGTTTGTGACCTTTTTCGCCTGCGAGAATGCTGCGGGTAATCGTCGCATTTTCCGCAGGCGTGCCGCCCTTTAAGTCTTCCTTCGAGCAACGCTCAAAGCCGAAGTCCTCGGGCTTGATCACGGTCGTACGGAACCATCCGTCGCGGATCTCGCAGATCTTGGTCGGCGCGCTCATGCTGATTTCGTCGAGCTTGTCCATGCCGTATACAACCATGCCGCGCTTTACGCCGAGGTTTACGAGAACCTGTGCGAGCGGCTCTACCAGATATTCGTCATACACGCCGAGAAGCTGCATCGTCGGATGTCCGGGGTTCGTGAGCGGTCCGAGGATGTTGAATACGGTACGGAAGCCGAGCTCCTTGCGGATCGGTCCGACGTACTTCATCGAGGTGTGGTATTTCTGTGCGAAGAAGAAGCACATGCCGGCTTCCTTCAGAAGCTCAACGCAGCGCTCGGGGCTCTGCTGGATGTTCACGCCGAGTGCCTCGAGACAGTCAGCCGTTCCGCAAAGGGAGGAGGCTGCACGGTTGCCGTGCTTGGCTACCTTTACGCCGCCTGCTGCCGCAACGATGGCCGCCGTCGTCGAGATGTTAAAGCTCTGCGCGTTGTCTCCGCCGGTACCGACGATTTCGAATACGTCCATGCCTGTGTTGACCTGCGTGGCATGGTCTCTCATGGCTGCCGCGCAGCCTGCAATTTCATCGGTCGTCTCGGCTCTCGCGCTCTTCGTGGAAAGGGCTGCGAGGAATGCGGCGTTCTGCGTCGCGGTCGTCTCGCCGCTCATGATCTCGTTCATGACGGCATACGCTTCATCGTAGGTAAGGTCTTCCTTGCTGACAATCTTTACAATGGCTTCTTTAATCATGGTATTTATCTCCTTTACTATTTCAAGAAATTTCTGAGTATCTGTTTGCCGTTCGGCGTTAAAATGGATTCGGGGTGGAACTGCACGCCGTAAATCGGGTAATCACGGTGCTTGACTGCCATTACTTCGCCGTCCTCGGTCACTGCCGTGACGGTAAGTTCTTCTGGAATGGTTTCGGGATCCGCCGCCAGCGAATGGTATCTGGCAACCGGCGTCTTTTCGGGGCATCCCCGGAAAATGTCACAGTTCGTATCGAGCTTTGCCACGGACTGTTTTCCGTGCATCAGCTGTTTCGCGTAGGTTACGGTTGCGCCGAATGCCGCGCAGATTGCCTGATGACCGAGGCACACACCGAGAATCGGGATTTCGGGACCGAGCTCCTTCGCCGCCTCGATGATGATTCCGGCGTCCTCCGGCCGTCCGGGTCCGGGGGACAAGATGATGTGCGACGGTTTTAATTCACGGATTTCCTCAACGGTCATCTCATCGTTTCGGATGACCCGGATGTCCGGATTGATTTCTCCGACATACTGGTACAGGTTGTAGGAGAAGCTGTCGTAATTGTCAATCAGCAGTATCATTTGTCAATCTCCTCTCCGAGTTCCAGCGCCCTGAGAGATGCCTTCGCTTTGTTCAGGCATTCCTCATATTCCTTCTCGGGCACGGAATCCGCTACGATTCCGGCGCCGCTTCTGACAAATACGCGTCCGTTCTTCTTATAGGCAAGCCGGATGGCAATGCAGGTGTCCATGTTGCCGGTGAAATCGATGTAACCGATTGCTCCGCCGTAGATGCCGCGTTTGTTGTTCTCAAGCTCTGCGATCAGCTCGCAGGCCCGAATCTTCGGGGCTCCCGAGAGCGTTCCCGCCGGCAGCACCGAGGCGATTGCATCGAGTGCGTCGCAGCCGTCCTTAATCTCGCCGCGCACCGTCGAACCGATGTGCATCACATGGGAGAAACGCTCGATCGAACGAAGCTTTTCCACCTCCACCGTTCCGAACTTGCTGATCCGTCCGAGGTCGTTCCGGCCGAGGTCTACAAGCATGTTGTGTTCGGCAAGTTCCTTCTCGTCGGCGAGGAGTTCTTTCTCGAGTGCAATATCCTCTTCCTCGCTCTTACCGCGGGGTCTCGTTCCGGCAAGCGGGAAGGTATGAAGCACGCCGTCCTCAAGCTTGACAAGCGTTTCCGGTGAAGCGCCGGCAACCTCCACATCGGTGCCGGAGAAGTAGAACATGTAAGGCGACGGGTTAATCGTCCGAAGCATCCGGTAGGTGTTCAAAAGACTTCCCTCAAACGGTGCCGAGAGGCGGTTTGAAAGAACAATCTGGAAGATGTCGCCTTCGTGAATGTGATGCTTCGCCTTTACCACCATCTCACAGTACTGTTCCTTCGTGAACAGCGGGGTGACCTCTCCGAGAAGCCTTCCCGCGGGCTCTTCCTTCTTCTCTCCGTGGCGAAGAAGCTGCTCGAGCTGTTTGATGTCCCAGACGGCTTTCCTGTAGTTCGTTTCGGGGTCATCGAGACTCATGTTGGCAATCAGGATGATCTTCTGCCGGATGTTGTCAAATGTGATGATTTTATCGAAGAGCATCAGGTCGACGTCACGGAACTGCTCCGTGTCGGTAACGTCCTTTCGGATGCTCGGCTCACTGTAGCCGAAATAGTCGTAAGCGAAGTATCCCATCAGGCCGCCGGTGAAGGGCGGGAGGTTTGAAAACCTCGGGCTTCTGTAGTGCGAAAGCACTTCGCGCAGGTAGTCGTTCGGATTGCCGGTGACGTACTTTACTTTGCCGGCCTCGAGGACGCCGTTCACGTTTCCGCCCACGCAGGTGATTGCCGAAATCGGGTCAAATCCGAGGAAGGTGTAACGACCCCAGGTTTCATCGGCCTGTGCCGACTCTAACATGAACGTGTGCTTGGAGATGTTCTTCAGAATCCGAAGCGCCTCAATCGGTGTGATGAAGTCGGAAAGGATTTCTCCGCTGACCGGGATGACGTCGTATTTGCCGGTAGCGGCAAGCTGCTTTACTTCTTCATAATCGGGAAAGATGTTCATTGTATTCTCCTTATCTGGTATGCGCACACTCGCAAACTTTGTTTGCTCGTCCGCACAAATCGATTTCTTTTTTTGTGCACACTCGCAAACTTTGTTTGCTCGTTGTACGTGCGCTCGGTTTTTCTGCGCTGACTTCGTCAGCTGATTGTGCTGCAACATTCGTGGGCTGTGTAAAAACAAGCTTTTCCGCAGCCCACGAATGTTGCATCCCAACTGCTTCGCAGAGAAAAACTCTCGCTTAACACGCAAAAAGTCCTTGACAGAATTACTTCTGTCAAGGACGAAAAATTCATTCGCGGTGCCACCTTGATTCGCAGTCTGACTGCGCGCTCTGCGAGATACCATCATATCTCCGGCATGTTACGCCTGCCTCACGTCGCAGAATACTCCGGAATTACTCCGTTTGACTGCGCCCTCCGCGGTCCATTTGACAAAGTGTTTCTTGCCTGATTCTCATCCTCGCAGGCTCTCTGTAAAGGCATCCTTGCCGTTATCTCCGCTTCAACGGTTTAAAGTATGCAATTGTTTGAAACTGTTGTGATTATACCAAGCAGATAGGGAACTGTCAATAGTATTTTTCAGAAGCCCTCGCAGTCAGAGATTGAACGCCGGCCCTCGAGAACGCTTCGCGTTCCCTCGGTCACGTGCATTCGTTGAATGCACGTGACGGCATAAAAAAGAACAGCCGCTTGCAAGCAAGCTTGCAGCGGCTGTCTTATTATGCCTTTCGGCGTTCAATCTCATTTATAGCGTGGACAACCCTACTCAATGATGGAAGCAACACGGCCCGAACCAACGGTACGGCCACCCTCACGGATAGCGAAGGTAAGACCCTGCTCCATAGCGATCGGGTGAATGAGCTCTATGGTCATCTCAACGTTATCACCAGGCATGCACATCTCGGTACCAGCCGGGAGTTCGCAAACACCGGTAACGTCCGTAGTACGGAAATAGAACTGAGGACGATAGTTGTTGAAGAAAGGAGTATGACGACCACCTTCATCCTTCGTAAGAACGTAAACCTGAGCGGTGAACTTCTTATGGCACTTTACAGAGCCGGGCTTAGCAAGAACCTGTCCACGCTCGATTTCAGTTCTCTGAATACCACGAAGCAGAGCACCGATGTTATCACCGGCCTGAGCCTCATCAAGGAGCTTACGGAACATTTCGATACCGGTTACAACGGTCTTCTTGGTCTCTTCCTTGATACCGATGATCTCAACTTCTTCGTTAAGATGCAGGCAACCACGCTCTACACGACCGGTAGCAACGGTACCACGACCGGTAATGGTGAATACGTCCTCAACAGGCATAAGGAAAGGCTTGTCGGTCTCACGCTGAGGATCCGGAATGTAAGAATCAACGGTATCCATCAGTTCCATGATCTTGTCGCCCCACTCGCTGCTCGGATCCTCAAGAGCCTTAAGAGCGGAACCCTTAATAATCGGGCAATCCTTGAAATCATACTCTTCAAGCTGCTCGGTGATCTCCATCTCAACGAGCTCAAGGAGCTCAGGATCGTCAACCATATCGCACTTGTTCATGAATACTACGATGTAAGGTACACCTACCTGACGGGAGAGAAGGATGTGCTCCTTCGTCTGAGCCATAACACCGTCGGTAGCAGCAACTACG
>JAFYYS010000009.1 GCA_017546025.1 Lachnospiraceae bacterium | reverse complement strand
TGCAGTCAGGCAATTCTCATATTGGTTTGCGCATGGAACTATTGGGTGTGATTTGCTCAAGGAAATCGATTATATTAGTTCGCTTAAAGAAGAAAGCTCTTTTGCGGAACAAGCATTTATCGTTTTCATGAATAATCTTGAATACGGTACCGAAGGTGTAACAAATTATAAACATGCTGAATTCAGAGCGGCACAGTATGTACGCAGTTACTTTGATTCACAATACCAAGTAGAACCTCCTTTTGAACTATGGGAAATGGAAGGAGATTCTGTAAGTAAAGACAGTTGGAACTGCTAAATGTGATATTTCGGATTTCCTTTCGATTGTAAAGCAAAGACGTCACAGTAGGATCCGTGATGAACTGTTCATATATTTGGCGCATTAGTGAAAGGACATGCTGCAGAGATGGGATTATTTAAGAAAAAACAGAAAGAAGAAGATTCATACGTAGAGAACCGAGTTTTTGGCAAGGTGTTTCTTTTGGGTTCTTGGCATACGGATGACAAGTTCGAAGTGAGCGCTCTAGGAAGAACCTATTCCGTCATGTTCACAATGCTTATTAGTGGGACGGATGAGCCTATTAGTGGACAACAGGAAGTAGCAGGTGAAGACTTCTTGAAAAACATGAACACTTATATGGATTTGTTTGAAAAAGAAATAAAACGCGTATTTGCCAATACCGACGAAGAAGAGTTAAGTGAAGCATTGAAAGTCAATGGGGTGTTCTTTAGCAAGGATGGCAAAATTGGGATAGATTGTTCGGTAGATTTGGACATGGGCTATCTTGAAGAATGTGGGATAGGTCCGGATGAGAACTTTGGAATCGCTGTCGCACCTAGCGTTCGTCTGCTTCCTTCCAGTGAGGAGTTTCTGGATTATTTTGGATAATGCTTGGTTTACGAGCTTGAAGAGGATGTGAAATGATTACAGTTAATTTGTACTATTCAGGAATAAACGGAAATGCACGTAAGTTTGCTGAGGAAATGGAAACCAACGGAACAGCTGACATGATTCGAGCAGAGCGTGGAAATGTTCGGTATGAGTATTTCTTTCCAATGAATGATCCTGAGACGGTTCTGCTGATTGATTCCAGGGAGACCCAAGAAGCAATTGATGCTCATCATGCCTCACCTATGATGAAAACAATTTCGGATCTTCGAGATAAATATGATTTGCACATGAGAGTTGAACGCTTTGCTTCGGAAACAATGCCTTCAACTGATGATAATTTCATTAGAAAATAACTTTCGGAATTCCCGGCGATATAAGGATGAATATGAGAAAAATCACCATTAATGGACCAAGAACGCGCAAGAAAGTTCGTGGTCAGAAGAGAAAACTGAATGCACTGTTGCAGAGGATTAATGACATGGTGGTGCCTTCGGGCAGAAGTGGTTCGTTGAAACACATTCATGTTCCATCCTCTCAATGGATTGAAATGCCTAAGACCTCAGGCAAGGTGAAAACAGCATTTTGCAAGAAATGGATTTCCAAGACAGAGGAGTTCATAAACCTGAAAGAGAAGTCGGAAGGGTTTTGCAAAGTTGTAGCCGTGATTGTTTATCCGGAGTTGTGGAATTCGGAAATCATATTCTTCTATGATGAAGGCTATTTCAATTCTTTCTGGGATCGCAAGGGACCAGATCAAACGTGGACACGTTTAGACGGGGAATCGTTTGCGGCAGAAAGAGGAATAAGAACGGAATTGTCAGAAACAGGGTATCTTGAAGAAATAATCGATGAGGATTCTTCCTACAGAGGGTTTCTTTGGATGTATATGAAGTAGCAATATTTCGGTTTATCATACTGACAAGAAAAGGGAGACTTGAACAAATGGAACTAAAGATTGATCCTAATGGAATATGGTATCATGGCTCGAACATGGTGTTTTCAGAATTGAGAGAAGGCAGTACTATTACTCAGTGGAAAGAACTTGCAGAGGCATTTTCTCATCAACCGAGCCGATTGAGTTATGACGACAATGGGGTAATATATCATAACGGAACAGAAAAAGGATACTTATATACAATCGATGAACCTATTACAGTTGGCATTGATGTTTATCAGCATCCGGAAACTGTTATGGATGAAAATGCTGAGTTTTTGACGAAAAGACCAATAAAAGTAAAAATGGTATGTGAACTATAATTTGACAGGGTATTCATGTGTTTTAGAAAGACCACTCGTCAATTATATCGCAAGATAATTGAGCAAGAGAATTTAAAGATAGTGTAACAACGCCTTATTACACATAAACAAAAGTTTAGTATAGGAAAAAGTGAGAATGAAAGATTTCATTTTTAGGAAGGCGACGGTCGAGGATTGCCGAGCTCTTTCCGAATTGAAACGTGATGTATGGATTACCACATACAGCGGGATTTATCCGCAGGAAAAACTGGATGGCTATGATGTGGATAAGAATGAGGGCATTTTCCGGTCCTTTGTCGAGAGACCGGATATAGAACTCTATCTGGCTGAAAACAACGGGAAACCAATCGGGCTAATGACGGTCGGAAAACCCTATAAACTCTATAATGAGTATAATCAGGAAGTGGCGCTTCTGTACATTAGAAAAGACTTTCAACGCATGGGAATCGGGCGGCAATTCCTGGAAATTGCGAAGGATGAAGTCCGTAGAAAAGGCTTCGACCGGTTTGTTCTGTCGGTAAATGAGCAAAATGAAAATGCAATTGCTTTCTATGAGGCGATGGGCGGGACAACCGTATGTCACGATGGCGGCCAGAGAAGAATCGTGTTTATGATTAATTAGATTCCGGGATTGTTAAGTAAAAACAATAGTTTTATAGACGATGACAGATGGCGAAGGAGCAGGAGTGAAAAAGTTCGGGAGTTGTATCAATTACTTGATCGTTGATCTGATCAGGATATGGAAAATGTGCGACGAGCCCCGGTTTGAGGAGGAGCGGGACCGGTATCTGGCGGCGGAGAATCCGCCGGATGCGGACTGCTACCGCAGGCTGGACTACGGTCGGATGCGGAAAATGGTCCGCTTCCTGGAGCGGTACGTTGACAGCATCACCTGCGAGAACGAGATGAAGATGGAGATCTTCTTCCGGGCGGACCAGCCGGCGTTCATCGACGATGAGGTCAACACGGGGCTGTTCGATTTTTCGTACGCCGATAAGATATACGCGTTTGCGCAGGAAAATAAGCTGAGCGTCAGGATCCACACGATCGTGTGGTACCGCCATGTGCCCGTGCAGCTCACGGAGTATCTGGCCGGGCGGAGCACGGAGGAGCGGAGAAGCCTGACGCTTGCGTTTATCAAGGCGTATATGCAATGCCTGAAGGAGCGGTATCCTTATGCGTACTGCGTGGACGTGCTCAACGAGATCGCGGCCGATCCGGATGAGCTTGGGGACCTTCGGGAAGAGGGACTGCCCGTGTACGAGTACGATGACGAGGGTGTTCGTATCGACGACTGGTACCGGCTGATGGGTCGGCACTATTACATTGATGTGTTCCGGCTGGCGCGTGAGGTCTTCGGGGAGCGAATCAAGCTGTATTACAACGACAACAACGAGGGCAACCACGAGAAGCAGACCACGTACAGGACGGTGATCGGGAATCTCAAGGAATATGAGCGGGAGCACGGGATCCGGCTGATCGACGGCTTCGGGATGCAGTGCCATTTCTGGGGCTCCGTGGATGAGACTGCGGAGTTCATGGAGGATATGTTTCGGTTTTACACAGGCCTCGACGTGGAGCTGCAGGTCACGGAGTTCGACGTGAGCAATCACAGCACGAAGGAGACGCAGGAGGCCATATTCCGCAATTTTGCGGAGGTCGCTCGCAAGTATGATATCGAGGCGTTCACGGTCTGGGGATTGAACGACACGGTCTCCTGGCTGCAGGGGGAGGATGCGTCGCTGGTGGACGATGACGGCGAGCTGAAGCCGTTTGCCATGAAGTATATCGAGGCATTTTCCGAAAAATACGATCGATAAACAGGGGGATGGATTGTTGGAAAATACGATGAACAAGTACAGAATCCCGGATGTTCTGACGCGATGGGAGCTGGGGGATCCGTGTGTGGAAGCCTGCCTTAAGGAGAGCGCGGAGAGGCCGGTCTACCTGATTAAGGCGGATTCCGGCCGCTATGTTCTGAAAGGATACTCGTGCGATATGCCGGAGGAGACAATCCGCAGCAATGTGCAGGCGCATCTCTTTTTGGGCAATGAAAAGGGCCTTGCGCCGGCGATCTGCCGGACGAAGGCCGGGGAAGCTTACATCAGCGAGCAGGGATACTGGTTTTACCTGATGGAGTATGTCGAAGGGCGCCAAATGGAAGAGACGCCTGAGGATGAATTCCGGCTCGGACAGGCGGCGAGGGAGTTGCACGCGCTGCAGGGGTACGGGAACAGGACCCCGTTCACGCAGAGCAAGCAGCGCTATTACGAGTGGTTCCGGGACCGCGATTTTGCGAAGGAATTCGATGCGATCCTCGATGCGATCCCCGATTTTGAAAAGCTGGATCAATGCTTTGTCCATACTGATATGGGTCCGCATAATGCCATGCTGGATAAAGAAGGCAGAGTGGTATTTGTCGATTTGGATGATTCGGGTATCGGAAGCAGATATTTGGATCTCGGCTGGCCGTTCATCATGCAGTTCGTTGATTTTAATCACGATACGGAAGAGATGAATTACCGTTTTGATTTAGCTGAGAACTTTTTGAAGGGTTATTACGGTGAAGCAGGAGTTTCGAGGGAAGAGTATGATCTGCTCTTTTACGGCGCAGAGCAGATGCATATCTCGTACATGCAGACGTATGGTCCGTATGCCGTGGATTCCTTGTGGAAGATACTCAATTACGGGATAGAACAAAAAGAAATCTTATGGAACATGGTTAGACCGAAGTATTAGGTCATTACACTCCGGAAAAAAGGAAGGGGATTCTTAGATGGCTAAAGAACAGATTCCTACTGCAGCTGAAGTTCGTGAGTATCTTGCAAAAGAGGAAGAATATCGGAAGGACTGCATTGCTAATCATAAGACGTATGTAATATCGGGGCCGAAGTTTCAAGGGGAAACCATCTGGCAGAGTATAATCACTTTGCCGTTGCTGGAAGCAGCAGAAGAAGCAGGCGTAGCAAATGTGGAAATATGGGATTTATGCAGGCAGATTTCCAAGGCGACGCATGCCCCGGTAACCCTTAAAGAGTATCAGAGGATGTGTCCGTTCGCGGAGCAGGAGAAGACGGTCGATACGGTTTTGAAACTGTTAGAGACATATACTCCTCCTTTTGGCGACCCGTATTGGAGTGGATTCGACATTACAGGATATTATTATTGTTTAGCGCTTATTTCGTTGTCCGACCACCGAAAGGATGATTGTGAGGGACAGTTATGGAAAACTGTTGAACAGTTTATCAGTAAAGATCCTCAACTGGAAAAGATTCAAACTTTGCTTAGAAACATGAAAGTGTTGAGCAGACAAAGGCCGGCGCTTGAAGAAATGCGTAAGCGAATAGAAGCAGAGATAAAAAGCAAAGGATAGTCATAAATTACGGGATTACGATTCAGAGCGAAGACAAATCGGGATTTGACGGAGGAAACTATGTTAAAAGATTATTTAGTAGATAAACCAATTCTTGAAACGGACAGATTGATCATTCGTGTGCTTAACGAAAATGATGTGCCTGATTTGAAAGAGTGGCTTGGGAGAGATGAAATCTATACATATTGGGGCAGAAAAGCAAGTAAGGGAGAGAAGAATCCCGAACTTCTGTTTATTGATGCCCGCCCTTGGGTAATAAGAAAACCTTCTCCTGATTTTGATTGGGGAATTGTATTAAAAGAATCCAATAAAGTGATAGGCATGATTGCGGTATTTGATATCCAAAACGCCAGAATGGGTGATATAGGATACAGAATTAATCCCGAGTACTGGAATATGGGTATTACTACAGAAGCTTTAAAGGAAGTGTTACGGTTTATATTTGAGAACACGGAAATAGACCGTTTGAACGGAAATGCGGATGTAAGAAACATTGCATCAAATAGGGTTTTGGAAAAGTGTGGTTTCATAAAAGAAGGGACCATTCGCCACGGGAAAATGGTTTCTGTTTATTGCGATTATAATATTTATGGCCTGCTTAGAGAAGATTATGTGGGCATGCAAGGCATAAACGGTTAAATGAATTCCTTCAATCAGGGGGACTGGAAGAGGCTAAAGTATGGCGTTTGCCATAAATGCAACCGGGAGCTTACGGAGCGAGTAATATGCGTGAGTTGATAAATGATCCGTTTTACGAACTGATAGAAAACACGATAGGAGAACCATTATGAGTCAATGTGTACATTGCAAAAAAGATGCTGAGAAAGATTACAGATTTATTGTAGTAAGATCTGTGATTTCATCTCAAAGTAAAGAGTATATCGTTGCCAAACAGACCAAAACTACCATATATGAGAAATATGAAACTGTTGAGAGAGTCGGAATATGTAACAACTGCATAAAGAAAGAACGTAATAAGCTGGCGCTTGGCGGGATAGGCTTTTCTCTGCTTTTCGCGGTAGCCCTGATAACTGTTACACATGCTTACACGCCGGGATTCCTGATTGCATATGGCATCATTGCCCTGATCTCTTCAATAGGCTTTTTCGTATATTCCCGAACAAAAAAAGATGCGTTTTATGCATCGGACATCAGACGTAATATGAGTGAGAAAAGATATCGATATGTTCCTGTAGAATTGGGTTTGTACTGTCCTAAGAACAGTTCCACGCCTAAAATAAAGATTTTCAAAGAAAAAACAGGAATGAGAACTGAAGTGGCCGATAAGATATTTGAAAAGTTTGTGATTCCCGGTAATGGTGATGAGATAATAGATTCGATACTAGCTTCCAACGGCGGACCGAAAAATTATTAATGTTTTGATATTACGAGCAAGAAAACAGAAGGAGAAGGACAAATATGGAAGAAAAATATCTGGAATTGGAAAAACGAGTAAAGGTTCTTGAAGAAATGCTTAAGGGATTCCTGCAATCTGAGGGGAATGAGATTCATATTCAATTAGAGCACTGCCAGGGGGATTTAATCGTTGGCGATAACTGTGATATAAATCTGTCGCATTGTCCGGTAGGAACAATCATTCCCGGCAGTTTAGAAGATGCGGATACATTGATTGATGATTTAGAGTGTCGGATTGATGATCTGAAAAGTGAAATGGATCTGCTTGAGAGTAGGATAGATGATGCAGAGGACCTGGCAGAGTAGTTGAAAACGTCATTGGAATAATAAAACGACGGAGTATAACTAAACTCTTTTTGTGACAGGGTGGAGATAAGATGAGATTACGAGAATGGAAATTTGCTTTTGATGACTCGGGGAGTGAGCATATAGTTACGGATATCCGCCTTTATGCTGATGACGGTGAAAAGATTGAATTGGAGTTTAAGCCTGTCTGTGTTCCTGTGAATGGTGATTTGCAATGGGAAGACTGGAATTGTTATGACAGTATCAGGGTATATAAGACTGACTATGATAAACTCCTGCTTTCGTCGATTCAATCTGTTTTTCCGGTTGTTGATCCTACTCCAAATAGCTGGGGACTTCAGGAAGAGTTTGATTTGACATCCATGAATTTCATGAGCAGAGCAGATTGGAGCAGAATTATAGAGGCGCTCTTAAACCGTAGTAATACGGCCACTGATCAGGAGAAAGAGTTCTTTGATTTATTCATTAAGCACCTTAGAAGCTTTATGGAAGTCAGTGATTGTTTCTGCATAGAAGGCAATCTGTAAAAATCAAAACAGGGAAACTATGAAGATGCAGGATTTTCGGAATTCATCTTCTTGGGGGCATTCAGCAAAAGAGAGATGACGAACAAGAACAGTAAGGACTTATTCCGTTATCGTAGTTTGCATATTTCGGTTGAGGGGGCTATACTTTGAAAACACTTATCTTTAACGGTTCACCCCGAGTTGCGGGCGACACCGTAAGTCTGATTCACCGGCTGACGGAGTTTCTGGACGGAGAGTATAAGGTTGTGGACGCCTACCGGAGTAACATTTCTCCCTGCATGGACTGCAGGTATTGCCGGAAGAATCCGGGCTGCGCCATTCAGGATGGGATGCAGGACGTCTACCGTTATATCGAGGACTGCGACAACATTGTGATTGCATCCCCCATATATTTCTCCGAACTGACGGGGCGGATGCTGGATCTCGGAAGCAGGCTTCAGACATATTTCTGCGCCGGATTCTTTCGCAAGGAAGAGGTAAGCATGAAGCCCAAGAGGGGCGCAGTGATTCTCGTGGGCGGCGGCGACGGCCGGGCTGATAAACCGTACGAGACGGCCTGCACGCTTTTGCACCATATGAATTGCCGCAACATTCACGAAGCCGTCGGCAGCTTCAAAACAAATGCTGTTCCGGCAGCAGAGGATAAAGAAGCCATTGCGGGAATTGAGAGTATTGCACGGTTTCTTAACACCGCAGAAAGTGAGGGAAGAGGAGAACCATGCGTAAACTGACTGAAGAAGAAACGCCGGGTTATAACCGTGAAATTGTTTCGTTCTATACGGACCGGGAGGAAATCAAGAGTACGCAGGGCGGACAAGAGTGCCACAGGGAAAACCATGTTTTCCGTGCCAATGACGGGCGTTACATTTTAGAGTGCATTGAGGATAATACGGCCATCATTACGAGCCGGATCGCCTATGAGATTGATTTTGACGAATTCGTCGCATTTTTCAATCGGGCAATTGCGCAGGGAGAGGTGAAACCCGAGTGCCGCAAATACCTGCTGAAAAAGGCAAAGGCACCGGTTCCGAAAGAGGAAACCCCTCCGGAAGATTATGTTGTTTTCAGGAATGACCGGTATTTACTGGGAGTAGAGAAGAATCAGCCTGTCATTTATATCGACGGGCGGAGGTATGAGATTTCCGGCCATTATTATGAACCGGTCACCTGGTTCACGGACGGAGAGGGGCACGGCGCAACGATTCACGATTTTGAACCGTTATGTGTGGCAAAGTTGAGGACAAATGTCACATTTTCCGATATTTCCACTCGCGAATATGATTCGCTGGATCTCTGTGAACTGTTCGAATATGCCCTAAAGGCTGCTCCGACCGTAAAATGGTTCGCCCCGAGTGATGCCGAAAAGTTTTTCGAGGGGCGTCCGAAGGAGAAAGCATCGGTCATTCTGAAGGATCCCGCCTATGCGGTTGCCGCGCAATGCGACAGAGGCGTTTTTGACTGCCGTATCTTGAAGGAGTATTATCCGTACGCCGGGGCTGAGTCGCACAGAACGGCACTTGATAAAGCGGTAAGGGATGTGCTCAGGCCATGCCGTGGCTGTTGTGAGTTATCCTTCAATCTGAAGGGCATTGAGCCTGTTTTGGTGAATGTTGCGGATATATTTGCTGCGGATATTCCGGACGGGCAGATGAATTTCCGAAATGCTTTTTTGGGAATGCCGGAGGGAAACGGTCTTACGAAAGAGGATTTCTATCGGTTATGCGTGGCATTTTTCCCGGCCGGGACGAAAGACCTTGAGGTCTACGCATGGCCGACCGATTGGCTCGAATACTTCTATGATGCGGACGAGCCGTGGAAAGCATGCTGCTATACCATCCTCGACAGAAGTCTGGACCGGTATGTTGTCATTATGGCGTCAACACCGGTGTAAGGACGGTCCGACTGTCCGAATGATAAAGAAGAGGGAGTAAATGTATAATTCAATTGACAGGATGGTGAACGAAATCGTCTCAGTCATGGACGGAGAAATCTATGGAATCTGGCTCTATGGGAGTGTTACGATGGATGATTTCCGGCTTGGATGGAGTGACATCGATTTCGTTGCACTGACGGACAATCCCATCAAAGAGGAGCAAGCGGAAAGGCTTCTCCATCTCAGGCAGGATTGCCTCCGAAGCGAAACGGACAATCGGTATTACCGTTCCTTCGAGGGAGTCATCGCCAACAAGGCTGAGTTCTTGAAACAGGATTTCAGCAGAGTCGTCTACTGGGGAACGAGCGGAGAAAGGATTTTAGATTGTTATGATCCGGATCCGTTTGCCCGGTTTGAACTGGCGAAATACGGGAAATCGGTTTACGGAAACCGGGAGTGGCCGCTTCCGGAGCCCGGAAGAGCAGAACTGGTTGATGCCATTCGGGCGCACTATGATACGATACGGAAATATGTGGCTGTGACAAATGACACGCTGTATTCCTGCGGATGGCTGTTGGATATCGCCCGCTGCATTTATACGCTCAGGCAGAATGATGTTATCGCGAAAACACAAGCAGGAATGTGGGCTCTTAGTAATCACATTTTCCGGGAAGAAGAACCGCTTCGGAGAGCCATCGAGATTCGGCAGGATCCTTTGAAGTATAAGGATCGGCCCGATGTGAAGAATTGGCTCAGCAATCTGGGCCCGACAGTACAAAGCTACGCGGATGTGCTGGGGAAAGAGCTGGCTGTCTGATTTTGGGATTATTCAAACTGTTAGGTTTTGATGAAGAAAGCAGTATTTCAACTATAATCGTGATAAGTCTCAAATAGGAGTGCATTTTAGGGAACTTTTAAAGATAAAATCATGAGAAAAGTTCCCTAATTTTGAATTGAATTTTAGGGAACTTTTTGATATAATATCCTCAGAAAAGTTCCCTAAAGGCGGTGAGCACATGAGTGATTTGGAAAAAATGAAGGAGTTAATTCAGGAAAAAGCAGAACTTGAAGCCAGGCTTAGTCTGCTGCCATATGACGGTTCTCCTGAAATAAAAGAAAACAGTAGCGGAAAGTATTTATATATACGTAAGAGAGTTGGCAGCCGTCTGACATCAACATACGTTGATTCATATTCGGATGATTTATACCAGCTCCTGCTTCGTAATGCAAAAGAAGCCAGAGAAATAAAAAAGTCAATAAGAAAGCTTGACAAAGAACTTGCTGAAATTGGATATGTTAAAGAAAAAACGAATGCAAAGGTGATTCTGAATTTGGATCTTGCCAGAGCAAATTTAAAGACAAGCATTTATGATCAAGCTGTGCTGGAAGGGGTTTCAACCACTTTCCCGCAGACAGAGGACATAATAGAAAACGGAACGGTAAATGGTATGACTGCTACGGATGTTCAGAAAGTATTGAATCTGAAACATGCGTGGGAATTCATTCTTGATGAAGACATCATTTCAGCTGATAGCGACTATTATCTGTTATGCCATATAGCAAAACTTGTTAATGAAGGGTTTTATTCAGATGGTGGAAGAATACGCGGAGTTCCGGTTACCATAGGTGGTTGCAAATATACTCCGCCGATACCGATTGAGTCCGTTGTTAAAGAATGTATTCATGATATTACCTGTTCTGATAAAACCACTATTGATAAAGCAATAGAGTTGTGTTTGTATTCCATGAAGACACAGGTTTTTCCGGATGGAAACAAGAGAGTTTCTGTTATATTTGCAAACCATTTTCTGATTTCAAGAGGAGAAGGACTTTTGATTGTTCCGGAAAAACATGTTTCGAAGTTTAAAAAACTCCTGGTCGATTATTATGAAGGAGAAAGATCCGATGAAATCAGAGAGTTTTTGAAGGCGAACTGTTGGATAAGAATGCAAAGTACAAATAAAGACAGGTGAGAAGTAAAATATCAATGCATGAAGGATGTTGAGAAAGGGAGGGAGAAAGCTTTGATGAAGAGAACTATGCTGTTAACTTCAAGCGGCTTATCGGGTTCGCTGACGGATATTTTCATGCGCAGATGCGGGAAGAAGCCCGATGAATTAAGAATCCTGCTGGTTCCCACGGCCGGAATCGAAACAGACGGCGCGAGGGAAGGGCTTGCAATCTGTCTGGATGCATTTGCCAAAATGGGTATCCGCAGTGAGAATGTCCTGATTTACAACCTTGAGCTGTTACTGTCGAAGGGATATCAAAGGACATATTCGGCGTTTGTTGAGAAGCCTGCGATGGTCTCGAGGCTGCTGACTCCCGAAGAAGCAAAATCGTTTGACGCCGTATTTGTTTCCGGCGGAGATACAAACGTGTTGTGCCGTGAAATGCGCAGGACGGGCTTTGACGAAGTGCTGAAGGCCACTGTAAATGCGGGGCTTGTCTATGTCGGAATCAGTGCCGGAAGCATGTTTGCAGCGGGCAATATGAACGAAGGAATGCATTTCATTCCGAATTCGATTGTTTCCCATTGGGCCGGCGACAGAATGACGGAGCTTCCGGAAAATGACACGGATATCCTTCTCAGCGACGGGCAGGCCGTTTACATTGAGGATGACCGGGTTTCGCTGGCGTAGCGGATCGGAGCTTTTTATGATTGAAAAACGGAATGGTATAGGGTTATGCAGGTAATTACAACAGAACGATTGGTGATCCGGCCGATCGAGCCCGGAGATTGTGAAGCCGTACACCGATACGCAGGGGATCCTTCCATCGACATGATGCTGTTTCTGCCGAAGACGGAGGAGGAGAGGTTGGACTGTCTCGAGAAGATGCTGCAGCATGTTGAGAAGGGTCGCTGCGCGGATCCGTCGGTGCCGCATAATCTGGCATGGTATTATCTGCCGTATCTGGATCAGGAGCGGTATGATCCGGTGCGCAAGAGCAAGCGTTTCAAGGCCGTAAAAGAGAAATTGGCTTCGATCGCAAAGTAACCGGTGTTACAAGGATTCATGGCAGGAGGAGAGAAATCTTCTCCTGCCGTTCCGTTATAGACGAGTGCCGTTGAATATGATAAAATGTTATGAAAAGGAGTGGGACTGATGGAATTGTTCAAAAACGGGTATATTGTAGTTTCGGTTCGCGATTACAACTGCTTTTCCTACGATGCCTGGCCGCTTAAGACATCGGAGGATGAGACAGCGATGCAATTGACGGAGGAGGCCGATGAGCGGTGGTTTATTGTCTATGACATGCAGGAAATAGCGCCTGACCTCGATTATGCCGTGCGGTACGCGGAATGCTGCCGCAGGAACGGTATTGAAGCGGTAGTTCTTCTGGCGGAGACACCGAAACGAGGATTTGTCGTAGATGACGAAGTCGAAATTGAGGAAGTGTATGGTTTCGATTGCATCGGAACGGTATACTATTCGTATTTACGGACAGATTTTGTCGGCGACGCGCCGGAATTACGGCTGAATCAGTATGGGCTGTTTGATTCGTCGGAAGCTGTAGAAGATTTTGCAAAGAAGCGAAGAGAGGTAATCGCATCAGGGGTAAACCTTGAAGATTTCTGGAAAGAAATCCCGATGCGACTGAGCAAGATAAAGGTATGACTATCCCGATAACGGCCAGGTTGTGTATGCCATGGATCAGTTTATCGGAGAACCGGAGTATTGGAGCAGGGGGATCGGTCAGCCGTCTGATGTGAGCACGGATTGTCGGGAAGAAAGACCCTTTTTGCTTTATACTAAAGCAAAGGGTGCGAAGGCATCGTATTATTCGGAAAACGGAGGATGCTATGGAACAGACGATTAGGGAATGGCTGCTGGAAGAAACCAATCCGGAGGTGCGCCTGCGGGCGCTCAAGGAGTATGTCGGATTGCCGGACGATGACGCGCTGGTTACAGCATGTAAGCAGCAGCTCCTGCAGAGCAAAACGTATGAGCGCGGTCTCAAGAAGCTCAGGAAAGACAAGCCTTGGGACAAATACGACGCAATCATGAGCTTTGCCGAGTGGGGATTGACCCGTGACGATATCGGGAAGGATATCGATGCGGATGTTTTCGGGCTGTTTGAGAGTACTGGATTTAAGATGCTGTGCGGGGAACCGCTTCTTCTCAGAAACCTGGTAAAGCTCGGATACTATTCGGAGAGTGTTGTAAAGAACGAAGTCGACAGTGTACTGCGGCTCATCAAGGAAGACGGCGGGTTTGGCTGCATCAGCACGAATAAAAAGATCAACGACCCGAGGAAACCGCACAAGAGTTGTGCGAGACTGACTGTGGAATATCTTCTTCTGGCAGCAGAGTTGCGTTTGCAGGGTTATCCTCAGGATTGTGAGAGTGCGTTGGCACATTATTTCACGAAGCGAAATATCTTCTATCGGACAGATGATTTGAAAACGCCGATGGTGGATGTGATGCTCGGAACGTTTTATCCGCCGGATCCGATCAAAATCGGCGCACACATGATCGTCTATGCACTGAGAGTGTTGGGAGTTGCGCCGGAGTCGGAGGCGATGCAGGCCGGATATGAGGTGCTGAACCGGCACCGTCTGGAGAACGGACGATACATCCTGACCGCCTCGAAGAGTGTTCCGGCGTTTAAGGCGGGAGATGTCGGAGAGGCCAATAAGTGGGTCACGTTATACGCGTCCATGGCGATGAAATAATGTTGACGCGCGCAACCTGAGGTGGCATTTTCCGCGGGAAATGCACCCCGGGGTTGGTGGAATGTACGGCTTATGCATGATATTCTGTACTTGCGACGCGACGCAGACAAGTACTGAGTAAAGGAGAAAACGTATGAGCTTCGGAACAAATCTTCAATATCTTCGCCAGCTGAGCGGCGGCATGACGCAGGAGGCGCTCGCCGAGAAACTGAATGTGAGCCGGCAGACGATTTCAAAGTGGGAGAGCGATGCTGCCAATCCCGAAATGGACAAGGCGCTGGAACTGTGCAAGGTATTCAACTGCTCCTTGGACAACCTCTTCCGGGACGAGATGGACAAGCGCAGTACCGCGTACACGAACCTTCGTGTTGAGGAGGTCCCCGGTTTCCGTTACGTGGAACATACGGTGCTGAGCACCGAACCGGAAAGCGACGCGATGGGGCGCGTTTATAAGATCGCGAAGGAAAATGGGGACACCAACCCGAAGGTGATTGGGTGGGATTTTCCGCATCTTTCGCAGGAGCAGGTGAATGTGTTTAAAATGCATGGCTACACGGCCGCGTGGATCATTCCTGAGGGGATTGCGCCCGAAGGAGTCGAGATTAAGGAGCAGCCGACGCACAAATATGCCGCAATCCACATTGACAGACCGTTTGACAATCCGTTCGTCACGATCCCGGGAGCATATCACACCTTGGGCGACTTCATGAGGACCAACGGTCTGAGGCAGGCGTGGGAAGGCGTTATTCCCTGCTTTGAGACGGACGGCGAGAGCATGGACGTGTATATCGCCTGCGAATGAACCGATTTTTACAGTAAGGAGAGCTTCGGCTCTCCTTCTTTTTATGGACGCAGACACCCAAATATGGTACAATGAATAGAAATAATCTTTTGGCAGCAGTTGACTGAACAGAAGACAGGTGAGGACGAAACATGCGAAGCGAAAAGGAAGTACTGGATGCGGTATTGCGTGTAGCGGCCGCGGATGAAGCGGTAAGGGCCGTAATCAGGACCAATCTGGTTCCCAAAAGAAAGTACGATTATTACAACTTTTGTTTTGTGGTAACCGACATCGAAAGGTTCGACGGGGACGTCTTTGCGACCTGTTTCGGAGACCGGATCCTGCTGTACCGGGGCGACAGGAATTATCCGGAGCTTTTCCCGAACAATACAAAAGCCCATCTGATGGTCTTCCGCGACGGCGTCACGATTGTGATAAATGCCATGGATAAGGATGCTTTCCTGGCAAGGTATTACGGGGAACCGAATCATGAAAACGTCTGGATCGGAGACACGTATCTGAAGATTCTTGACAAGGACGGCATACTGCCGGCGATAGAGCGCCTTAGTGAAAAGCAGACGTGGTTTGCGCAAAAGCCTTCGGAAGAGGAATTCCATGAAACATGTAATGAATTCTGGTGGGTTCTGAAAACATTTGCGGAATATACCCTGAGGAAAGAGCTTCCGTCGGCAATGTTTTACCTGAATGTGGCGGTTCGTGACCTTCTGAACAGGCTGATCAGGTGGGATCTGTTCCTCCGTGCCGGCCAGCCGGTAGACATGGGGATTCTGGACTGTAACATGGAGAAGCTGCTTGATGAAGAGCGGTTCAGCTTATACAAAAAGACCTATCCGACAGCAGATTATGAGAGCATCCGGGAAGCCTTTCATGCAGTTGTGAAGCTTTGGAGCATAACTGCCGGGGAAGTCGCCGCACATTGCGGGTATGATTATGCAAAAGAGACCGAGGCGGATATGCTCAGGTTCATCAGCGATTTAGCGGAGCAGTAATGATAATAAACTGAGTGGGGAGGTAATGTGATGATTTATGTTCCGATTGTTATCGCCGTATGTGTGCTCTTTTACGTTTTGAAGGGATTCCGAAACTCCCGCTTAATGGACAGATGCACCGGCACTGTTACCGGACATTATCTTTACAGCGAGTGGAAAGGGAAGATCAGCGGATCACGAGTCGTGGAGGGATGCTGGAATCCGGTGTGTGAGTACAGTGTTGATAATATAGTCTATATGGTTGAGCTTGAAGTGCTGGCTCCGAACGACAGATTTGAGGTCGACGCCGTCGAAGTGAAATACCTGCCCTCAGATCCGGGCGTATGCTTTGTAGACGGTACGCGGGGCAAGCTGCTGAGTACGCACAGGAATGCAGAAGGGTGATGCTTCGTTTTCTGTTAAAACCGTCGAAAGGAAAGGATTGGGGATGAGAGGAGTACAACAAAGAAAAGAACCGACAAAAAGTGAGATACTTGCAGGAGAGATTTCCTCAAACATCGTAGGGGATGTGTTTGTCCAGATACTTGCGCTTGGTTTTTTCTTCCTTGCTTTGGTGGCATTTTTCAATAATTCTGTTACGGGGTTTGTGATTCTTCTCGTAATCGGCTTATTGTGGGAATGGTTGTTCATTCACCTGATACTGAAGATTCGAAAACTCAAGGCGCAGAAAGCGGAGGAGGATGCGCATCCGACGGTTCCCGTCACATTTGCCGAAGCCCTGTACAAGAATGAGGGATACACCTATGGCATCGCCTGTGAGCTGTACTGCAAGCAGTTTGAGAAAAATGAGAAAACGCTGACGGAGGAAGACAAGAAGATTATATGGGGAAACTCGTACGATGATTTTGCCTATCTGCTGATGTGGATTTTCGAAAACAATTTCTATCAGCCCTCTGCAGAAATGGATGAGGATGATATTCGTGAGACGCGCAACTTCATAGCAAGAATTAAGCGCCACACGAAAACGCCTGCGGACTTCCTTGAAGGAAGCGAAGGATATTTCATGGAGGACGAGGTCAAGGAAAAGGCCCGTGCGTTCGTCAAGGAGTATTTTGAAGGTGCATACACGGACGCAGTGAAAGCATTCGCCAAAGAGCATCTGAATGCCGAACTCTACGGTTTCCCGTTCCGATGGGAGGACTATGAGGCCTTCAAGCCCCGCATTGACGAGGCGTACCGGGAATATTCGGAAGAGTCAGAGTGAGCATAAAGTGAGGTGAAAGATTATGTGGGTTGGGTTTATTATTTGGAGTGTCGTAGCGATTCTGATATGCGGAATCGGTTTGTATGCATGGAAAGCGGAAAAGGCAGTCGGCTTCTTTGCAGGAGCAGAGCCGCCTGAGGTGGACGATGTCAAAAAATACAATCACGCAGTGGCGGTCCTCTGGTTCGTCTATGCCGGTGTTTTGGAATTGTTCGGTATCCCGCTTCTCTTTTTGAAGCAGAATTCTCCGCTGTTCATTATTACGATCCTCGGAACCGTTTTGGCATCCATCGGACTGGCGGTTGCGTATACCGTGATTGAAGCGAAGCATCATAAATAATGACCGGGTAAGCAGTAAAGGGGGAGTCAGGCATGATTTTATATCACTATTTTGAAAAGAGCACGGGGCCGCTTCGCAGCATTTCGGATCTGTCGGACGAAGAAGCCGAGAAGGTGCTGCAGCGGATTAAGACGGAGAAACCGGATATCTTCCTCTCCAAACGCCCCGATGATTATGTGCAGAAGAGAAGGCGTTTCGAGGGCATTCTTCGGAACGAGTTCATCAAGATGGGCGGGCAGCCGGAGAGAACCACGCCCCACTATTTTGTGGTGGAGAAGTGCCCTTTCTTTGAAAAATGGTACGAAAACACGGCATGGATTACCGTCGATACCGATGAGCTTGACATGAGCCAGGTGACATTTACCTACGGTGATTCCCACCCGACCTTCAGCGGTAATACGAAGGACGGCAAGGAATACCGCAACCGGCTTTACAACTTTGAGGAAATCTGGGAAATCATTAAGAAATACGGGCTTCCGCAGATATGGAATCCGGATTTCAAGTATGGACCGGAATGCTATGTCGAGGTGCAGGTCTGGACCGACAGAGGCCTCGAGAAATGGCTGAAAGAGGAATGACTTCCGGGCAGGGAGAGACTATGATCAGAAAAGCAGAGCAGAAAGACTTGGCGCGGATTGCAGAGATACAGATATTCAATTACCGCCTGTATTTCTATCCGATATTTAAAAACGATTGGTACTATTTTGACGAGCTGCAGGTCCCGTCGCTTATGCGCAGCTACGAAGGTGCGCTTGACAGCCTGTATGTATATGATGACGGCGTCGTCAAAGGATTCATAAAGATTGAGGGAACCTATATCGCGAGGCTGTTTGTCGAGCCGGTGCTGCAGAATGCCGCTATCGGCTCCAAATTGCTGGAATTCGCGGTAAAAGAGCACAACGCGGACCATCTCTGGGCACTCGAGAAAAATGTGAAAGCTATCCGCTTTTATGAGCGGCACGGCTTCGTCGCTACCGGCGAGAAGAAGCCGGAAGAGGACACGACGGAATACCTGCTGCTCCTGAAAAGACAGGTTTCAGAGGAACAATGAACGATTCAGAGCTTTTGTTTTACAACGAATATGAGCAATTCTATAAGATGACCGGGGAGTCGAAGGCATTCGCGGCGTTCTGCAGGGACGCTTTCGGGCAGGATTTCTCGCAGGACGGCTTCAGTGATGTGAAGCAGATAGACAGAATCCTCAAGTACATTCCCGACGGACCGGACACTCACATTCTTGATATCGGGTGCGGAAACGGGAAGATGCTCGGTTATCTGCAGGAAAGGACGAACGCTTTTATTCACGGATTTGATTATTCCGGGAATGCGATTCTCGCTGCGCAGAAAGCGTTCCCGAACCGGTCGGAATTCCGGCAGGGACGTATCGGAGAGATTGATTATCATGCGGAACAATTTGACCTGGTTGTTTCGATGGATTCCATGTATTTTGCGCCGGACATGGAGGCGTTTGTGCGGCAGATCCTGACATGGCTGAAGAAAGACGGCGTTCTGTTTGTGGGTTATCAGGAAGGCGATGTGATGCCCAAAACGGAGAATGTGAAGACAACCGTCCTTGCGGAAGCATTTGACCGCTGCGGAATCCGGTATGAGGCGGAGGACATCACGCGGGAGACCTACGACTTGTTATCCGGGAAACGGCTGGCAGCCTTAAAGCATCAAAAGAATTTTGAGGCCGAGGGCAATCGGGAATGGTTTGACCTGCTGATGCTGCAGACGGACTGTGTTACAGAGCCGTTTGAACAGTTTTCGAGGAAAATGGCACGCTATATTTATGTTGTCAGGAAAGGTTGAGAATACTGTTTTGGAGGGACAGCTTTCATGATAATCGGGGATCCGTACAAGTTTGCAATCATGTTTGATGAGGTCAGGGAATGGAGCACGTGCGACCGCTTAAGCGGACATTTTGCGTTCTGCATGAACGGGAAAATGCTGCCCGAAGGCATCATAAATGCGATTCTCGACAACGCTTTGGCCAAGGTTTATGATAAGCTGAAGAATGCGCCGGAGGATGCGGAGCTGTTCACCATGGACGCCGCTGCGGCATTCGGGTGCATCTATGACAGGGTGTATCCTTCCGATATCAATCGGGATAATGACTACCGGTTCGAGCTTGCGCCGGAGGAAGTGATTGATGAGGGATACATCGTATTTGTCATCCGAAAAGCCGACGAAATCAGGGTACTCGCAGCAAATCCGAAGTATGACAGGGAGCAGTCCCGATGCATATTCGATGGGCTGGAGGTTACGGAGGCGGTGCTTGACGAAGAACAATATGAAGAGATGATCAGCCGCATGGAGGAGCACCTGAGGAAGATTTGCTGCCGAAACAGAAATGCGAGGACGAACAGGAGGCAACCTTGAGAGTTATAGTGATCAACGGACCGATGGGGGTCGGGAAGACGACGGTCGGCAAGTATATCGCGGATTCGAATCCCGGAACGGCGTTCATTGACGGGGACTGGTGCATGGACATCCATCCGTTCGTCGGGAATGCTGAGACGCGGGCAATGGCCGTCGACAACATTCTCCACATGATCGGCAACTACAGCAGATGCACGGCCTGCAACCATATTGTGCTCGTGTGGCTGATGGATGACAGAAACGTCTGGCAAAGCATCAAAGACGGCATCAAGGGATTGCAGCTCGACCTGAAAACGGTTACTCTTGTCTGTGACGAAGAGCATCTGATCACCCGCTGGAAGAACGACACCCGGTGCGAGTGGAGGACCGAAGAATGGCTGAGAGTCAGCCTGAATTCGCTCAAGCATTTCGCATCTTTCGAGGATGCTCTCGAGACAAATGACATGACTGTCCGGCAGATTGCGGAAACGATAATGAAATAAGCGGGCTAAGGTAGAGATGAGTAACGTGCAAATCAGGAAAATGACATATGATGACATCTCCGGCATCTGCAAAGCGGATCACGATGAATCGGATGCTTTCGTGACCTATCTGAAGAACCAGCTGGAGAATCAGGAGAACGGGAAGTGCTCGGCGCTTCTGGCCCTTTATGAGAATCAGATTGCGGGATATGTGTTTCTGTACTATGCCTGCATATGGGGCGGTCTGAAGAATCAGGGAATTCCGGGCGTGGTGGACCTGATTGTGTTTGAACCGTACAGAAGGAAGGGCGTTGCGACGGCACTGATGGACAGCGCGGAAGAGGAAGCGCGTAAGCTTCATTCGAAAGTCTACCTGGATGTCTGCCTGAACAGTGAATACGGTCCGGCGCAGAAATTTTATGTCATGCGCGGGTATGTTCCCGACGGCGCAGGAGTTTATTTTGAGGGAGAAGTACTCGGAACAAACGCCCCGTGCAGAAATGACGATGAATTATCGCTGTGTCTCGTGAAGGAATTGCAGTAAGAATCAGAGGTATATACATGTTGAATCAATTCTCAAGAACCGAATTATTGCTGGGTAAGGCCGCGATGGAACGGCTGGCCGGGTGCCGCGTGGCAGTGTTCGGAATCGGCGGCGTCGGCGGATATGTCTGCGAGGCACTCGCACGCAGCGGGGTCGGTGCGCTTGATCTGATTGATAACGACACAGTCTGCCTGTCCAACATCAACCGCCAGATTATTGCGACGCAGAAAACGGTCGGCAGATATAAGACGGAGGTTATGAAGGAGCGCATTTTAGATATCAATCCGGACGCTGTGGTGAACACCTGTAATTGCTTCTTCCTTCCGGAGAATGCGTCGGATTTTCCGTTTGAAAAATACGACTATGTGGTCGACGCCATCGACACAGTCGCGGCTAAGATCGAACTGGTGCTGCAGTGTCAGAAGCTCGGCGTGCCGATCATGAGTTCCATGGGTGCCGGAAACAAGCTTGACCCTACGCTGTTTCGTGTGGCGGATATTTATAAAACCAGCATGGATCCGCTTGCAAAGGTGATGCGCCGGGAATTGAAGGCGCGCGGCGTGAAGAAACTGAAGGTCGTTTATTCGGAGGAGACCCCGATTGTGCCCGCAGAGAGTGAGGAAGCCCCTTCCGGATCCCGCAGGTCCACTCCGGGAAGCGTCGCATTTGTCCCTTCCGTGGCAGGCCTGATTATTGCGGGAGAAGTGATTAAAGACCTGATTCGTAACAGGGACTGAAAGCGGATGAGAAGGGGTTCATACTACGGGAGAGAAAAGGATAACAGAATATGAAAATCATGGTATTGGCAGATCTTCACGGAAATATGGTTGCCACTGAGGCAATGGAACGTGAAATGGAGCAGATTAAGCCGGATGAGGTCTGGTTTCTCGGGGATGCGGTCGGTAAAGGGCCGGAGAGTGACAAGACCGTTGACTGGGTCAGAAAGCATTGCAATCACTGGATTGCCGGGAATTGGGACCGCATTCTGAGCGAGAAACCGGACTATAATGCTTTTTATATCAAGCAGATCGGACAGGAGCGGCTTAACTGGCTGGATTCCCTTCCGCTCGAGGATGAACTGAAAATCGGCGGCATGAGATTCCGTCTTGTACACGGGAGACCGTTGGATGACCTGTACTTCGCCGGCGAACCGGAGGAAAAGCTTCGTGCCGGGTTCTGTTTCTCTGACGGCAGACCGGACGCGAACGGTTTGATTTGTGCAGACGCGCACCGACCGTTCATCCGAATGATTACGGACGGGTATGCCATCAATACGGGAAGCGTCGGAAACAACCTCGGCGTTCCGCGTGCGCACGCACTGCTGTTAGAGGGAGAGAGGGATGACGGACCGGTCAGGATGACAATCCTTTCGGTGCCTTATGACAACCGCAAGGCGGCAGAAATTGCCGATCTTTACCCCGAGCTTCCGAATAAGGAAGGCTATCAGAACGAAGTGCTGAAGGGTGTGTATTCCCGTTGATTCAGCAGATTCGAAGCTGAAGAAGAAAACAGGATAATTGGGAAAGGAGAAAAAACAGATGAAGAAGGAAAAACGTTTCGAGGTCATTCACAAGGAGGGCTCCGCCTTAAGAACAGAGGGAATCCGCATGATTGCGGTTGACCGCGAGACAGGAGTGAACTATCTGATATGGACAGCCGGATACGGCGGCGGAATCACGCCTCTTCTGGATTCGGAGGGGAAACCCGTCATAACGCCTTCTGTCATGTATTATGACACGCAAAACTATTGATTCGGTTTAGACTTTTTGGACACGAAGGACTAAAAGAAATGGATACGGAAAGAATAGAAAAACTGAGAAAAGAGTGGGAAGACGAGGAGAAGATTGCGCACATACACGGATGGGATTTCTCCCATATACACGGCCGGTATGACGAAGAGGACGATCTTCCCTGGGATTACAGGCAAATCATAGACGAGTACCTCACCGACGATATGAAGCTGCTGGATTTTGATACGGGCGGCGGTGAGTTCCTGTTGTCTCTGGGGCACCCTTACGGGAATACGGCAGCCACGGAGGGATTTCCTCCGAATGTGGAACTCTGTAAAGAGACGCTGCTTCCGTTAGGGATTGACTTCAAACCGTGTGACGACGAGTCGAATATCCCGTTTGCCGACAACTCATTTGACATCTTCATCAACAGGCACGGGAGCTTTGACCCGAAAGAAGCATACAGAATCCTGAAACCCGGCGGGACGTTCATCACCCAGCAGGTGGGCGGGCAAAATGACCGCGAGCTGGTGGAGATGGTTCTCCCGGACGTGCCGCGGTCTCATCCGGAACTTGAATTATCCGTTCAGAGAAAATGCTTCGAAGAGGCGGGATTTGACATCATCCGCGGCGAAGAAACGTTCAGACCGATACGGTTTTTTGATGTCGGGGCATTTGTCTGGTTCGCCCGCATCATTGAGTGGGAGTTCCCGGGCTTCTCGGTAGAGAAGTGCTTTGACAGGCTTCTTAAGATGCAGGAAACCATTGACCGGACCGGTGCGGCTGAAGGCACCATTCACCGTTATCTCATTGTGGCAAGAAAGCCGGAGTAACGGTATTTTCAGGGAAATCAGAGATGAATGAGAAAGAAAAACAGGAAGTAAGAGAAGCCGTCGAAGCCGCGAATATCGCGTTTGAGCATTTGGAAAATGCCAAGTCGTATTTAGACAGTGCAAGCAGATGGGGGATTGTGGATATCGTTACGGCCGGCAGTCTTATCAGCGGGATTTCAAAGCACCGAAAGATGTCAAAGGCAGAGCAGGAGATGGAGGAAGCAAAGCTTGCTTTAGACAGATTCAGTCAGAAACTCAAAGATGTGCAGGGCTTTGCGCCGATTCATGTAGGAGAATTTCTGAAGTTTGCCGACATTTTCTTTGACGGATTGCTGGTGGATGTCCTGACACTATCCAAAATCGACAAGGCGAAGGAACAATGTGTTTTCGCCATGCTGCAGGTTGATGAAATCCGGTACAAGCTGTTGACTTACAGTTCTCAGAAATCAAATTGTGGAGGAGAAACAAATGGCAAATGAAAAGTCATGCGGTGTCATTATTTTCACAACGGTAAACAATGTCAGGAAATACGTGATTGTTCGCGGAGTCGGCATCTATCAGAAATACTGCGGCTTCCCCGCCGGGCATATGGAGCCGGGCGAGACCGAGCAGGAGACTGCCCTTCGTGAAGTGAAGGAAGAAACGGGGCTTGACGTTGTTCTGCTCGACGGTTTCAGAACGGTTGACGAGCACTTCCTGGCGCGGGAAGGCCGTCCGAACGACAAGAAAACCAATGTGTATTTCCTTGCGGAATTTCACGACCAGGAGCTCGTTGCGCAGAAGTCCGAGGTTTCGGAAATCGCGCTGATGGACTACGAAGAAGCACTGAACAGCTTCGAGTATGAGGGCTCCAAGCGGGAGCTTACGGAAGCTGAAGAATACTTGAACAAACTCGCCGCATATAACGTGATTAGGGGGTACCAAATGGATTTTAACGGGTTCGTTAAAGATATCAGGGATAATCAGTGGAATGTGTTCGGCGTTGAAGTTTACGAGGACGGCGTTTTGACGCACAGTTACGGCGACACGGAGGAGAATCTTCACGAGGTGTACTCGGTGACCAAATCGATTCTGTCGATTGCCTTCGGAATCGCGTGGGACCGCGGGCTGATTGACCCGGGCAGGTCTGTGCTTTCGTATATGCCGGCGGAGAAGGTTGCGAAGCTGTCGGAAAAGCAGAAGGAGACTTGGGAGACGATTACGATTCACCGGCTCCTGTGCATGTCTGTCGGGGACCTGCCGTTTCGTGCTGAGGGCGAGAGTTGGCTTGATTTTGCGCTTTCGTGCCCGATTTCCAACCCGCAGGAGCGCACGTTCAATTACAGTAACATCAATGCCTATCTTGTTGGCGTGGCGCTTACGGAGGTGCTAGGAACAGACCTCGGGGTATTTATCGAAGAGAATATCTTCGCGCCGCTCGGAATCACGAGATTTGCCTACGGACGGTGCCCGGAGGGATATTTCTACGGGGCTTCGAGAACAAGGCTTACGGTGCACGATTTCAGCAAAATCGGGCTGATGCTTTATAACGGCGGCGTCTATGAAGGAAAGCGGATTCTCTCGGAGGAGTATATCCGCATGGCGACGTCAAGCAAGCAGGCATGCCGTGAGGGCGGCTACGGGTATTTCTTCTGGCGGTACATGGATGGGTTCAGCATGAACGGAAGGCTGAAGCAGAAATGCTACATACTGCCTTCACGTAAACTGATTGTTACTCATCTGGCAGAGATAGAAGATACGTCCCCGGCGCTCAAAGACAGCTTGGAAGCGCATATCATGGGACTGTAAAGCGTTTTGAGAAGGACATGACACCTTCGGGTGTGGTGATACTAAAAAATCAGGAGGATCCCAAAATGAGCAGTATTGTCACATTTTTAGCAACTGAGCAGCCCCCGATCGGAGGAATCATCGGTATCGTTGTATTTTTCGGAGCGATTATCGGGCTTTCTCTCTGGTCGACGATGAGTGCCTCAAAGGGCGGCGCCAAGAAGATCAAAAAGCAGTACGGTGACAGGATTATCGCGGAAGGTAAGTTCAACAAATCCATGTACTATTTCTTCACGCAGGACGAGTTCCTGGCGCAGAAGTACAGTGCCGTATTTGCCATCTACCGTCTGAGCGACATCCGTACCATCGGGGTTCGCTGGGATTCCGTACAGCGTCAGAACGTGCTGTTCATGATGGATGCGGAAGGAAACCGCATTAAGCCTTCTGAAGTAATCGGCGGAACGAAATCCGCGCGGAAGATGTTTGGCAACAACGCGCTTGCCATGAACAAAGCCGATATGGAGGAGCTTTGCAAAAACATCCTCAAATACGCGCCGCATGTACGGCTTGAAGAGAAGCAGTAACTCTGGAGGGAATCCCATGGTTTTCAAGAAAGGATCGGGCTGGAAAGCCTGCTTTGATGAGAGTAACAACCGGTGCTTCGGGGAATACGGCGGAATACAGGCATATCACTTGTATGAAATAAGCAGGGAGCAGTTTAACCGTCTTGACAATTCGATGTCAGAGTGGGATGCATGCAGGATCATGAGTGACGGCAGACATCTTTATATGTCGGTCGACGACCGGTGCGGGCCGCCTTATACAATCGTATTTGACGATGATTATAAAATACTCTGTCCCTGGGCAGAAGTCATGGGAGCCGGGAAGGTATGGCCCGACGAACTGACTGACGCGGCTGTGGAAATCTTCGAATCCGAGAAGAATAACCGCGAACAGAGACGAAAAAGGAGAGAAAAGAAGAAATCCATGGTTCGATTCAGTGAAATTGAATACAAGCGGCCGGATATTGAGGCACTGAAGACACTGATTACGGAGTCCACGCAGAAGGTTTTGGAGGCGAAGAGCTTCGAGGAAATCCGTGACGCCTACTACAAGGTGCAGGAGATGGAGGACGCGACCGATTCCATGTACACGGTCGCCCATATCCGCAACACAATCAATACGGCTGACCCGTTTTATGACAGTGAGATGAAGTGGCTCCGCGAAGAAACCGCGAAGACGATTCCGCAGTATAACGCCTGGGAGAAGGCACTGGCAGGTTCACCGTTCCGTAAGGAGCTGGAGGAAGAGTTCGGCGCCCAGCTGTTCCGCCTGATTGATGCGGGACTCCTGACGAGCGATGAGCGCATCGTACAGGAAACAATCCGCGAAGGCGAACTCCGTCAGGCATACCAGAAGACGACAGCCGGCGCGACGACGCAGTTCCGCGGCGAGGAAGTTAACTTCTACGGCCTTTTGAAGCATATGCAGAGTACCGACCGCGCGGAGCGCAAAGAAGCGTTTGAGGCGTGGGCTAAGCTTTATGAGCAGATCAGCGGCGAACTGGAAGCACAGTATGCCGATGCCGTTAAGATTCGGGATCAAAAAGCGAAAAAGATGGGATTTTCCACCTATACCGATATGGCATATATTGCGCGGCGCCGTTTTGATTACACGAAGGAGGATGCCGCCCGGTTCCGTGAGCAGGTACGAACGATTATCACGCCTGCCGTTGCGGAAATTCGGGAAGCGCAGCGGAAACGCCTCGGGGTTGACAAGCTTCGTTACTACGACGAAGGGCTGAATTTCCCGGACGGCAACGCACTTCCGATCGGGACCGCGGAGGAGCTGGTGGAGAAGGCGCGGCAGATGTACCGCGATATGAGCCCGGAGACCGGCGAATTCTTCGATTTCATGAAGGAATACGAATTGTATGATCTGGAGACGAAGCCCGGCAAGCATATGGGCGGTTACATGACGCGCATGCCGCTTTTCAAGGCACCTTTCATCTTCAGCAACTTCAACGGCACGGAGGCCGATGTGGATGTTTTGACGCACGAGGCCGGACATGCGTTTCAGGGTTACCTGGCCATGCGGTCGATTCCGATCAGCGCCCTTTCCGGGTCGACTTCGGAAATCAACGAAGTGCATTCGATGTCGATGGAGCATTTTGCTTACCCGTGGATGGAGTCGTTCTTCGGAGACAACGCGGAGCGCTATGTTACGTCGCATCTCATCGGCGCGTTCTGCACGATTCCGTATCTGGTAAGCGTTGACGAATTCCAGCATGAAGTGTATGAAAAGCCTGACATGACGCCCGCGGAGTGGCGGCAGGTGTGGAAGGAAATTGAGAAGAAATACATGCCGTGGCGTGACTACGACGGTAATGAATTCTTAGAGGGCGGCGGTTTCTGGATGCAGAAGCTTCACATTTTCCTCTATCCGTTTTATTACATTGAGTACGCGCTTGCGCAGATCTGCGCGTTCCAGTATTACGGCAGGATGAAGGAGGACCGCAAGGCGGCATGGGAGGATTATCTCAGGCTTTGCCGCGCAGGCGGAACAAAGGGATACTTCGAACTTCTGAAGACCGGAAACCTGTTGAACCCGTTCCTTGAGGGCACCGTCGAGAAGAGCACGGCCCATGTGATTGAGGAAATCCGGAAACGGTATATGTAAATAAATGATGTGGAGGAATAAACAATGGACGGTTTTTTTGTAAAGTATCGGAATAAGCGCGGGTGTCTTTCCATGCGCTTTGTGGAAGCAATCGGACAGGACCGCGAGGGCAGCATCTGGTTTGAGGACCTTTTTGAGAAGATTTGGACCTCGGATGTGATTACCTCCGAAGAGAGATTTGAGGAAATCCTGAGCGGGATTCTCCAGACCGGCGTTACAGATCTTTCCGATGCGGAAGAATTCGGTGCTTTTGACCTGTAAGTAAAACGCGTAGGGGGACAGGTTCCCCCTGCTGCACTGTTTTGCGGCGGCATCCTTGTCAAAGAGTTCACCGAGGACGGTGTGGCGAAGCAGCATTATGTAATCAGGTGCATATAGGGGGATATTCCCGTAAACTGATAAGGCAGGTCGGAAATGATCCGGCCTGCCTTTTTGTTTTAACAGTTTGTTTGAAGAGCGTGAATCCGGTTCATGAGCTTTTGCGGTGCTTTCGCAAGCCTCAGTTTCGCTTCGAAATCCGATGAAAAATACGACATAAGAGACTTCAGTTGCTCCTCGGAAATAAACGGTCGGAATGCCTTCAGAGCATCACACAGTCTGACGGCTTCTTTGGTTTTCTCCTGCACTGTCGTCCCGGGGTTGCAAAACCAAATCTTCTTGGAAAGCTTATTCAGCACGAATTTGCTTAACTCACAGATGTTTTCATCAAGCCGGTTTCGAAATTCGGGGGTGTCCTTTGCAAACAGCTGCTCACATTTCTGCCCGGCGGTCTGATACCAGTCCGGCAATTCCTTTTGGTACAGGGCAACAGCTTCATCAGTCTTTCCTGCCGCGTGTAAAAGCTTGCCGCGCATCACAACGGCATCCGCCCGGATGAAGGAATCCGTGCAGCCGTCAAGGATGCGGCCGCAGATGTTGTCAATCTCCGCGGTGTGCTTCAGAACTTCGTTCCGGTCGTTGTCGGCATAGCCTCCGATCAAATCCCACATATAGAGTTCCATGACCCGGTAGTCGTTCGGATACTTCTGATAGGCATCGGAGGAAAGGGCTTTGCATTCCTTCAGATTAAAGGCCTCGGCCGCAGTACCGTGTGCTTTCAGGAATTCCTGAATGTCGAGTTCCACGGAGCAGGCATCATAACTCATCAGCTCATCGATGGAAACCTGGAAATAGAAGGCCAGCTTGGGCAGAAGTGCGATATCAGGCGTCGTTTCGCCGCGTTCCCATTTGCTGACGGCAACGGGGGAAACGTGCATGGATTCTGCCAATTGTTCCTGCGTGATGGCATTTGTCACACGCAGTCTTTTGATGTTTTCTCCAATCAACAGTTTCATAGCTTTCGGTCCTTTCATTTTATTCGACGTCGTAGTTTCATTATAGACGAAGACGAGGCAGTGACAAGATAATGTCAGGTCAGAACGGTTTAACCGTTAGTTAATATTTTAACCGAAAAGAAGCATAAAGGCAAGACAGCAGGGAGCCGGCAAAGGATAAACAGTTTGACCTCGGTTCCTGATTTTGGTATAATTAGAAAAATCCGTTGGGAGGGATGAAACCATGAAAAGATTATGGAAAATGCTATGCGCCGTTTTCTGTATCGTCGTAATGCTCTGCGCACTTGTTGCATGCGGCAAGGAAAAAGACGACAAAAAGAGTGACGAACCTGAGAAAAAGGCAGCAACATATACAATGCCTGATGTGACGGGAATGTTTTATGAGGATGCGATGTTAAAAATCCGGGAAGAGCTGCAATCGGCCGGCTTCACTGATTTCGAGGTACATATTGCCTGGTATTGGGGGACTTCCGATCCGAAAGCGGCCGCACATATTTCGGGCTCAGATCCTCACACAGGGACGGTTATTGTTGACAACGGACAAAAGGTAAGCATCATTCTTTCAGCTCCCGAACTTTATCAGGATAATGACAGGGAACCGGAAGAGGAGGAAAATGAACCGGAGAAGGTACTTGTTGTCGTATTTTCTGTAACTGGTCATACGAAGAATGTGGCACAGATGATTGCAGAGATTGAAGATGCAGACCTGTATGAAATCATTCCTGCCGAGCCGTACACGGACGAGGACATTGATTACAAAAACAACAACTGTCGTGCGCTTAAAGAGCAGTATGATGCTTCGGCCAGGCCGGCAATCGGAAGTGAAAAGATTGACCTTTCGGGCTACATGAAGATTTATATTGGGTATCCGATCTGGGCCGGCAGTGAGCCCCGGATTATGGACACCTTTGTGGAAAACTATGATTTCGGCTCCGTTACCGTCATTCCGTTCTGCACATCCGGAAGCAGCGGAATCGGTTTGACCGGGACCAAACTTGCGACTCTCGCGGGAAGCGGTAACTGGGAGACCGGCAAGCGTTTCCCGGCAACTGCGACGAAAGCGGACATTCAGGCATGGATTGACAGCATGAAGTGATTACAGCTTTGAGAAGCAAACAAATGTGGTAAAATATCTCAAATGGGTTTCTGTCAGGAGGGGGACACAGAATGGATGACAATAGGGCAGAGTACGAATGGAAAATGCGACCGGAAGTGAAGCTGCTTCTTGTGTATTTAGGGATTTGGGTCTGCGTGATTTTGACTTATTATGTGATTGCAGCATTTGCGGCGCCGGATTTCGGAACGTTTTACGGGCTTGTGATTCATTTCGTCGTATTCGGCATCGCCACGTTTGTTGTGGCATTTATCATCGGCCGTAAGGATTATTTCGGCAATTGGAAATGGCTTGTCTGCCTTGTTTTTGCATGCATGAACATGCTGATTCCGATTTTCACTTATGTCCTGCATGCGTGCATCGACAGACACCGGCAGTTCAGTCTTCTTGCGTCGGTTAAAGAACAGTTTACGGGTGACTGGGTGGGCCCGCTTTTGTGGGCGATTACGCCCGGACTTGTCGGGATGATCATCGGCCAGCTGATTGCCCTTGGTAAGAGGGCAGCGGGCAAAACGGACGGACAGGAGAACCGGTAAAATCGCATGAATCTGATTGAGATAAATGACATCAATGCGCCTGAGCTCGACGTGTTCGCCAGGATTTCCGAGGCCCAGCTTTTCCGATATTTCGAGCCGGATACGGGCATCTTTCTGGCGGAAAGCGCCTACGTGGTCGAGAGGGCACTCGAGGCCGGATACGAGCCGCTTACGATGCTTTTGGAGACGGGCCGCATGGAGACCGAGGGAAGGCCTGTTTTCGAGGCGATTGAGCGGATCTGGGGCAGGGAAAAGCTGGATTCGATTCCGATTTACACCGCGGGTCATGACATCGTCACGAAGCTGACCGGCTATGCGATGGTGCGCGGCCTTTGGATGACGCTTCGAAGAAAGAAGGAGATTCCCGTCGAGGATTTCTGCCGTGACAAAAAGCGTATCACGGTCCTTTATGATGTCATGAATCCGACGAATGTCGGGGCGATTGTGCGCTCTGCGGCGGCGCTCGGAATGGACGGCGTGCTACTGACGCACGCGTCGGTGGACCCGCTTACGAGGCGTTCCGCGAGAGTCAGCATGGGCACGGTCTTTCAGATTCCGTGGACCAAGGCAAGCCGGGCGGAGTCGGAGGGCATTCATCCGGTTAGGATGCTTCAGTCCTACGGGTTCAAGACCGTAGCAATGGCACTGACCGAGGACTCGACAAGCGTTGACAATAAGGAAATCAGGTCGCAGGAGAAACTGGCCGTCTTCATGGGTACGGAGGGCACCGGGCTTCCGAAGGAAGTCATCAAAGCCTGCGATTACCGCGTCATGATTCCGATGTACCACGGCGTGGATTCTTTGAATGTGGCAGCAGCAAGTGCCATCAGTTTTTGGGAATTAATGAAACAGAATTAAGCGGTTCCTTTGGGGGAACCGTCACATTTTTCAGCGCGTAATGAAATGGGGAGGATGGAACAATGAAGGAAGGACGGAAACTGTCCGGCGTGGTTGCCGGACTTACGGTATTTCTGATGGTTTCAGTGCTTGGGCTGGCGGCCTTACAGCACGGAGGCCGAACGGCGGCTGCGTCGGACGGAGGATTGATTCCGATCAATGACACGACTTTTCCGGACGCCAATTTCCGAAGCGTCATCGCAACGCGGGATTATGACCGGGACGGAGACGGCTTTTTAAGCCCGGAGGAGATCAGCCTGACCATCAACATTCACTGCGACGGAAAAGGCATCAAGAGTGTCAAGGGAATCGAGTATTTCACGGCGCTGCAGGGGCTTTACTGCACATTTAACGAAATCGAGTCCTGGGATTTGAGCCACAATAAGGATCTTCGCGGCGTATGGTGCTCGAATAATAAGTTCACGAAGCTTGATTTCTCGGCCAACCCCGAGCTCGTATGGGTGTACTGCTATGAATGCAAGCTGACCACCCTGAACGTCAGCAATAACCCGAAGATGGCCTACATCGAGTGCAACACAAACCCGCTTACGGAGCTGAATGTCAGCAACAACCGCGAGCTGGAGCACCTGATGTGCGGCACATGCGGCCTTACTTCGTTAAATGTCAGCAACAATCCGAAGCTCGCGCATCTCGATGCGTTTCGAAACAATCTGACCTCGCTCGATGTCAGCAACAATCCGCTTCTGAAGCGGCTTGACATCTGGGACAACCACGGGCTCGGCAACGTCGATGTCAGTAAGAACAAAGGGCTTCAGTACTACAACTGCGCGAATAACGGCGTCACTTCGATTGACGTGACGAACAACCCGGAGCTGCAGAAGCTGATTTGCAGCTACAATTCGATTTCCGCGCTGAATGTCAGCTGCAATCCGAAGTTGTTTTACCTGGACTGCGCGTGCAACAGGATCGGAAGCCTGAATCTGAAGAATAACCCGAAGCTGCATTTTCTGCAGGCATTTACCAACCCCTTCACAACGCTTGATATCAGCGGGAATCCGCTTCTTGTAAAGACCTACAAAGAGGGCACGAAAAAAGCGGAATACAGCGTGTGCCAGGGGCATTCCTGGACGCTGAATTACGGCGGAGCGTCCTCGACCGGCGGCGATAACCTTTATTTTCTCTGCTTTGACGACATCGTTACGCTCACGACGGGAAGTGCGGAAGCAACCCCGTCGCCGACGCCCAAGCCGACGGGAAATGTGACGAATACCGCCGACCTCGTCAAGCGCGAGGCAGTCATGCAGAAGCTTTATGAAATGGCCGGAAGCCCGAGTGTTGCGGGCCTTACGACCAGATTCAAGGACGTGAAGCAGGGCTCCTCTTATTACAACGCAGTTGTCTGGGGACAGCAATATGCGATTGCCGTCGGAACGCCGGATATTTCTTCCGACTGTTTCGGCGTGGGGCAGTATATTACCAGGCAGGATCTGATGCTCATGCTGATGCGGTACTCGGAGGCTGTCGGATATAAAAGGGCAATCGACTTCGGCCGCAGCGACGATTTCCTTGACTACTACGATGTGGACGACTACGCCTGGGAAGCAGTCTGCTGGGCCGCGACATGGAACATCATGGAAGGAAAAGGAGAGGACGGCGCCCCGAAGGAGAAGCGGAAGATTGATCCGCACGGAAAAGCAACCAAAACAGAGATGCAGACGATGATCAACCGGATGCTCGAGGTCAACGGTTACGCAAAGCCGAAGATTGTTTCCAATCCGAACACGCCGACCACAAAACCGGCCGGAAACACGCCGACACCGAAGCAGAATAATCCTTCGCCGACACCCAAGCAGGGCGGGAATAGTCCGACTCCCAAGCAGAATAATCTGTCGCCGACACCCAAGCAGGGCGGGAATAGTCCGACACCGAAACAGAATAATCTGTCGCCGACGCCGGAGCCGAACAAAGTGACGCCGGGGCAGAATACTGTAACGCCCGGGCAGAATAATACGACACCGGGGCAGGAAGATAACACTCCGACGCCGGATGCAAATGAGCCTGATGAGCTCACGCCCACACCGGACGGGGATGCGCAGAATCCGGAAGAGCTTACTCCCACGCCGGGTGAAGATACCGGCGAACTCACTCCGACGCCCGGTCAGGGGAATACGGAGCTTACTGTAACACTCGAAGAAACCAATCCCCGCGGAGACGGGAAGGAAGACGCTGAACTGAGCAGTCAGGTAATCGGGGCGGACACCCCGAAAGCTTCTCCGACGCCGACCGTTTCGGCGGAAGAAATGAAGAGTGTAACTTCCGCGGCAGAGAATGCCGATCCGAAGAAGGGCACCAACAAGCCTTTGTATATCGGTCTCGGCATCGCAGCGGGTGTGATATTACTGACAGCTTTGTGGAAGCTGGTTTTATCGAAGAAAAAGGCTGAATAGCGTGGTATTTGCCACAGGGGAGAAAGAATGCTGAAACATGTGATACTTGATATGGGGAATGTGCTCTTAGACTATGATCCCGACATTTCGCTGAACCGGTTTTGCAGCTCGGAAGAGGAGCGGGAGGTCATCCTTAAGGAGCTGTTTCACGGGCCGGAGTGGCAGCTCGGCGACCGCGGGGACATTAAGGATGCGGAGCGGTATGATCTGATTAAGGGCAGGGTTCCCGAGCAGTTTCACAAGGCGCTTAAGAATTGTGCGGAGCAATGGGATATCTGCATGAAGCCGATTGCGGGGGCGCGGGAGTTTTGTGAATACGTGAAGGCGCAGGGGTATGGGATTTATGTTTTGTCGAATGCGAGCGATGCGTTCTACCGGTATTTTCCGCCGTTTCTGCCGCTTGATTTCTTTGACGGTGTATTTGTGTCTTCTGACTATCATATGCTGAAGCCGGACGCGGAGATTTATGAGGCTTTTCTGGCGAAATACGGGTTACGGGGCGAGGAGTGTCTGTTCATTGACGACCTTGAGCAGAACCTGGCCGGCGCCCGGACAGTCGGAATGCAGACCTTCTGCTTTACGGGAGATTATGAAGCCGTGAAGGAAACTATGAAACGGCTTTCATATAAATAACAATAAAAGGGGAATACGAATGAAACACAAACTGATTTATTTGTTGCTTGTTACGGTTCTGGTTTTCGTACTCGCTGCTTGTGGCAAAGATGACGAAAAAGAAAAGACGCCTGACAGGACCGATGAGACGGAAAATGCCACGAAAACGCCTACTCCTACGCCTTCGCCGGAACCGACCCGGACGCCGGACGGACCTGTTGATTCCGACAAATTCGTTGATTTTACGGACATGAGCTTCTTCTATAACGGAAAGAAGTATATCCTCGGAAAAGCAACGCTTCGGGATCTGGTCAATGACGGTGTGGAGATAACCACAGTGGATAAACTGGAGGATACGGTGGAGGCCAAGACCTGGTATTATCTGGGATTCAGCATTCAATTGGCGCCCTATCAGTATGCCACGATGACCGTTGGTAACTTTACGGATTTGGAGCAGAAGGTCGGTGACTGCGTAATATGTTCCATCAGGGTGGACTCCATCCCGAAACTTCCCGAGGGAGCCATCGGGTTCATTTTCCCGGATCTCTTTATGAAGGAAGATCTGTTGCGCTGTGCCGGAGAGCCGACGAAGACGAACAGCTTCACCCTTGATAACGGTGTGGTAACGGATATTCTTACCTACGCTGAAGATTCCGAACTCTATATGGCAGAACGTTCCTTTGCGTTTACGTTTAAAGACGGATTGATTTACGAGATTTCTTTGAGTTATGTGGATTAAAGCAGAAAACGGAATTAATGACGCAGCGACCGTAAAAAAGCAGTACGCGACTTCGACAAATCTGAACAAGAGAATTTCCATTCATGACAAATACTCGACGAACAAGCAGGGCTTCGGGAACTGGATTGTGTCGCAGTACCGGCTTGAGCCGGGAATGAAGGTTTTAGAACTCGGATGCGGAACCGGCAGCATGTGGACCGGGCGCGGCGAGCTGATCGGACTTTGCTCGAAGCTTGTGCTGTCGGATTTTTCGGAAGGGATGTTAGAGACGGCAAAGCAGAATGTCGGGACATATGAAAACCTCGAGTACAGGGTGATTGACATTCAGAACATCCCTTACGAAGACGGCGCGTTCGACATCGTCATCGCCAATATGATGCTTTATCATGTGCCCGACCTTAACCGCGGCCTCACGGAGGTTCGGAGGGTTTTAAAGGCCGGCGGAACATTCTACACCGCCACATACGGCGAGCACGGCATTGTGGAATATGTGGCGGGGCTGCTTTCTTCCCTGGGGGTCGAGGACCGCACCAATAAAACCTTCACGCTGCAAAACGGCGCGCAGTGGCTCGGCCGGTTCTTCAAAGAGATAAACCGCACTGACTACGAGGACTCCCTTGCCGTGACCGATGTGAACGACCTGACAGATTACATCTTTTCACTCACCGGCATGATATCGCTAAACGGCGCCCTGAAGGACGATGTCCGCGAAATCCTTCGCCAAAACATGCAAAACGGCGTCCTTCACGTCCCGAAGGAATACGGTTTGTTTACGGTGAAATAGTCCTTTTCGTCGATGGAAAATGTGACACAATGGCGGGGAGAGTTTTATAGGGGATAGAATAAAGCGATGGAAAAGGGTCTGCCGCACTCAGTTGATTGCGGCAGACCCTTGTTTAACAGGAACCATAGGGATTATTCTTACCCTGAAAGGGTTATACTTGTGAGGGTTTATTGAGCGTTGTAATAGATGTTTTTGAGATAAGGTTTTCCATCGCTATATCCATACTCGACATGGACCGGAACACGTTGATACTCCTCCATACCTGCGGCAGTACTATACAAGCTCTCAAGTTTTGTGCAAAGAACAACTACTCCTTTACTATCTTTCTTATAGGAATCCGGAAGGAAGGTGCTGAGCAGTGTAGGTGTGGCACCACAGAGCGCAAGAGTAACTGCAGCAGCGGTCCCTATTCCCGGGAAACACCCAAGTGCGCCGCAGAATAGTCCTACACTGGTTCCGACAGCATCGCGAATATCTTTCCATTCATTCAGCTTATTGATATTCTTCTGGTATGCCAGCATATTATCCCAAGCATAGTAGATTTCCCATTTATGCATATAAATCTTTTCAATTGTTCTTGTTTGAGATTTATCATATATGGTGATAGCTGTATAAGTCTTTTTCTCTCCATCTTTCGCACAGATTATACCTGCTGTGGGAGAATAACATACATTATCACATTTCCATCCAAGGATTGCATGACCCTTGTTATCAGGAGAAAACTTTAACTCATTGAGTTTCTGTGCAATGTTTTCATCTGTTTTTATGGTAAAGCTTTTGGTCCAACCGGGGCCATTAAGTGTAATGGTTGCAGTATTGGCTACCAAATACAAATGAGTATCTTCAGTAATGGTTTTATCAATAGATACGGTTTTTCCGTTTTTATCAGCAAAATGATAACCAGCGGGGAGAAGCTTATAGAAGTCACAATACTTCAGAGGTGTACCGACAATGACTGAAGTGCTATAAGGTAGCTGATGATTATAACCTGTACTACCATGAAAATATACATGCGTTTTCCACACGGCATAAAGTGTCATATGATTCGTAACACGGAAAGTCGACTTACCTGCCTCAAAACCTCCTTTTGAGGTTCTCCATCCTGCAAAATCATAGCCATCTCTTAAGAAAGTCGGGCCGGAAATGTTCTGTCCGCCTGCAATGAATTTGTCAATGGTTTTAATGTTCTTTTTGTTATAAGGGTCAGCCCAGTAGCCTCCGTTTCCGTCAAAGGTAACGCGGTAAACGCTGTTCGATCTAATCCATACAGCATAGAGCGTAGTGTTGTCAGGAAGACTTGTCCACTGGGTGTTATAAAGCGTTATCCACTGGCCGGCGTAATACTTTACAATGGTGGTGTTCGGCGATTCACCCCATCCGGCAAAATAGTAGCCACTTCTTTGAGGAACTTCAGTGGGAAGTTGAAACGCATTGTTTGCATAAAAGCCCATTTGAAATTGTTTGCCGTTTTGAGGATAAGTAACGCCCGCCTTCACTAATGTACCACCATTTGCGTTAAGTGTAAGCGTATACGATTTGGCTTTGGCTTTTCCGCCGAGGCCGAGGGAGGCAAACATACCGACGGCCATGGTTAATATAAGAGCAAGTGAAATAATTCTTTTTCGTATGTATTGAAATCGTTTCATGTCAAGATCTCCGTTTTGAGAATAATAGGAAATGCATTCATTTGAATTAGGGTTGCTGCCATTATTATGTAAATAATAATGGCAGCATTAGTATCGCTACGGTTTTTCACAGGGACATCTTTCCCGTGGCGTTAATTGATGTTTCGTTAATAAATGATAATGATAACAGTCCGTACTGCTTTACTTGATGTAAAGTATGTATGCGGCGGAATTAAACAGTGCTGCTGCTGAGCCGGCGCGATCAGTCACAACCCATGCGGAGTTGATTGACTTAAAGGAGTTGTAATCATACTTACCGCCATTGGATCCAGCAGTATCAATAGCATTAAAAGAATAAGTCTTATTGGTGCTATTGTACGTGTAGTTAGTCAATACAATGGCGTGAGTATTGGAATAAAGGATGATTCCTTCAGGATGAAGATCAAGCTGCTGTGCCAAGTATTTCTGGCGCTCAATACCCTTGTCAACAGATTTTATCTTAGTGCTCTTTACAAGCGTATAGCTTTTCTTATTTGCACCGGTTCCGTTGTTATTCTTATAAGTGCGTCCGTCTTCGACATAATTCTGACCGCTCTTGGAAAACTCGAATCCCAGTCTCTTCCCGATTTCAATCCAGTTTCCATCATTGTCCTTTCCCAGAGCATTTTTATAGACATATTTGCCAACGTTTGTCCCGCTGTTGGAATTGCTGTAATAAAGCACGGAGAGAACATCCTGGTTAAAGCGGAATACATATTGGTTCGTGTGGGTATCAAGGACAAGCTTGCGATTCAAAAGATTTCCGATTGCACAGGGAGTGCACATCCCGCCCCAAAGTGTACGGTCGGAGCTTGTCATGTTTTTGCACTGATAGAAGTATCCGCCTCCAACACTGTTATTTGGAAGAGATAAGCCGCTCAGGTTGGGATTATGTACGCCGTAGAGCAGTGGATCAATCTTTTTACTTGCGCCAATAGAATTAAGTTTATATCTTGCGGTAATGTCATGTCTGATTCCTGTCATACAAACAGTGTTGGGAGTGATTTGCTGATTACCATAGTACCATCCGATGAAATCATATCCGTCCCTGGAAGGTGCTGTAGGAAGAGAGTACTTGTTTCCGGTTGTAATGGACTGGGAAGTAATAACGCGACCATCATATGTATAGTAGATTACAGTGGTGTTCCAAATTGCGAGAAAGTTCTTGTGACCGTTAACAAAAATCTGTGTTCCACCCTTATAAATTGTTCCGGTAGCCTCATCTTTCCAACCTGCAAAGGAACCGTATTGGTCAGACGTCTGAGTCGGAAGTGTGTAATAAGCATACGGACCTGCGCCGATATCAACGGTCTTAGTTGACGTCTTGTTGTAGCACTTTAAGGTTACGCGGTAGCAGCCGTTCGGAATCTGGTCGGCTCTGGCGATTCTTCCCAGCGAGGTTGCCATCCCTGCAACCATCGCGAGAAGAAGAGCAAATGTAGTGATTCTCTTCAGAATCGTGTTTTTGATAATCTTCATGTTTCATCCCTCACATATTAATTTTTGAGTATTCCTATTTTGCACCGCTGAATGATGTTCCCGGGACACTCATTTGCGGTTCGTGATGCAAACGATACAGCATAACCACAAGATAGTCAGCCCCAAAATGCAAAAACACAACATATTGTATGTGTGCACAAACTTTTTCTTTTTCTTTGTGCAACATTCTGAAGGACGATAGGGTATAATGATATTTTTTATCGTGCTCTATGGCATTTTCCTGAAGAAATGTGCAAAGTTGCCTTTTTGTGCTAAATGTCATATGTTGTATTGTTGATGCTGTTCTGTTGCTTTTCCACGCCCTTTATTGTATGATTATAGTTGGATAAAAAGGTATATTCCGTAGGGGGAAGATACAATGTACTATGGAACTGATGATGGGGGGTTCAGCACTGAGTTGACTTTGTTCATGATAAGTCTGCTTGTGCTGACTGCGATTATTTACCGGAGGAAAGATATCCGCCGGTGGCTCGGGAATCTCGGGAGGAAATTCCTCGGACGCGTACAGAACTGGTGGTGGTCGAGAGACGAGAGGCGGGAGAAGAAGGAGTTCGAAAAGGCTTCCCGCTCCGAAGCGGCTGTTGCCGCCAGAAAGAGAATGGAAGAGCCGGTACGCCGTCCGGTCAAAATCAATGCACTTGGATTTCTGGACGACGAGGAGATGGCTGAGTTTGCAGAGGAATTGGCGGATGAATTCGCAGCGGATGCCGCGAAGGAAGCAACGGTGGAAGCAGCGGAGGGAACCGAGACAGCTGACCAGGCGGAGACTCTGAAAGCCGCCGCTCAGACAGCTGCCAGTCACGGTCCGAACGAGTGGCGGTGTTCCGCTTGCGGAACATGGAATTCCTCGTATCTGTGCCAGTGCGGCATGACGAAGCGGGGAATCCGCGCAGCAGGCGCCGGTCCGGCAGCTCTTGAAAAATGGAGATGCAAGTGCGGCCGCATGAATGAAGGCGGCACAACGGAATGCGAATGCGGTTTGCTGAAGCCGTACGCGGGCGGCTCGTTTTCATTTCTGAAGAAGAAAAGAGATCCCGAGAAGACGCCGGATGTGCCGGAGATACCGGTAAAAGATAACTCGGCGCGTTGGGCGGAAATTCAGGCAGCAAGGCAGAAAGAGCTTGCGTCGCAGATGGGAGCCAACAGTGCTCCGGTGAAGGAACCGGATACGAACACGGAAGAGGACGCCGACGCAATCCTTGAGGACGAGCTGAGCATGGTTCGAATCAATCTGGAAGAATCCATGAAGGGTTTACGATAAGAGGGAGAGCGGTATCATTTTCTGCGACCTGCATTGTGGGACTGCAGCTTCATGAAAATGTATCATCTCGTTGGGAGAACAGGTTATGTTTTTACTTAATTACGGGGATTATATCAATCCGGTATTTGAAACCGGGCTGGTTATATTCTTTGCCGTTTTAGCTGTCGGCACAGTGATTTTGATACGCAGGAACGATATCATCGGTTTGTTTCATTCCATCCGGAAAAGGCGCAGTGAGCGCAAAGAAAAGAAACAGCAGAAGAAAGCCGAGAAGGCATGGAAGAGAATAGAAAAACAAAGAATGAAAGAGGGCTTCGAAGAGGAGATTTTCTTCGAGGGAAGAACGGGAGAACAGGCGCGGCATGCAGGCAGGATTAACGATCTGGGGATCCTGATAGAGGAAGACCCGGAAGAACCTGAGGACGAAGCAGCCGGCGAGGCAATCCTCGAAGAGGAGCTGGGTGCCGTTAAGAACAGACAATCCATGAAGGGTTTACGATAAAAAGAGAGAGGTATAGAAAACATGGCAGATGTGACATTGAAGGACACTTATCGGGAGTATTTCCGGATCGGAACCGCCGTGGAGCGCATCCACGACCGTTTCACGAACAACGAAATCGGCAATCCCGATAAGGAAGCGCTGATCATCAAAGAGTTCTCGAGCATGACCTGCGCGAACGAACTCAAGCCCGCTTACAACATGGGCTGGAACAGCCCCGATGCGAAGGAGGATTATCTTCCTTTCGTCATCAATCCGAACGCAAAGGTGATGCTTGATTTTGCAAGAGCAAACGGCATCAAGGTGCGCGGCCACGTCATGGTATGGCACAGCCAGTGCGCACAGGAGGCTTTCTGTAAGGGTTATCAGCCGGTTACGATTCCGACTGACCCGGAGAAGCTTAAAGAGAATCCGAGACTGAAATTCTTTGAGCGACTCGATCCGGTCTGCTTCGTGGACCGCGAGACGATGCTTAAAAGACTTGAGAGCTATATTCATTCTTTGGTGGAGTACATGTACCGCGAGGGTTATGCCACCACCATCTACGCCTGGGACGTAGTCAATGAGGCGATTGAGCTTGCGGACAAGACCGAGACCGGCCTTCGAAACAGCTACTGGTATCAGGTCATCGGTGACGATTTCATCTACTGGGCATTCCGTTATGCAAACGATGCCGTTGCGAAATATTCCGCGCAGTATGCCGTGAAATACGGCGTGGCGGACGATGACGCAGCAGCGCTTCGTACCATTCAGCCCGTCCTTGTTTACAACGATTACAATGAGTGGCAGCCGGACAAGAAGGCGGCGATTCTCGCAAACCTCAGAAGAGAGGGACACGGCCACGGCAGTGTCATCGGCGAGGGTCTTCTCGGCGGCATCGGCATGCAGGGTCACATTTCCGACAACAACGATATCGACGAATACATCAAGGCACTTTATGAGTACGCGGAGGTTGCTCCGGAGGTGCACATCACCGAGCTCGATGTCAAATGCACCTGTACCAACATCAACCGTGAGTACTACCAGGCCGTGTTCTACAAGGCCTTCTTCGAGCGCCTGATTGCCGCAAAGAAGGGCGGCGTGAATCTGACGTCCGTTACCGTCTGGGGCCTTACCGACGACAACTCCTGGATCCGCGGCGCCGACCCGCTTCTGTTCCGCAAGGATCTCTCGAGGAAAATGTCATACGATGCCCTCATTTATGCGGTTACCGGCGGTGACCTCGGAGAGCCTGCATTCGTACAAAGAGACATGTCCGACCGCGTATACGATTTCGAGACACCCGACGGCGGGGAGCCGAAGAAGCCCGATACGTACGGCTTCAAGATGAAGGGCTTTGGCGAGTGTGTTTACACGAGCGAGAAGGTTCACAGCGGAAAAGCCGCCCTTACCACGACGCCCCGTTTTGCCGACTGGATGGGCATCACCTGCGATATTTCGGATTTCCTCGGGCAGACGATTCAGATCAGTGCCTGGGTTTACAGCGAATCCGATGCGATCAACCTGAGCGTGGATATCGAGGATTCCTTCCCGAGCATTGCAACCGTTGAGGGCGGTGCGGAATGGAAGCAGCTTTGCGTATCCTACAAGGTACCGACCGACTATCATTCGCTTCGCCTGTTCTTCAACACGAAGGACAATGAACCCAAGCCGGTAAGCCCGCTTTATATCGACGATGTTAAGATTGAACTGATCGGTCAGGAAGAAAGCTTTGAAGAGGAGACCAACATCGCTGCCATCCGCGGCGCAGGTCACCTGCCGTTTTTGTATGTTACGGATAAGGAGTCCGTTGACGGCAAAGGACATGCGCTTTGCGTAACGAGACAGGAAAAGGATGCAACCGTGAAGCTCGATGTCAGCGCTTACATCGGTTACACCGTTGATTTCGACCTCTTCGTAAAGACATCCGATAAGGAGATTCGTGTAGGCTTAGACGGAGCAGAACCGCTTGAAATCGCGAAAGTAAATAGTTCTACTAGCGTAGAATGGAACGAGATCACAGGCCGTGTATCGATTCCTAAGGAGCTGAACTCCGCGGCACTCTATATTGAGACCGACGGAAGAGCGGATTTCTTCGTGGATAACGTATTCATTAAGCCCGTTCGATAGGGCTTTTGGGGTTCGTCACATTTTCCAAAAGAAAGGGGTTTGCCATGCGTGAGATGAGAGTGACCGGCCGCGGCCGGGTTTTTGTGAAGCCGGACAGAATCCGGCTGATGCTCACGATGACCGATGTGAAGAAGGATTACGATAAGGCAATCCGGGAAGCGTCGGAGAAGAGTGAGGAATTGCAGAAGGCATTTAAAGGATGCGGGTTTCAGCCGGAGGATCTGAAGACCGTCAATTTCTCCGTGGATGCGGAGTATACGGGCTACAGCGACAAGAACGGAAACTGGAAGCAGTGCTTTGTCGGGTACCGTTTCAACCAGACACTGAAGATTGAGTTCCCGCTTGATAACGAACTTTTGGGACGGATTTTGTATGCGCTCGCGAAAAGCGGCGTGAAGTCGGAATTCCGGATTCAGTACACCGTGAAGGATGTTGAGGCGTGCCGGAACGAACTGCTCGGAAATGCGGTAAGGGATGCGAAGGAAAAGGCGAACGTTCTCGCCGAAGCAAGCGGCGTGAAGCTCGGCATGGTTATGACCGTCGATTATTCCTTCGGAACGGTTGACATCTATTCGGAGCCGGTCAACTTCCGTGCCATGAAGGCGGAGGCCTGCTGCGAGGACAGCGGGGCCTACGGCATGAATATCGTGGCCGATGACATTCAGCTTGACGACAACGTGACGGTCTGCTTTGAGATTATTTAAAAGTGCGTAATAAATGAGACTGAATCAGGAGGATTACAGAATGGACAGATGGGCAAGAGCTAAGTATACACCGATTCTTCCGGCAGGAAAGAACGGTGAGTGGGTTACGGGCAGCAAGGCGCACAGGGAGCTTTCAAAGAAGGCTGCCAGGGAAGGCATGGTGCTTCTTGAGAATAACGGCGCGCTGCCGCTTCAGGCAGGTACGAAGGTTGCGCTTCTTGGTAAGGGCACATTCGATTTCGTTCGCGGCGGCGGCGGAAGCGGCGACGTTTATTGCGCTTATTCGAAGAATATTTATGACGGCTTGAAGGAAGTCGGCGGACATGAGATTTATGAGCCGCTTTGCGACTTCTACCGTGACTATGTGGAGAAGCAGTATAAGACCGGTTATGCGCCCGGCATGGTGATTGAGCCGGAGATTCCGGAGGAGCTTCTTACGGAGGCGTCCTCATTTACCGACACCGCGATTGTATCGATCAGTCGTTTCAGCGGTGAGGGCTGGGACCGTTCCGAGATTTCGTTTTACGAGGATGAGGTCAACCCGTGGATTATCGGGCAGGACAGCGAGGAAGACACGGGCTCGTTTGAGAATCTGTGTCTTTCGATGAATGACCTGTCGGCAAAGGTGTTCCCGAAGAGAGACTTCTATCTTTCCGACGAAGAGGAGAAGATGATTGAAACGGTTCGGAAGAACTTCCGCACCGTCATTGTATTGCTGAATGTAGGCGGCATGATGGACCTCCGCTTCTTGAAGGAGCAGAACATGGATGCGGCGCTTCTGATCTGGGCGCCCGGCATGGAAGGCGGCACGGCAGCGGCAGAGCTTCTGTGCGGCAACGGCAATCCGTCCGGAAAGCTGCCGGATACATTTGCCGATACCCTGGAGGCTTATCCGAGCACCGCGCGGTTCCATGAGAACGGACGCTATGCGCCTTATGATGAGGACATCTATGTCGGCTACCGTTATTTCGAGACGATTCCGGGCGCGGCGGAGCATGTTGTGTACCCGTTCGGCTATGGCCTTTCCTATACAACGTTTGAGATTACGGCGGGTGAGCTGTTCGGAAGCGAAGACGGCATCACGGCAACCTGCAGGGTGAAGAATACCGGTGCTGTCGCCGGACGTGAAGCGGTTCAGCTTTATGTGCGTGCGCCGCAGGGTAAGCTCGGAAAGCCGAATGCGGTGCTCGTTGCATTTGCCAAAACGAGGGAACTGCAGCCCGGGGAAGAGGCCGATGTGACTCTGAAGGCTTCCTGGAGCGCGATGGCAAGCTTTGACGACCTCGGCGCGATTGCCGAGAACTGCTTCTTACTGGAGCGCGGCACGTATACTTTCTTCGTCGGCAGTTCCGTACGCGACCTTGTTCCGTACAGAAAGACGGTTGATGTGATGGAGGACAGAATTCTCGAGCAGCTTTCGGACGCGCTTGCGCCCACGTCGCTTCCCGAGAGAAGAAAAGCGGACGGCACGATGGAGAGCCTTCCGACGTCCGAGCCCTTTGATTCGGATTACAGCATCATCGGACGCGTGAAGAAGGGCGCAGATTCTGCATATGTTCCGCGTACCCGTGCCCGTGAGAGCTTTATGATTTTTGAGCCGCTCCGTCCGGGCATTAAGAAGCCCGTGGAAATGGGTGGTAAATACACGCTCGAGGAGTTCCTCGATTCCCTGACGAACGAAGAGCTGATGACGCTTCTCGGCGGACAGACGAATACCGGTATGGCCAACACCTTCGGCATGGGCAATCTGCCGGAGGCAGGCATTCCGTCGTTCATGACGGCTGACGGGCCTGCGGGCGTCCGTCTCGGCGCGTACTGCGGCGTCTATACGACCTGCTGGCCGTGCGCAACGCTTCTTGCATCGACCTTTGATGAAACCCTGATGGATCAGATCGGTGAGGCTGCCGGTGCGGAGCTTAAGGAATGCAACATGTACATGTGGCTTGCGCCTGCCGTGAACATTCACCGTAACCCGATGTGCGGAAGAAACTTCGAGTACTTCTCCGAGGATCCGCTTCTTGCCGGTAAGCTTGCGGCAGCAGAGGTGCGCGGCATCCAGAGAAACCGCGTCGCAGCAACTGTTAAGCATTTCGCCTGCAACAACAAGGAGACGAACCGCGTATTCAGCGACTCCAGAGTCAGCAAGCGTGCCCTTCGTGAGATTTATCTGAAGGTATTTGAAATCATCGTGAAGGAAGCCGACCCGTGGTGCATCATGAGCTGCTATAACCTGATCAACGGCCGCCGCTGCTCCGAGTCGAAGGAACTGCTGACGCAGATTCTTCGAAACGAGTGGCATTTCGACGGACTCGTGATGACCGACTGGTGGAACAGAGGCGAGCACTACAAGGAAGTTCTGGCCGGCAACGACGTGAAGATGCCTGTCGGATTCCCCGACCGTCTCGAACGGGCTCTCGAGGTCGGCGCACTCACTCGTGACGACCTGAAGCGCAGTGCCGAAAGACTGATGAAACTGTTCCTGAAGTTTGAATAAAAAGTTGAAACCGAAAGCGGTTTCGTGGTAGTATCAATCTCGGAGCGTGCTCCGTTCTGACCGGAAATCTGAGGAAGAGGAAGGCATAAGGCAGTGAAGAAACTCATTATCATTAGCGGCGGTCCGTGTGTCGGCAAATCAACAGTGGGAAAGCGTGTATTCGAGCACTATTCCAACAGTGCATACTGTGACGGAGACTGGTGCTGGTGCGTCAATCCGGAGTCCATCAGGGACAACCGGCAGCAATACGGCGACCGCAACATGGCGTTCCTTCTTTCTACCTATCTGGAGGCGGGGTACGATTACGTCGTATTTTCCTCGGTTGTCATGACCGAGCCCGAGACGAGAGAGCGGGTCATCCGCTGCATTTCGTCGCAGGATTATGAGCTTCACAGCTTCCGCCTTGTCTGCTCGGAGGACACCTTAAAGGGACGTTTCGATGCAAAGGGCGGAAGAGCGGCGGTTTCGTTCTTCTGGGCCGAGACGCCGAGCGTGCCGGGTGAGCAGATCATCGACACCGACAACAAGACACCCGAGCAGGTCGCCAGGGAAATCTGGCGCGCGGTTGATAAGGGAGAGGGCATTCCGGCTTCCGTCGTGATGAAGGAAACGAAGAAGGCTGCTAAGAAGACCGTGACAAATGCCACGACTAAGAAGACAGCAGCTAAGAAGACCGAGGCAAAGCCTGTTGCCGCGAAGAAAGAGACCGTGAAGAAGGCAGCGCAGAAGAAGCCTGCCGCAGCTGCGAAGAAGACTGCCGCAACCGAGAAGAAAACCGCAGCAGCCGTAAAGAAACCTGCCGCAAAGAAAACCGCGGCGAAGAAGACAGCAAAATAACGACAGAACAAACGAGGCAATAGCCGGAAAGGAAGGCACCCATGGCCGGAGGAATGTACGGCCTCGGTCCGCGAGGTCATCTGACGGAGGAGGAGAAAGCCAATAAGCCGAAAGTCACAAAGGAACTGATCTTTCGGATTCTGTCTTATATGAAACCGTACTGGTTTCAGTTCATACTTGTATTTGTCACGATTCTCGTGTCCGCTTTGGTAGGACTTCTTCCTGCCATCATCACCGGACGAATCGTCGATAAGGCGCTTGTCACGCCGAACATGAAGCTGCTGATTCAGCTGTGCATTGCCGCATTCCTTGCGGTAGCTGTCAGCCAGGTCATCGGCGTTCTTGAAAGCTATATCAATGCGTGGATTTCGCAGCGCATCATCTTCGACATGAAGAACCAGATGTATTCGCATCTGCAGCAGATGCCGCACGCGTTCTTCACGACGGAGAAGCAGGGCGATATCATCACCCGAATGAATACCGACATCAACGGCGTCAGCTCGGTCATCAGCGGAACACTGTCGAGCATCGTCAGCAACGTGGCTGTTTCGGTCACGACGCTTGTGGCGCTGTTTTCGATGAGCTGGAAGCTTGCCATCATCGGCATGCTTGTCATTCCGCTTCTGATCATCCCGTCCCGCGTCGTCGGTAACACCCGTTTCAAGCTGGTTACCGAAAGCCAGGCGAAACACGACGAGATGAACCAGATCATCAACGAGACATTAAGCGTCAGCGGTTCCATGCTCGTCAAGATCTTCACGAGAGAGCAGAAGGAATATGACAAATTCGTTCAGAAGAACGAAGAGGTCACGAAGATATCCCTTAAGGAAGCGCAGACCGGCCGCTGGTTCCGTGTCGCCATGGGTATGTTCACCCAGATCGGACCGCTTCTGATCTACCTGGCCGGCGGTTATTTCCTGATCAAAAACGACGATCCGGCGCTTACCGTCGGTACGATTACCGCTACCGTGGCGCTTGTCAACCGTCTGTACCGCCCGGTGGAATCGCTTCTGAATCTGGGCGTGGACTTCACGAGATCGCTCGCTTTGTTCACCCGAATTTTCGATTACCTCGACCGCCCCATCACCATCAAATCGCCCGAGAACGGCCAAAAGCCCGATTTGGCGAACAAGGATGTTGTGTATGAGAACGTCGTATTTTCCTACAGCCCTGAGAAGCCGCTTCTGACCGATGTGAACTTCACCGTTCCCGGCGGCTCGATGTACGCGATTGTCGGCCCGTCCGGCTCCGGCAAATCCACTGTCGTCAACATGATTCCGCGTCTTTATGACGTGCTCGGCGGCGCCGTGACAATCGGCGGCGTGGACGTTCGGGACATGGATCTGACGTGGCTCCGTTCGCAGATCGGTGTCGTGACACAGGAAACGTACCTCTTCAACGGCACAATCTTAGAAAACCTCCGCTACGCGAAGGACGACGCGACCATGGAGGAAATCGAGGAGGCCTGCAAAAAGGCAAGCATCCACGACTTCATCGCCGCGCAGCCGCTCGGATACGATACGCAGGTCGGTAACCGCGGCCTGAAGCTTTCAGGCGGTGAGAAGCAGCGTATTTCGATCGCGCGCGTCATCTTAAAGGATCCGAAGATCCTGATTCTCGACGAGGCAACGTCCGCACTCGATTCGATTTCGGAAAATGCCATCCAGGAAGCTTTGGAAACGATGATGCAGGGACGCACGAGCATCGTCATTGCGCACCGTCTTTCGACCATTTTAAAGGCCGAGAAGATCCTCGTCGTGGCCGGCGGCGTGATTGCCGAGCAGGGCACGCACGAAGAGCTGCTCGCAAAGGACGGCATCTACCGAGAACTCTATGAGACGCAGTTCCGTACCGTCATCGACAACGAGCTCGGGGAACAGAAGCACGAAGAGAAGAAGGAAGAGCCCGGGAAACAATCCGAAGAATAGAATTGTATTCCCGAAGGAGTTGTGATATACTCGTTGAAAATTGAATATCGATATGGAAGATACGGTTTGAAAGTTGTAAAGATGAGTAGATCAATAGGGAATCCGGTTAGAATCCGGAGCAACCGCCATTACTGTATTTGATGAAGAGAGCACGGATGCCATTGGACTGTTCCGAGAAGGTGTGCTCTTGTGCAGGTATGCTATGTCATAAGTCAGGAGACCTGCCGTATCTTTTCAGGTTATCACGCTTGGGCATGGGAGAGTGCAGCCGATATATCGCCGAAAGGCTTTGGCGCACGACTTGCTCCAAGGCTTATATGTGTGTGATTATCAGTTGCCCCTCATAACAGTGAGGGGCTTTTTTATTGCGGGAAAGGAGAAAAGCATGGCATACGAACGAATTCATCCGGCCGTTTTGGTGCTTTATTTTCTTTCTGTCACGATTCCGGCGATGTTTTCCTTAAATCCGCTTTTACTGATTCCCGCCTTTTCCGGCGCCGTTTTCTTTATGCTCCTTACCGAGCCGGAGCCGCCGAAGGCCCGGACGGTTTTATGGCTTACGTTTTTGGTTGTTTTAATCATCGTGATTAACCCGCTGTTTTCGCACCGAGGGCAGACCGAGCTGTTCTTTTTGAACGGTCACGCGATTACGTTAGAGTCATTGTTATACGGTGTTCGCAACGCGTTTTGCGTGCTGACGGTCCTTCTTTGGTGCCGCATCTTTAACCGGATGGTGAGCAGCGAAAAGCTGTTGGCACTTCTCGGGAAGACCTTTCCGAAGACCGCACTTCTGCTGTCTTCCTCGCTCCGGCTTGTGCCGCTTCTTCGCTGCCGCGCTTCCTCGATGCACGACACCCAGCAGGAGCTCGGCTTATACGGAAACGGCGAGATGAGCGACCGTCTTACGGGCGGCGCACGCGTCTTTTCGATGCTTGTGACATGGTCGCTTGACCACGCGAGCGACGTGAGTTCTTCGATGAAGGCACGCGGCTACGGCCTTAAAGGGCGGACAACCTATTCGGTATACCGCTGCAAAAAAAGAGACGCCGTATTGACCGTTTTGTTAGTGCTTCTTTGCGCGGGCGTTCTTACGGTGATGGCAACCGGCGGGCTTGCGTTCACATTTTACCCGGCGATCGGGATGAAGCACGGCGCGGCGACAACGGCGGCACTGATTCTATATGCCGTGACAGCGCTTGCGGCGGCTGTTTTCGAGGCCTTTGAGGCAATCCGCTGGAAGGTCCGCAGGTCCCGGATCTGACTTCCTTTTTATGGCAAATACGACACTTACTTTTAAGGCAGCAGCATGAGCATACTTCAAACCGACAACCTGACATTTTCCTATCCGGACGCAGAGCGGCCGGCGCTTCGCGGTGTCAGTCTGTCGCTTGAAGAGGGAAGCTTTTCTATCATATACGGGCCGTCCGGCTGCGGCAAATCGACGCTTTTGAAGCTTCTTAAGAAGGAAATCGCGCCGTACGGAAAGCTTGCCGGTGAGCGGAAATATGCGGGGATTTCATACGAGGAGATTGATGCGAGAACCGCGGCATCGGAAATCGGGTATCTTTCGCAGGATCCGGACAGTCAGATTGTGGCGGATGTCGTGTGGCAGGAGCTCGCATTTGCCCTTGAGAATCTCGGAACGAAGCCCGGGAAGATTCGTGCAAGGGTTGCCGAGATGGCTGCTTATTTCGGGATTGAAGGCTGGTTTCATAAAAAGACGTCCGAGCTTTCGGGCGGGCAGAAGCAGCTTTTGAATCTGGCGTCCGTGATGACGCTGGAGCCGAAGGTGTTGCTTCTCGATGAACCGACGGCGCAGCTTGATCCGATTGCTGCCGGAGATTTCTATGCGATGATTGTACGGTTGCACCGTGAGCTCGGTGTGACGGTTTTGATTGCGGAACACCGCCTGGAGGAGATTCTTTCCGAGGCGGACCGCGTACTTATATTGACGGACGGGGAGTTAAGATACAGCGGAAAGGCCGATGAAATCGGAACCTTCTTCGCAAAAGAAGAGTATAAGGCAATGGCCGCCGGGCTTCCGGCCGCCGTCCGGCTTTATACCGCTCTTCAAAAGTATGTGGGGGGAGAATCTTATAAAACACCCCTTTCGGTGACAGAGGGACGCGCCTTCATACGGGCGAATTTCGGAAACGAAATCCGGTCGCTTTTGGAGGTGCGGAAGGCTTCGGAGGAGGCTGACGGCATTAAGCACGCTGCCAACACGGAGCAGGCTGACGCGAAGGCTTTTGACCGCGCCAAGCAGGCTGTTGCCGTTTCGGTGAAGGACGCCCGCTTCCGGTACGGAAAGCATTCGGACGATATCCTTCGCGACACTTCCCTTACGGTATTTGAAGGAGAGCACTACTGCCTTCTCGGCGGGAACGGAAGCGGCAAGACGACGCTTCTGTCGGTCATTCTCGGAACGAACCGCGTCTATGCGGGCTCGGTCAATCTGTTCGGAAAGTCCGTTAAGTCTTACCGCGACGGTGAGCGGAACCGCGGGCTGGTGGCAATGCTTCCGCAGAATCCGAAGGATGTTTTCGTCTGTGATGTGGTCCGTGAGGACTGGGTGCTCGCCTGTAAGACGATGGGTCTTAAGGGCGATGACTGTGACCGCGCGATTGAAGCTATGGCGGAAAAGCTCGGGACAAAGGAGCTTCTTAACAGGCATCCCTACGATCTGAGCGGCGGCGAGCAGCAGAAGGCTGCGCTCGGAAAGGTACTCCTTCTGAATCCGAGACTTCTGCTTCTTGATGAGCCGACAAAGGGGCTTGATGCCGCCTATAAAAAGGAACTGAAGAGCATTCTGAAGGCACTTCAGGCAGAAGGAACGACGCTTCTTACCGTGACGCATGACACCGAGTGGGCAGCAGAACTGGCCGACCGTGTCGGACTGTTCTTCGACGGCGATGTTTCGCTTTCGGGACCGGTTCGCGAGGTGTTCTCGCAAAACGCCTTTTATACGACGCCTGCGTGCCGGATTGCGCGCGGCTGTTATGATGATGTGATGACCTGTGAGGAGATTGCGGAGCTTTGCGCCGCGAACAGACGCGGCAGGGCAGACGCAACCGGACGTGAAGGCGGTGCGTCATGAAGAAAGCACTGACAATCCTTCTTCTTGCGGTTTTGATTCCGGCTCTTGTGATTCTCGGGGCAGTGGTATTCCGGGAGCGGTTTTATGCCTGGCTTGCTTTGGTAATAGCCGTCATTTCCTGTCTCCCGCTTCTGTATGCGTTTGAGAGACGGGACAGCACGGCAAAGGAACTGATGGTGCTTGCGGTATTGATTGCGCTTTCCGTAATCGGCCGCGTCGTATTTGCCGCGGTCCCGGGGTTCAAACCGGTTACGGCGATTACAATCATTGTGGCGATAGCGTTTGGCGGAGAAGCAGGCTTTGTCGTCGGTTCGCTGTCGGCAGCCGTATCGAACTTCTATTTCGGGCACGGGCCGTGGACGCCGTTTCAGATGTTTGCCTGGGGCATCATCGGACTTCTGGCGGGACTGCTCGCAAAACCGCTAAAGAAAAGCCGCGTGGTTCTTTGCATCTTCGGGGCGCTCGCCGGCATTCTTTACTCCGTCACGATGGATGTGTGGACGGTGCTTTGGGCGGAGGGTTCCTTCGTCCTGAAGGGGTATGTTGCCGCGATTACGGCGGCGCTTCCGCTGACCGTCATCTATGCGGTCTCTAATGTTGTTTTTCTCCTTCTTCTGGCCGGACCGGTCGGAAAGAAGTTAGAAAGAATAAAGAAAAAAGATGGTTTGTTTGAAAGGAGAAACGACACATGAAAAAGTTTCTTATGGTTGTTCTGTCCTGCGTGATGCTTGCTCTGATGAGCGGTGTGGCTCTCGCAGATGATACGGAGGTAACGGTTTCCATTGCCAACGGCGATGCGGTTCTGGTACAGAAGCCCGTTACCGTTACCGATACGGACGGAGACGGCGCTCTGACGATTGCAGACGCTTTGTACTGCGCACATGAGGCATATTTCACGGGCGGCGCTGCTGCCGGTTTTGCATGTTCCATGGGTACTTACGGCCTTCAGCTTGATAAGCTCTGGGGCGTTGATAACGGCACCGGTTACGGCTACTATGTGAACAATGCGGCCGCAATGGGTCTCGGTGACCCGGTGAAGTCCGGCGATTTCATTTACGCATTTGTTTACACCGATACGGTTGGCTGGTCCGATACGTACTGCTTCTTCGACAAGAACGAGATTACCGTTAAAGAAGGCGAGACGATTACCCTGACGCTTATGGCAGCAGGCTATGACGAGAACTGGGCACCGATTACGAAGCCTCTTGCAGGCGCTGTCATCACCGCTAACGGCGTAAAGACGCCTTTCGTTACGGATGAGAACGGTACGGTTTCCGCCGCCATTCCGCTTACCGGAAGTGCCGTTGTCAGCGCAGTTGTTGACGGCGTTGCTCTTGTTCCGCCGACCTGCATCGTAACGATTGAAGCAAAGGAAGAGGTTACGCCTACCGAGGAGCCTACGAAGGAGCCCACTCCTACGCCTACGACTGCTCCTACGGTAACGCCCGTTCCGGAGACGAAGGACGGCAAGACACAGTTCCCGCTTTGGGCAATCATTGCCATCATCGCATGCGGTGTTGTAGTTTGCGGCGCAGTTGTATTTATCCTTACTAAGAAAAAGGATTGATAATGTCTTTCGGGAAGCTCGGACAACGGTTTTTATGCGTATTGCTGTCGGCGCTTTGCGCCTTTGCGGCGATACATGCGGGGTTTACAGGCTCGGCTGAGGAGGCCTCGAATCAGTACGAAGAAGGCATTCTTTCGTATCTGACGGGGTCCTCCTCCGCGGAGTCCGTTCAGGCATGGCTTGACGGCCCCGAAGAGGAACTGTTCCGGCATCCCGTTGAATGGTATTTTCTGCCGCTTTACCAGAGTGGAAAATACGACTTCACCCTTTTTGCTTCGGCTTACAAGAGCCGCATTCCGACGGCTGACAGTAAGATGGCCAACTCGACGTGGCTCAACCGCATGATGACGGCCTGGGCGCTCGGGGCGGACGTTCCTGCGGAAGAAATCAAGGCGCATATTGTCCCCGGGGACATTATGAGTCTTGTTTACGGACTGCACTTTGCGAACAACACCGGCGTGCTGTACTTCAGTCCTTCCGAGCTTTTTAAGCTGCAATGTGAGGACGGCGGTTTCAGCCTTCGGGGAGATGTCGGCGATGTCGATGTCACGGCGATGACGCTTCAGGCGCTTACGCCGCTTGTGACAGGGCAGAGCCGGCTTTCCCTTTCCGAAGAAGAGAAGAAAAGCATAGCAGAAACAGTGGAGCGCGCGACGGACTATCTCGCCCGGGCGCAGCTTGATAACGGCGGTTTTCAGAGCTTCGGTGCGGACAATTGCGAAAGCACCTGCCAGGTCATCATCGCGCTTTGCGGACTTGGCATAGACCCGGCAACCGATTCGCGCTTTCAGAAAAACGGAGAGAATCCGCTTACGACGCTTCGGCGTTTCCGGACAGCAGACGGAGCTTTCATCCACAAGGAAGGCGACGCGCCGGCTGACATTACGGCAGCCGAGACACTTTGCGCGCTGACGGCTTACGAGCGCATGCTTGCGGGACAGTCGTCCCTGTATATGCTTACTCGTTCGTTGCTGATGGAGTTTGACGTCGAAGAACTGACGCCGACACCCGAAGCACTGACGCCGACGCAGACTGAAAAGAGCGAAGCAAAAACAGAAGCGAAGAATAGCATCCCGCGGTACCGGTTCTACGTGACCGGCGCGGTGATTGTGCTTCTTCTGATTGCGCTTGCAGTCTTAAAGGGCCTGAAGCGCTTTACGAAGAAAAATGTGCTGCTTTCCGTCGGAATGGCAGCAGTCCTTCTTATCATCACCTGGTTCACGCGGTTTGAATCGGTTGAGAAGCATTACAGCGGCACCGAGAAGACCAATCCGATCGGAGAGGTCACCATCACGATTCGCTGTGATACGATTGCGGGAGAGCAGGGAGACCCTGCGGATCCGGTCATTCTTCCGGTTACCGGGGTGCAGATTGAGAAGGGAGAGACGGCATTTGCCGTGCTCGAGCAGATAACAAAAGAAAACCGCATCCCGATGGATTTCACGGGAAGCGGCAATTCGGTTTACGTCAAGGGCATCGCGGGCCTTTATGAATTCGATTACGGCAATCTTTCCGGCTGGATTTACCTGATTAACGGAGAGGAGATGTCAATCGGATGCGGTGCCGCAGAGGTATCGCCGGGAGACCGGATTGAATTCCTTTACACGAAAATGTTGGGGGATGATTTAAGAGGCACCGAGTAGGTGCCTCTTTATATTTTCGTTGACAGGTTTTCGAAAGGGCAGGGATGGCATTTGCCATCGGCGCTATCTTTTGATTTCGGTATAGTAATATACGGCGAGCTGCGTGCGGTCGCGAAGCTGCAGCTTGTCAAGAAGCGAGCTTAAGTAGTTACGTACCGTACCTTCACTTAAGAAAAGCTCCGAAGCAATCTCCTTGTTGGAGCGGCCGAGCGCAATCAGTTCGAGAATTTCGCGTTCCTTGTCGGTGATGCCGTGCTTATCGTAATCGAACGGCTCGGAGGCCTTCATCAGCTCGGGAAGCTTGCCGATGATCTTGTCGCCGAACACGGTCTGGCCCTTCATGACGGCCTCAAGCGCAGGCGCAATCGCCGCAAAATCCTGCTTTAAAATGTAGCCCTTCGCGCCGATGTTCAGCGCCTTGATGATGTATTCGTCATCGGAGAACGTCGTCAGGTACAGAATCTTCGTCTCGGGATGCTTCTTTAAAATCTCTTCGCCGGCCTGCAGTCCGGTCATGCCTTCCATGCGGATGTCCATCAGCATGACATCCGGATCCTGTTCCTCAATCAGCCGGACGGCATCCTCGCCGCTGTGTCCCGTGGCGATGACCTCAATGCTTCCCGTGCTCTCAAGTATGGTCTTCAGTGACAGCGCCACAAGGCGGTCGTCATCGATTACGATTATCTTCATGGTTATTCTCCCAAAGTAAAATCATTCCTGTTTCGGCACCGTTAAGAAGATGCGGAAGCCCTGCGGGGACGGGGTAAATGTGATACGTCCGCCGACACTTTTCGCACGGTCCTCCATGTTCTTAAGACCGATTCCGCCGGGGTTCTCCTTCACTTCGGCGTTGTTTCCGTTGTCCGTCAAAAGCAGCTGGAAGAAGCCCGGATGCTCGCGGAAGATCACGTCAATCCGGTCGCCGTTTGAGTGCCGTACGGCGTTCGAGATGCCTTCCTTTACAACGCCCGCAACACAGAGCTTGACAGCCCCGGGAATTACGGAGGAGGCATCGTACTGAAGCCCGACCTCGAATTTCGGGGCACCTGAATCGGCCGGGGCATCCTTACTGACGGAATCGCACAGCTCCTGCAGAATCCGTTTCAGATCAAGCGAGTCGTCGTGCAGATCGTGCACGCTTTCGCGGATGCTCGTCATGGCACCGTCGAGTGTCGTTTTCAGCTCATCAAGCGGTTCCTTCAGTGTTTCGTCACGGTTCAGAATCTGAAGTGCTCCGGTCTGCAGAATCGAGCGCGTCAGCAGATGGCCGACATTGTCGTGAATCTCACGCGCAATGCGGTTTCTTTCCTTTAAGGTGGCAACGTGAATCTCACTGTCCTGCGCCTCAAAGAGCCGTTTGTTTTGCTCGGCCAGCTGCATGTTCTTTTCGGTGATGCCGTCATGAAGCGTAGTCAGGTGCGTGACGGAATGCTCAAGCTGCTCGGAACGTTTCTCCCATATCAGCGTCGCGGTAAGACCCGTTAAAATGCAGATGATCTGAATGGAGGACAGTTCTCCGAGGTTCGCCGTGACCGAAATCGCGGGAACAATGAGCCACCACCGGCCCTCGCGGAGCGAGTCATAAAAGAAGAGGGGAAGTGCACACGCCAGAACCGGCAAAATGCCGCACGCAAGCGACGCGGCGAGCAGAATCAAAAGCGCAATCCGCCGTCCGGAAAGAAGCTGCACCGCGCACGAAACCGTGACAGCTAAAAGAAGCGTCAGCACGGGCACGGTAACAGAACCTGCCATCAGAAAGCCGGGCAGGCACAGAAGGAGAATTGCACATTTGTCAAGAAGTCGGTTCATAGGCGCTCCTTTTCGGTCTCTCCTCATTATACGAAACGGCATGGGGAAACACAAGGTTTTCTTTCTTCCCGTAAGTGTGGTATGATAGGAAAGTCTCGAAAATCCTTCGGAAAATGTGACACGCCGCCGGGTCCCTCAAAAAGTTTTTTCAAAAAACCGGAAGCAAAGAATAAGAGATTTCACATTTTCCTGCGTCTTTATTGGTGAAAGCAGAAAAGACGGCCCGGCGCCGGGCCCGAAGGGAGTACAGAAAGTTGGAGAACAAAGCAGAAGACATCCGAATCATAGAACTGTTTAAGGACGGTTCGGAAGATGCCGTAAGAGAAGTGCATCGTGTTTACGGGGCCTACCTGAAGACAATTGCGGAGGGGGTACTCAGAAACCCGCAGGACGCGGAAGAATGCGTGAACGATACCTATTTGCGCGCGTGGGGGAGCATTCCGAAGGCGGAACCGGGCAATCTCAAGGCATACCTGTCGAAGCTGATCCGAAACATTTCCGTTTCCAGGCTTCGGAGCAATTTGGCGAAGAAGCGCGGAGGAGATGTGACCGTTACCTCTTATGAGGAACTCTCCGAATGCATTCCCGACAGCAGGCGGAACGAATCTCCGGACAGGGAGCGTCTGAAGGCCCAGCTGGAAGCTTTTCTGCGGGGACTTTCCAAGGAGAAACGCATGATTTTCCTGAAACGGTACTGGTTTTCGTGCCCGGTCTCGGAAATCGCGGAGCTTATCGGAAGGGACGAACGCTATGTCAGCAATCAGCTTTATGAGCTGAAGAAGAAATTAAAGAAACACCTGGAGGGACGCAGATGAACGGGAAGGATTTATTAGATGCATTGCATGAAATAGATGACGAATTTATCGTGGAAGCCAGAGAAACCGAGGCGGAATATGAGGCCCGGAAGGCTAAAGGGCGCGGAAAGTCTGTCATCGCCTGGTTTATGAAGGATGAAAGCGACAGTGACGAAAAAGAGGATAGAAAGAAGCCGTCTGTGATGATGACGGTATTGAAATTTGCCGCCTGCGCAGCGGTGCTGGCGGTCCTGGTGGGAGGAGGATTCATGATAAAAAACATGCTCGCCGGCAAAAAGCCGACCGAGCAGACGGGGCTGAGCGGGACAACGCCGAAAACGGAATCGCCGACAGAGGACCCGAATCTCGGGGAGCAGGTGCCTTATTACGCAGAACTGATTTACAATTCAAAAACCTATATCAGACAGTATTCGACATGCAGTCAGGTCGGAGAAAGCCTCGGCATGCATGAGCTGACCGGATATGAATTCATCGATGAGGAGCCGAGCCCGTTTGAGTCTGACCTTACGGCAACCTCCAGGGCAGAGGTCTTTCAGATCCCTGATGTCAGTACGGATTATGCCGTTGCCGTAAAGCATCCCGGTTCGGATGAATACCTTGTGTATGCACGGGCGATTAAGGCCGATGACTTTGCGGATTATGCCAAGGCAACGCAGCTTGCAACCTACATGACACTCGAAGATGAGTTCAGAGTAATCAGAAACGGACAGAATATCCGGGTCAATACGAAGATTTCGATGGAGAAGGCACTCAGCACGTTGTTCCGCAATTCTGAGCTTCCGATGTTCGCAAGGTTTGACATGCCGGCTGATTTCATCGCAGAAACGAATCATAACAGACAGGCAGCCGCCGTTCTGCCGTTTACCGAGGAGTTCGATGAGGACGGCAACGGGCAGATTACGCCTTTCGGATATGAAGTGAACCTTGAGGACGAGAATATTCCCGACGAGTCACAGACGTCGGGCGGCACACCGGAAGCAATCGAGTTCTGCAAAGACAAGCCGCTTGGAAACCTGACGCTCGTGATGACGGTTGACAACAATCTGTGCGGATGGAACGCAAACGTCACCCTCTACAGCGGCGGCTGGGTTGTAACGGAATCCTTCTTCATCTATGTCGGCCCCGAAGCAGCGGCGGAGTTCCTGAATCTGTTTGAGATTCCCGATAAGGGCACGGATCCGTCAAAGGATTGATGACGACAATGGAAAATGTGACATTTGTCACGGACAAAACATGACACCTCACACTTGGCGCGGGAGAAATCCCGCGCTATTCTTATGTCAGAAAGTGCGGGCGGCTTGGGCCGCGTGAAGATAAGAAAGTGAGGGTACACATGAAACCTACTGTAGTAAAGATTGATAATCTGGTGAAGCGTTACGGGGAGCTGGTCGCGCTCGATCATTTCTCCCTCGAAATCAAGGAGGGCGAGATTTTCGGCCTGCTCGGTCCGAACGGCTCCGGTAAGACGACGACAATCAACTGCCTGCTGGCGCTTCTTTCTTATGACAAAGGAGACATTGAAGTGTTCGGCAAGCCTATGGAGCCGACAAGCTACGACATCAAGCGGGAGATCGGCGTCATCATGCAGAACGTTGCGGTGCTTGACGAACTGACGGTCCGTGAGAACATCGATTATTTCTGCGGACTGTACATCCATGACAAAGCAAAGCGGAAGGAATATGTGGATGAGGCAATCCGCTTCGTCGGACTCGAGGACTTCGTGAATTTCCGGCCGAACAAGCTTTCAGGCGGCCTGCTTCGCCGTCTGAACATCGCCTGCGGCATTGCGCATAAGCCGAAGCTGATCATCCTTGACGAGCCGACCGTGGCGGTTGACCCGCAGAGCCGGAACCGGATTCTCGAGGGCATTCAGGAGCTGAACCGGCAGGGCGCAACGGTCATCTACACCTCGCATTACATGGAAGAAGTTGAGCAGATCTGCAACCGCATCGCCATCATGGACCACGGCCGCAAGATTGCAGAAGGCACGAAGGAAGAGCTGAAGGGCATGATAAGAAACACCGAAAGCGTTTCCATTGAAATTTTAGAGCTTCCCGACGAAATCCGTGAAAAGATTGCCGCACTGCCGCATGTCTATGAAACTGATTACGACGGTGCAAAGCTGATGGTCCGCTGCTCCGGCGGACGCCACAACCTGATCCGGATTCTCGGCGTTTTGCAGGAAGCCGAGCTCGGTTTCGGGCGGGTTTATTCGGAGCTTCCGACTCTTAACGATGTATTCCTGGAAATCACCGGAACGGCGCTTCGTGACGCGAAAGGGGAGTAAACGATGTTTTGGCATAATCTGAAATACGAAATCAGAGTCACTCTTCGCAATAAGGATTTCCTGATGTGGCTGATTCTGTTCCCGATCATTCTCGGGACGCTTTTCAAGGCCGCATTCGGAAACATTTATGAGAAGAACGACCTGTTCTCCGCGATTCCCACAGCAGTTGTGAAGACCGCGGAAAATCCCATATATGACGGCGTTCTTGCAGCGCTGACGGAGGGCGACGATCCGGCACTTAAGGTCACATTTGCCACGGAAGAAGAGGCGAAGAAGCTGCTCTTTGAGGGCAAGGCGGACGGAATCCTGTTTCTCGGGGAGAAGGCGGAGCTGAATGTCTCGGGAAGCGGCATGACGCAGACCATCTTAAAGGAAATCACCGCCCGGATCGGCGTGTATGAGACGGTTTTAGCGGATGCAATCGCGACCGATCCGATGAAGGCGGAGGCTTCCATGAAGGCACTTTCCGAAGAGATTAACGCCTGCCGCGAGGTTCCGCTTACGGACGGAAACCCGAACGTATATCTGCAGTTCTTTTATAACCTGATCGCGATGGTTGCCATCTGCGGTTCGATGTCGGGACTTCATGTCGCGACGAACAACCAGGCCAACCAGTCGACGCTCGGCGCGCGCAGAAACTGCTCGCCGACACCGAAGCGGATGACGCTTTCTGCAGCCGTCATCGGCAGCTGCATTTCGCAGGTTGCATGCATGGTAATCAGCGTGACATTTATCAGATTCATTCTTCGGATCAACCTCGGCGGAAACCTTCTGCTGCTTTATGCGGCAGCTGCATTAAGCGGATGTCTCGGCGTGACGTTCGGCTTCCTTGTCGGTTCGATCGGAAGACTGAAGCATGAGGCGAAAAGCGCCATTTCGCTTTCGGTTTCCCTGTTCCTTTGCTTCTTAAGCGGACTGATGGTCGGAAATATGAAGGCACTTCTTGCCGAGAAGGCACCGTGGGTGAACAAAATCAACCCGGTTGCAATCATGTCGGACAGCTATTACTGCCTGAACATGTACAGCGATTACAGAAGATTCACCGAGAAGATCATCGCGATGTGCATCCTTATCGTCGTCTTTACGGCGCTCGGCATCCTGTTCACGAGGAGGAAGAGATATGCAAGTATTTAAGGCATTTATGAAGATTTTGAAGAGCCGGTTCGGGATTGCGGCCATGTATGTCGTAATCTTCTTAGCGGTAGGCTTCTTCATCAGCCGGTATGATGACAGTGATGAACTCTTTCAGCAGACGAAGATGAATCTGATGATCGTCGATCGGGATAACAGCGCGGCAAGCAAAGCACTTACGGAGTTTCTGTCGGGAAGTAACACCGTTGTGGAGGGAGTTGAAGATACAGACGACCTGATGGATGCTTTGTATTACGGCCGGATCGATTACGCCATCACGATTCCCGAGGGCTTCGAAGCCCGCTTAAACGCAGGAGAGACCGAGAATCTTCTCGAGAGCCGTCACATTCATGAGAGCTACTCGGTTGCCAACATCCGGATGCTTCTGTCCGAATATGTCAACACCGTCAATGCCTACCGCGTGCTCGGCATGAGCAGCGAAGAATCATATCAGAGAGCTTCCGAGGTTCTTACCGCAAAGGTTGACGTAACCATTGCGAAAGAGGAGACCAAATCGGGATATATGAGAGACGGTGCGGCATCATACTTCCGTTACCTGCCGTACATCATTCTTTCGGTCATCATGAGTACACTGACTCCGGCGTTCATCGTCATGAACAAAAAGGAGATCCGCTTCCGTACCGACTGTTCGGGCATCCGTCCGAAATCGTACACCCTGCAGATCTTTGCGGCGAGCGTCGTTTTCGTCACCCTTGTGTGGGCGGTCTTCATGGCTGGCGGCATCTGGTCCTCCGGCGGCATGTTTGCCGGAAAGGAGTGGGTTGCCGTTTGGAACAGCCTCGTATTTTCCGTATTCGCGGCCGTGCTGGCGATGTTCATCTCGGAATTCATTACGAACCGCGATGTCGCGAATATTGTAACGGTCATCATCTCCCTCGCGATGTGTTTCATCTGCGGCGTTTTCGTCGGCCAGGCAATGCTCGGAAAGGGTGTTCTTACGGCGGCACGCTTCCTGCCGGCTTACTGGTACATCAGAGTGTGCCGGATGCTTGACGGAGAACTTCCTTACATCAGCCGCGACGTGATGACGGCAATCGTGATTGAAGCCGCGTTCGCGCTTGTATTCCTCTTACTTGCGCTGGTCGTCCGAAAGGCCCGTTCGCAGGGGGTAAAGGCGTAAAAAATCGGTGTGGTTATCGGGCATCTCCCGTTGACATTTTCCGCATAATTGCTTACAATGGTTGTATCAACAAAAGGAGGACTGTGCCATGTTGTTCGGAATGCCGACATTGATTGAAAACAAATCCCTCGAAGAGGACGTTAAGCTTTGTGAGCGCCTCGGCCTTTCTTTCGTGGAATTGAATATGAATTTCCCGGAGTACCGGATTGACCGCCTTGAGAATACGGAGCGTTTCCGCGCCGTTGCTGAGAAGGCCGGAATCTTTTATTCCATTCATCTTCAGGAGAACTTCGACGTAGCCGATTTTAACCCGTTGGTTGCAGAAGCGTATCTCGAGACCATGCGCCGCACGGTTCGCGTAGCGAAGAAACTCGCGGAACTCAATCCCGAGGACAGTCCTTTCATCATCAACATGCATCTCGTTCACGGCGTGCACATCACGCTGCCGGACCAGAAGCAGATGGTATACGAGAAGGAGAAGGAAGCTTATCTTGCCGCTTATAAGAATTTCCGTGATCTGACGGAAGAGTGGATTGGCAGCGAGAAGATTCTTGTGACCATCGAGAACACCGACGGTTTCACCTCCTACGAGGCTGACGCCATCGCACTTCTTCTTGAGAGCCCGAAGTTCGCACTGACCTGGGATATCGGTCATTCGAAGGCAATCGGCGAGACGGATATGCCGCTTCTTCTGAAGAACTGGAACCGGATTGTACACTTCCACATTCATGACGGACAGGACAATCCGCCTGCAAGCCATCTGGGACTCGGCGACGGCGATATCGACCTGCAGACGAGACTCGAATTCGCGCAGAAGTGCAACGCGAACTGCGTACTGGAAACCAAGACATCCGATGCCCTCGAGCAGAGCAAGACCTGGCTCATCGGCCACAACTGGGCATAGGAAGCGGGTTTCGTAAAACGATGATTTATCCGGGTGGGCCCGTCATCGGGATCCACCCGTTTTTCACTTTACAGGGAATTCCTTCGGAATCTCCTGTAAAGCGAAAGCCCTCCGGGCGGGATGCACACTCGCGCGAGAGGAAGATGTTGCCTTCGGCAACCGCGCTCGGCGCGAGCGTTCCGCAAGCGGAACGCTTTGTCTATTAATCCCATAAAACGGGCAACAGACGGAAGGAAGAATATGAGCGATTTTTCGTATGACATCAGAGTAATGACAACGGAGGATTATCCGGAGGTATACCGGCTTTGGCAGACCATCCACGGCTTCGGCATCCGTTCCATCGACGACTCAAAGGAGGGCGTGGAGCGCTTTTTGAAGCGGAATCCTTCGACCAGCATGGTAGCGGTTTACGAAGGCAGGATCATCGGCGCCATCCTGTGCGGCCACGACGGACGCAGAGGCACGTTTTATCATGTGTGCGTAAAGGAAGAATACCGTAAGCGCGGCATCGGGAAATCGATGGCTGTTGCCTGCATGCGTGCCCTTAAAGAGGAGAAGATCAATAAGGTTACGCTTGTGGCGTTCCGCCGCAATTCGCTCGGCAACCAGTTCTGGAAAGGGGTCGGCTGGACCTTCCGCGACGATCTGAATTATTATGATTTTACGTTGAACGAGGCAAATATCACGGAGTTCAACAAGTAGGTGTCCGGCGGGGAGACCTTCGCGTACCTTTGGTGCGCGGAAAGGAGCATTTGATGAAGCGGACAGTTCTTTTGCTCTTAACCGTGCTTGCCGTCCTTTTGGCAGCAGGCTGCGGGAAGAACAAGGATACGAAAAAGAAGAATCCCGACAATCCCGAGCAGGTGACGGAAACTCCGACCGAGGAGCCCGCGCTTCGGGAGTATACGGAATACTATGCCGGAACGGTCAACTGCGTCAACCGCGGTGCGGTCGGGAAGGTTTGGACCTGTAAGGGAACTATGACATTTTCCTCGAAAGAGGGTGGAAAAGGTGATGCCGGGCGTTGGGAGATTCCCGGCGTTTTGACGTCTTATGTGCTGACTGCGGCTGACGGCAGCGAGCTTGTACGGATCAGCCCCTCCATGGAGGGAAGTTCGGTCCGCTACACGGTTGCAGCAGGCAAAGAGAAGAAGGATCTCGGCACCTATTCCGCGGACGGAAGGTTTTCGGTATACTCCTGCACAAACCGGCTGTTTTTGTGCATCGGGGGCGAGCCGATGCTGATGATTGCCGCCGAAGCGGATCAGATGGTGCTGGCGTTTCGCGACGACGACGGATATTCCGCGTTCGCATTTGCCGTAAAGCAGTTCGCGGTTACGAACGAGATGAAGACGTACCACGCGGCGACGAGTGAATTTGCCTCGGCCGGTGACATTACGGACTGCCTTGAGGGCGACACCCTGAAGGAAGCACTCAGAGAGATTTTAAGCACGGACTCGTTCATGGAGCGTCCGACCGATTACCTGCTGATTTCCGGCATGCGGATTGCGCGCGGAAACAGCCTGAAATCGTATGAGGCGCTGTACCGCGGTGATTCCGTGATTTTGGAGGACGATAAGAACGGTGTATTCCTGTTCAGCGGGCTGGCGGAAGGAACACCGCTTGTCGAGTACTATCATAAAGCAGAGCCCGAGGACATCCTGGTGCGGACTTACGAGTCAGACGAGCTGGACGGCTACCGGACGGAGATCTTCGGCGCGGAGACTGCTGCGTTCGAGCAGGAAACGGAATACCGCAAGGGCCTTGTGCCGATGTGCTTCACGGTGACCGAAGAAGGCTTTACGGAAAAGGGCATAGACACGACGCAGAGCGGCAACACGTACCTTCGCTTCTGGTATGCAGGCGACAAGCTGACCGGCGACATCACGGCACGCTTTACGGGCGGCCGGTGCGATTCGGTTTATGTCAGCGACCTGACGGATTCGTTCGGAAACATACTGATTTCGGGCGAGGCGCACAGGGACGGCAAGGTTGTCAACAACCTGGTCATCAGAAAGCGCGACGAGTACGGCATCGTCATAACCGAGCAGAGAAACGGGCAGACTGTCAGTTATGAGTATCTGTTCAGCGAAGCGGCATTCGGCGGCGAGGACGACACGGTAAGGCATGAGTGGATTCAGCTGCTGCCGTATCTGGAGGCCAATGTGAACAACCCGCCTGATACCGGCAAGGATGACGATCGGGACGGCGAAGATGGCGAAGACGGAGAAAACGCCGATGAAGGAACAGAAGACGTATAAATACGAGAGCCCTCTTGTGAAGGCGCGGAAGAAACGGCGGAGAAAGAAGCTTCTCCTCGCGCTTTTCATTGTGCTTTTGATTGCAATTCCGGTGCTTTCCCTGATTACGTGGAGGGACCGGATTCCGTTCTTTCAAAAGGAGCAGAACGGGGAGACCACGGCGGTTTCGGTGCTGTACGTCTCGGACGGCGACACGATTCTGGTGGAGTTTCCAGACGGCTCGAAGGAGCATATCCGTCTCCTGCTGATTGACGCGCCCGAGAGCGTGCATCCGGACGAAGAGAAGAATACGGAGGAGGGGCGTCAGGCCGCGGCATTTCTTAAAGAACTGCTCCCGGTCGGGACGACGGTTTACCTCGAATACGATACAAACGAGCGGACATTCGACCGTTACGGGAGAATGCTCGCTTATGTGTGGCTTACAGAGACTACATCTGTAGAATCATCATATATCAAGCAAAACATGGTAAATGCCATACTTCTGTCGAAGGGATACGCCTCTTATTATCCCTATGACGAGGGCAGGATTGCAAAACGCGCTTACAAAAAGGTTTTGGAGGGCATCCGATGACAGAACGTCTTTACGAAGACAATTCATACGAGGTGGCATTTTCCTCGGAAGTGACGGCAGTGAAGCCGGTGAAGGGCGGGGCGGAGGTCGTTCTTAAGGAAACGTACTTCTTCCCGGCGGAGGGCGGCCAGTCGCCGGACCGCGGAACGCTGAACGGTTTCCCCGTGATTGACGTGCAGATCAGGGACGGAGAAATCTTTCATACGGTCGGCGTGAAGGACGGGGACGAGGCTTCGGTTTTGGCTGCGTTTCGTGTCGGACAGACCGCTACAGGGCAGGTTGACTGGGAATTCCGCTTCCGGAACATGCAGATGCATTCCGCGGAGCATATCTTTTCGGGGCTTGTGCATACGCATTTCGGCTATGCCAATGTCGGCTTTCATCTGAGTGAGAACAGTGCGACGATGGATTATAACGGCGAGCTGACGAAGGAACAGATTGAGGCACTTGAGACGGAGACTAATCGGATCATTGTCGAAGGTCACCGGATTACGGCGCGGTATCCTTCCGCGGAGGAACTGAAAACGCTTCCGTACCGCAGCAAAAAGGAGCTGACCGGGCCGGTACGGCTTGTCGAGATTGAGGGTGTCGACCTTTGCGCGTGCTGTGTGCCGCATGTTAAGTCCACCTCGGAAATCGGGCTTTTCAAGGTCATTTCTTTTGAACGTTACAAGGGTGGCACGAGGCTGCATTATCTTGCAGGCTTCCGTGCCCTGTCACATTTTCGCGAGTGCCTCGCTTCTTTGGGGGAAGCCGGGCAGATTCTTTCCGCGAAGCAGACTGACATTGTGCCGGCACTTCGCAACCTGGCCGCAGAGGCGAGGGAGCTCCGCTTCAGGCTTACGAGCGCGGAGCGCGAGCTTGCGGAGGCAGCAATTGCGCAGTATCACGCAAAACGCGGCGGGGTGGCCGGAGAGAAGCTTTCGGGTGATGCGCTCATGTTTCTTTCGGGTGACGCGTCCGTAGCCAGACACGCGCTTGATGTGATGGAGGAGCTGTTCGACGGAACATGCGCGTTGTTCATCGGGCAGGACAGTACGTATCGGTACTTTTTGGAGCATCAGGGAGGAACGGTAACGGAAATCGGAAATGCGCTTAAGGAGCAGCTTTCGGCAAGGGGCGGCGGCAAGCCGTTCTCGGTGAGCGGAAGCGTGCAGGCAACGGAGGAGGATATCCGGCGCGTATTGTCCGGTTTCGGATTGCACTGATCGGAGGGGGTTATGGAACGTTTCAGCGGACACAGAGTAGTCGGAGAAATCGCCATCGGGATCATCCATGTCCTGGCGGAGGAGCCGGGAAAGGTCAGCCCCGTGCCGGTTTCCGATGTCGAGGCGGAAATCGCCAGATTTGACCGGACCGCGAAGCAGGCGGCCGGGCAGCTGCGCCGTCTTTCAGAAACGTCCGAGCAGCGTGTCGGTGTGGAAAATGCGAGGATTTTCGCCGTGCATGCGATGATGACGGAGGATGTCGACTACCGTGAGGAGGTCATCCGTACCATCCGTGCCGGTAAGGTATGTGCGGAGTATGCGGTATATATGGCGGGCAGGCATTTTTCACAGATGTTTGCCGATATGGAGGATTCGTATTTCCGGGCGCGAGCCCAGGACGTAAAGGACGTGACGGACCGTCTGCTTGCCGTTCTGACCGGCAGGGGAACGGTTGAAATGCCGGAGGAATCGTATATTCTCGTGGCCGAGGACCTGACGCCGGGACAGCTGATGCAGCAGAAGAGAAACCGGCTTCTCGGCATCGTGACGAGCCGCGGCTCGGCGTACTCGCATACGGCGATTCTTTGTAAGAGCATGCGGATTCCGACGCTTACGGGCATCGTGCCGAATCCTTCTTGGGAGGGACACCGTGCCATCTTAGACGGACGGCTCGGCGTACTGCTGATTGACCCTGATACGGAGACGGTTCGGCAGTACTTAAAGCAGATGAAGGAGACGGCCGAGCGGAACGAGGCGCTTCCCGAAAGCGGACCGGCGGTCACGAAGGAAGGCAGAAGAGTGCTTCTGTGCGCCAACATCGGAGACCGCGAGGAGCTTGCGTGTGCCATCCGAAACGGTGCCGAGGGCATCGGACTTCTCAGGACCGAAATGCTGTTTTTAGACTCGCAGGAGCTGCCAAACGAAGAGGAACAGTTCACATTTTACAAAGAAATCATTACGGCGATGGGCGGACGCCGTGTCGTCATCAGAACAGCCGATATCGGCGGAGACAAGCCTGCCGACTGTCTGCCCGAGCCGCCGACGGATAACCCGGCTCTCGGGTGCCGCGGCATAAGGCTTTCGCTTCTTCATAAGGACGTTTTACGGACGCAGCTACGTGCCATCTTCCGTGCGGGCGCAGGCGAGAACGTTGCGGTTTTATACCCGATGATCACGTCGGAGAAGGAAATCCGTGAGGTGAAAGAGATTGCCGAAAGTGTGCGGGAAGAGCTGAAGCAGGAGGGTATTGATGCCGGAAACGTAGAGCAGGGAATCATGATTGAAACCCCTGCCGCGGCGGTTTTGAGTGACAGAATGAGTACTTATGCAGACTTTTTCAGCATCGGATCGAACGATTTGGCACAGTATGTACTCGCTGCAGACCGGAAAAACAGCACCCTTTACGAACCCGGCCATGAGGCTGTAATCCGCTTAATTGCTATGACTGTGAACCATGCGCACAGAGCGGGGATCCCGGTCTCGGTGTGCGGTGAGCTCGCCGCAGACCATGACGGGATAAATGCATTAATAGCCATTGGAGCGGACGAATTGTCGGTTTCCCCGTCACTTTTGCCGGAAGTGCGCAGGACCATCCGCGAATATGAAACATAGTCAGTATTTACGGGGCTTGCCCGCCGATTCGGGTAAGCCCCGTAAACAGTATAAAAACGTACAAAAATATACAAAAAAATGTTGACATCTTTATGCAATCGTGGTAGTTTTAAGGTGCAGTCAGGTGGATAGACAGACCTACAAGTCGTGTATTTTCAGGGCTTGTCGGTTTGTTTTGTTTTTTTGGGAGCAATTCTGAAGAACAATGATGTGCAAGATTTTTTTGAAGGAGGTACTGGTTCATGACTGGTACAGTAAAGTGGTTCAACGCTCAGAAGGGTTACGGTTTCATCAGCAATGACGAGGGCGGCGAGGATGTATTTGTACACTTTTCCGCTATCCAGAGCGAAGGCTTCAAGACCCTTGAAGAGGGCCAGAAGGTTAGCTTTGAGACCGAGCAGGATCCTAAGGATTCCAAGAAGCTCAGAGCGGTTAACGTCGTTGCTATGTAATTTCTATAATTGCATCAAAAGTACGTGAACGCACCGAAAAGGCGCTGCTTGTAGCAGCGCCTTTTTTCTGTTTGTATTTTGGCGGTTATAAAACCGTTATTCCCGGCCGTTCTTATATTTGACGTATTCCTCGAGGCACATACCGAGGTTATGGATTTCGGTGGCGGCTTCGATGCCTACGTAGCGGAAGTGCCACTGCTCGTAGGTGACGCCGGTAATCTTGGTCTTGTCCGACGGGTAGCGGAGGATAAAGCCGTATTCATGGCAGTGGGCGTGAAGCCATTTGTAGTCGTATTTTTCACCGTCCAGAACCCAGACGTCAAAGCCGAGTCCCGTGCGGTGCTCACTGGCGTTGCCGGGAACGACACGGGGAGGATTGATGCTCTTATCACGGCGGTTCCAGAAACGGTCCTGGGTTGCGTAGTTGCGGTATGCGCCGGTCTGCGAAACCTTTACGCCGTAGCCGGTGGCTTCGTGGTAGGCCTTGCACATCTCGTCAAGATGCTCGAGGGCAACGCGGTTGCCGCGGTCGTATTTGTCATCTTCGGTCTCGATAACGAAGTTCCGATCGGCTTCCTTCACCAAAATCGGATTCTGAATCTGATACCAGCTCTCGGTCAATACCGAGTCGACACGTACCAGGTTCTCGGGGTTGCCGGAGTACTTCAAACGGTAGTCCCAGTTCACAAGCATCAGGTAATCAACCGGCCAGTTGTCTCTTGCAATCGGCTCAGCTTCGGTATCGGTCGTTACGCTTTCGCAAAGGCCGATGGGATAGGGCGTCGGGGTCGGCGTAGCGGTCGGAGCCTCGGTGACGGGTTCCGGCGTCGCTGTCGTATCCTTATCAGGTGACACAGGGGTCGGTGTTTTGTGCTTCACAACGGCCTCGGTCGGCTTTTCGTCAGCCGGCTCGGAAGAATTCTTCTTGGAAATCAAAAGTACAATGATCAGCACGAGAACCAGTGCCAAAACAATGAGAAGAAGTCCCTTGCTCGTCTCCCAGATTCTGCGGAGCGTGGCGTGAAGGGGACTTTCTTTTTTGCGGTAACGTCGGTTGTCCATAATCTGATGATGCTCCCCGTATGGTTTTTGGAAAATACGAACAAAATTATACCATAAAACAGCAGAAAATGATAGTTTTTTTTATCTCTCCCTTATGCTATACTGTAACCGTGTACGGAGCCGCGAGGCGCGGAGCCGAATGAATATAAAGAGAGGCATTTCTATGGCAAATGTGACATTTGACAGTTCGTTCGCATCGGCATTCCTTAGAAAGGATGAGATTGCGCAGATTAAGACCGCTGCAGAAGCAGCCAAGAAAGAATTGGTAACGAAGTCCGGAGCAGGCAATGATTTCCTCGGTTGGATTGACCTTCCGGTAGCTTATGACCGTGAAGAGCTTGCCCGCATCAAGAAGGCAGCCGCTAAGATTCAGAGCGATTCCGAGGTTCTTCTCGTAATCGGCATCGGCGGTTCCTACCTCGGCGCAAGAGCGGCAATCGAGTTCCTGCGTCACAGCTTTTACAACAGCGTTTCGAAGGAGATCCGCAAGACTCCCGAGATTTATTATGTCGGCAACAGCATCAGTTCGACTTACATCGCGCATCTGAAGCAGGTTATCGGCGACCGTGATTTCTCGATTAACATGATCAGTAAGTCCGGTACCACGACCGAGCCCGCTGTTGCATTCCGTGTATTCAAGAAGATGCTGATTGACAAGTACGGACGCGAAGAGGCGAACAAGCGTATCTACGCTACGACCGACAAGGCAAGAGGAGCCCTTAAGAAGGTTGCGACCGAAGAGGGTTACGAGAGCTTTGTTGTTCCGGATGATGTAGGAGGACGTTTCTCCGTTCTGACCGCAGTAGGCCTTCTTCCGATTGCCGTAAGCGGCGCGGATGTTGACCAACTTCTTGCAGGTGCAGCAGCAATGCGTGAGCGCTGCCTGAACGATGCTTATGAAGAGAACGACGCCATGCAGTATGCGGCAGTCCGTAACATCCTTTACCGCAAGGGCAAGGCTGTTGAGGTGCTTGCAAACTACGAGCCTTCCCTCCATTTCGTATCCGAGTGGTGGAAGCAGCTGTACGGTGAATCCGAGGGCAAGGACCAGAAGGGTATCTTCCCGGCAAGCGTTGATCTGACAACCGATCTTCATTCCATGGGTCAGTTCATCCAGGACGGTGCACGGATTCTTTTCGAGACCGTAATCGAGCTTACAAAGAGCACCGAGGAAATCGTTCTTGAGGCAGAGCCGGTTGATCTGGACGGCATGAATTACCTTGCCGGCAAGACTGTTGATTTCGTAAACAAGAGCGCCATGAAGGGAACGCAGCTTGCCCATGTGGACGGCGGCGTACCGAACCTTCTGATTCGTCTCCCCGAGCAGAACGAGTTCTGCCTCGGCCAGCTGTTCTACTTCTTTGAATTTGCCTGCGGTGTGAGCGGCTACATGCTCGGCGTGAACCCGTTCAACCAGCCCGGCGTTGAGAGCTACAAGAAAAACATGTTCGCCCTTCTCGGAAAGCCCGGCTATGAAGAGATGCGTGCAGAACTTTTGAAGAGACTGTAAGCCGGCTATACCCGGAAGACCGGTTCGTCGGCGGAAAGGGGTCAGTATGTATCAGTTTAATGCGGAACAGGCTGTAAAGGAATGCGTCGCGTGGATCCGTGACTTCTTTGAGAAGAACGGCAAAGGCTGTAACGCCGTGCTCGGAATCTCCGGCGGCAAAGACAGTACCGTCGCTGCGGCACTTTGTGTGGAGGCACTCGGCAAGGACCGTGTCATCGGCGTACTGATGCCGAACGGTGAGCAGGCCGATATCGACTGCTCCTATCAGATTTGCAAGCACCTCGGAATCCGTCATTATGTCGTGAACATCAAGGATAGCTTCGACGGTCTTAAAAAGGCAATCGAAGGCCAGATGGACATCTCCAACCAGACCATTGTCAACATGGCCCCCCGTATCCGTATGACAACCGTTTATGCGGTATCGCAGAGCAATAACGGCCGTGTCGTGAACACCTGTAACCTCTCTGAGGACTGGGTCGGATATTCCACCAGATACGGCGATTCCGTAGGAGACTTCAGCCCGCTGTCGCATTTTACAGTGCAGGAGGTTAAGGCAATCGGCCGGTACCTCAATGTGCCGCTTAATCTTGTCGACAAGACACCGTCGGACGGCCTGTGCGGCAAGACCGACGAGGACAACCTCGGCTTCACTTATGCGGAGCTCGACCGTTACATCCGGACCGGTGAGATTGAGAACCTTGAGCACAAGGCTTTGATTGACCGGAAGCACAGACTGAACCTGTTCAAGCTGCAGCTGATGCCTTCCTTTGACATGGGAATCGAAGTAGCAATCCCGGAAGAATAAAGCAATGAAAAAGGCGCCCCCGATGAGGGCGCCTTACTTATTGGAATCAAATCATTCCTTTTCATGTCCGACAGAGAACAGGCCGAGAACGCCGCCGCAGATGCCGCCCACGATGTGACCGAGCTGCGAAACATTGTCCTGATGGAACGAATCCAGAATCTGTCCGCCGATGAAGATGATGCATACGATGACAAATGTGATCGGAATCTCCCCGCTCTTCACATTCGAAATGGAAGAGAGGATGATCAGCATGAAAACAATGCCGCTCGCGCCGAGAAGACCGATGCCCGGGAAGAAGATGGCGTGGATGATGGCCGTCACGACGATGGTAATCAGCATCATTTCCATCAACATCTTGCTGCCGTATTTCTCCTCAACCAAAGGACCGAGCAGAAGAATGTAGGTCATGTTGCCGGCAAAATGTGCCCAGCCCGCATGTCCGAACGCATATCCGATGGCCCGCACATAGGTCATGGGGTTCAGCAGACTGTCGCGGTACGTGCAGAAGATATTCGTGTTGGTCCAGCCGCCTGTCAGACGGTCCAGTAAAAGAGCAATGCCGCAAATGGCAACGAAGCCAAGTGTGACAGGCGCATTCAATTTAAAGCGTGAAAAGAATTTCTTCATTCGGGAAACCTCCTTTTCAAAACTGTCATTAGAGTAATGATACCATATTTTACGGAAATGTCAATACTATTTACATAGCATGGACCGGGTCCTTAAAAAGGAAGTTGATTTTTCTCCCGAGGGGAATGTGACATTTTCCCCAAAATAGAAGACTACAATTTGCGGACTTTGACAGTTGACACCGTGAGACTACAGGTGTTAGGCTTATGTTATATCGAACAATATATCGATATGCCGAAAGGAGCGAAAAATGGCAGACAACGTTATCAAAAGAAGAATTATTATTGTCGCTGTTATCGTCGGCTGTTGCATCCTGATTTTGCTGGGATTTCTAATCTTCAGAAAAAGACCCGACGACTCCGAAAAGAAGCAAAGAGAGGCTGACGAGAAAAGGCTTGAAGAGCTTAAACTTGACCCTTTAGCCAGCTATTATATGAATACATCGCCGGAGAAGGGCCTTACGGTCTGCGTCTGGAAGTATGTCAACGGATATGAGAATGGTGAAGGGCAAATCCTATGCGGATTACTTCCAAGACAACTCGATAAGATTGATTATAATCCGGAGAGTTACTATGATCCGGAGTATGCATACGATATAGGGAGAATGGGGTTAGGTCTGGGAGGTTTTTCGCCGGAGGATATGAAAATCATTCTTTCGACTTTTGATATCCCAAAGGAGAAAATCTCAGTCATAGCATGGCATAACGCGGCTGACAATATTGGTGTTTGCACGACGCCGGACTATTTTGAAGTGAGTGAGGTTAAGGAGTATCTTTTGGGTGACAGGCAATGATGTGATGCCCGTCCGATTCAGAGCCCTGAATCGGACGGGCTTTTTGTGTGTGACGGCAGAGTGAATTCCGCCTCTTTTCATTGAAAAGAGGCGGAATTTCTGCTATACTGAAGGAGACCGGGAGGGGACGGTTTTTGATGGGGTTTTCGGGAAGAGGAGGTGCAGCTATGACAGGACGTAAGAGCATCAGATGCTGTAAGCGTTTTCTTGCAATCCTGGTGATTGCCGCCTTTTTGCTGCCCGGGTTCCCGGTTGATGTGAAAGCAAGCGGGACCGCAACATATCCAGTGACCGGAACGTTTGATAATGGAGGTTCCTATAATACGCTTTCGCTGATTAATGCATTCCGGACCGGAAGCGATGCCTGGTATTGGGCTTCGAACGATACAGATAAAGTCGTCTGCAGCAATCTGCAGCCCTTGAAATATGATTACAATCTCGAGCAGATTGCTTTGCAGAGAGCGCTGGAAATATCGCTTCGGTTTGCGCACACAAGACCGAACGGAACGAGTTGTTTCACGGCAACCTATAACGGTGTTTCCTCGAGCGGCGAGAATATCGCCATCGGGTATAATTCCTACACTACTGCAGCGGCTGCTTTTAACGGTTGGAGAGAAGACAACGACAAGTACGCCGGTCAGGGGCACCGCCGCAACATGCTGAACGCAAACTTCACCTCGGTCGGCGTTGCCCATGTAGTCATCGGAAACATCCACTGCCACGTGCAGGAATTTGGTTATACAAATGGTGGAGGTACGGCTAAAGACGCAGGAACCGTAACCAGACAGGTTGAAGTCAAAACTAGTGAGTTAAAGCTGGTGGCAGACTTCTCCGGATACAGTGACGTGCAGGTTTATTACGGCGGAAGCACGGACATTCCGGCAGCGAGACTGTCCCTTCGCCTGAATGATACGTGGGGACCGTGCCCGGGCATATCGATTTCGTCCTCGGAGGCGCAGGTTTCTTATTCCATAGCCGATCCAAGCATCGCTTCGATCAGCGGCGCCCGCGTGACCGGTAAGAAGGCGGGACAGACAAATCTGACCGCGACCTTTACTTACAACGGACAGACGAAGACGGCTACGCTTCCGGTGAAGGTGCTGAAAATTGATTTTTCGAAGCTGGAGTTTGGCTCGCTCAGCGATATGCCTTACACCGGCTCACCGATTGTCTTTTCACTCCCGCTCAATGTGAACGGGCAGGATCTGACTGAGGGAAAGGACTATACCGTCGCATTTTCCAACAATACCGGGCCGGGAACGGCGACCATTACAATCACGGGCATCGGAGAGAATTGCACCGGAACGAAAAAGCTGACATTCAAGATCGTCAATAACGGCGGCGTGACACCTCAGCCGACGGTAACGCCCAAGCCGACATCGACGCCTCAGCCTACGGCGACACCGAAGCCCACATCGACGCCCAAGCCCACTGCAACACCGAAGCCGACATCAACACCGAAGCCTACGGCGACGCCGAAGCCAACTTCCGCGCAGGGTGCGACACCTACCCCGAAGCTGACGCCTACACCGAAACAGACACCAACGCCTAAACCGACACCTACGCCGACGCCGAAGCCTGCCGACCCGACACCGGTGCCTTCGGCAGAGCCGACACCGACTCCGGCGGAAGCAACACCGACACCAAACGAGGGCATAACGCCGACACCTGAGGACAATGTCACCCCGACGCCCGAGGATGCCGGTCCCCCGACGCCGGATACAAATGTGACGCCGACCGGAGAGCCTTCGCCTACAGAAGCCCCCTCGTTAACCGAAGCCCCGAATCCTACGGAAGGCCCGAAGTCTGCCACGCCGACGCCTGAGATTACCGTCACAGTCGGCGCAGAAGATTTGCCGGAGGCCGGAGACACGATGTTGCCGCCTGTCGGAGCGGAGCAGAATCCGCATTTGCCAATCAGCATCATACAGGTGCCCGGAATGAATCTGCCGACAGAGGGAGCGGAGAGTTATGATCCCGGACGGATTCCGTCGGAAAGCGAGAAGCAGGACGAAGGCGGCAGCCACAAGGGCATCGCATGGATTATCCTGGTTCCGATCGGACTGCTCGGTGTTTGGGCCGTGGTCATCAACATCGGCAGAAAGAGATAAATGAAACGCAAAGATGCGCCTGCATCGGAAAGGAAGAAAATGATTAAAGCTGTTGTGTTTGACATGTTCGAAACGCTGGTCACGCTTTTTAAAGGCAGGACCTATTTCAGCGAAAACATTGCGGAGGACCTTGGAATTCCGGTTGACACTTTCCGTGACGCATGGCATAAAACGGAGCTGGACCGCACCATCGGCATGTATACTCTCGAGGACGGGCTTCGCAAGTCGCTTGAGATGCTCGATGCCTGTACCGACGAGGCTGTTGAACTGGTTGTGCGGAAACGCCGCGAAGGACTTACGGATACCTTTAACAACATTCCGGATGAAATCATCAATCTGCTGACGGAACTGAAGAAGAGAGGCATTCTGATCGGCGTGATCAGCAACTGCTTCTCGGATGAGTGCGAGATGATTCACAACTCGAAGCTTTTCCCGTTCTTTGATTCCGCGAAGCTTTCGTATGAGCAGGGCACGTTCAAGCCGAACCCCGTTATCTTCTACCGCATGCTTGACGAGCTCGGGCTTGAGCCGAACGAGTGCCTGTATGTCGGAGACGGCGGAAGCAGAGAGCTGCTTGCCGCAACGGCCATCGGCATGAAAGCCGTTCAGGCGGAATGGTTCCGCCCGCTCGCGTTTGAGCCGCACATTCCGTGCCCGGTCATGATGGAATATGACCAGGCCGAGAAGCCGGCAGACGTGCTTTTGTATTTGAATTAATGCCGGAGGGGAGAAATGCTGAAACTCAGAAAGTATGTAAAGAGTGATGCGGAGACGATTGTCCGCTGGATTGCGGATGAGCGTAGCTGCTATTTGTGGAGTGCCGACCGGTACGGCCACTATCCGGTGTCGCCGCAGGATATGAATGCGTTATATTCCGACGCCGACCCGGACGAGTTCTTCCCGTATACCGCGTATGATGAGAACGGCCTTGTCGGGCATCTGATCATGCGGTATCCGTCGTCGGAGGACAAAACGGTAATCCGTTTCGGATTTATCATCGTCGATTATCTGAAAAGAGGCCGGGGCTACGGGGCTGAGATGCTTCGCGAAGCCTTGAAGCTTGCCTTTTCGGAATATCATGTGGAAAAGGTCACACTGGGCGTCTTTCGGGACAATACGCCGGCAGCACTCTGTTATCTGAAGGTCGGATTCCATCCGCCTGTGGATCCCGATGCCGTGAAGGAACGGGAGGTAGAGATTCTCGGAGAGCCTTGGGTATGCTGCGAACTCGAAATAAATAAGGCGGATATTCTACAAGAGTAGAACATCCGCCTTCGAACCGTAAATATCGAATCCGAATCAGTTTTCGGGAAGCTTCAGGTCGTCCTTTTTAATCCAGCCGAGCTTGCGGAGAATCTCGCAGAACAGCACGGAAAGAATGGCCGGAAGAACAAGGGAGATCAGCACGAGTCCGATCCAGTCAAATGCGCCGGGCTTAAAGCCGGAAGCAGTCCAACCGGTGACAACGCCGATCTGTCCGACCAGACCGCAGGTGCCCATGCCGCCGCACAGCGAGTTACCTGCCAGTACATCGTTGCCGGCAAGGGAAAGCTTGAAGATGCAGGTTGCGATCGGACCGGTAATCGCGGAAGCGAGAATCGGCGGAATCCAGATTCGCGGATTCTTTACGATGTTACCCATCTGCAGCATGCTGGTGCCGAGACCCTGGGATACAAGACCGCCGACTTTGTTTTCACGATAGCTCATGAAGGCAAATCCGACCATCTGTGCACAGCATCCGGCCACTGCCGCACCGCCTGCCAGTCCGCCGATTCCGATGGCCGCGCAGATGGCGGCACTGCTGATCGGAAGCGTCAGCGCAATACCGATGACAACGGAGACGAGAATGCCCATGATGAAGGGCTGCTGATTGGTAGCCCAGTTGATAAATGTGCCGATCTTACCTGCAGCCCAGCCGATGTGCGGGGCGCAGAGAATGGCAAGAATTCCGCCGACGAAGATCGTAACGAACGGGGTGACGAGAATATCCACCTTGGTTTCTTTGGAAACCATCTTACCGATTTCCACGGCGACGATTGTAATCAATAATACGGCAAGCGGGCCGCCTGCACCGCCTTCTCCGTTGGCTGCTACGCCGACGGCAAGAGACGAGAACAAAACAAGCGGGGGAGCCTGCAGGGCATAAGCGATGGAAACGGCCATCGCAGGACCGGCAGCTTTCTTCGCAAAGTCGCCGATTCTTACGAGATAATCACAGAAGGTTTTCAGCCAATCCATTCCTTCCGGTACCAGCTTGCCGCACTGCTGTCCGAGGGTGGCAATGATCGTACCGATCAAAAGCGACGCGAAGAGACCCTGTGCCATGGCACTGAGGGCATCGATTCCGTAACGCTTTCCGGAGATGACGATGTTCTTTCTCTGCAGGAATTTCCGAAAGCCTTTTACTTCTGCGGGCTTTTCGGTTTCCTTTTCGGGTTGGTTGTTTGCGGGCTTGGTTTCAGCCTCGACGGGTTGCACGTTCTGTTCCTGATCCATTACGGGCACCTTCCTTTCCCTTATGTTTGCAATGATAGTATCATATTACTACTATAATTGACAATGGTAATAGTTCACATAAAAAAGAGAAGCATAAAAGCGTATTTCGTCATTTTCCCATAACGGATGGGAATATACTGTAAGAAAGGGTCAAATTGACCGGAAAGGACCGAATTATGGAAGAAATGATTCGCAAACAGGCGGCGGATGCCGTACGGGAATTAATTGAAGTTGCCGGGCTTGAGGAAGGCAGCATTGTGGTTGTCGGATGCTCCACAAGCGAGATTATCGGAGAGAAGATCGGAACGGATTCGAGACCGCCGGTTGCCGATATCGTGTATGAGGCAATTGCGGAGGTCCTTGCCGAAAAGAAGATTTATCTTGCAGCGCAGTGCTGTGAGCATCTGAACCGGGCGCTCATCGTTGAGAAGGAGCTTTACGACCGCGAGATCCGCTTCTACGCGCAGCGTGTCAATGCAGTGCCGCAGCCGAAGGCGGGCGGGTCATTTGCCACGGCGGCTTATGCGCACATGAAGGCTCCGGTAGCCGTTGAGGCGGTTAAGGCCGATGCCGGTCTTGATATCGGCGGAACATTAATCGGCATGCACTTAAAGCGTGTTGCGGTTCCGGTGAGACTTGCCGTGAAGCAGATCGGTGAGGCACGCCTTCTGGCAGCACGGACGAGAGTTCCGTTCACAGGCGGCAGCAGAGCTGTTTACGATGTAAATCTTTTGTGAATTTTTGTCCCTTGGGTTGACAGTATTCACGGTTGTGCGTTATCATTCCTTTTCGGTGTATGATGCATGATAAAGGGTAATACCCTTTAATATATTTTGGAAAGAGGCTGACTATGGGCGGATTTTTTGGTGTTGCGAGTGAAAAGGACTGTGTGTTCGACCTGTTCTTCGGAACGGATTACCATTCCCACCTCGGCACGCGTCGTGCGGGTATGGCAGTTTATGACAGAGAGGACGGGTTTGCAAAGGCAATCCATAAGATTGAAAATGCTCCTTTCCGGACGAAGTTTGACAAGGAAGCCAATTCCATGCATGGCTCCTTCGGCATCGGTTCGATTTCCGACTTTGAACCGCAGCCGATCATGGTGCATTCCCATCACGGCACATTTGCCGTAACGACGGTCGGTAAGATCAACAACGTGGATGCGCTTGAGAAAGAAATTCTTCAGCACAATTCTCACTTCTTCGTCATGAGCAACGGCAACATCAATCCCACCGAGCTTGTGGCGGCACTCATCAACCAGAAGGACAACTTCATAGAGGGTATCCGTTATGCCCTGTCGGTCATCGAGGGAAGCCTTTCCTTACTCGTTCTGACGGAGCGCGGCATTTACGCGGGACGTGATGCCCAGGGCCGTACCCCGATTGTCATCGGAAAGAAGGACGGCGCCTACTGTGCGGCATTTGAAAGCTGCGCATTTGCGAATCTCGGTTATTCCACGGTTCGCGAGCTGAAGCCCGGCGAGATTGTCGTATTTGACGAGAAATCGTTCAATTCCCTGTACTGCCCGGAGAACCCCCGCATGAAGATCTGCACGTTCCTGTGGATCTACTACGGATATCCGTCCTCCAGCTACGAGGGCATCAGCGTTGAGAAGATGCGTTACCGCTGCGGCGAAGCACTTGCGCACCGCGACCACATCAAGCCCGACATTGTAGTCGGTGTTCCGGACTCCGGTACCGCACATGCCATCGGTTATTCCAATGCGGCAGGAATTCCTTTTTCCCGTCCGCTCATCAAGTATACGCCTACCTGGCCGCGGTCCTTCATGCCGACGATGCAGCAGAACCGTGATTTGATTGCCAAGATGAAGCTGATTGCCGTACCCGATCTGATTAAGGGCATGAGCATGGTCGTCATCGACGACTCCATCGTAAGAGGAACGCAGCTTCGTGAGACGGCCGAATTCCTCTTCCAGAGCGGGGCAACGGAAGTTCATGTCCGTCCTGCATGCCCGCCGCTTTTGTTCGGCTGTAAGTATCTGAATTTCTCCAGATCCAAATCGGAGATGGAATTGATTGCCCGCCGTGTCATTGCTGAGCTTGAAGGCACGGAGGATGTAAGTAAGGAAGTGCTCAAGGAGTATAGCAATCCGGACAGCGAACGGTACAACAGGATGGTTGACCGGATCTGCCAGAAGCTGAATTTCACAACACTTCGGTATCATCGCCTGGATGATATGGTTGCCGCGGTCGGAATCGACCCCGACAAATTATGCACGTATTGTTGGAACGGGGAGGAATAGGAATGTCAGAGAAGCTTTTATCCATAGCGATTCCCTGCTATAATTCACAGGATTATGTGAAGCGGGCCTTGGATTCCGTAGTGCCTGCAGGGGAAGCGCTCGAGGTTTTGATCGTGGACGACGGGTCCACGGACGGAACAGCGGCCATTGCGAAAGAGTACGAGGAGAAATACCCTTCCGTTGTCCGGTATCTTTATAAAGAAAACGGCGGCCACGGGGATGCGGTCATGTTCGGTGTGGCGCATGCAACCGGACTCTACTACCGGGTACTCGACAGCGATGATTGGATAAACACGGAAAATCTGATCAAAATGATGGAGCACCTTTCGGCCGAGAAAAAGGCCGGAAACGTTTACGATATGGCGCTGACCAACTACGTATACGAGAAGGTCGGCCAGAAACCGAAGGAGATCGGTTACGGCTCCGCTCTTCCGGCAGGTGTCACATTTTCCTGGGATGAGATTAAGAAGTTCAATTACGGCCAGAACATTCTGATGCATTCCATCACGTACCGTCTTGAGCTGATTAAGACGTGCGGGTTAAGACTTCCGAAGCACACGTTTTACGTAGACAACCTGTATGCGTATTACCCGCTTCCGTATGCGAAGAAGATTTATTATTTCAACTTCGATTTGTATCACTACTTCATCGGACGGCAGGACCAGTCGGTTAACGAGCAGGTGATGTTCCGCCGGATTGACCAGCAGGAGCAGATTGCCTTCACGATGTTCGGCATGCACGAGCTCAGTAACGTCGAGAGCCCGAAGCTTCGCCGCTACATGGCGCAGTACATGCTCATGATGTGCGCCATCGTGTCCGCGCTGTATGTCCGCGAGGGCAGCAAGTCCAGCATTCAGGCCAAGAAGGTATTCTGGGAGAAGACGAAGACCCGTTACCATTCTGCTTATTCGTACATCAAAAAGTTCTTCCCGACTCCGTTTTTGAGTCACACGAACTGGTTCACCAATATCATCATCCGGATCGGGTATTCCATTGCGAGACGGATCTATCACTTTAACTAGGTGCGTTTATGAAACTCAAGAAAGAATCGTTCCGCTACTGGTGGACGTTAGCGTATTTTCCGGTTTACATGATCATCTTCACGCTCGAAGAGAAGCTGATCAAGGATTACCATATCATCGGCATTGCGCTTGACAAAAAGATTCCGTTCATCGAGTGGTTCTTCTTCCCGTATTACATCTGGTTCCCGTATATCTTTTTAGTCGGAATTTGGATCTTCTTTAAGGATAAGAAAGCCTTTTTGAAAATGATTTGTTTTTTGTATACGGGCATGACAATCTTTCTGATTGTGAGCGCCGTATATCCGAACGGACTTGACCTTCGCCCGACGGAGTTCACAAGAGACAACATCGCCATCCGGCTTGCGAAGCATATGTACGAGACGGACACGCCGACAAATGTGCTCCCGAGCATCCACGTGTTTAACACGCTCGGCATCATGTGCGGCGCCGTATTCTGCCGGAAGGATGCCATGGCGAACTGGGCCAGATGGATGGTCTGCATCGCGGGCGTTTCAATCAGCTGCTCCACCGTATTTGTTAAGCAGCATTCCCTGATTGATGTATTCGTCGCCATAGCGCTTGCAGTCATTTCGTATTTTCTGTTCTTCCGCGGGAAGATAGCCGAAAAGATTGATTCGATTCCCTAGATTTATCGGTTGCATTTTCCTGTGGAAAATGATATGATTACACATGCAATTTTCAGTGTCGGAGGTTTACTATGAAAGTTTTCTCCCCCGCAATTCTGTTCGGGATTAACGGTTGGCTTCTCGGAGGCCTGATTGTACTCGGCGTTTTGGTCATCGCGGTGATTGTGCTTTACATCATCGGCCGCAAGATGCAGAGAAAGAACGACGAAGTCATGAAAGAGATGCAGGCGTCCGCACAGTGGGCCAGCGCTCTGATCATCGATAAAAAGCATCTTCGCTTAAAGGATGCCGGATTCCCCGCAATCGTTGTGGAACAGACGCCTAAGTATGCAAGACGTACGAAGGTAGCCGTTGTTAAGGCTAAGATCGGCCCGCAGATTCATTCGCTGATGTGCGATGAGAAGATTTTCGATGTACTTCCGGTCAAGAAGGAAGCGAAGATTAAGCTGAGCGGTATTTACATCATGGATGCCAGAGGCGTAAGAGGTCCTTTGGTGAAGGATGAGAAGAAGAAAAAAGGTCTTTTCGCGAGACTTCGCAAGAAAGACTGATACAATATAAAAAAAGCAGACGGGAGTCCGTGAGACGGGCTGAGAGGAAGGTGAAACCTTCGACCGATAACCTGATTTGGATCATGCCAACGTAGGGATGCCTGAGATTATCAAAAGAAATGAGAAGCAGCCCTTTCGGGGCTGCTTTTTTGCTTCATAGGGAATTCCCTATAAAGCAAAAAGCCCTCCGGGCGGGATGCGCACTCGCGCGAGAGGAAGATGTTGCCTTCGGCAACTGCACTCGGCGCGAGCGTCCCGCAAGCGGAACGCTTTTGGGAAGGAGAAGCATATGATTACGACGAAAAAGCGCTATGACATCATCGGCGCAACGAAAAAGCATATTACGACGAAGACTGCGCTGACCATAGCGGGAAGCGATTCCGGCGGCGGTGCGGGCATTCAGGCCGACATCAAGACAATGACGATGAACGGAGTCTTCGCGATGAGTACCGTGACCGCTTTGACGGCACAGAACACGCTCGGCGTTACGGGCATTCAGGAGTCGACGCCTGAGTTTCTTGCGCTTCAGCTGGACGCCGTGTTTACCGACATCTTTCCGGATGCCGTGAAGATCGGCATGGTTTCCTCGACGGCGCTGATTAAGGTCATCGCGGAAAAGCTCCGGCAGTATCAGGCTCGCCATGTCGTGGTTGACCCGGTGATGGTGGCAACAAGCGGATCGTCGCTTCTTAAGAGCGATGCGGTACGCGCCATGACCGAAGAGCTGTTCCCGCTTGCCGAGGTCATCACGCCGAACATCCCCGAGGCAGAGGTGCTCGGCGGAGTGAAGATTACAAATGAAGCGGACATGGAGAAGGCGGCCGAAGCAATCGGCCGGAAGTACGGCTGTGCGGTACTGTTAAAGGGAGGGCACAGCATCAATGACGCGAACGATGTGCTTTACCAAAACGGCAGCATCACCTGGTTTAAGGGACGCCGGATCAACAATCCGAACACGCACGGGACGGGCTGCACGCTTTCGTCCGCGATTGCATCGAACCTTGCGAAGGGCTTTAATCTTACTACTGCTGTAGAACGAGCGAAGTCGTATTTGTCAGGGGCGCTTCAGGCACAGCTTGATCTGGGGGCCGGAAGCGGTCCGATGAAACACAATTATCTGTTAAGAAACCGTTTCGCCGAATGTGCGGACGATAAGGAGAATAAAGGATGAGAAATTACACGACCCAGATGGATGCCGCGAAAAGGGGCATCATCACGCCTGAAATGGAGGCGGTTGCGAAGAAGGAATACAGAAGCGTTGAGGAGATCCGCGACCTTGTGGCGCGCGGGCAGGTGGCCATCTGCGCCAATAAGCTTCACACGTGCCTGGAGCCGAACGGTGTCGGCTCGATGCTTCGCACGAAGATTAACGTTAACCTCGGTGTGTCGAGAGACTGCAAGGATTACGATGTGGAGATGCAGAAGGTCATGGCAGCTGTCAACATGGGCGCCGAAGCCATCATGGACCTTTCCTCGCACGGCAACACGCAGCCCTTCCGCCGCAAACTGACGAGCGAATGCCCGGCCATGATCGGTACCGTTCCGGTGTATGACAGCGTCATCCATTACCAGAGAGACCTGGCGACGCTGACCGCGAAGGATTTCATCGATGTAGTGAGACTGCATGCCGAGGACGGCGTGGATTTCGTGACCCTGCACTGCGGCATCACGAGAAAGACGATTGAGCAGATCAAAAAGCATAAGAGAAAGATGAATATCGTAAGCCGCGGCGGCTCTTTGGTATTTGCCTGGATGAGCATGACCGGTCAGGAGAATCCGTTCTATGAATACTATGATGAGATTCTGGACATCTGCCGTGAATATGACGTGACGATTTCCCTTGGTGACGCCTGCCGTCCGGGCTGCCTTGCGGACGCAAGCGACGTGTGCCAGATTGAAGAGCTTGTCAGACTCGGAGAACTGACGAAACGAGCATGGAAGAAGGACGTTCAGGTCATGGTTGAGGGCCCTGGGCATATGCCGATGGACCAGATTGCGGCCAACATGAAGATTCAGCAGACCATCTGCATGGGCGCGCCTTTTTATGTACTCGGACCGCTCGTGACCGATATCGCGCCCGGCTACGACCATATCACATCTGCCATCGGCGGCGCGATTGCAGCGGCCAGCGGCGCGGCATTTTTGTGCTACGTAACGCCTGCCGAGCATCTTGCACTGCCGAACGTTGAGGACGTGAAGAAGGGCATCATCGCATCCCGCATTGCGGCCCATGCCGCGGACATTGCGAAGAAGATTCCGCACGCGATGGATCAGGACAACGCGATGGCTGATGCCAGAAGAACGTTCGAGTGGGAGAAGCAGTGGGAGTGCGCCATCGATCCGGAGACCGCGAAGGCCATCCGTGACAGCCGTGCGCCCGAGCATGACGACACCTGCTCGATGTGCGGCAAATTCTGCGCCGTAAGAAGCATGAACAAAGCACTTGCAGGAGAGTATATCGACATCCTTTAATTTGGAGGGTATTATGAAACGATGTGTCATTGTCGGCGGAGCCGATATCCGGAATTATGACGCGGCGAAGGCCGCTTTGAAGCCGGAGGATTATGTCATCTACTGTGACAGCGGGCTTAAACACCTCACAAATCTCGGGGCGGAGCCCGGCCTGATTGTCGGCGATTTCGATTCCCATGAGAATCCGGGTCTTTCGGTCGAGACGGTCGTGCTGCCGTGCATAAAGGACGACACGGACACCGTTTATGCCGTGAAGGAAGCCGTAAGGCGCGGCTATTCCGAGTTTCTGTTTCTCGGCGTCGTCGGCGGACGGCTTGACCACACGCTCGGCAATGTCTCGGTTCTTCTGAAGCTTCATACGCTCGGCAAAAAGGCAGCCATCCTCGACGATTACGGGCTGATGCGGATTGTCGGAAAGGAAGGGGCGGAGATCCCCGATTCGTGCCGTTTCTTCTCGCTTTTAAACATCGACGGAACGGCCAATCACATCTACGTGACCGGCGCGAAATACCCGGTTACGGACGGTGAAATCACCTGCGAATACCAGTACGGCATCAGCAACGAGGTGCTCCCCGGACAGACGGCCCGTGTGACGGTCGGAGAGGGACGGCTTCTGCTGATTGAAATTAATCAGGAATAAAAAAAGACCCGGAGGGACGTAACCTTCCGGGTCTTCATTTGTCATGGAAAATGCCATCTCAATTAATCGGTTCCGCGGTAATCAGAATCTCGTTATTCGACAGAATATCCTTACCGCTTAGAAGCGAGTAGGAGAGGCGCGCGCTGACCTTGCCGTTTTCTTCCCAAACGGCGGAAGCCTTGCCGCGAACCGTGAACGCCAGAACGCCGGCAGACGTTTCGTAAATGCAGTCGTGGTCCTCGCCGGGAACAACCTTCATCACGGTCCGGACGCCGCCGGAGCGCCTGATTTCGGCATAATCGTCGCAAAGCGTAATCGTATGCTTCGTGCCGAGTCCGTCCTCCGCGGTCCGGTAATCAAGCCGGTAGCCCTGACCGGATTCCGCCTGCACGGTATGCACCATGCCGAGGCTCTTGGTCTCGACGGTGTCCTGCTCCCCGGTTTCTGAGAGGCCGGTAATGGTAATGAGACAATTCATAGCGTGTCCTTTCGGTCAGGAGAACACCTTGCGGCTTACATCCGCTTCCTCGAGTTCGCACGGGAGGATGGTGTCGGCGAAACGACGGAACTGTTCCTCGCCGTCGCTTACGAAGAACCGGTGCACGGCGGGCGTATCGTCAGTCTTTAAAAGGCCCTTCTTTGAAAGAAGCTCCGAAAGCTCCTTGGCGGTTTCATAGGCCGGATTCACAAGCGTTACGCCGTTTCCGCAAACCTCCCCGATGACATCGGTTAAAAGCGGGTAGTGCGTGCAGCCGAGAACGAGAGCGTCGATGCCCTCTTCAAGCAGCGGTGTCAGATAGCGCTCGGCCATCTGCTTTGTTACGGAATCCTCGGTAAGTCCTTCCTCAACAAGCGGAACGAAGAGCGGGCAGGCTTTGCCGAAAACTTTAATGTCCGGATTGATGGAATTCAGATAGCGCTCATACAAACCGCTTCGGATCGTACCGCTCGTGGCAATGACACCGATGCGGCCCTTCTCCGTTTTGGCGGCGGCAGCCTTGGCACCCGGCTTGACCACGCCGATGACGGGAACCGGAAGCTCCGCGGCAAGCGTATCAAGGGCAAATGCGGACGCCGTGTTGCACGCAATCACAATGGCCTTCACCTTGTGAGAGCAGAGAAACTGCGCAATCTGGCGGGAATAAGCAATGACGGTTTCCTCGGATTTGTTACCGTAGGGAACGCGCGCGGTGTCACCGAAATAGAGCAGCGATTCCTTCGGAAGCCGGAGCATGATCTCCTTGGCAACCGTCAGACCGCCTACACCGGAATCGAATACACCGATAGGCAGATTATTCGTCATAAAACGGTCTCCTAACTAACGTTTTTATGCCTGAAAATTCTCCGGCTCCAAAGCCCACGTAAGGCCGGTCACCAGATGCGTGCGCCAGAAGTTGAAATCGTGCACGCCGGGCGCCGTTACGAAGGTTGCCGGAACGTCAATCGAATCCAGGAAAGCTTTGAAGTCGCGGTTCGGCTGAATCAGGAAATCCTCGGTGCCGCACGCCATGAAGATGTCCGGAAGCTGAGCGCCGGAATCCTTCAGGTTCTTGATGAGAACCTCAGGGTTGATATCGGTCTTCGCGGCGTTCTGCAGGTCGCCGAAGATCCATGCGTAATACTCGTAGTTGGCCATTCCGTTCGGCATGTCGGGCTTGAAGAAGGCGAGACCGTTCTGAATCAAAGCAGAAGAGAGTGCCATTACCTTGCCGAACGTCTCGGGGAACAGGAACGCGGTATGCAAAGCACCGAAGCCGCCCATCGAAAGGCCGCCGATGAACGTGTCCTCGCGACGGTCGGAAAGTCCGAACGTCTTTCTCGTGTAGTCAACGAACTCCTTACCGACATAGCTTGCGTACTTGCAGCCGGTCTGGGGCTGGTCAAGATAGAAGTTGTTGTCGCCGTTCGGCATGAAGAAGTTTACGTTAAAGCGGTTTGCAATCTCCCCGAGCGGTGCGTTCGTGAACCAGTCGGTATCGCAGCCGCTGAAGCCGTGCAGCAGGTAAACCGACTTGGCCGGTCTTTTGAAGTGCGGATTGTTCTCCGAACCGTATGCGACGTCGTTACATAAAACCGCGGTGAAATGCACCGGACGGCTCAACATCTTCGAGAAAAAGGTTCCGTTAAAATGTGCCATGATTATGCTCCTTACAAAATATTGAAAATCATCAAAGCGCCGATTGTGTTAATGGCCACATTGGCGCTCGCGTGGACGAGATAACTCGCGACGACGGAATGATACCGCTCCAGCAGATACTGTAAAAACAGCGCGACAACGGCAAGCCCCGCGATGCACAGCGCCAGGATTGCCGGATGAAACCAGCCGTCGATGATGCCGATGTGATAAAGCGAGAACAGGACCGCACTCACCGGAAAGCCGACCTTCCGGTTCGGGATGAGTCCCGACACAAAGCCGCGGAAGAACGATTCCTCCAAAAACGAGTTCACCAGAATGATGTAGGCAAATACGAAGAAGCAGTTCCGCTTCGTAAGCCCCTCCTTGGTGACCAGGCTCTCGCGGATGGAAGCAAGATCCAGCTGACTTCTGAACAGAAGAAACAGCACGCCGATTCCGAGAAAGAACAACGCGATGCAGGCAATCAGGCCGCCGAGCTTCTTCGGCTTATGAAGCCGGATGATGTCCCGAAGCTTCTGCCCGGAAAGAAGCGCATACAGCAAAACGGCGCCGCCGAAAGAAGCAACCTTCACGGCGCTTTTGATGAAGTATACCGGTTTGATGACCTGCTCCGTATAGAGAACAATCCCCAACGCAACAAGGGCAATCACCCCGCCGGCAATCCGCATTTTCTTTTCTTTGCCCATTCCGTTCTCCCCTGTGACATCCGTCCTGAAAATCATATCGCAAATGGCCCGAAAAAGCAAGTCCGAAGGGGAGTAACGGTTGCCTTTCGGGGGCGGATTCGCTATAATGGGTTTTGGAAAATGTGAGGCAGGCATGGCATTTGTCAGGAAAATGCAAGGCGGCCTCCCGGAAGGCGGAATGCAATGGAAGAAAGAATCGAACTTGAGGCGCATGCCAAAATCAATCTCGCGCTTGACGTAATCGGAGAGCGGCCGAACGGGTATCACGACGTAAAGATGATTATGCAGAGCATTAAGCTTTGTGACCGCGTTACGATTGAGCGGACGGAAGGAGACGGCGTAAGCCTTACAGGCAATCTCTCATGGCTTCCGTGCGGCAAGGGGAATCTTGCCTATGACGCGGCCGTTCTGTTCATGGAGCGCACCGGGATCCGCGCAGGCGTTTCGATTTATTTAGAGAAACACATTCCCGTGGCAGCAGGGCTCGCAGGCGGCAGCACCGATGCGGCAGCGGTTCTTAAGGGACTGAACGAGCTGTTTGAAACCGGGCTTTCGGAGGAAGCACTTTGCGAGATGGGACTTTCGCTCGGCGCGGACGTTCCGTACTGCATCATGGGCGGCACGGCGCTCGCGGAGGGCATCGGAGAACAGCTTACGAAGCTTCCGAATGCGCCGGTATTCCACGTTGTGTTGATTAAGCCCGAGGCTTCGGCATCGACGAAGGAGATTTACGGCAGACTCGTTCTTGACGGGAAGACCGACCATCCGGATGTTAATGGCATGATCCGCGCAATTGAGGAGGGAGACTATCTCGGAATCAGTTCCCGGCTCGGAAACGTGTTGGAGCCTGTGACGAGAGAGCTTTGTCCGGAGATTGTGAAGATTGAGCAGGCAATGAAGAGCTTCGGTGCGGAGGGCACCCTGATGAGCGGCTCCGGCCCGAGCGTATTCGGACTGTTCACGGACAGCGCCCGCGCGACGGCGGCGTTCATGCATTTCCGGGTTGCCGGCTACCGGCAGGCGTTTCTGACGGAGTTTACGGAGTAGGCTGCCGGACATTGACTTCAGTTGAAAAAGGAAAGCGGTATCGAATCGTTTGGGATTCGGTACCGCCTTTTTGCGATTAGTTGTTTTCGGTTGCCGCTTCCGCCGGGGCCGCGCCTTCTTCGCGCCGCACCTCGCGGATGTTCTTTTCGGCCTGTCTTCTCGGGAGCATGACCTGATGCCCGCAGCCGATGCAGCGAAGCTTGAAATCCATGCCGACCCGTTCTATGGTCCACTCATAACTGCCGCACGGATGCGGCTTTTTCATTCTTACAATGTCACCAAGACGAATATCCATCTTTCTACCTCAAAGCGCCTGCGTGGCATTTGCCACGGGAGCGGTTTTTCTTATCATACGAAAAACGGGGGACGATTGCAAGAGGAGTTTTCGGAGAGGGCTTATTTTCCTTGAAAAATGTGAAATTTGTCCTTGCATTCCCGTACATGTTATGCTACAATGAACATCCGTGGTATAACAACCCATATTCCTTGCTCCCGGTGAGTCGGGGGCCAGAGACCAAAAGGAGGTGCAGACAACTATGAATAAGTACGAATTAGCGTTAGTTGTGAATGCAAAGATCGAGGATGAGGCCAGAGAGGCTGTTCTCCAGGCAGCAAAAGATCTGATTGCCAGATTCGGCGGCGTTATCACGAACGTTGACGATCAGGGCAAGAAGAAGCTTGCTTACGAGATTCAGAAGATGACCGAAGGATTCTACTATTTCATCCAATTCGATGCAGAAGCTACCGTGCCCAATGAAATCGAACAGAGAATTCGTATCATGGACAACGTGCTTCGCTATCTGTGTGTTCGCGTCGACGAAGAGTAAAGGAGGAATCCTTTTATGAACAAAGTGATTTTGATGGGACGTCTCACCAGAGACCCCGAAGTAAGATACTCTCAGGGAGCAAATGCAACTGCAGTATGCCGTTACACGATTGCCGTTGACCGCCGTTTTAAGCGGGAAGGCGAGCCGGACGCAGATTTCTTTAACTGCACGGTTTTCGGTAAGGGCGCAGAGTTTGCCGAGAAGTATTTAAAGCAGGGTACGAAGATTGTCGTTTCCGGTCGTGTTGAGAATGACAACTACACCAACAAGGACGGCCAGAAGGTATACGGTACCCGCATTCTTGTGGAGGAGCAGGAATTTGCCGAGAGCAAGAACGCTTCCGCCGGTAACACCGGTAACAGCGGTTTCGGCGGCAATGCCAATCCGGTACCTGCAGCATCTTCCGCAGGCGACGGCTTCATGAACATTCCGGACGGAGTGGACGAGGAGCTTCCTTTTAACTAAGTTTTGACATTTAAAGCACAGTTCCGTGTGCTTGACACAAATCAGATAGGAGGTACACCGACATGGCTTTTCAGAAGGCTGACAAAGGTGACAGAGGCGACGCTCCGATGAGAAAGAGAGTCGTTCGCAGAAGAAAGAAAGTTTGCGTTTTCTGTACCGAGAAGGAAGAAAGCGGCATCGATTACAAGGATGTTAACAAGTTGAAGAGATATGTATCCGAGAGAGGTAAGATTCTTCCCAGAAGAATTACCGGCACCTGCGCAAAGCATCAGAGAGCTTTGACCGTAGCTGTTAAGAGAGCTCGTCATATCGCACTCATGCCTTACACCGTAGAGTAAGATCGAACCGACGCCCCGGAAACCGCGTGTTTCCGGGGATTTCTTTTTGGAAAATGCGACGCTTTCCGGGGGTGTTTCGGCACCGCTTTTCGAATCCCGAAAAAACGCGAAAAAAGCAATTGACAATTTCGGATACTCGTGATAATATAATCAAGCGTGTGAACGACATATCGTTCTCGCCAATGCGGACTTGCTGGAATTGGCAGACAGGCATGACTAAGGATCATGTGCACATAGTGCGTTCGGGTTCAAGTCCCGTAGTCCGCATCGGGAAAGGCTTTATACCATACGGTATAGAGCCTTTTTTTATTGCCATTTCCGGGCATATCTGTTATACTGACTAAGTGGGGCATTGTGCCCCGAAAAAGAAGAAAAAAGCCCGCATAATCGGGCCGACAGGGGGGAAAATGAATATCATGTATCAGAACTTACCGCCCGTAATACGGATGATCGGAGGAGTGGCTTCATCAGTGTGCGCGCTGATGTGCGAAAAGCCGTTTCTTGCCGTGTCCCTTTCCGTATTGACGGCGGTATTTTTGCTTCCGAAGGGAAGAGGAGACGATGCGCCGATTGAGGTGCCCGGCGAGACGATGCCGGCATTTGCCGACAGGCTGATGGAGCATCTGCTTTCCTGCGGACTTCGGGTAAGTCCGAAGACGGTAAGAGACATCCTTGCGGAGTATGCCGCCACAGGGCGTGCAACGTTCGGCAGGGCACCCGGAACGAAATCGGTTGCACTCGGCTGGCTTTCGGCCATGCTTTCGCTGTATTTCGGCGAGCAGCGTGACCCGCAGCACTTAAGAGAGTCGGCAATCTTCAAACCGGATGAAACGGCAATATCCGAATTCTCCGAGGCGGAGGTTACGCAGGAGGGAGCGGTCACATTTTCCGGCGTATACGGAATGAGCCACGAGGCCTTCCGCGGAATCCTTCGTGAGACCGAAGACGAGTGGTATCTTTCGGAGGAGTTTTGGAGACAGACGGACGACTTCTTCGCGGAAGCCGCGAAGCGGTGGCAGTCGGAGGTCGGCAATCCCGAGATCAGGGCAGCGGAGCGGATGAGTTCCGTGCTTCTGGCGCTCGGAGAGGACGGCGCGGTAACATCGGACCGGATCATGGCGGAGTTTTTACTGCCGGCCGTAATCGACAGTTCGAAGGAGCTTGTGCCCGGTGACCTCAAGAAGCTCTTTGAAGAGTTTTTTCCGCTTTCGGCGATGCCGATGTCGGGACATGTCATCACATTTGCCAATACGCAAATTAACGAAGGGGAGGAAGAATAGCAGTGGAAAGTTTATTGCCGTTCGGAACATTATTTGAAAGTCTTTGGGAGTTCCTGTCTTCGGGAACTGCCGTGACGCTTTATTTCGTCATCCTGTTTCTGTGCATCGCCGGTCTGATCGGAACGGTGCTTGTCATGGTGAAGACGGATGAAAAGGACAGCCAGAAATCCGGTGAGCTTGCGGAGGCCGGAATTGACGAGGACGAAATCACGTCCCGTTTCCATTCCCTTTCCGTAATGGACATCATGCGCGAGCGTTATCAGCCGCCGATGTTTGACGATGATCTGCAGTTGACGGACATCTGCCGCGATTTCCGGAACTTCGCCGCATACCGCCTCGGGCTTTTTTACAGCGAGGAGGATATCCGCAAATTCGTAGCCGGTCTCGGCGTTTCTCACCTGATGGTCATGCAGGGTCTTTCCGGTACCGGTAAAACCTCCATGGCGACCGCATTCGGAAGCTACATCGGCAACATGTCGACGGTTATTTCCGTGCAGCCGATGTGGAAGGAGCGTTCCGATATCATCGGTTACTTCAACGAATTCACGAAGCGCTTCAGTGAGGGTACCCTTCTGAAGAAGCTTTACGAGGCAAGAGGCACCGACGAGATTTACGTTGTCGTTCTCGACGAGATGAACATCGCCCGCGTGGAGTACTATTTCGCGGACTTCCTGTCCCAGATGGAGTTGAACCCCGAGAACCGTTACCTCGAGGTTGTTTCCGACACCTGGCCGGACGACCCGGTACTGCTTGAGCACGGCAGACTCCGCATTCCAGAAAATGTGTGGTTCATCGGCACAGCGAACAACGATGACTCCACATTTGCCATCAGTGATAAGGTTTACGACCGTGCCATGATCATGAACCTTGACAAGAAGGCCGAGCTGTTCGAGCCCGTCGCCACGATGGAGGACAGAATCAGCTTCACGCATTTCACCGAACTGGTGACGCGCGCAAAGGCCGAATACAGGCTTTCCGAAGAGATGATCGGAAAGATTCAGGCACTCGACCGCTTCTTAACGGAGCGCTTCCGCATCACCTACGGTAACCGTATCCGCCGTCAGATGGAGGAATACGTGCCGGTTTATCTTGCATGCGGCGGAACCGAAGAGGAAGCCGTTGACGACATGCTCGCCAAGAAGGTACTCCGGAAGCTCGACGGCCTTAGCCCCGCCCTGATCCGGTATTCCATTGAGGATCTGTTTGACCTGTTCTCGACCGTATTCGGTTCGGGAGCAATGCCGCTTTGCCTTGACAGCCTGGATCGTCTTCGCAGAAATGCTTCATAAAGGAGGAACGACGGTATGAGCCGTGATATTTTAAATCAGTATCATCGGGCCGGAAAGCGTTTCGCGGAAGCACTTGAGAAGAACAGGGAGGCGGAACGGCTTCGCGAGAAGCTTGCGCAGAACGGGCGCCAGTCGGAAAAGCTCTCCGGTGTGTACTACGATGTGCATATCGAAGAGGACTGGATTTCCCGAATCGAGCGCGGCATTCCGCATCTTGAGGCTGCCATCCGTGAGGACAGACAGTTCATCAAGACCGAGGGAAATGTGACACCGATCGAAAGGGTGCGCAAGGTTTCCCGTTCCTCCGTGGAACATCTGGCCAGACACAGTGAGATGATTACCCATAAGCCTGCCGAAGGGGACGATCTGATTCCCGACAAGCTGCAGGTATTTGAAAATGAGAGTAACTTTGCCGTATACGAGAACCGCGTTCTCTATATGGTGCTTTGCTATACGAGGGATTTCCTCGATTACCGCTATGCGCAGATTCTGAAGGCCTGGAAGGAACGCAACAACGAGATGTCGTTCCAGAAGACCGTACGTCTGCAGGGCGGTAACCTCGAATTCTCCCTGATGCTTCGCGACGGTGCCGATACGCTCGGTGACGAAGAAGGCAACGCGGAAAGAATTGCGAGAATCGAGAATGCGTACGGCGAAATCTGCGGATTTCTGACCACCCCTCTGATGAAAGAGGTGGCATTTGCCCCGATGGTAACGCCGCCGATCACGAGAACGAACGTGCTTCGGATGGATGTGCATTTCCGCGAAGTGGTATCGCTTTACGACTACCTGAGCACCTACACCGGCGACGGCTATACGCTTGAGCGTCACGAGACGAGCAAGGGACCGTTCCCGGAGGAAATGGAGCGTGAGATCAACGAAATCATTCTCTATTCCCTGTATCTGAATGACAAATACGGACGCGACCTTACAAACGAACTCGAGGCAGCGTATCGGGAGGAAGAGAAGGAGAGGGCGCTTGCCGCGAAGCAGGCAAGAGATGCCAGACTGCAGGCGCTTCGTGACGGCGACGATGACGTGACGCTTGACGAGCTTCTGGATCTCTTTGATCAGACGCTTTTCGAGCGCGACACGAGAATTTCCGAGCTTCTTTCTGAGATTGAAGATGCCAAACGGATGCGCGAGGAAGTGTCCGCGATGAATCTTCGCGAGCAGCAACTGCGCGCCCGTGTTGACGACGGCATCCGCCGGACTGCAGAGGCCGAGAAGCGGGCAAATGAGAACGCTGCGGCGGGAGAGAAGAAGGAACGTGAGCTTTTGATGCAGATTGCCACGCTGCAGGAGGAGGTTCGTTCCGAAATCGAGAAGCGACGCTTCTTAAGTGCAAGACTGATCGGCATGGCTGAGAAATACGGCATCAAAACGGAGCAGAAGGATTACTCCGAGAAGGAAGCTTTCTTAGAGCTTGAAAAGGAACGCGAGGCATTTGACCGCGTATATGAGAGCAACTGGAAGAAAGCCAGACAGAAGATCCGTAAGAAGTACGTATGGGGGAGGAAAGAGTCATGAAGAAAAAGAAAAAAGGCTTCTCCTACTATCGGCTTTTTCTGATACTGGGAGTTCTGGCACTGCTCAGTGTCATCCTGATTGTGACCGTCATCAAGGTTTCCGACAGCAAAAACCTTTCCGATGTGTTCGGTAAGGAAGCACTCGTCAAATCCGAAACCGTTTATCTGGTCGTCATTCTGGCATTGCTGCTTCCGATGGTTCTGATCGGACTGACCATCGCCATCGGCGGCGCCAAGGTCGGGTTTAATCTCTTCAAAGAAAAATCCGACGAGGAAGAGGAGGGTGTCCGTTTCCGTGCGCTTGTCGGCCTGGACCGTGAGATGAACGGCGCGGAGGCACCGACTTATTACAACAACCGGAACCTCGAGCTTTTGTGTGAGGATTTCCGAAACTTTGCCGCATCGAAGCTGAAGCTTTACTACGATTCGGAGGACATCCGCAGATTCGTGGCCGGCTTCGCGGTATCCAGACTCATGGTTATGCAGGGCCTTTCCGGTACCGGTAAGACTTCCCTTGCAACCGCATTCGGAGAATACCTGGGACACAGCTCCACGGTTATTTCCGTACAGCCGATGTGGAAGGAGCGTTCCGATGTCATCGGTTACTTCAACGAATTCACGAAGCAGTTCAGCGAGAGCGTTCTTCTGAAGACGCTTTACGAAGCAAGCTACTCCGATGAAATCTGCATCGTCGTTTTAGACGAAATGAATATCGCGCGTGTCGAGTATTATTTCGCGGATTTCCTGTCTTTGATGGAACTTAACGAGGACAGCCGTTATCTCGAAATGACGAGTGACGTGTGGCCGAAGGATCCGAGCCACTTTAAGGGCGGCCGCTTCCGCATTCCGGACAATGTCTGGTTCATCGGCACAGCGAACAACGATGACTCCACATTTGCCATCAGTGATAAAGTGTACGACCGTGCCATGATCGTCAATCTCGACCGGAAGGCGAGACCGTTCCATGCGTCTCCGTCCGACGGCTTCCGCATGTCGTCTACGTTCTTCAAGCGGATTACCGAGGATGCGAAGCGTACGTTTGAGATGACGTCAAGAGCACGCCGTAAGGTTGCGGAAATCGACCGTTTCATGACTGAAAAATACCATGTCACCTACGGTAACCGTATCCGCAGACAGATGGAAGAATATGTTGCGCTTTACATTGCGTGCGGCGGCACGGAAGAGGAAGCGCTGGACGACTTTTTGATGAAGAAGGTATTCCGAAAGCTCGAAGGACAGAATCCGGTCGTGCTTGCAAAGATCGGTGTTGCCCTCGAGGAAAAGCTGAACGAGCTGTTCCGCGAAGACTCGATGCCGCTTTGCCGGAATTATCTGCAGTATCTCAGACAACTGGCGTCCTGACGGGGGGAACTTATGCAGAAGAAAAAATTGGCAATTTACATCATCGGCGCGATTACCATTGCCGTTGTGACCGTCATGGCGGTCATGACGATGATTGTCGCCGCCGGAAGCTTCCGGATTCGGAAGACGCGGCTGATCATCCGCACCGGTTCCGACGACAAGGAATACGACGGAGAACCGCTTTCCTGTGACGAATGGAGCCTTGCCTACGGAGAACTCCTTGAAGGTCATACGATGGAGGTCAAGGTATACGGCGAACAGGTTCGTCCGGGAAGCAGTCCGAACAAAGCCCATGTGAAAATTACAGACTCGGACGGTTTGGATGTTACCGGCAAATACGAACTCCAGATGGAGCTCGGAACGCTTGAGGTGACTAAGCGGAAGCTTGTCATCAAGAGTGCTTCCGCAACGAAGATATATGACGGAACGCCGCTTTCCAATCAGCGCGGCGCCCTGGCGAACGGCCGGATTACAAAGGGACATTACCTGAAGTGTGAGGACTTCGCCGAGGTGAAGGAGCCCGGCATCCATCCCAACACATTTTCCGCGTATATCGTGGATGACGAAGGAAACGACGTATCGGAAGGATATGATATTTCCTACGAGTTCGGAGATCTGACCATCCAGTATGCAAGACTTGTCATTGCATCGGGAAGCGCGGAGAAGACCTATGACGGAACACCGCTTACTTCGGATTATTGCAGAATTACCGAAGGAAACGTGTACTCCGGACACAAGATCAACATGAAGACGACAGGCTCGATTACGGGCGCCGGCGCATGCTACAACAACGTTACGGCAACCGTTACCGACGCGAACGGAAACGATGTGACGGCATTGTATGAAATTGACTGTGAATCGGGCATGCTGACGGTTTATCCGCGCAGAATCAATGTCCGTACGCAGAACGTAAGACGCAGAAAGAATGAGACACCCGTTGAGCATGACTGGGATCTTATTTCGGGAAGCATGGCACCCGGCGAAGAGCTGACAATCGTTACGATTCAGCAGCGCGGTGCAAACACAAACAGTTTTTCGGGGGACAATTACATTGTGAGTGTATCGGTAACAAAGGACGGACGTACGGACGATTTGTCCGGAAACTACCAGATCAGTTGCCAATACGGGAGAGTTGACATTACGGAGTAATAAACCATGTATGAGCAATATGAAAAGAAAATGAAACGTTTTCGCTTACTGCTTCGGGTACTTCGCGGCCTGGCTGTTGCAGCTGCGGCATTTCTGTTGCTTGCCGGCTTCGCAATCTTCGGCGCGGGCATTCCGCTCGGCGCGGTGAAGTGCGATTCGGTTGTATACGGAACGAAGCCGAAGGCGTCGGTGAAGTCGTTCGCCAAAGAGGTCACGTTTGAATACCGGGAACGGGACGGTCTCTGGAGCGCGGCTATCCCGAAGTATGCGGGCATCTACGAGGTACGGGCAGTCACAAAATCGATTCTCGGAATCTGCGTGAAAAGCGGCAGAACCGAGTTCGTCATCGAGCGGGCTCCGCTTACCGTTGAGCTGCACGATATTGAGGATTATGCGCCGCTTTATACCATTCTTCCGTCGGAAAAGGATTACGATGTAAGCGGGCTTGCCTATGAAGACAGCATCGACAGAATCCGGTTTTCCTACGATAAGGATGACGGCGTCAGGAGAGAGTACAGCATTGCTTCGGTTGTGATGGTTGACCGAAACGGTAATGATGTCAGAAACAACTATAAGCTGATTTCCGAAAGCGCCCGGATTGAGGACATCCGTAAAAGCATCCTCGTGCGTCCTGTCGGCCGGTCTGTCGTGTACGGCGGCGATCCGACGGAGAAGGTTACGTGTGACAGCGTGCAGCTTCTGAACGGCACGCTTGAGGAGGGCGAAGAGCTTGTCATCCGCTTCGAAGAAGGAGACAATACCGGCAGCCTGACGGGAATCGGTTCGGTCCTGATTCGGGGAGAGATTTATGTGCTCGATCAGTACGGACAGGATGTTACCTACCGGTACCGCATTGAGCGGGAGGATGCTTATCTGACGTTCTCACCGACGGTCGTTACGATTCTGACCGGTTCGGCCGAAAAGGTATATGACGGAATTCCGCTTACGGAGCACAGTTATACGCTCGTGAACGGTTACATTTATCCCGATGACTCGCTTGAGTTATACTACACCGGCATCCAGTATGAGCCCGGAAGAAGCCGTAATACCGTCGGCGGCTATAGTGTGTTCAACGTGAAGTACGGCGATGTCACCGAGTTCTATGACGTGAAAGTGAAACAGGGCTGGCTTCGCGTGACCTATCCCGATGACTGGCAGGTACAGGGAGCCGACGAGGATTCGTTCGGCCTTTCCACGGGATTTGACCTGACGTCCGGACATATGGACGGTGACCTGATGTACGTCGATCCGTACACAATCTTCCGTGTGTACTCCTCAAGAAGCGGAACACAGTACTTCAAAGAACAGAGCTATGAACTGTATGACGGCCACACATGGACCAATTCGGCAGCGGTTAAGAATTATAAGCCGAGGGAGGATTATCTGACCGGAAGGGCACTTCAGAGTGCAGGAAACGAATCGAAGGTCATGAAGATCAGCAACCTGAGGCTGAATCATAAGGTGTATCCGTACTTCATGGGCGGTCAGGAAGAGAATACTTCCGCGGACAGTTACGAATGCACGGTATATGCCCAGAGAAAGAACCAGAAGACCTTCCCCGAAAGCGAAGAAGCCTGGGAGAAGGAGTACCGCAACTTTGTTTATAACCACTATCTGCAGATTGAACCTGAGCTTCAGGATCTTCTTCTGGACCTCGGCGCAAAGGCAGGAATCACCGGTTCCGAATCCAATGTCGTTGATAAGATTGCGCGTTATATCCAGAACGCGGCAGTCTATGATCTGAATTACCCGGCATTCCCTGCCGATCAGGATATGGTTACGTACTTCCTGACGGTCAGCAAAACCGGAATCTGTCAGCATTATGCATCTGCTGCGGTCATGATGTATCGCGCGTACGGCATTCCCGCCCGCTTCACGCTCGGCTATGTCGGAACCGTAAAGAGCAACCAATGGTCGGAAATCACGACGGAGACCGGTCATGCATGGGCTGAGGTTTATATCGCAGGAACCGGCTGGATTCCCGTAGAGGTTACCGGCGGCAGCGGCGGAACCGGAGACGGTGCAGGCCCCGGCGGCGTCATTGATGCGGACGGAGACGGTAACGAAAGCGGCGGCATGGGAGGAAATCCCGATTTGATCGTCGGATTTTCCACCTACGTCAAGGAGTATGACGGATTCCCGGTTGAGAACTGGAGTCCCGAGCCGTATCTGATTTCGGGCAGCCTGAATCCCGGTGAGAGAATCGTGGCCGATATCAATTTCTCCACGTACGGCACCGAACCCGATTACTACTATTATGAGGGTGATGTTGACATCCGGATTCTGGATGCAAAAGGGAACGATGTCACGCTGACATATAGCAGCATCGGGTATACGAATCCGACGATTCAGATCATCCGCAGAAGGATTGAAGTCAGAACGCAGAACCGTGAAGGCACCGAGGCCGACGGGCAGATTGCCGATGCCGGTTGGTATATTTCGGAAGGCAGCCTGATTCCGGGACACCGGCTGCAGGTTACGACGATGCGTTCCCAGGATACAGTCGGAAGGACCAACAACTATGCCTCGGTTGATATCATCGATGAGGATGGCAATTCGGTCATCTATTACTACGATGTGAAACTGAAGAGCGGCACGCTCGAAATGAAGTAACTGACAGGGCCCCGGCGCGTAACCGGGGCCCTGAAATGAGACAGAAAGAGGATAGTCTTTCATGCAGCAGAACGAAGCACAGTATCGGAAAATGACAGAGATGCCCGTCGGTCCCCTGGTCATCAGGCTCGGCATACCGACGACACTCAGCATGCTTGTCACAACCGTATATAACCTCGCCGACAATTATTTCGTCGGGAAGCTGAACAATACAAGTGCTTCCGGCGCCATCGGCGTGGTCTTCGGTCTGATGGCAATCCTGCAGGCGTTCGGGTTCATGTTCGGACACGGCGCAGGAAGCATCATTGCGCGGTCTCTCGGCAAACGTGATAAAGAAAGTGCAACCCGGTTCGCAAGCACCGGGTTTTTCTGCTGTTTTGCGACGGGCATCGTTCTGATGGCACTCGGGCTTTGCTTTCTGACGCCTTTGATGCGGCTTCTCGGAAGCTCGGAAACGATTCTTCCGTATGCGAAGGAGTATACCCGCTACATCCTTCTTGCGGCCCCGTTTTTAACGACCAGCTGTGTGTTAAATAACATCCTCCGCTACGAAGGAAGGGCAAATCTGGCGATGATCGGGCTGATGTCCGGCGGCATTCTGAACATATTCCTGGACTGGCTTTTCACGCTGAAGATGGGACTCGGCGTTACCGGTGCCGGCATTGCAACGGGTGTTTCCCAGACCGTCGGCTTTCTGCTTCTTCTGTCGATGTTTCTTAGGAAGAAGACAGAGACCGTCATCGATCTGAAATATGTCTCAAAGGATATCGGTGATGTTTATAAGATCTGCGCAACCGGTTTCCCGAGCATGCTCCGGCAGGGACTTTCAAGCGTCAGCACGATGGTGCTCAACAACCTGGCTGCCTCCTACAGCGACGCTGCGGTTGCCGCCATTGCGATTGTAAACCGCATCTCCTTCACGGCATTTGCCGTCGCACTCGGCATCGGACAGGGCTTCCAGCCCGTTTCGGCGTTCAATTACGGCGCGAAAAAGTATTCCCGTGTGAAGAAAGCCTTCTTTGTGACGATGATCATGGGTGAGGTTTTCTTAATCATGATGGCGATTATCGGATGGACCTTCTCCGAGGACCTCGTATACCGGTTCCAGAAGGATCCCGAAGTCATCCGGATCGGCACGAAGGCACTGCGTTTCTTCGTTTGGGCGCTGCTGTTCCAGCCGCTCACCGTATTCGCCAATATGCTGTTTCAAAGCATCGGGGAGAACCGGATTGCGTCGTTCCTGTCGGGACTTCGAAGCGGTGTCATTCTGATTCCGGTGCTCCTTCTTCTTGAGTGGCAGCTCGGCCTTTTGGGAATTCAGATTGCGCAACCTGTATCGGATGTGATTTCGTTTCTGATTGCGCTTCCGTTTACCGTTCATTTTCTGCGAAATCTGCCGGCGGACGGAGAGACTCCGCGGAGGAACATGTGACCGTGTCATTTTCCGCGATGATTTGCGGTTTTTGACTTGATAAGTAAAGTGCCTTTCGCTATAATGTTAGCGGTAGCCGGAACATCGCATGAAATTGTTTCGCGCACGTGTTTTGCGGCGGTCATCCGCCGAATATCAGAGCTTAGGAGGAATCAACATGAAGACAGTGTCCTTGAGTCAGGAACTTAAGAGCAACGCGTATCCCGGAAGAGGGATTGTATTGGGCAGATCCGCAAACGGACGTTACGCGGTAACTGCTTATTTTATTATGGGACGGAGCGTCAACAGCCGCAACCGTATTTTTGTAGAGGACGGAAACGGAATCCGCACGCAGGCGTTCGACCCTTCGAAGCTTTCCGATCCGAGCCTGATTATTTACGCACCGGTGCGTGTTCTCGGCAATAAGACGATTGTCACGAACGGCGACCAGACCGATACGATTTACGAGATGATGGACAAGCAGTGCACGTTTGAGCAGGCGCTCAGAACGAGAGAGTTCGAGC
>JAFYYS010000008.1 GCA_017546025.1 Lachnospiraceae bacterium | reverse complement strand
GAAGCTATTGCGGCCTGCATTGAGAATTACAACGCTTCAGTGGACTCCGATACGCGGATTACCTACACGGATTATGTTTCTACCATGACGAGTTCCATCACCTCCATGGTTGATATGATCTCCCTGATACTGATCTGCTTCGTAGCCGTATCTCTGATCGTATCCTGCATCATGATCAGCATTATCACCAACATTTCCGTGCTGGAGCGCACGAAGGAGATTGGGGTGCTACGTGCCCTTGGGGCATCGAAGAAAAATGTTTCCCATGTATTCAATGCGGAGACTTTTATCATTGGCGTATGCGCAGGACTGATGGGTGTGATATTTGCCGCACTGCTCACCATCCCAATCAACGCAATCGTGGCTTCCGCCCTTGGGGTGAGCCTTACCGCATCATTGCCTGTGCCTTATGCGGTACTCCTTGTGGCAATCAGCATTGTGATTACCATGATTGGAGGACTGATTCCGGCAAAAAAGGCTGCGAAGATGGATCCTGTTCTTGCTTTGAGAAGCGAATAAATCCTGTAAATCTCCGATACTGGATTGAGAGGGTGCTGTCCGTCGTGCAGACGGCCAGCGTCCAAAACTATTTTTGCTATATTGGGACAATCAGGGGGCATTTGGGCGATGACGCGTATGTCGATGTCTGATATAATAAAAAACGGCGTATTTGCTGAATGGGAGGGCGACAAATAAGAAAATGGTCATGCTGACAATTGTGGTAAAAAAATAACTTATATTATATCGTACCACGGCACAAATCGTTCTATGGAGAACTATTTATGAAAGGACTGATAAACGCAATAAAGGATTCTAAGCTGGGAAAGAGGGCTTTTAATGACCCTCTCTTTCGCGTGTTGATGATCTCGGGCGGAAGTATGGGCTGGAACCTGATCTACGCGGTGTTTAACGGAATCCAGGCACTTGTGTACAGATCCTTTTGGTTTTTAACCCTGTGCGTGTACTACGCTATTCTCGGAATAATGAGACTTGTTGTAGTTGCTCCGCTGAAGCGAAAAAAAGGGAATAAATGGTATGACAGTTCTGTGATGCGTGGATTAGGGTTCGGAATGATAGTACTCTCAATAGCTGTATCCGGAATGGTCTGTCTGGTAATAGCGCAGAAACAGAACCCCAAGTACAATATTATTGTAATGATCACTATAGCTGCATATACTTTTTATCTGATAACCATGTCTGTCATCAATACCGTCAGGGCTCAGAAGAAAAGAAATGCAACATTGATTATGCTCCGTAATATCACTCTTGCTGGGACAATCGTGGCTGTGCTTTCTCTTGAACGTGCGATGCTCGGAACTTTCGGAAACGCTGAAGACAGTTTTACTATGATAACAGAGAGTGTGACGGGCGGGGTTTCGTTTGTTCTTATCAATGCTATTGGTGTGGGAATGCTAATACAAGCCGGACGTCTTACGGATGAAAGAGCTGATTAGGAAATAGAGCAATATCTCGCAAAATAACTGAGGAAGAGCATATAAAGTGCTTATTGCTTTATATTTTGGTAAGTCGGGCAATTATCTTTTAACATATATAACAAGAGGAAATCAAGATGAGCCATAAGGTCAAGGTTACGGTTATTGACAAAAAACTATATCCTGAATTACAGGAGCAATATTGCACAGATCCTAAGTCCGGAGCTTGTCCATGTTATAACGTGGGTGATGAATTTATGTTCTGCCGTGATGACGAGAATGACCATTTCTGGCATGGTGGACTAAATACACTTGTAAAGACCACGGCTGATCCGGATACGGTTGCCGGAGGTCCCAAGATGCCGCATTGTTCAGAAGCGTGGGATGCCATCAGCAGATATATTTATGCCGGTCTCCAGGGCGGCTCCATCATGAAAGGCTGGATGAAAGAAGAGAATACGATGATCTGCTGCTGTTCTGATGGAACCAGACCGGTGATATTCAAGGTTGAGAGAATTGATGAGGAGTAAGAGGACTTGTAAAGCTTACGCCAGAGGGGAATGATATAGGTGTATCTTTTGGCTTGTCGGGGTAAGGACTGCTAGTGGCCATTAAGGACAAGCACCAAGTATATGTCTGGCAGAACTGGTCGTATGGCCGTAAACGTGAGGAAGACGATGAAAAAACGACAACTTGGAATCATTGTAGCGGTGCTGGCACTTCTGCTTTCTGCCTGTGAGAAGGATTCTTCGGAAAATGCAACCTCTCCGACGGAGGTACAACCGCCCATCCAGAGCTCGACAGGCGAGCAGGACAATCCCGGAGAGGAGACCACGGAAATGAAACTTAAACTCAAGATTGGTGACATGGAGGTCGCGACCGATTGGGAAGACAACGAGTCTGTCAAAGCGCTTCGGAAACTCGCACAGGAGGAACCGCTCACGGTGTTCATGTCGATGTATGGCGGATTTGAGCAGGTTGGTTCTCTTGGGAGCACTCTACCAAGAAATGACAAACAGACCACGACCGAGGCCGGTGATATCGTACTGTACTCCGGCAATCAGATTGTCGTTTTTTACGGATCGAATTCCTGGGCATACACTAGACTTGGAAAGATCACCGACAAGACAGCTGCTGAGATGAAGGAACTGCTTGGAAACAAAGATATAACACTGACTCTGTACACAGAGTAATCGATCCAAACAATCAAACAGAAACGATGACAGAACGAGGAGATTTCACAGAGATTTCCTCGTTTTTCGTTGCCAGTCTGCTGCCGTGCTTTTGAGAAAAATGAAAAAACTTAAAACTTTCTCTTGACTTGGAGTTAACTCCAAGCTGTATAATCAAGCCAACAGAGATGGAAGAGAGCATTTTCCGAGACCGGAAAGCAAGAAAAAGGAGAAGGAGGACGGAACCCATGACTATAAAAGAAGTGTGTGAGACCCATGACATCACGCCGGATACCCTGCGGTATTATGAGCGCGTCGGAGTGATCCCGACGGTGAACCGCACGAAGGGCGGGATCCGGGATTACAGTGAGGAGGATGTCAAGTGGGTGGAAAATGCCATCTGCATGCGTAACGCGGGCGTGCCGGTGGAAATGCTGATCGAGTATGTGAAGCTTTTCCAGGAGGGAGACGCGACGCTTATGGCAAGGCGGGATCTGCTCGCGGAGGCGCGGGAGGATGTCCAGGCGCAGCTTGACAAGTTCCAGGCGACGCTTGACCGACTGAATTACAAAATCTCACGGTATGAGGAAGCGTTGAGGACCGGGGTGCTCAGCTGGAACGAGGAAACTTACAAAAAGTGATTCATTAGAAACCATAAGGACGGAGGTATTTAGTATGGCAAAGACATTGATCGCCTTCTTTTCGAGGGCGGACGAGAACTACTTCGGCGGTTCCATGAAGTATATCGAGGTTGGAAACACCGAGGTCGTTGCGAAGAAGATTCAGGGGAAAATGGATGCGGATCTGTTCAAAATTGAGATGAAGACATCGTATGCGAAGGATTATCAAACCTGCATTGAGGAGGCAAAAGCTCACAAGAAGAGCGATGCCCGGCCGGAGCTTACGGCTCTTCCGAAGAGTATTGACGGGTATGATACCATCATCCTCGCGTATCCGAACTACTGGGGAACGATGCCGATGGCGGTATTTACGTTTCTGGAAGCATTTGACTTTGCAGGCAAGACGATCCTGCCGCTGTGCACGAACGAAGGAAGCGGCATGGGGAGCAGCGAGCGGGATATCAAAAAGCTCTGTCCCGGCGCAGCGATCAAGGATGGCCTTCCGTTGAACGGCAGCAACGTCGGAAAGTCGGACGCACAGATTGAACGTTGGCTTAAGACCAACGGATTGTTGTAGGAGGAAATCACAATGGAAAACATAACCTTAAACAATGGAATCAAATGCCCTGTAGTTGGAATCGGAACCTTTATGCTTTCTCCTGCGGCTGCAGAGAACAGTGTAAGAGAAGCTTTGAAAATGGGATACCGTTTGGTCGATACAGCAAACGCATATGTAAATGAACGGGCTGTCGGTCGCGGGATCAAAGACAGCGGCGTAGCACGCGAAGAGGTATTTCTTTCGACAAAACTCTGGCCAAGTGAATATGAAAATGATAGCGCTGTAGATGAAACGTTGGAACGCCTTGGCGTAGATTACGTGGATCTTCTCTATATCCATCAGCCTGCCGGGAACTGGCTTGCCGGATACAGACAGCTTGAAAAAGCGTATAGGGAAGGCAAGGCGAAATCCATAGGAATCTCAAATTTTGAAGGAAAGTATATTGAAGAACTTCAGAAGAAATGGGAAATCGTTCCTCAGTTCATCCAGGTAGAGGCTCATCCATACATCAACCAGTCAGAACTTCGTCAGACACTTGAGAAATATGATATCAAACTCATGAGCTGGTATCCCCTTGGACATGGGGATAAATCCCTCATCAATGAACCGGTTTTTACCGAACTTGGAAAGAAATACGGAAAGACCGGCGCACAGGTCATACTCCGCTGGCATACGCAGATGGGTTTTGTTGTAATTCCGGGTAGTAAGAATGTTGATCATATCAGGGATAATCTGAATATCCTCGACTTCACCCTGACAGATGCAGAAATGGCTGAGATTGCCAAGCTTGACAATAACCGACGCTATTATCACCGTACAGATGCTCAGCTCGAACAATTCGCAGCCTGGAGACCCGATTTTGAAAAGAGATAAATAAGAAGTAAGCAGGGAGAAAAGAACAATGAAATGGTTGAAAAATAGAAGGGTCTTTCTTGCGCTCACCTTAATGATAGTGATTGCGCTTTCCGGGTGCGGCAAAGATGATGAGCCGATTGGGCAGAACGTGAACCTAAATGACGGCAGCGGCAAGAAAGTGCTCGTGGTTTATTTTTCGAGGACGGGGGAACAGTACGGCGTCGGAAATATTGAGAAAGGAAACACGGCAATCGTGGCGGAGATGATCGCAGAGAAGACCGGGGCGGACCTGTTCGAGATCGTTCCCGAGAACGATTATCCGTATACTTACAGCGAGCTGACGGATGTCGCCAAGAAGGAACAGAAGGATAATTCACGGCCCAAATACACGGGCGCGGTTCCTGACCTTTCGCAGTACAGCGCCGTCTTCGTCGGCGCTCCCGTATGGTGGGGCGACTGGCCGATGATCTGTTACACATTTTTCGAGGAAAATGCGACCGCGCTTGCCGGAAAGACGCTGATTCCGTTCGCGACCCACGCGGGGAGCGGGCTGTCGGGATTTGACAAAAAGCTTGCCGGCGCGTGCCCGGACAGCACGATCGGAACGGGACTTGCCATCATGGGCGCGGATGCCCAGAAGGACCGCGACAAGGTGGGAAAAAACGTAGCCGAGTGGCTCGCGGGCTTCGGGTATTAGCATGAAAAGAGCGAAAACGACAATTGATATCCTGATGGTCGTGGCTCTGCTGCTTCTCATGGCGTATTCGTTGGTCGGCGAGTGCGCGCATGAGGTGATCGGAATCGGTATGTTCGTGTTGTTCCTTGCGCATCATGTCGTCAACCGGAAGTGGTGGACGAACCTGTTTAAGGGGAAGTACCGTCCGGCGAGGGTGTTGAACACCGCCGTGAACATACTTCTGGCTGTGGCAATGGTCCTTCAGCCGGTGAGCGGAGTTCTGCTTTCCAAGCATGTATTTAAGGAAGTCATGGTCGATGGTGCGGCAGGCACGCTCCGGACGATCCACATGCTGGTGCCCTATTGGAGTTTCATCCTGATGGGATTCCATCTGGGACTTCATATCCGGATGGTCAGCGGGAACCTGCGGAAACGGTTTGGTGCGAAGCCGAAGACCGCAATCGTCGTCTTTTCGATTCTTGTTTCCGGATACGGTGTATATGCGTTTATAAAACGCGGAATCGGTGATTACCTTCTGATGAAGGTCGGGTTCGCATTTTTCGACACACAGGAATCCACGGCGCTGTTCCTTTTGGATTATGCGGCGGTCATGGCGCTGATCGCAGGAATCGGGTACTTCATTCAGAACGGATTAATGAAACTTCAGAAAAGAAAGGGAGGAAAATGAATATGGCCAAAATTGTACAGACCGCCGGGAGAGACCGGCTCGGGGAATTTGCCCCGGCATTTGCGCACTATAATGATGACATCCTGTTCGGAGAAAACTGGAACGATGAGGCGCTTGACGTCAAGACAAGAAGCCTTCTTACGGTGGTTGTCCTGATGGCGCAGGGGATTACTGACAGTTCCCTTCTGCATCACATCCAGAACGCCAAGCGAAATGGTGTGACGAAAGAAGAAATCGCCGGAGCCATCACGCACGTCGCATTTTACGCGGGCTGGCCCAAGGCGTGGGCAACTTTTAACATAGCGAAAGAAGTTTATAACGAGTAAAGGAGAATAAACCTTGCAAAACTTTGATTACATGACCCCTACAAGATTGATCTTCGGGAAGGACGTTATCGTGAAACTTCCGGAGGTGATGGAGAAGTTCGGAAAGAAGATCCTGCTGACCTACGGCGGCGGAAGCATCAAAAAGATTGGTCTTTATGACAAGGTGAAGGAGCTGCTTTCGGGCTTCGAGATCTACGAGCTGTCCGGCATTCAGCCGAACCCGAAGTATGATCCGAGTGTGATGGACGGCGTGCGCATCTGTAAGGAGGAAGACATTAACGTCATCCTGGCGGTCGGAGGCGGCAGCGTGCTTGATTGTTCGAAGGCGATCGCGGCAGGCGCGTGCTATGACGGCGATCCGTGGGATCTGATCTCGTACAAGGTTAAGGCGCAGGCAGCGCTTCCGATCGTAGACATCATCACGCTCGCGGCAACCGGCAGCGAGTACGACTGCGGCGGCGTCATCTCAAGAACCGAGACCAATGACAAAATCGGATACATGGACCCGCATCTGTTCCCGGCGGTATCCTTTTTGGATCCGACGTACACATTTACCGTATCGAAGAAACAGACGGCCGCAGGCTGCGCAGATGCGATGAACCACATCATGGAGCAGTATTTCTGTGAGGATTCGAGCATTCTCAACGACGGCTTCATGGAGGCCGGCTTTAAGAGCCTTATGACAAATGCAAAGAAGTGCCTCGAGAATCCGGAGGATTACACGGCAAGAGCGGAGATGATGCTCACCTGCACCTATGGCTGCAACGGCATCTACGCGCTTGGCAACAGCCAGACCGGATGGCCCTGTCACGGCATGGAGCACGCATTGTCCGCGTACTATGACATCACACACGGTGAAGGCCTTGCCATCATCACCCCTCGCTGGATGAAGCACATCCTTACTGAGAAGACGGTCGGCCGTTTCGTCAAGTACGGCGTGAATGTCTTCGGAATCGACGCTTCGCTTGACAGGTTCGAGATTGCCAACCGTGCGATTGACGCCACCTATAAGTTCTTCGAGTCCATCGGAATTCCGATGCACCTTCGCGAGGTCGGCATTGACGAGTCCCGGATCGGCGAGATGGCCCACCACGTCGCGGTTAACGAAGGTCTTGAGCATGCCTGGGCACCCCTTCTTGAGGAGGACATCGCGAAGATCTTCACCGATTCTCTGTAAGAATCGGGGCGAACAGCCGGGACAGATAATTTCGTGGTAAAACACGCAATGAAACGAAATGTAAGTAGAAACGGAGGACCACATCATGATGAAAACAGAAGAATTGAAACTGACGCAGGAATGGGACAAGGTTTTTCCGAGAAATGAGACCGTCGAACATAGCAAGGTGATGTTTGCCAACCATTTCGGGATTACTCTTGCGGCTGATCTGTACCGCCCGAAGGATGCGAATGGAAAGTTACCCGCGATCGCGGTTTCCGGACCCTTCGGGGCAATTAAGGAACAGTCCTCCGGACTGTATGCGCAGGAGATGGCGGCAAGGGGATTTCTCACAATCGCGTTTGATCCTTCCTTTACCGGTGAGTCCGGCGGGTTTCCGAGAGACATGCACAGCCCGGATATCGACGTGGAGGATTTTCAGGCTGCGGTGGATTACCTTGTAAACCGCGATGATGTGGACCCGGAACGGATTGGGATCATCGGCATCTGCGGATGGGGCGGAATGGCGCTTCAGACGGCGTGCCTGGATACACGAATCAAGGCAACCGTCACCTCTACTATGTACGATATGTCCCGCGTGGCAGGAAACGGGTATTTTGATTCCGCGGACAATGAGGAATCGAGATATCAGATGCGCGTGGCAATCAATCAGCAGAGGACGGCGGATTACAAAAACGGTGAGTATGCTCATGCGGGCGGAGTTGTGGATCCGCTGCCGGAGGATGCGCCTTACTTTGTGAAAGATTATTACGCATACTATAAGACGCCGCGCGGATACCATGCACGCAGCCTCAATTCCAACAACGGCTGGAACGTGACGGCGGGAACATCTCTGATGAACACACGCCTGTTCACGTATGCGGATGAGATCCGCAGCGCCGTATTGATGATCCACGGGGAGAAAGCGCACTCCTGCTACATGTCTAAAGATGCATACGCGGATATGGTAAAGGACAGCAAGTACGCTTCGAACAAAGAACTCCTCATCATCCCCGGCGCAAGCCATACGGACCTGTATGACCGGACGGACATCATCCCGTTTGACCGGATTCAGGCATTTTTCGAAGCAAATCTGTAAGAGAAGAGGACATGCCAATGAAGAAGAGAAAAATGAGAAAGGGAGTGAAGGTCTTGCTGATCGTTCTCGGAAGCATCGTCGGTCTGTGCCTTCTGGTTGCCATCGCCGGGCTTTTGTTTCTGGCGTTCTGGCCCTCGGTCGGGAAAATGCCCGGAAAGGAAGAGCGGGAGACATACGCGAAGAAAAGCGAGCTGTACTACGACAAGAAATTTCATAATGAGATTGATTTTACAGTGATGACCGGAAAGCAGGACGCCACGAGTGACCGGAAAGTTCCCAAGGAACAGTTGAAGGCGGCTGATCCGACATATGCCGAACGCGGGCAGGAGGGCGGTCTGGTGATCACCTGGATCGGTCATTCCTCGACTTTGCTGCAGCTTGGGACGAGCAACATCCTGATCGATCCGGTGCTTGGAAACCGTTCCTCGCCGGTGTCATTTGCCGGACCGAAGCGATTCTCGGAGTGCCCGGTGACCGTGGAGAGCCTCCCGGAGATCGATGTGCTGTTCATCTCCCATGACCATTACGATCATCTGGAGTATGCCACGATCAAAGATATTGATGCCAAAGTGAAGCGGTATATCGTGCCTCTGGGCGTTGAAGTCATCCTGAAGGGCTGGGGCGTTTCCGAAGATAAGATCACCGCGCTTAACTGGTGGGAGGAAGTGACCCTGGACAACGTAATGTACGCGCTGACGCCGTCGTTGCATTACACGGGACGAAACCCGCTCAAGGCAAACAGTACCCTCTGGGGCGGTCTGTTCATGAATGACGGCAGCCATAAGGTCTATTATACCGGCGACGGCGGGTACTACGATGTTTTCTCCCGCGTCTACGAAAAATACGGGGAAGCGGACCTGATGTTAGGGGATTCCGGACAGTATGACACCGCATGGGCAACAACCCACATGTTCCCGGAACAGACCGTTCAGGCGGCCATCGATGCGCATGCGAAATGGCTCATCCCGGTACATTGGGGAACCTTTTCCCTCTCAAACCATGCTTGGGACGATCCAATCATCCGTGTTGCCGCCGCCGCGGAAGCCAAAGGGGTTAATCTGGCAACACCAAGATACGGACAGACGGTTGATTATGCGGAGATTGCAACGAGCACGGAGCATTGGTGGGAGGCGGGCAGCGAAACAACGGAAGGGAAATCCTTGAAACTCAAGATCGGTGATACGGAGGTCACAGTCGATTGGACGAACAACGAATCGATCAGGGCGCTGAAGGCACTTGTCGCCGATAAACCGCTCATTGTCTCGATGTCAATGTACGGTGGATTTGAGCAGGTCGGTTCCCTTGGGAGCACTCTTCCGAGAGATGACAAGAAGACCACGACCGAAGCCGGTGACATCGTTTTGTACTCCGGCAACCGGATTGTAGTATTTTACGGATCAAACTCCTGGGAATACACAAGGCTCGGAAAGATTACCGACAAGACCGCTTCTGAGATGAGGGATTTGCTCGGAAACGGTGACATAACACTGACGCTGTATACGGAGTAATGAAAGCCGGCAGGTGCGTTTGCATTTGCCGGCTGTTTTTTGTTTTGTGGGGATTATGGCGGTATGACTCTGTTCAAGTGCGTCCCGATATGGTAAAATGAAGTGTATCATTTTCCAAAGACCGTGAAAAGGAGGCTGTTTCCATGAAAAAGCATGTTTTCAAGACAATCCTTTCCCTGCTGCTTACGGCATCGTTTCTTCTCGCCGTAACCGGCTGTACGCCCGAGAGTCCGCCGCTTGATCCGCCGACCGAGGAGCCGGTATTTTCACCGAAGAAGGTGGTGGAGGAGTTTTACAATGCACTTTTCGTGACGACGGATTTCGACACGGTGTACAACTACACGCATCCGCCGAAGTTTTTGGATCAAATGCGGGAAAATGCCATGTCGGAATTTGACGAGCCCAACCCGAATTTCGACCTCTATGCCTACGAAAAGGCAGAGTACGACGACCTCGCTCCGCACATCGCGGCGCGGAAGCCGTGGTACAAGATTCTTGCGATTGAAGAAATCGAAAAGGCTAAGAGCGGTGAGGTAGGCCGCCTCATTAACGGAGACCGGCAGGAATCTGATGACGATTACGAGGAAATCGAGGCACGTTCCGAATTCAACGATGTCGCCGACCCGGGTTCGGAAGTCTATGCCGTTGTCGCGCAATGGGGCTACGGCGAAGGCGATGACGCTTACGACGAAACCGAGTTGTTCTTCCTCTGTTGCATCGAAGGAAAATGGTACATCACCGGCGACTTCTGGTGAAATTCGCAGGCAATCGGAACGGAGAAGGGAATTTCCTGTAAGGTGCTGAATCCGACTCGGGTGATGCGATGCAATAACGCCGGAATCCGGCAAAAGAAGGGGAGATTTAAATGACAGCAGAAGAAATGTGGAGGGCATCCGGGCTGACGGGTGACTATGAGGCATGGTCGTTTGGAGACGATGCAGACGGGCTTGCCGAACTGGTCAAAAACGGCGTGAAAACGGCGACGTGCTCTGCGTTGGCATTTTACAAAATTGAGGATGAGGAGCTGCCGCAGGTTGGCGAATACAGTGTTATACTGGATTCTGCCGAAAATGCAGTCTGCATCATCAGAACAACCAAAGTTTACGTGACAACCTTCGATGCCGTTACAAAGGAGCACGCATTCAAAGAAGGTGAGGGCGACCGTTCCCTGGAGTATTGGCGAACGGTACACAGACGGTTTTTCACCGAGGAACTGCAGGAAACGGGCCTGCCCTTTGATGAAAAGCTGGAACTGGTCTGCGAAGAGTTCGAAGTGGTTAAGTGAGGCTTTGCGGTCCCGATGAGGGAGAATAAAGATGAATGAATTTACCAAAACAGTGGATGCCGTGCGGCAGGGGAGAAACATCACGAAGGAGCAGCTTGCCTGCCTTTTGGGGCAGGCGGGTTCTGAGGAGGAAGAGTATCTTTTCACGGCGGCAAGGGAGATTGCGGACGCTGTGTTTCATAAGCAGGTGTTCCTGCGCGGTCTGATCGAGTTTACAAACTATTGCAAAAACGACTGCTATTACTGCGGAATCCGGTGCGGAAACCGTGCGGCAGAACGGTACCGGCTTAGTGAAGATGAGATTCTTTCATGCTGCGACAGCGGCGCGGCACTCGGCTTCCGGACATTTGTGCTGCAGGGCGGCGAGGATCCATATTATACGGACGAGCGCATGAGCGCGATTGTGCGCTCGATAAAAGATCGTCACCCGGACTGCGCCGTCACGCTTTCCATCGGTGAAAAATCCCACGAAAGCTATCAGATGTTTCATGACGCCGGCGCGGACCGGTATCTTCTGCGGCACGAGACGGCTGATGAGGAGCATTATGCGAAGCTGCACCCGAAGAGCATGTCGCTCGCGCACCGCAAGCAGTGCCTTTATGACCTGAAGGAAATCGGTTATCAGGTCGGTTGCGGCATCATGGTCGGCTCGCCGTACCAGACAATTGACACGATTTACGAAGACATCGCATTCATGCAGGAGCTCGGCCCGCATATGATCGGCATCGGGCCGTTCCTCGCGCACAAGGACACGCCGTTTCGGGATGAGCAAAACGGTAGCGTGCAGACGACGCTCCGCCTGCTGGCCATCCTTCGTCTGCTGTTTCCGAAGGTTCTGCTTCCGGCAACCACGGCGCTCGGAACCGCCGATGCACTTGGCAGGGAGAAAGGAATTCTTGCCGGCGCGAACGTGCTGATGCCGAATCTTTCACCCGTTTCCGTCCGCGGCAAATATCTGCTCTATGACGGCAAAATCTGTACCGGTGAGGAGGCTGCCGAGTGTGTTGTCTGCCTGCGAAACCGCGTAGAGCGGATCGGATACCGCGTGGCGGAAAGCCGCGGCGACCATCCGGATTTCGCATAAGAACGGCGGAAAATGTGAAACCATCACGCTAATGAAACCTGCGCCCCGGGATGGCATTTTCCGAGGCATAATAAAAAGGCGCTGCAGCTGGCAGCGCCTTTACTATGTCAAAAACTTTATTTGTAAGAGGAAACGTTCTGCTTGATCAGGTCGTTAAGAGCGGCCTCGGATTCGGTGGAACCGGCTACGAGGATGAAGGAGCCGTGGCTGTTAACCTGACGACCGTAGATGCCGATGTAAACCGTTACGCCGTTGCCGGAAAGCTTAACCGGAAGATATTTATATTCCTTGCCGGCGATCTTCGGATACTGAATATTCGAAACCGTAATGTTGATGCCCTTGGCCCGGCCGACTGCCTGCAGGAACACCTGCTTCATTTCCTCCATGCCGGTGTCGATTGAGGGGTCCTTGTATGCGGCAAAACCGAACATCTGCGAGCTCTCGGTACTTGACTTCATATACAGCTCCGAATACAGACTGTCGGTGTTTTGCTTCTGATAGATCGTAAGTCCGTCCGGAATCCGGATTTGGACATCTGCCCACTTGTTCAGGTATATGCCGTTATCGGTCTTACCGGGATCATACTTACGGGACTTTGCGATGACGATAAATGTGACTACAATCGCGACAATGACTACAAGAATGATAGCCCAAATCAGGCCGTTGCCGCGGTTCTTTCTGCTTTCCTTCATAATTCCCTCCAAATACCTGTTCTAGCCGTAGAAAGACCGGAAAAACGCTTTCTCACAACTGCTTTAATGATACGAAATCGGGGGTGTAATGTCAAGCATTTCGCCGTAAAACTCTCCTTGATACTTACGGGGTTTATATGATATAATGAACTGAATATGGGGGCATGTTTCCAACAGGGGATTTGCCGCCCCGGAAGGAGAGCATATGGGCAGAGGCAGCATCGGCAATGCGGAATACGAGCGGCTTGTATCGCGAACCGGAAACCGGGCGTTTCTCGGGCGGCCGTTTACCGGGCGCAAAGAGGGAATGACCTGTGCCGAATGTGTATATGCCGCCGGGGTCAATGACCGCGCAAACGGGATGGCATCGGGAACCGTTGCCGGAATGAGTCCGCTGATTGTCCCTATGGCATTTGCCAGAGTCAGTGCGGAATTATATGCAAGAGGGCGTGAGCCGAAATCGTTCGGACTGCTTCTTGCGGCGCCGAAGGATGCACCTGAGGATATTATTCGCGGCTTCATGAAAGCCTGGTACGAGCTTGGCATGCTTAACGATGCCGAAATCGTACGGGAAGAGCGGACGGATTATCTGGTCCATGCCACGGCGTACGGAGAGCCGTACGTTGGGTTCCAAGAGCCGGAGCAGGCAGACGGAGACATCGCAATCGTCATGTGCGGGCAGGCCGGTGCGGAGGAAACGCTGCTTCTTAATGAGGAGCACGCGGAACTGCTTCGTGGGAAGCTTCCGTCGCATTTTCTGTCGGAGATTCCGGAACTTCTTCTGCCGAAGGCGGCGGAGAAGATCTGCCGGACCGGGTTTGAGAACGGAGCGCTCTATCAATATGCCTGCGGAGACGGCGGCGTGTATGCCGGACTGTTTCAGATGGGCGAGAGGCTTCGGACCGGGATGCGGATTGAACTTCCGGAGATTCCGATTTCGCAGCTGACGATTGAGGTTTGCGAGGTTTTGGACATCGACCCGTACCAGATCGGAGCGGGCGGATGCATTCTGATGGCAGCAGCGGACGGCGAACGTCTGGCGGAGGCGCTTACGGCGGCCGGCTTTGAGGCGGCGGTCATCGGAAGCCTTCAGGAAGGCAAAGCAAAAGAGTTACATAACGGCGGGGAAGTCCGGTATCTGGAGCCCTACCGCGGAATACAATCTTAGGAGGATGTTGAGATGGGTCTCGATACGAGAATTTTGGAAAGTCTTGATAAGAATGCAAAGCTTACGGCAGCGGAGCTGGCCGTCATGCTCGGCGAGAGCGAGGCAGCCGTTACGGCGGAGATTCGCAGAATGGAGGAGGAACTGATCATCTGCGGTTATCCGACGCTGATTGACTGGGATAAGACCGAAAAGCACTGTGTGACCGCCATGATCGAGGTAAAGGTTACCCCGCAGCGCGGCAAGGGCTTTGATGAGATTGCGGAGAGAATTTATCAGTTTGAAGAGGTGGAGGCCGTATATCTGATGAGCGGCGGCTTTGACCTTTGCGTGATGTTAAAGGGAACGAGCCTGAAGAGCGTGGCGGAATTTGTTTCCGGAAAGCTTGCCCCGATGGAATCCGTTCTGTCTACGGCAACGCATTTCGTTCTGAAGAAATATAAGGAGCACGGGCTCCCGCTTGTAACCCGCACTGAAGATGAAAGGATGTTAATCACACCGTGAGAAACCCGTTAAATCCTGCCGTTGTCGGCATTAAGCCGTCCGGCATTCGTAAATTTTTTGATATCGTGCATGAGATGAAGGATGCCATCTCCCTCGGTGTCGGTGAGCCGGATTTCGCAACGCCGTACCACATCCGCGAGGAAGGCATTTATTCGCTCGAGCAGTCGAAGACGCATTATACCGGAAATGCCGGTCTGCCGGAGCTCCGCAAGGAGATTACGAACTTTCTGAACCGCCGCTACGGCCTTTCGTACGACCCGATGAAGGAAACCCTCGTCACGGTCGGCGGAAGCGAGGCGATTGACCTGGCCATCCGTGCCATGGTCTGCCCCGGCGACGAAGTCATCATTCCGCAGCCCTGCTACGTTTCCTACGAGCCGTGTGTCATTCTGACGCAGGGCATTCCGGTGACAATCTGCCTGAAGGAAGAGGACGAATTCCGTCTGACCGCAAAGGACCTCCGTGCGGCGATTACGGACAAGACCAAGATCCTGGTGCTGCCGTTCCCGAACAATCCGACCGGTGCCGTCATGACCGCGGACGATTTGAAGGAGATTGCCGAAATCTGCGTGGAGAAGGACCTTATCGTTCTCTCCGATGAAATCTACAGCGAGCTTACCTACGGCATGAAGCACGTTTCGATTGCTTCGTTCCCGGGCATGCGCGAGCGCACCATCGTCATCAACGGCTTCTCTAAGGGCCACGCGATGACCGGATGGAGACTCGGCTATGCGTGCGGGCCGGAGGAAATCATCCGTCAGATGACGAAGATTCACCAGTTTGCCATCATGTGCGCGCCGACGATGAGCCAGTATGCCGCTATCGAGGCGATGAAGAACGGCGATGAGGACGTCGCAATGATGCGCGATTCCTACGATAAGCGCCGCCGTTTCGTCGTACATGAACTGCGTGACATGGGACTTCCGTGCTTTGAGCCTTACGGCGCGTTCTACGTATTCCCGTGCATCCGCGAGTTCGGCATGACGAGCGAGGAGTTCGCGACAAAGCTCCTGATGGAGCAGAAGGTTGCCATCGTTCCGGGCACCGCATTCGGTGACTGCGGCGAAGGCTTCCTGCGGATTTCCTATGCCTATTCATTGGAAAATCTGAAGAAAGCGCTCGGGCGTCTTCGCGTCTTTACGGAGCAGCACAGAAAGAATGATTAATGTTGTATTGCATGAGCCGGAAATTCCCCAGAATACCGGCAATATCGGTCGTACCTGCGTTGCAGCAGGCGCACGGCTTCACTTAATCCGGCCGCTTGGCTTTTCGCTCGACGAGAAGCATTTGAAGAGAGCCGGAATGGATTACTGGAAGGATCTTTCGGTACAGGTGTATGACAGCTATGAGGATTTTCTGCGGGCCAATCCGGACGCGAAGATCTTCTATTCGACAACGAAAGCCAAGCACCTTTATACCGAGGTTTCCTATCCCGAGGACTGCTTCCTCATGTTCGGCAAGGAAAGCGCCGGCATTCCGGAGGAGATTCTTAAGGAGCATAAGGATACGTGCGTGCGCATCCCCATGCTCGGAGAAACGAGATCGTTAAACCTTTCAAACGCCGCGGCCATTGTAATCTACGAGGCTTTGCGGCAGCACGGGTTTGCCGGGCTTCAGACCGAGGGGGAGCTTCATATTCACCCCTGGAGTTATTATGAATGATAAAGCAATAAAGATACTGGAATTTGACAAGATCCGCGAAATGCTTGTCCATCTCGCGGGATCTGATTTGGGACGCAGACGCTGCGCTGCCCTTATGCCCACGGACACGCGGGAGCAGGCAGAGGCGTGGCAGCAGGAGACCGAGGACGCCCTGACAAGAACCTATTCAAAGGGTTCCCTTTCGTTCAGCGGCATTCCGGACATCGGCGATTCGCTGCTTCGCTTAGAGCGTGGAGGCTGTCTGCAGATTCCCGAGCTTTTGCGCATCGGTTCGTTGCTGACCGCGGTTGCAAGAGCCAAAGCGTACGGCTGTCCCGGAGACCGCGGCGACGACGTGCCGGAGGATTCCCTCTCGGAGCGTTTCAATATGCTGCAGGAGCTTCGGAGCGAGAAACAGGAAATCACCCGCTGCATCATTTCCGAGGAGGAAATCGCGGACGATGCAAGCGCGGGGCTGAAAAGCGTTCGCCGCAAGATGAAGGCGACCAACGACAAGATTCATGAGAGACTCGGTTCCATTCTTTCCGCCGCCTCGCAGGCCGGAATGATTCAGGATGCTCTCATTACGATGCGCGACGGCAGATACTGCCTTCCGTATAAGAGCGAGTACAAAAACCAGGTTGCGGGCATGGTGCACGACCAGTCTGCATCCGGCTCCACCTCTTTCATCGAGCCGATGGAAATCGTGAAGCTGAATAACGAATTGCGTGAGCTGGAGATTGCCGAAGCGGAAGAGATCCAGAAGGTCCTCGCCGCGTTAAGCGAGATGCTGGCGCCGTATACGGAAGACCTCCGCTACGACCGCGAGGTCATGACGGAGCTCGATTTCATCTTCGCAAGAGCGTATCTGGCAAAGGAGATGAAGGCTGTCCGTCCGGAGTTTTCGGACGACCGTTCCGTAAAGATCGTGGCAGGCCGTCACCCGCTCATTGATCCGAAGAAGGTTGTCCCGATTGATATCGCATTCGGGCAGTCTTACTCGATGGTAGTCATCACCGGTCCCAACACCGGCGGTAAAACCGTTTCGTTAAAGACGGTCGGACTGTTCACCCTGATGGGGCAGGCAGGCCTTCACGTACCGGCTAAGCACGGCACAGTGCTTGGCATTTTCCCCGAGGTATTTGCGGACATCGGAGATGAGCAGAGCATCGAACAGTCTCTGTCCACATTTTCCTCGCATATGACCAACACGGTGAAGATTCTCGAGCAGGCAGAAGAGGATTCGCTTGTCCTGTTCGACGAGCTCGGCGCGGGCACTGATCCGACCGAGGGCGCCGCATTGGCGATGGCAATCCTGAGCCGGCTGCACCGTTTTGACATCCGGACGATGGCAACGACGCACTATGCGGAGCTGAAGGTTTTCGCCATGACGACCGAGGGCGTCATCAATGCCTGCTGCGAATTCGACGTGGAATCGCTCCGCCCGACATACCGGCTTCTGATGGGCATTCCCGGAAAGAGCAACGCTTTTGCCATTTCAAAGAGGCTCGGTCTTCCCGATGAAATCATCGCGGAAGCGGATTCCTACATCGGCATCCGGGACAAGAGCTTTGAGGATATGATTGCGGGACTCGAGGAGACCAGGCTGAAGCTCGAGGAAGAGCTGAGCCAGGCCAAGGCGGACCGCAGGGAAACCGCGCTTCAAAGAAGCGAATGGGAGAAGAAGAACAAGGCCATCGAGGAGCGCAAGGACCGCATCATCGCTGACGCGAAAGCAGAAGCGGGCAGAGTTCTGCAGGATGCGAAGGACTTCGCGGACGAGACCATCCGCCGCATCAACAAGCTCGGGACAAGCGGCGCGAACATGGCAGCGCTTGAAGACGAGCGCCGCAAGACGCGTGAGAAGCTGAACGATACGGTTCCGCAAAACGAGCTTAAAAAGGAGCAGAAGAAGGGCGAACACAAGGCCGAGGAGTTCCGGATCGGCGATTCCGTGCTTGTTCTGAGCATGAACACGAAGGGCACCATTCACACGCTCCCGAACGCCAAGGGCGACTGCTTCGTCACGATGGGCATCATGACCACGAAGGTCAACATCCGGGACCTCGCCATCCTGGAGACGCCGAAGGAGGACACTGTTAAGAAGGTCTTCACGGCGACCGGAATCGGCAACAAGGCGATGACCATCAGCCCCGAGCTGAATCTCGTCGGCAAGCGGACGGACGAGGCCGTGGCAGAGCTTGATAAGTATCTGGATGATGCTTATCTGGCACACATTCACAAAGTAACCATCATACACGGACGCGGCACGGGAGCCGTACGGCAGGCCGTGCATCAACACTGTAAGAGAACGAAATATGTCAAGTCCTATACCATTTCCCCCGATTACGGGTCGACCGAGGTGGAGTTTAAGGACTAAGCAAAAAGGAGGAGGAAGTCATGGCGGAAAAGCAGAAGATTCTGATTGTGGATGACGACAACAACATTGCGGAGCTGATTGCGCTCTATCTGACAAAGGAGTGTTTCGAGACCAGAATTGTCGGAGACGGCGAGGAGGCGGTGCGCCAGTTTGCGGAGTTTGAGCCGAACCTGGTGCTTCTCGATCTGATGCTTCCCGGCATCGACGGTTACGAGGTCTGCCGTTCCATAAGGAAGACGAGCAACACGCCGATCATCATGCTTTCCGCTAAGGGCGAAATCTTCGACAAGGTGCTCGGGCTTGAGCTCGGCGCGGACGATTACATGATGAAGCCGTTCGACTCGAAGGAGCTTGTGGCACGTGTTAAGGCCGTGCTTCGCCGCATGCGTCAGGACAATCCGCCGACAGAGCCTCTTCACGAGCAGCACGCAGGCCCCGTTGTTTCCGGCGAGCAGGGAGACTACGTTTCCTACACCGATCTAATCATCAATCAGACCAACTACGCCGTTACCTACATGGGCAAGAAACTCGAGATGCCGCCGAAGGAATTCGAGCTTTTGTACTATCTGGCTTCCCATCCGAACCAGGTATTTACCAGAGAGCAGCTTCTGGACCGCATCTGGGGTTATGAATATGTCGGTGATACCCGTACCGTTGACGTGCACATCAAGCGTCTCCGTGAGAAGTTAAAGGACCACGAGGAATGGCGAATCGGCACGGTTTGGGGCATCGGCTACAAGTTCGAACTGAGAAATGCACTGTAACACGTTTTACGGGAGTAAACCATGAAACATAAGGTCTGGCATAAATATGCCATTGTCTATCTGGCAGCGGCGGCGCTGATTCTGATTGCAACCAATCTCGTCGCAAGGCCGTTCTATCAGAGCGACAACATGAAAAGACATAAGAGCCGCATCTACAAGGAATGCGTCGTCATTTCCGACGAATACATTTCCGAGTACAAGCTGCCCGGTTTTTCGCTGGATACGTTCCTGCTCCAGATGAAGGCCGTGCGGATGATGCTCGACGCGGATATCTGGGTCGTGGCCGCAGACGGCAGAATGATTGCCGCAACGGGTGAAAACCTGGACACGACGCCGATTAACCTGAACGAGAAGGCTCCCGGTCTTTTGGACAACATCTATTCGGAGAACGTCTACGTGGAGGGACTGACCAAGGAGAAGGCCCTCTGCGCTGTTGAGCCGGTTAAGGAAGGCTACAACATCAAAGGCTTCATTGTCATTGCGGAGCCGATGAGCCGCACGACCGATGAGACCGACAATTTCATCATCCGGATGAATATCATCTCCGGCGCGTGCCTGTTGATCCTTCTTCTGGTGTTCTTCCTGTTCGCCGTATACCATACGAGAAACCTGCAGAACATCAACAAAACAATCATTGCCTATACGGACGGTGATTTCACGGCAGAAGCAGGGGTTCGCGGACACGACGAATACCGTGACGTGGCGCTTTCCGCCCACATGCTTGCGGAGCAGCACGCGAACCTCGTGGATTACCAGAAGAACTTCGTGGCCAACATCAGCCACGACTTCCGTTCGCCGCTTACCTCGATTAAGGGCTACGCCGAAGCCATGAAGGACGGCACCATCCCCTACGAGATTCAGGGCAAATACTTAAACATCATCCTGTTCGAAACGGAGCGTCTTTCCAACCTGACGAATGACCTCCTCGATTTGAGTAACTTCGAAAACAAGGGCGTGCGCCTCATCTGGGAGCGCTTTGATATCGTTAAGATGCTGAAGCAGTCGTCCGCAACGTTCGAAGGCAAATGTTCCCAGAAGAACATGAAGATCCGTCTCGTATTTCCCGAAAACGAGTTATACGCCTACGCGGACAAGGGTAAGATTCAGCAGGTTGTGCACAACCTGATTGATAACGCCATCAAGTTCAGCAAACCCGACAGCGTCGTAACGGTTGTCGTCGCGGAGAAGCGCGACAAGGTACTCGTTTCCGTTAAGGACACCGGTATCGGCATCCCGAAGGACGCCATCGGTAAGATTTGGGAGCGGTTCTACAAAACCGACCTGTCCCGTGGTAAAGACAAGCGCGGAACGGGCCTCGGACTTTCCATTACCAAACAGATCATTGCCGCACATAACGAGAATATCAAGGTTATCAGTACCGAGGGCGAAGGTACCGAGTTCGTCTTCAGTCTGCAGAGAGCGGATAGTTAGGAGTGGGTATGAAACAGACAAATGATACAAAGGACGAGAACGCCAAAAAGCAGGCCGAAACCGGCGAGAATTACGGCTTCATCAAGGAAGAGCGTGTTCCCCTTGCCAAATGGCAGAAACGTCGCAGGTACCTGAGAAACGCTTTGATTGTCGTGGCGGTTGCCGCACTGTTCGGCGTCATCGCGAGATGCTCCTATGGAATCTCCGACTACGTCATCAGGCATTTCTTTTCGGACGATCCGAAGGAGCCGGTAACCCTCAGACCGAGCCCGTCCGCCAAGGTGAGCCCGGGCGGCGAGACCATTACGGATATTGATCTCAAAGCGCTTGAGGGCTACGAAAAGATTGTACAGGGCGTGCAGGATGCCGTAGAGGCTCTTGACCCGTGCATGACGCGCGTCAGCTACGTTACGCGAATCAAGGATCCCGTATTTGCGGACGTGACGGAAAGCGTTGTCGAAACAAGCGGTGTCATAGTCGCGGTGAGCGGCGACGATTACCTGATTCTCACCCAGTACGATGTCCTTAACGATACGCCGCATGACAGGATTACGGTCACATTTTTCGGAGGCAGGAAAGCGGAGGGCAAGGTCTTCCGCAAAGCGCCCGAAGAAGGACTGGCAATCCTCACCGTTGACCGTAAGGAGTTCAGCACCGCCGAGAAAAATACCATCCGCGCGGTGCCCTTCGGCCATTCCTCCGAGCTTACCCTTGGGTCGGCGGTCATCGCCATCGGTTTCCCGAACGGCCGCGGGCCTTCGGTTGACATGGGCATGGTTTCGAGCCGCGCCGAGAAGGTGTACGTGACCGACAATGCGCTTGAAATCATCGACACCAATATGTTCGGCGGCCGCGGCGAGAGCGGCATTCTGGTGGATTCTTCCGGCAAATTCGTCGGATTTATCACAAACCGGTATCATAACGGTGGGCAGAGCATCCAGGCGTTAAGCATCGACAAGTTCGAGACGCTTTTGGGCATGTTGGCAAATGACATGGCTTATCCCAGATTCGGTGCCGTGTTCCGTGACATCAACGACGAGGTGCTTCCCCAGCTGTCCATCCAGAACGGCATCATCATCGAGGAAATCGCAACAGGAAGCACGGCAGCGAGTCAGGAGTTCCGTAAGGGAGACATCATCGTGAAGCTGGACGGCTGTCCGATTACCTCGGTGGAGGAATTCTTCTCGGTTTACTCGACCTACAAGCGCGGGGAGGATATTGAAGCAACCTTCTATCGGAACGGCAAGGAAATGAAGAAAAAATGGTCGGTCAGCGTAACCTACTAGAAAGAGGCAAGTATGCGTTATATCAAAGAACTGCGTGAAGGCGAAATGGTGACGGAGGTCTATCTGGTCAAGCAGTGCCAGATTCTGAAGGCCAAAACGGGCAAGAATTACATGTCGCTGACACTGCAGGACAAGTCGGGTTCACTCGATGCGAAGGCGTGGGATCTCGGTCCGGCGATTGCCAATGTGGAACCGCTTGATTTCGTGAAGGTGGAAGGACAGGTGACGAGCTTCCAGAGTGCGCTTCAGCTGAATGTGCGCCGGCTGCGCAAGGCCGACGAGGGCGAGTATGACCAGGCGGATTACATCCCGACGACCGAGAAGGACCGTAAGGAGATGTTCCGAGAACTGAAGGGCTACATTGATTCTGTGAAGGAGCCGCATCTGAAAGCGCTTCTTCAGAATGTCTTCAACGATAACGACATTGCGACGCGGTTCATGAACCATTCGGCTGCGAAGGCGATTCACCACGCATTTGTCGGAGGACTCTTGGAACATACGCTTTCGGTGACGAAGATGTGCGCTTACCTCGCGGACAGCTATCCGATTCTGAACCGTGACCTTCTGATCACGGCAGCCATATTCCATGATATCGGCAAGCTTTCCGAGATTTCTTCCTTCCCGGAAAATGACTACACCGACGACGGTAACCTGCTCGGGCATATCTTCCTCGGAGCCGAATTTGTCGGAAAAAAGATGGAGGAGGTTCCTCATTTTCCTGCGGGACTTGCCTCAGAGCTTCGCCACTGCATTCTGGCGCACCACGGCGAACTGACCTACGGATCGCCGAAGAAGCCGGCAATTGCGGAAGCGCTCGCGCTCAGCATGGCCGACAATCTCGACGCCAAGATGGAGTGCATGAAGGAGCTTTTTGCGGGCAACGACGCTGAGGGCGCATGGCTCGGATACCAGAAGCTTTTTGAGAGCAACATTCGTATTACTTCGAAACAATAACATGGAAATGCCGCCGTCAGGGCGGCATTTTCGGAAGGAACAAGTATGTTTGTAAAGAATCAGCTTACGGAACTGACAATTGAAGACATCACCGATACCGGCGAAGGCATCGGGCACGTTGACGGGTTCACGGTGTTTGTGTCCCGTGCCGTTCCCGGCGATACCGTTCGCGCCCGGATTATCAAGGTGAAGAAGACGTATGCAATCGCAAAGGCAGAGGAAATTCTCACGCCGGCAGCGGGCAGAGTCGAGCCGAAGTGTCCGGTTGCGGGCTCCTGCGGCGGCTGCCAGCTTTCCTACCTGTCTTATGAGGCGCAGCTTCAGATGAAGCAGAAGAAGGTGGAGGACTGCGTACGGAGAATCGGCGGATTCCCCGATGTGCCGGTGCTGCCGATCCTCGGCATGGACAACCCCTACGGGTACCGCAATAAGGGGCAGTTCCCGGTCGGAGGAGCGAACGGGGCAATCCTTCCCGTGCTCGGCTTTTACGCCGGTCACAGCCACAGAATCGTGCCGACGAAGAGCTGCTTGATGCTTTGGAACGGCCATGAGAAGATTCTTGCGGCTGTTGTTGACTACCTGATGAAAAGCGGCGCAAAGCCTTACGACGAGGAAACCGGCAAAGGTCTTGTGCGCCATGTTCTGATGCGCCGCGGCGCGGCAACCGGCGAGGTGTCGGTATGCCTTGTCGTGAACGGACGCTCCGTTCCGAAGCCCGAGATTTTATGGGAGAGCCTGCAGCAGATTGACGGCGTTGTCGGACTCTGCCTCAACGTTAACACCGAGAAGACCAACGTGATTCTCGGCCGCGAGACATTGCCGCTGTTCGGCAGCGTCACAATCACGGATTATATCGGCGACGTCAGCTTTGTCATCTCCCCGACCTCGTTCTACCAGGTGAACCCCGTCCAGATGAAGGTGCTTTACGACACGGCGCTTTCCTACGCCGGCCTCACCGGAAACGAAGTCGTCTGGGACCTCTACTGCGGCATCGGCACTATCTCGCTCTTTCTCGCGAAGCACGCAAAGCGCGTGATCGGCGTGGAAATCGTCGAGGACGCCATCATTGACGCGAAGGCAAATGCCATGCGAAACCGTCTCACCAACGCCGAATTCCATTGCGGTGCGGCGGAAGAGGTCGTGCCCCGGCTGATTGCCGAAGACGAGACGGTGAAGCCCGACGTCGTCGTGGTTGACCCGCCAAGAAAGGGCTGCGAGAAGTCTCTTCTCGAGACAATTCTTTCCATGGAACCCGCCCGCATTGTTTACGTTTCCTGCGACCCGGCCACGCTGGCGCGTGACCTCCGCATCCTTGCGGACGGAGGCTACCGCGTCGACCGCGTCCAGCCCGTCGACCAGTTCCCCGGAAGCGTGCATGTTGAAGTCGTGAGCCTTTTGCAGAAAATGAGCAACACCTGGGAGAGAACGATCACGCTTGATGTCGAGATGGAGGACTATCATAGGATCAAGAACAGAACGGAGGTGACTGCAGATGCCACGGAATGATCATGAAAAATGGCAGATGGATCTTGAAGAATACATCAGACAGGGAGAACCTGAGCAGTCAGAGAAATCTACTGCTTGGAAAACAGCAATTGGTCTTCAGGATGTTGACGGGTTAAAAACCTCCGAGTATTTGTTGGAAACGGCCAAAGAGCATATTGAAGGCCGGATAGATATAAAGACAGCGCAGAAACGTATTCAGTCGTACTATGAACAACGGCAGATCCGAACCGAAATCGAAGATGGGACAAAAGAAGCTGACTTTGTTTCTGCCAGAATCACTGAACTTTTGGGAGAAAGAACCTTTCAGTTTTCACCGGCAGAGTGGAAGACTATTCACAAACGGCTTTTCAAAGATATCTTCCCCCATGCGGGAGAATACAGAACTTATAACATTACGAAAAGCGAATGGGTTCTTAACGGAGAGACCGTTCTGTATGCTTCGGCTGACAGTATAAGGGATACCCTGGATTATGATTTCGGTCAGGAAAAGCAGTTTTCTTATGAGGGTCTATCTGCCGGTGATGCGGTGAAGCATATAGCAAAGTTTACCTCAGGTATATGGCAGATTCATCCGTTTTGTGAAGGCAATACAAGATCTACGGCGGTTTTCATTATTAAGTATCTGAAGACGTTTGGCTTTTCAGTTAATAATGAGATATTTGCCGAGAACTCATGGTACTTCAGAAACGCACTTGCCAGAGCCAATTATAATGATCTGGGCAAGGGAATCAGTGCTACTACAATTTACTTGGAGCGTTTTTTTGACAATCTTCTGATGGGGTATCAGAATGAATTAAAGAATAGGTTTATCCATGTGGATTATAGGGAACAAAGTGCAATTCAAAGTGCAATTGAAAAAGATTCAAAGTGCAATAATTGCACTTTGGAGGAATTGGCGATTTTAAAGGAATTACTAAAGAATCCTTCGATAACGCAGAAAGAATTGGCCGGGATAATTGGTAAATCGGAAAGAACGATAAAGACACGAACAGTTGAAATGCAAGAAAAAGGATTGATTCGAAGAGAGAACGGTAAGCGCAACGGCAGGTGGGAAGTAATTGCAAATATATAGAATTCAATATGTTTGACGAAGAATCAGTGATGAAGGGTAAAGATAATATGGAACTACGAAAAATCAACATACAGGATGCATTTGCCCAATGGGAATACACAACGGCTTTGCCGGCAGATGAAAATGGACTGACCAACCCATATAATGGTGTTTCATATGATGAATATGTAGAAAAAGTACTTCCTGAATTGATCTCGTATGAACATCCGGTAAATATGCCTGAATGGTTTGTGCCTGAAACATATTATTATCTGTGGGATGACGGGCATCTTGTCGGAGAGTTTAGGATCAGGCATCATCTTACGCAAGCACTTCGAACAGGTGCGGGGCATATCGGTTATAGTATTTTGAAAGATGTTCGTGGCAAAGGCTACGGAACAGAAGGATTAAGGCTTACGGTTCAAATCGCAAAGAACATTATCCCGGAGGACGAGATATATTTGCGAGTCAATAAAGATAATATTGCCTCCCAAAAGGTCATGATAAAAAACGGAGCTCGAATCTCAGGAGAAGATGAAACCCATCTGTTTATGCGAATAGCAAAATAATCCGGATTTGAAGCATCCTAAAGCGAATCAGATTTAAATTCCGCGTAGATTATGACGTTGAAGCAGGTGGCAAGGTGTTGCTCAACGAAAACGACGTCGAGACGGTCGTTCTTCTTTGTCGGAAAGCCGAACAAGCTGACCGACATATCGCAGTGGATTATGAACCTCAGGGAAGGCATATGGAGAAGAGATTATAACTGCTCAGTTTACAGATACAAATCGCAGTTTGACGGAGGAAGCAAGAATGATTCGCCTGGAAAAACTTACATGGGATAATTACGATGATGTCTTGAAATT
>JAFYYS010000007.1 GCA_017546025.1 Lachnospiraceae bacterium | reverse complement strand
GAAGACTACGAGGTTGATAGGTCGGGAGTGGAAGTGCGGCAACGTACGCAGCTGACCGATACTAATAGGTCGAGGGCTTAACCTTATTCTTACAGAGTTTTCAGTATGATTTTTTGAAGGCACAACCGAATAGAAGCGAAAGAAAAGGACTGTAGGTCCTTTGTTTCGTATTAAGGAAGTGCTTATTCCTCCTTAGCTCAGTCGGTAGAGCATGCGGCTGTTAACCGCAGTGTCGTTGGTTCGAGTCCAACAGGGGGAGTACTATCACTATCATTAGGGGGGACCCACACCGAAGGTGCGGGGGTGATCCTAATGAACACGCGCGCCTCTTCGCGAAGCGAACTCAAATGGCGCGCACTTCCCGTCGACCTTGAGCTTCAGGTAAAAGGTCGCATTGCCCGTCTACCTTGAGCAACCGGTAAACAGCATTTTTACCAGTTCCCATCTCCCGGTCGTCGGGAAAGCACACCGCATACGAATCGGCTTCGCCGATAAAGTATATCAGGCGCGATAGCCAAGTGGTAAGGCATAGGTCTGCAACACCTTGATCACCGGTTCAAATCCGGTTCGCGCCTCTCATCCCGCAGATTCAGAAATGAGTTTGCGGGATTTTTTTACAAAACAACGTAATTTACATAGTAAATTGCGTTGACACAGCATGTCAGAAGTGCTATAATATCATACAAACAACTGCAGGTCTGCTGCGGGTTTGGTGTGTCATTTGTCACATTTATTCAGGAGGGGTTTATGATACGAAAGACGGGGTTACTACTAGGCATTCTTGTTACGCTTTGCTTTGTTTTGGCAGCATGCGGTAACAAGTCGACAACGAGTCCTTCACCGGCGGCGAATTCCAATGAGTTTACGCCGACGCCTACGGAGGAGGCCGTTACACCGGAGCCCGAAAAACGGGTGCTCCGTGAGATCTGGGATGCCACCTGCAAGGTATTTCAGACCGGCAATTTCTCGTTCAGCGGTGAAAACATTTACGTGACCGGTGGCGAGGAGCAGAAAGAGAAGACGGAAGTTCAGTTTGTCACGGAAAAGGATGCAGCCTGCTATCAGGAGCTGAAGCAGCGTAAGTACGACAGCGACAGCGGTTCCACCGAGGTCAACTGGTACTATGTAAAGAAGGACGGTGGCGTTCTGGTTACCTCTTACTTCGAGGATAACGTACGGTATGAGCTTACGGCCATTTCCGCCGAGGACGCTTCCTACTATTATCCTTTCCTCCATTCCTTCGGGGACGGCGGTGATCCGCTTGCGGAGCTGACGAATATGAACCGCGCAATCTTCGGCGAGTACGGGGAGTTCTTCCCGGTTAACGCCGATGAGATGATGAAGGCGGTTGACGCCACATTTGCCACATGGGACAGCCTTGAGAAGCTCGAGGAACGCTTCGGCCTGATTGAAGAGGCTCCCGGCAAATACAGCTTTACCTTCAAATCCGCCGATGACCTTCGCATGCTGACGGAGAAATTCATCAATGCGGAGAATTTTAAACAGTTCTCGGATTACTACGGCAACAATACCACAGAAGCCAACGGTGAGATTAAGGTAAATGTGACGATTAAGGACGGCTACCTGACCGAAGTCATTGTGAAGACCGTTTTCTCAGACGGAACCGAATACACGATGAAGCACAGCTTCGCTGATTTCGGAAAAGCTTCGTTCGCGATTCCGGCAGCCGTGAAAAATGATTTCGAAGACCTGAAGGCGAACTATGCGAAGAGCATAGAAGCGACGACCATCATTTCCGACAATGCCTGGGATTTCAATGACATGATCAGCGGAAACTGGGATAAGGACAACGAGACGCTTGGTAACATCATCAACACGATTTATTATATGCTGCAGGATGACGAGATCAACAAGAAGGTCCTTGCGGAAATGAAGGGCGAGGAAGAGATCGAGATCAACTATAAGATCGGCGAGAAGATCGACAGAACCGGTCTCCCGACTCTTGATGCGGCGTTACAGGCGATTTTCAAGGATCAGACGTTCTCACTTGTTTCGAGATACTATATGGATATGAACCTCACGCTTTACATCGTAGAGGAGCAGGGAAGAGCGCAGATTTACTACAATCTGTATTAACAAAAAAACGGCGGCACCGTTAAGCGGTGCCGCCTTACTTTTCATATGGATTAATAGTTTTCTGCGTTGACTTCGAAGTAAGCCTGCGGATGTGCGCAGGTCGGGCAGATGTCCGGAGCCTTCTCGCCGATTACGATGTGACCGCAGTTGCGGCACTCCCAAATCTTAATCTCGCTCTTCTCGAATACCTGAGCGGTCTCAACGTTCTTAAGCAGTGCGCGGTAGCGCTCCTCGTGATGCTTCTCGATGGCAGCGACGAGACGGAATTTCTTTGCAAGCTCCGGGAAGCCCTCTTCCTCGGCGGTTTTCGCAAAGCCCTCATACATATCGGTCCATTCGTAGTTCTCGCCGTCTGCGGCCGCTGCAAGGTTCTCAGCGGTATTTCCGATGCCGTTCAGCTCCTTGAACCACATCTTGGCGTGTTCCTTCTCGTTGTCGGCCGTCTTTAAAAACAGCGCGGCAATCTGCTCGAAGCCGTCCTTCTTGGCGCGGGATGCAAAATAAGTGTATTTGTTTCTGGCCTGAGACTCGCCGGCGAAAGCAGCAAGCAGATTGGCCTCGGTCTTGGTTCCGGAATACGGATTATTCCCCATGGCAGTGTCCTCCTTGTATTTTCCACGGCCCGTCAGGGCCTTTTATTCAGTCTATTATACCGAGGGTGAGATGTCAAGACAATCGGCCTTTTAAAAGTCTGATTTTTCCGTGACTTTCGGACGCTCTTCATTGCCAAAACAGTGGAAAATGTGATATAGTATACCTCAGAAAACAAAGACGGAAACGCGAAAGAGCGCGGGCAAAACCGCGCTTTTCGTAACATAGGAGAGTTCGGAATGAAAAGCAGTGAAATCGAGATCATGAGAGTCTACCTCTGCGCACTGGACAAAGCCGAGGGAGGCCCTTTTTTCAACGAGGTCAAGATTAACGACGAGGATTTGATGTACGGCTATCTGCAGAAGATGATTGCCGCCAATATGGACAACACGAAGGCGAAGACAGCCGCTTTCGCGGAGGGAAGCGACCTGGACCGCATGGTCACGGATGACCCGGACGATCTGGAGGCATTTGCCGAGGGCGTCTGCAGGACGGTAACGGAGCTTGTGGCGGGCAATGCGGAGATGCACCGCGGGACGGGCGTATTCGTATTTTTCATCGCGGACGAGCAGCCCTTCGTCGGATTTTTCAAAATCGATTTCCAGGAGCATTTCGTCTGCCGGACCGACGGTGACCGCGTGCACTGGGGGATTGCCGCCGACATTTTACCGAAGACCGGCGGAAGCAGCGAATTCTTCCTCATCAACGTGATTGAAAGAACCGTGAAGATGTCCGATTCCGAGTATTTCTTCGACGGCGACCGCAAGGTGAATTACCTGGCCGACAAGGTGCTCGGGCTGACGGCCGAGCCTTCCGAGAAGGAGCGCACGGAGAAGGTCCGTGAGACGACAATCGAGACAATCAGGGAGTGCTACAAGCCCGAGGAGGTTGCTTCGAAGGTTCTCGAGTATAAAAAAGAGGTGGCCGAGCACGTTAAGGACACCGGCAAGCTGAGCGTGGCCAAAATTGAGCAGGCCGTTTTCGACGACAATGAGGAGGCGCGCGCCCTGTACCGCGAGAAGCTTTCCGAGGAGCGGATTCCGCGCGAGCCCATGCAGGTCAGCCCGAAGACGGAGCGTGCTTATCAGAAGAAGCAGAAGATTGTCACCGACAACGGCATCGAGCTTTTGGTTCCGGTTGAGTATCTCAAAAACGACAACGTGGTCGAGTACCTGATGGATGACGCCGGAAACATCACAATCGTCATCAAGGAAATCCACGCCATCAAGGCCTGACGGCGCTTTTGGCGTCACAAAAACAACACAGTCCGAAGACACGCTTTTGGTTGACGGATAGAGGAAAATGTGAAATAATTTAAGAGAACTTCCGAAGAGGAAGCTTCCCTCAGAGCGGGGAGAAACAGCAGGAGGACGGAATGAAGAAATTTATCGGGATTTTTTGTATCCTTACGATACTGATGACGGGCTTTTACGGGCTCCGTCCGGTGCGCGGCGAAGAGGAGCCGGGTGAGATGCACACGATGGACGTGGACGACGGCACCGAAACCGGAGAGGACGACACGCAGGTTGCGGACGGCTCGGCAAGAGATGTTTCCTCGAAGGAGGAAATCGCTGATTTTCCGTTCATTTTAGAGGCACCGAAGTATGCGTTTTTGGACCGCCTTTCGAATGATCCGAAGCAGCAGGCCGTGAACGCCGCATTTTCCAAGAATGATTCGATGGCAGGTTTCCTGTCGCTTTCCGCCGATAACCGCCAGATGCTTCTGAACGCGGAAGGACTTGCGGAGATGACGGTCACCGCGCAGATTGACTGGGCTATCGATAATAAGAATGATTGGCATTACAACCAGTTCTGGAGCACCGAGGGCAAGGATGACGACGGCAAGGACACGCTCGGCGAGTGGGCTTACATCGGCATCGAGCTTACCGGAGACAAAGTTCAGTCCTTCAAGGTTTTCGAGGATTTCGGAGATCCCGAGGACAAGGAGAACACCGCCTGGAACGGCGAGGGTCACAAGACCGGCTGGAAGGATGTCGTTCCGGAAGAGTTCCTGAAGAAGGACGAAGAGGGCGGCTTCTACTACGTTGACTGGACCGAGCATACGCTTTACATCCGTGTCCGTTACGAGGTCATCACCTTTGATAACGACGAGGAGCATCTGAAGAAGACGTACTTCACGGATTGGTCGCCGGTGGCTGCATTCGGTAAGGATATCGAAGAGTATTATCCTTATCAGATGGCCACGAACCTTCCGATTCCGGAGATTTCCGACCTGGAGGCTCATCCGGGTGTTGACGGCAACGATGCGCAGCTTTCGTTCCGCGTAACGATTGACGAGCAGTTTGAAGAGGACGCGCTCCGTACCGAGGTGTACGGCGGCATCGCCCATCTTGTATATAATGTCCGCACGGACAAGGAAGGCGAATGGAAGATGATCTACGGGGACGTAGCGTCCAAGATGATCACGATTCCGTTCTCCGAATTCATGCCCGAAGGCGAAACCTATCAGGAAGGCATGTACCTTGAGGTTCGCGCGTTCTCGTATATCGACCAGTACCTCGGCATCGGCGGTGTATGGTGCGGAAGCCTGAGCGGAGAGTTCTCCGATTCCCACATCCTCGGCGAGAAGGATCCGGAGATCACGCCCGAGCCGACCGGCGAAGTAACGCCTACGCCTGAGCCGACCGGCGAAGCGACGCCTACGCCCACAAAGGACGCTGCGAAGCAGCCGACCATCGAGGCCGTGCATGAGCCCGAAGCGAAGCAGGAGAAGGACGTATGCCCGCTGTGCCATCTGGAATTCGACCCGTGCTTCTTCGGCATCTGCATCTTCATCTGGCTCGCCATCGTAATCGGCGTCTTCATCATCATCACGATCATCGTGAAGATCATCCAGAAGAAGCAGGACGAGAAGACCGACATCCTCTTCCGCTAAAACATTGTGACAAATGCCAAACGGTCCTTCCGTAAGGAGGGACCGTTTTTTGTTGCCTGCGGCAACCGCGCTCGGCGCAAAGCATGTCGCAGGCAACCTGCTTATATAAAAAATCCTCCCGGACAGGAACCTGTCCGGGAGGACCTTATAACCGTTTACTGCCGGGAAGGGATTCCCCTACTCGGACTTAACAGATGATGCGATAACTTCAATGACCTCTCTGTCGTGACGGTGCTTTTCCAAAATCCGATGAATGCGATCTGTAGGATTCAGGAACTCACTGATGGAGGCGTCATGGTTCAAGGCATCGATCAGAAGGGCAATGTACTTGCTCATATCGGCGCTTGAATACCATTCTCTCTGCAGAAGCTCCGGAGTCTGGTAGATCAGGTTCGTGGTTACGACGCGGTCGATGAGACCGTCCTTGTAAGCCTGGTCGAATTTGTCCAAGCCGTTCGTGAAAAGACCGAAGGTAGCGCATACGAAGATACGGCCTGCATTCCGTTTCTTCAATTCTTTGGCGACATCCAACATGCTTTCGCCGGAGGAAATCATATCGTCGATGACGATGACATCCTTACCCTGGACATCGTTTCCGAGGAACTCATGTGCAACAATGGGGTTACGTCCGTCCACAACCTGCGTATAATCGCGGCGCTTATAGAACATACCCATGTCGGCACCGATCATCGTAGCGAAGTACACAGCCCGGTTCATGGCACCTTCATCAGGGCTGACAACCATCATATGCTTGCTGTCCATCCGGATATCCGGAACATCCCTGATCAGGGCTTTCGTGAACTGATAGGTAGGTGTGACATTTTCCAGGGAACGGGTGGGGATGGCATTCTGCACTCTCGCGTCATGTGCGTCGAAAGTGATGATGGAATCCACACCGAGGTTAACCAGCTCCTGCAAAGCAACGGCACAGTCCAAAGACTCTCTCGCGGAGCGCTTGTGCTGACGGCTCTCGTAAAGGAACGGCATGATAACCGTGATACGGGCGGCCTTTCCGCTCATTGCGCTGATGACACGCTTCAAATCGGCGAAGTGGTCATCCGGAGACATGTGATTGATCTGTCCGCACACTTTATAGGTGAGACTGTAATTGCAGACATCCACGAGAATATAAATGTCCAGGCCGCGAATCGTTTCGTTGATGATGCACTTGGCTTCACCCGAACCGAAACGGGGGCACTTGGCACTGATCAGGTAGGATTCCCGCTGATAGCGGTCGTGATCGGGCGTATTTGCGTATTTGGAATCGCGGTTATTCCGCCATGAAACGATCCAATCATTAACCTTGTCGCCGATCGCCCGGCTGCTTTCAAGGGCAATGATACCCATAGGGCCGTAGGACACGTTCTCAACTAATCTTTTTTCCTCTTCTGACATAGGAACCCTCCGTGAAAAATAATTATATTCTTGTTATGGACCGGGCATTAAAGCCTCAGTCCGGGGACCCTTCCAAAAAGAGTTTGCGGACGCGTATGTCGTCCCCCATAAGTTTGATGTACCGGTAATTGCTGAACAGTCTGGAGGCAATCCGCTCGGAATACCGGGCACGGATCTGTTCCATGTTCAGGTTCGTTGTGATGACAATCGGCTTAGCGCGAAGCTGTCGCTCCTCCATGCAGGTAAACAGTTGGGAAACCGTGTAGGAGTTGCCGTTTTCCGTCCCCAAATCGTCGATGATCAACAGGTCGCAGTCGAGAACCATATCCAGGTTTCTCGTTGCAAGCCGGTTCTCTTCGGCAGAGCCGAAGCGGTATTTCTCGAAGATTTCGAAAAGCCGGTAAGCTGACAGATACAATACGGTATAGCCGGCAATCATCAGTGCTTTGGCAATGCAGTTTGTGAGAAAGGTCTTTCCGACACCGGTTGAGCCGGTCAAAAGGAGATTCCTCTTGTGTTCGGGGAACTGCTCCACATAGGAGTAAGCCTTCCGGTAGGCATCGAGTGCAATCTCGCGGTAAGAATCACCGGTTGATTCGTCGATGGCTTCCTCGGAGTAGTAACTCGCATCAAAGGTGCTGAAGTTTTCCTTCTCGAGGACTTCCTTCCGTCCGGGGTCCATGTAGTAGCGGTCGATGATGGCCTGCTTAAAGCAACGGCACATCTCCGAGCCCTGATAGCCCGTATCCTTACACAAAGGGCAATCATACTGCATCTCAAGATAGTCTTCCGGGAAACCTGCCTGCGCAATCAGTTGCTTTTTCTGAGAGGAGATAAGTTCTATCGCGCGGCTGTTATCGGCAATTGCATCGGGGTTCCCGGACAGTGCGGCTTTGGCCGCAGCCACGGAACCGGAGGCAATTCGCTCATCCAACTCGGAAAGAACCGGAATCGCAGCATAAACCTTCGCCTTCCGCTCCGAAAGAGCGTGCCGGTTTCGGGTCTGCTTTTCATCGTAATCCCGAAGGATTGCTTCATATTCCGCGTTGGAAAGCCCCATTGTGCCAATCCCTTTCTGTTATCTCTGACGCATCTTCTTTTCAATCTCTGCCAAAGTCTCGGCGCTGTATTCCCGCTGTGTGAAATCACCGAACCTGTCGGTGCGGGACTTCTTTCTGTCGTCACGGGTTACCGCAGGATGCTTCTTTGCTTCTGCCTGACGGTGATCTTCATCACGTTTCGCAATGTCCTCAAGCGATTTCACGTCTGCCTCGTGCCATTCTTTTAAAATGGTGTTGGCATACGGAAAGTTCGGACCTTTACGCGTCATGGTGCGCGCGCACGCTTCGCGGATTACCTCCGCAGGAAGATGCCATTCGCGTGCCCATGTGCGGATGTAACGGATCTGAGACGCACCGGGCGTTCCGTCGATGCCGAATTCACGGCATACGGCACGAAACGCATCGCTTTCCGTAAGAAGCAGGTTCTCTGCGTCCTCCACGGTACTTACGCCTGCCTCGGACCATGACTCCGCCACGCGTTCGATATAACGCGCAGAGGTTTTGCCGCCCATGATGCAGCGTTCATACAGGAAGAGAACGAGGTCACACGAAAACCCGAGCCGCCCGTAGATATACAGGGCCGTGTCCGTATCCTCTCTGGAGAGAGGACGCTTAAAGTACTGTTCCAGGGTAGAAAGCAGGAAAGGAACGTTTTCATCCTCCGCGAACGTGTCGATATCGATGGCCGCAGCTGCGGAAGAGGATTTCGAAGACGACTGCCCGGAACGTGCGGAGCTCTTCGCACGGGCGGGAACCTGCGTTACCGCTGTGTCTTCGGATGATGCCTTTTCGCTTTCCAGAACGCCGTCGGAAAGATCGACAAGGTTGATGGACTCAACGGTGCCGTTTCCGGAAACCGAGAATTCCAGGATACCCTGCTTATTCCAATAATGCAGCGCCTTAAAGAGGAAGTTTTCCGTGCAATCCAAAAGTTCGGCTATCTGCGGAACGGAGATTTCCGTCCGGTCCGTCAAATGCCGGAGAAGGTACAGGTAAACCTTGACGTACGTCCCGTTTGCTTCGACCATGAAATCGTCGATGAAACGGTTCGGAATCGCCGTGACGGTAGCTTGCTTCGATTTGGTAATCAGACCGATGGTGCACATGGAAAAAGGACCCCCTGAGGAACAGTGAAACGGGCCTTTTAAGCCCGAATGCGACCACATTATAACCCAGGAAAATCGGTTTGTAAATAGCTAAAAAAGCAGCCTAAAAGCGTAGAATTTGATTGTGGATAAAGTGGATAAATATGCGCTCCGCGCCCGCCGAAATCGACGCGAAAAGCAGGTAAAATAAGGCTTTCCCGGGGTTGTGGATAAAATCCCCCGAAAAAGAATTTATCCACAACGATTGCTGTCGTATGCGTTGTGGATAAAGTGGATAGTTTTAACTTTTCAGGAAGGAAATGCCGACGTTTACTACGTTTCCTGCGCCCATAGTTATCAACAAGTCTTCGTTGACACATTTTTCTTTCAAAAAATCAATAATTTTTTCAAATGTCGGGAAATAATACGCTTCCTTGCCGAGCTTTTTAAGATCGTCCGCCAAATCGGCCGAAGAGATCTCCTTGTTGTCCTTCTCGCGGGCTGCGTAAATGTCCGCCAAAACGACGATGTCGGCATGCGAGAGAGCATCGACAAATTCGCTGCGAAGCTTCAGCGTTCTTGTATAGGTGTGAGGCTGGAACACAACGAAGAGACGGTTGTGCGGAACGCCGAGCGCGGCTTTCAGGGTTGCCGCAATCTCCGTCGGATGGTGTGCGTAGTCATCGACTACGGTGACGCCGTTACGGACGCCCTTTTTTTCGAAGCGGCGCTCGGTTCCCGAGAAGTCGGAAAGCGCACGCGCAATCACTTCTGCGGAAACGCCTCTTGCGAAGCCCTCGGAAGCGGCAGCAAGAGAATCGGATACATTATGGATGCCGGGAACGGAAAGCTTCACGCGTGTCTCGAACTTACCGTCGCGGTATAAATCATAGGAAGCACAGCCGAAGCTGTCAAATGTGATGTTTGCCGCCGTGTAGCGGAACGGGGATTCGGAAGGGGCAATGCCCTCGGGAAGAAGTCCGTACGTATCAACGGTTCCGTGATAACCGGCAAGGAACTGATCGAGGTTCGGAATCTCGCCGTTGATGATTAACCGGCCGCCGTCTTCCACTTTGTCAGCGAAGAGACGGAACGAATGACGGATATCGTCAAGATCCTTGAAGAAATCCAGGTGGTCTGCGTCGATGTTCAGAATCAGCGCATCACTCGGATGGAATTTCAGAAAGCTGTTCGTATACTCGCAGGCCTCGAAGAGGAACTCCTTCGAGTTGCCGATGCGAAGGTTTCCGCCGAGGGAAGCCATCTTGCCGCCGAGGGAAACGGTCGGGTCCTGTCCGGCCTCCATCAGGATGGTGGCAAGCATGCCGGTCGTCGTGGTCTTGCCGTGCGTTCCGGAAACGCCGATGGAAACGGGATAGGTAGCGGAAAGCTGGCCGAGAAGCTCGGCACGGTCCATCATCGGAATGCCGGCCCGCTCGGCGGCGGCATATTCTTCGTTGTCCGCATGAATGGCAGCTGTATATACAACTAAATCAATGTCATCGGTCAGATTGGAAGCGACCTGGGAATAGTGGATTACGGCACCCATGGAAGCAAGCTTCCGGGTCAGGTCGCTTTCCTGCCGGTCGGACCCGCTGACGGTGAATCCGCGCTTCATCAGAAGCTCCGCAAGCCCGCTCATGCTGATTCCGCCGATGCCTATAAAATGTATATGAATCGGTTTTTCGAAGTCGAGTGTAAACATTTTTTGCATTCCTTTGTCATTTGTTCGGAATAATCCAACTATAATATAACAGAATTTCGGAAAAATACAATGTTTTTCCCGAAATCTGTTCCTTTTTTCCCTCCCGTGTGATATGATTAGAGGTACAAAAAAAATAAACGTTAAAGGGGTGATCGCGTGATTAAAAAGGAAATGATCGCTATGCTTTTGGCCGGCGGACAGGGCTCCCGTCTCGGAGTGCTGACGCAGAGTGTTGCCAAACCGGCGGTTGGCTTCGGAGGAAAATACCGGATCATCGATTTTCCTTTAAGCAACTGTATTAATTCCGGCGTTGACACGGTGGGCGTACTGACCCAGTATCAGCCGCTTCGGCTGAATACCCATATCGGAATCGGCATTCCGTGGGATCTGGACCGTAATATCGGAGGTGTTTCCATCCTTCCGCCTTACGAGAAGAGTACCAACGCGGAGTGGTATACCGGAACGGCCAATGCCATTTACCAAAATCTCCGTTTCATGGAGTACTATAACCCGGAGTATGTTCTGGTGCTCGGCGGAGACCATATTTATAAGATGGACTACGAGGAGATGCTTGACTACCACAAGCGGAACAACGCGGATATCACGCTTGCCACGATTCCGGTTCCGTGGGAGGAGGCAAGCCGCTTCGGCGTTGTCATCACGGACGACAAGATGCGGATCACGGAATTCGAGGAGAAGCCGAAGAATCCGAGAAGCAACCTGGCTTCCATGGGTATTTACATCTTCACCTGGAAGGTGCTCCGTGAAGCTTTGATCACGCTTTCCGATCAGGAAGGCTGTGATTTCGGCAAGCATATCATCCCTTATTGCCATAACCGGGGAGACCGGGTATTTGCCTACGAGTTCAACGGGTACTGGAAGGATGTCGGAACTCTTGGTTCGTATTGGGCAGCCAATATGGAGCTGATTGACATCGTTCCGATCTTCGACCTTTACGATGAGTATTGGAAGATCTACACGAAGAGCGACATGATCAGACCGCAGTACATCGCCGGCGACGCGGTAATCAACCGTGCCATCATCGGTGAGGGCACCGAGGTCTACGGCGAGGTTCACAACTCCGTCATCGGCGAAGGCGTGACGATTGAGAAGGGAGCCGTTGTTAAGGATTCCATTGTCATGAAGGGCTCCGTCATCGGCGAGGGCACCTATCTTGAGAAGGCCATCATCGCCGAGAGCGTGACCATCGGTAAGAACTGCCGGGTCGGCGTCGGCGAGGAGAAGCCGAACACGTGGAAGCCTAACATTTACCACGAAGGCCTTGTTACGGTCGGTGAGGACACCGTCATTCCGGACGGCGTGACCATCGGAAAGAATACCGTCATCTACGGAAAGACGGACGCCTCGGATTATCCGGACGGCGTTCTGCAAAGCGGAGAAAGCTTGGTAAAGGCAGGTGACGAACAATGAAAGCAATCGGTATCATTTTAGCCGGCGGCAACTCCAGCCGGATGCAGGAACTTACCAGCCGCAGAGCGATTGCGGCCATGCCCGTTGCGGGAAGCTACCGGGCAGTTGACTTTGCCCTTTCCAACATGACCAATTCCCACATTCAGAAGGTTGCGGTGCTGACGCAGTACAGCTCCCGTTCTTTGCATGAACACCTGAACTCTTCCAAGTGGTGGGATTTTGGACGAAAGCAGGGAGGACTCTACCTGTTCGCGCCGACCATTACCCAGGAGAACGCGTTCTGGTATCGCGGAACGGCGGATGCTTTGTATCAGAATAAGGATTTCCTGCAGAACAGCCATGAACCTTATGTGGTCATTGCTTCCGGCGACGGCATTTACAAGATGGATTACAACCAGGTGATCAACGCACATATCGACGCGCTGGCGGACATCACTGTTGTGACGACCGAACTTCCGGAAGGAATCGACAATTCCCGTTTCGGCACGGTTGTGACCGACGAAGAGAACCGGATTGTCAGCTTCGAAGAGAAGCCGTTACAGTCTTCGAACCGCGTGGTTTCCACCGGAATCTACGTTATCCGCCGCCGTCTTCTGTTAGAGCTTCTCGAGAAGTCGATCCGGGACAACAACTACGATTTCGTAAGCGGCGTGCTGACCCGCTATAAGAACCAGAAGAAGATCTGCGCTTACCGGCTGGAAGGATATTGGAGCAATATCGCGACGGTGGAGGATTATTTCCGGACCAATATGGATTTCCTGAACAAAGAGATCCGCGACAGCTTCTTCAAGGAGTATCCGGACATTTATTCCAAGGTGGATGATCTTCCCCCTGCCAAATACAACCCGACGGCGGTGGTTCGCAACAGCCTGATTTCTTCGGGAAGCATTGTGAACGGTGTTGTTGAGAATTCCGTCATATTTAAGAAGGTTTATATCGGCAACAACGTTACGATTAAGAATTCCATCATCCTGAACGATGTCCAGATTCGCGACGGTGCTTACATTGAGAACTGTATCGTCGAGAGCCGCGGCACGATTCCGGAAGGCGCCCGCCGTGTCGGCGAAGGCGAGATTCTGATCGTCGACGAGAAAGCCGAACGCTACTAATATACACCCTAAAGGGATATGAGCCGAAGAAATGGTATCCCATACTAAATGAGCCTTTTGTTTCTGTGGAAACGGAAGGCTCATTGTGTCATTTTCCGTAATTGTGAAAAATGTGTGAATTCCATTGTACACCCCGAAAAAAGCGGAGGGCAAAACAGACATATTAACAGAAGGTGGAAAGAATACACTGAGTTATCAGGGAGGGCAACACGTATGGATATTCAGCAGACGCGTTCAACCTTTGAACAGGTATATCTTCAGTATATCAAACCGGTGTACTTTGTTGCATACGGAATCCTCGGAAACAAAGAGGATGCTGAGGATGTCGCTCATAATGTATTTCTCGCCTACTTTCAAATGGAAGAACCAAAGCGAATACGGAACCTGAAGAATTATCTGTTGAAAATGGCCCGCAATCAGGCGGTTGAGTGCCTGAAGAAGAAAGGGAGAGAAGAGCCGGTAGCCGAGATTCCCGTCAAAGACACGCCCGAAGACGAAGTCGGGACGTGTGTTTTGTCGAATGAAATCGAGGAGGCCGTTGCCAAACTTCCTTCGGATGAACGACAGATTATCCTGCTTCATATAAAAGGAGGAATCGGGTTCGCAGAGATTTCTAAAGTGACCGGAATGTCGCTTTCGGCGGTTTACAGAAGATACCGACGGGCAGTCAAAAGCCTTCGGGAATCGTTGAAAGGCGGTGTATACAATGAGTGAAAAATTAACGGATCGACGCATTATTACTATGATGGAGGAAACGGATTTCGGTCCTTCTGAAGGATTCTTTGAAAAGATGCAGAAGGAGTTTGATTTACAACCGGAGGCTTCTTCGGCGTTGTCAAGCGAGAGTAGGACACATCGGCGAACCGGAATTGTTTTTGCCGGCGTAACAGTTGTAGCGGTATTGGTCCTGGGGCTTATCCTTAAGGGAGTTTTATTTCCTCATAAGGCTTATGCTGACAACTACTCCTTTGAAGCGTATGATTTCGGGCAAAGCAATTCTCCGACAACGACAAGTCAATTCGATAAGAATTTTAAACAATCCTCTGAAATGATAGACCGTTTCCATAAAGGATTGCCATATTCAGGAAAATACAAAGCAGCAAATGCCACGGGAACATACACGGTTAATTCGATTACGGCAGACGGATATCCGGATTATTACGCCGGAAACTATATCAATGTAGACGGTAAGGTTATTGTTCTTGTAAAAGAGACGTATTACGAAAAGAACTATCGCAAGTGCGATTGGTACAAAGAACTGGCCGGTTTGTTTGGAAGCGAGGACTTTGCCTGTCGTCCCGTGAAATACAATTATACGGATTTAATTAACGGAATGTCTGACGCAACCTTTGGCGGCCTCTCCAATGCAATGAAGGATGCAGGTGTAGAAGCAGTCAGCATCGGCTTTTATGATCCGGATAACAGAATCAAAATCAGACTCAAATCGGAGGAGGACGCCGCGAAAGTGAAAGCGCTGCTTCCGAGTGATATGTTTTGGACGGAAGTTGTCGGAGAGCAAAATGTTTGGTGGTAGAAATGAGATTCTTTAACGCGGATATTATTAGGAGAAGGAGGATGGATTGTTATGAGAAAATTTAAGCGCGGAAGGGCAATTGTTGCCGGGATTATGCTGATGGTCTTACCATTTTCATTGAGCAAAGGCGGGAAACGATTGGCTCTGGCAAGCGAAGGAGTTTCGCTGGAATTAAATGAGCAGGCAGAGGACCTTTCTGATTCATTCTGGGAGAATCTTCAAGAGGCAAACACAATTACTAGCAGATTCTTTGGTCGCTTAAATGAGGTATATGGAATCACATTTAATAGTGCAATATATACGGTGAATGGAATTCGAGCGGAAGATTATCCGGTTTTTTTCGCAGGATTTTATATCAATACTAATGGGCAGCTGATAGTTCAAATCGCTGATGATTGTTTTCCCGAAGAATACCGACAATGTGATTGGTACCAATCTTTCGTCGATATTGTCAACTGTGAGGATTTTTATTGCCACCAGGTAAGATATTCTTATTCGGAATTAATTGATGCAATTTCGGATATAACATATGGGAATAAATCTGTAGAATTCTCTGATGCAGGAATATCAATTATCAGCGCGGGAATAAATGATTATAGAAATGTTATTGATGTCAGAGTCGGGTCACAAGCCGATTATGAGTATGTCAGCGGGAGTTTGGATAGCGACATTTACTCGGTTTCTGTCGTGGAACTTGAGCCTCAATACTATGTTGGATTGTATGCGGGTGAAGGAGCAACAACATCCAATTCATCAAGTTACCAATTCAGCGTTGCCTGTAGAGTAAGAAGAAATTTCCCTGGGGGAACATATACATATGGGTTTTTGACATGTGCACATGCATTTACTGGAACGTCTAATGTATACATAGTTACGGGACCGTTCGGCAATACTCTGGTTGGAACGTCAAATTCGAGCCTACAGGTTAAAGGTGGAAGCGCAGATGTTGCATTCATAGAGACAAACGCGACAACCACCCTTTATAATACCGTATATCTGCAGACAATTACGTTGAATTCTGGATATTCTACAAGTATGGGGTCTCCGGTGTATAAACGAGGGGAATCCACAGGGTTAACATATGGATCTGTTACAAATAGTTCTGCGACAATTACTCTAAATGGTGTTACGTATTCGGATATAGTTATAACCGGGGCATATGCTGCGCCTGGAGATAGTGGTGGAATTGTATTCACAAAGCCTGATACAAGTAATCATGCGAGTGCAATTGGAATTGTTTTGGGCGGTGCGGTGACGGAGTCCTACTTCACGAAAATGTCCAATGACATTGCCGCTTTGCAAAGCGGTTCAATCACTTTTACAGTATACTAGTTGTCCGATGCAAGCATCATTACTCAGGAAGAGATTTATAACAAGATGAATCTCCCTGATGATGTTCAAAAGTGTTCGGAAGAGTTGATTGAAATGTTTATTCGTTAGCGGAGACTGCAAATCGAACCCGGGGTATATTTGTTCTTGACAAATGTGAAACATGGGTTTATGATTAGTCCATATTTGGAACCGATGAGCAAGAAGAGTAGCTTAAGGAAACGGTCAAAGAGAGCCGCAGGCGGTGAGATTGCGGTACCCGGAACTTCTGTGAATGGACTTGTGAGGGCGAACCGAAAGCGAGAGCAAGTAGGGGAGACGTGAATCGCACGTTACAGCGGTACATGTATGATAGTACATGGCAGAGTGTATGCGAAAGCATAAAGATAGGTGGCACCGCAGAGGATTTATCCCCTGTCCTATAAGAATAGGACAGGGGTGTTTTTTTGCAGAGCATCTCCGTCTCCGATTCCGAATAAATACACTATCACATTTTCCAAAAAGGAAAGAAAGGAATCTATCATGAGTAAAGAAATCCCGTACAAGATTTATCTGACTGAAGAGGAGATGCCCAAGGCATGGTATAACATGCGCGCGGATATGAAGAATAAGCCCGCGCCGCTTCTTAATCCCGGCACCCTGCAGCCCATGACCGCTGAAGAACTTGGCGGCGTATTCTGCGACGAGCTTGTTAAGCAGGAGCTTGACAACGACACCCCGTTCATTGAGATTCCGCAGGAAATCCGCGATTTCTACAAGATGTACCGTCCTTCACCGTTGGTTCGTGCTTACTGCCTTGAGAAGAAGCTCGGCACCCCGGCGAAGATTTATTACAAATTCGAAGGCAACAACACTTCCGGAAGCCACAAACTGAACTCCGCAATCGCGCAGGCTTACTATGCTAAGAAGCAGGGCCTTAAGGGCGTGACCACCGAGACCGGAGCAGGTCAGTGGGGCACGGCGCTTTCGATGGCATGCGCATATCTCGGCCTCGACTGCAAGGTTTTCATGGTTAAGGTTTCCTACGAGCAGAAGCCGTTCCGCCGTGAAGTTATGAGAACCTACGGTGCAAGCGTTACGCCTTCTCCGTCCGAAACGACCGAGGTCGGCAAGAGAATTCTTGCCGCACATCCCGGCACAGGCGGTAGCCTCGGCTGCGCAATTTCCGAAGCCGTTGAGGTTGCCGTAAGCAATCCCGGTTACCGCTACGTGCTCGGAAGCGTTCTCAACCAGGTGCTCCTTCACCAGTCCGTAATCGGTCTTGAGACCAAGGCCGCCCTTGACAAATACGACATCGTTCCGGATATGATCATCGGCTGCGCAGGCGGCGGATCGAACCTCGGCGGTTTGATTTCTCCGTTCATGGGCGAGAAGCTCCGCGGCGAGAAGAATTACCGCATCATCGCGGTTGAGCCGGCATCCTGCCCGAGCTTCACACGCGGTAAATACGCATACGATTTCTGCGACACCGGCATGGTTTGCCCTCTCGCGAAGATGTACACCCTCGGTTCAAACTTCATGCCCGCTCCGAACCATGCAGGCGGCCTTCGCTACCACGGCATGAGCAGCACCCTTTCCCAGCTTTACGCTGACGGCTACATGGAAGCAAGAAGCGTTGAGCAGACGAAGGTATTCGAGGCGGCCGAAATGTTCGCCCGCGTGGAAGGCATCCTTCCGGCTCCCGAGAGCAGCCACGCCATCCGCGTAGCCATCGACGAAGCTCTGAAGTGCAAGGAAACCGGCGAGGAGAAGACCATCGTCTTCGGCCTGACCGGAACCGGCTACTTCGACCTTGTTGCTTATGAAAAATTCAACAACGGCGAAATGGGCGACTACATCCCCAGCGATGCAGAGATTGCAAAGAGTCTCGAGCAGCTTCCGAAGGTTGACTGATAAGCATTCTTTTTTGAAAAAACCGCAGACAACGGGCCGTCAAAACTTGATTGACGGCCCGCTTTATGTTATTCTATGGAAAATGGGATAAAATGACATCAAATAAGGAGGTGGCAAGATGTTCTTCTCTGACGGAGTATCGGGAAAGGTAATTGCCTGGGGCAATCTGCCGCCGGGTTTTACGGCATATTCCGCCGTGGTTGACACGGTGCAAAGCTACGGACGGCCTTACACGGCTGTAACGGAACTGACCGGAAGCCCGACGGGGCGGAGTCTGTTCTTCGACTCGGGAGAATGCTTCCACCAGATTAAATTCGGACAGGGCGAGCGGCATTCCGAAGGTGCCTATGACGACCGGACGATGATGCCGGTACGGACCTTCCGGAATCCGGAATCCTATCTGGACAACCTTGCTTTGATGTACAGCGGAGGAGAGCCGGTACGGCTTTTCTCGAAAGAGGATTTTCCGGGGTTTACCCAGGAGCCGGAGATGGTTTCCGAACTGAACCGGAGCCGGGACCGTCTGTCGGGACTCTGCGCGCCGGGAATCGTGATTGAACTGCAGAATGTATACGCGGAAGCGGCAATCCGGACCTACCGCCTTCAGGTCGGCGGGCAGGTTATGTCGCTGTCCCTGGGAACGGAGATTACGGCGTCGGAGTATTGCCTCCGGGCTGCCGTGGGACCGCTTCACGCGGGGCGGGTCGTGACGCCCGTTGACGGACTGAACCTCGGCGTCGGCATGACGGTCGCCACCATAAGGACGAAGTCCGGCATGCGTTTCGGAAGCGGTAAGACCGTAGCCGCCAAGGCCGCGTATATTGACTGGGAAGCAAGAAAAGTATTCGGTTACCTGTGTCCGGGCGAGCCCAGAAGAGAGAATGCCGCAGTGCTTCGCGACTGGATCGCAACCTTCCGGATTGACGCGGAATTATATAAAGGGATGACCAAACAGATTCCGGTCATGCCTCCGGAACAGTGGAAAGAACAGTCCGACAGCTGGCGGGCCCAGGCCGAAAAACGAATTCGAAACCGGGTGGCGATTGCCGTCGGTTATACCCCTTAAAAAGAAGGATGAACACATGGAATTAAGCGAGATCATGAAAGACGGCCGGACGGCATTTACCTTCGAAATATTCCCTCCGAAGCGGGATATGCCGATTGAAACGATTTATAAAACGTTGGACGGGCTGCAGGGACTGCATCCCGATTTCATCAGCGTGACTTACGGCGCCGGCGGAAGCGCGGCCGATACGAAAACCGCGGACATTGCCCGGATCATCAAAGAAAAATACGGCATGGAATCAGCGGTCCATCTGACCTGCCTTTACAACTCGAAAGAGGATATCGATCTGATCGTGGAGCAGCTTAAGGAGCGGAACATCAAAAATATCCTGGCCCTTCGCGGCGATTACAATCCGAATGCGGTTACGGAGCCGAAAGAGGACTTCAAGCACGCCTCCGATCTGATTGCCTATCTGAAGACCAAGGGCGACTTCCATATCATGGGAGCCTGCTATCCGGAAGCCCACCAGGAAGCCGAAAGCCTGGATGCCGACATCGAGAACCTCAAAAAGAAGGTGGATGCCGGAGCATCCCATCTGCTTTCCCAGCTTTTCTTTGATAACGACGCCTTCTTCCGGTTCCTTGAAAAGGCAAGAAAAGCAGGCATTAACGTGCCGATTGAGGCCGGCATCATGCCCTGTACGAGCAAGGCTTCGATTGAGAGGATGGTAACCATGTGCGGTGCCAGCCTTCCGGCCAAGTTCACGAGAATGATGGCCCGCTATCAGGATTATCCGGATGCTTTGAAGGAAGCCGGAATCGCCTACGCGATTGACCAGATCGTGGATCTGGTAAGCAGAGGTGTGGACGGCATTCACTTATACACGATGAACAGCCCCTATGTTGCGAAGAAGATTACGGACGCCGTTGCGCCCCTGATCAATCCGGGGCTTACAAGATAGGAGAACCATGGTATTAAAACCGATTGACCGAAAAGAAACCGCGCTTTACCTCGGGTACGGGAAGCATGAGCCGGATGAGATCATCTTAAAGATGATGGATGAGTGCGAGGGGCCTTTGATGGAAGCCGCCCGCCCGGCCTATGCCTTCGGCGTCTTCGACACGATCATCTGCTCCGAGGAGCGGATCGCCCTTTCGGAGTGCACTCTCGAGCTGACGGGGAAGGACATCGGAAAGCTTCTTCGAAACTGCGGGAAAGCGGTCCTTTTTGCCGCAACCCTCGGAAGCGGCGTGGACGCGCTGATTCGCAGGCTTCAGGTAAATGACATGCCGAAGGCTCTGATCACGGACGCCATGGCCGGCGCCGCCATCGAGCAGATCTGCAATGATTTTCAGGCGGAGCTTGCGGTGCGTTTCCCGGGAACGGTACAGACCATGCGGTATTCCCCGGGATACGGCGACCTGCCCCTTTCGTTACAGAAGGAGCTGCTTGCAACGCTTGAGGCAGGCAAGAGAATCGGGCTGACGGTAACGGACGGCAGTATGCTGACCCCCGTCAAATCCGTCACGGCGATCATCGGGCTTCGCGACGCGGACAGCGAAGAGGAAGCTCTTAAGTTAAAGGACAGAATGGCAGCAGAGGACTTCACCGCCGAGCTGTCCGTCGGAAACTGCGGAAAGGAAGCCTGTCAGGGCTGCGCTTTCCACGACCGGTGCCATAAGGCCGAAAAGGAGGAAGCATGAGCGGAAACAAGATCCGTATCTTAGACGGCGGCATGGGAACCATGCTGCAATCCCTCGGGCTGCCCCTCGGCGGCGTTCCCGAAGTCTGGAACATTACGGAACCGGAGCGGATTCAAAGCGTCCATGAGGCTTATCTCGCCGCCGGCTCGGAAATCGTTTATACGAATACTTTCGGCGCGAACCGTTACAAGATGGCCGCCACCGGCTACAGCGTAAGCGAGCTGATCAGTGCCGCCGTGGCAAATGCGAAGAAAGCCTGCAGTTCCCACCCGGGAACGAAGGTTGCCCTGGACATCGGACCTATCGGAAAGATGCTTGCGCCCCTCGGGGATCTGGCGTTTGAAGATGCTTACGATATGTTTAAGGAGCAGGTGCTTGCGGGCAGCGATGCGGATTACATCGTCATCGAGACCATGTCCGATCTGTACGAGACCAAAGCCGCCCTTCTCGCGGCTAAGGAGAACAGCGATAAGCCCGTTCTCGTGACCATGAGCTTTGAAGCCAACGCGAGAACCTTTACCGGAACCGGAATCGACTGCATGGCGCTGACCCTTTCGGGCCTGGGCGCGGATGCCATCGGATTTAACTGTTCTTTAGGGCCGGCGGAGCTTGCGCCGATGGTCAGACGGTTATATGAGCTGACGGAACTTCCCCTTGTTTTAAAGCCCAATGCCGGTCTTCCCGACCCGGTAACCAATACCTATAACATCGGTCCGGAGGAGTTCGCGGACCTTGTCGGAGAGCTTCTTCCCTACGGCATCGCTTATGTGGGCGGCTGCTGCGGAACGAATCCCTCTTATATAGCGGCATTAAAGAAGCGCACGGAGGCTTTTGAAGCCTCGGATGAGAGGCCGGAACTGCCGGCGAAAGTCACATTTTCCGGAATCTGTTCCTCGACGGATGCCGTCTGGTTTACGGAGCCCAGAGTTATCGGCGAACGGATTAATCCTACCGGAAAGAAGCGCTTCCAGGAAGCCCTGCGAAACGCCGACATGGATTATATCCTTTCCCAGGCGCTTTCCCAGGTTTCCGCCGGCGCGGACATCCTGGATGTCAACGTGGGATGCCCGGGCGTCGACGAAAAGACGATGATGGTAAATGTGATCCGGGAGCTGCAGGCGGTGGTATCCGTTCCGCTGCAGATTGACTCCAATGACCCGGAGGTTATAGAGGCAGCGCTTCGCGCATACAACGGACGGGCGCTTGTGAACAGCGTGAACGGCGAGGAGAAGAGCCTGTCGGCGATCCTTCCGATCGTGAAACGTTACGGCGCGGCTGTTGTGGGCCTGACCCTCGATGAGGGCGGAATCCCGCCGATGGCGGAGGACCGTTTCAAAATCGCGGAGAAGATCGTAAGCCGCGCGGAAGCTGTCGGAATTCCGCGAAAGGATCTGCAGATCGACTGCCTGACCCTGACCGCGGGCGCGCAGCAGGAGGCTGCCGCGGAAACGGTGAAGGCTCTGGCGAAGGTGCGTAAAGAACTGGGTACCGGTGCGGTTTTGGGCGTTTCCAATATCAGCTTCGGTCTTCCGAACCGTGAGCTTGTAAACAGCACATTTCTTGCGATGGCACTGCAGAGCGGACTGACGCTTCCGATCATGAACCCGAATTCCGAGGCCATGATGGGAACAATCCGGGCGTACCGTCTGCTCGCGAACCTCGATCAGCATGCGGTCGCATTTTCCGAAGCCTATCGCGACTTTGTTCCGGCTGCGGCGGCGAAAAAGCCCGGCGCGGAAACGGTTGCGGCGCCTGTTAAGGACGAAGCGGAGGGAAAGATCCGCGAGGAGCTCGGCGATAAGGCGGCAGAACTTTACGCGGCCGTTGTCAGCGGACTTTCGGAGCGCGGCGCGAACCTGACGGAGGAGCTGATTGCCGAGAAGGACCCGATGCAGCTTGTAAACGGCGTTCTGATTCCGGCGCTTGACACGGTCGGTGCAGGCTATGAGAAGGGACGAATCTTTCTTCCTCAGCTGATTCTTTCGGCTTCGGTTGTGCAGGGCGCATTTGCCCGAATCAAGGAGCGGCTGAATAAGGACGGCGCGGAGAAGGTATCGAAGGGAACCATCGTCCTTGCGACCGTGAAGGGAGACATTCACGACATCGGCAAGAACATCGTGAAGGTGCTTCTTGAAAACTACGGCTTTACCGTAATCGATCTCGGAAAGGACGTGCCGGTTGAGGCAGTCGTGAAGGCGGCAAAGGAAAGCGGTGCTCCGCTTGTCGGACTGAGCGCCCTGATGACGACGACACTCGGGAGCATGGAGGAGACAATCCGTGCCTTGAAGGAGGCCGGACTTTCGTGTAAAACCGTTGTCGGCGGCGCGGTGCTCACGCCTGAGTACGCGGCCCGCATCGGCGCGGATTATTACGGAGCGGATGCGAAAGCAACCGTGGATATCGCAAAAGAGGTATTCCACTGCTAAGACAGAAAGGATGATGCAGCATGTGTTTATTCCGCAGAAACCGGAGAAAAACTGCATTGTGGGAAGGAGAGAACGGAAAAGTGTATATCATTTTCGGGCTTGGAAATCCGGGGAGAAAGTATGCCGGAACCCGCCACAATGTCGGCTTTGACGCGGTCACGGCGCTGGCCGATGCCTACGGAATCAAGCTTTCCGACACGATGCTTAAGGGCCTGTCGGGACGCGGCATCATTGCGGGGCAGAGGGTCGTTCTCGTGCAGCCCCAGACCTTCATGAACAACAGCGGTGAGTGTGTCCGTGCTTATGCGGACTTCTATAAGGTTCCGCCGGAACAGATTCTGGTTCTGTGCGACGACATCTCCCTTGAGCCGGGCAAATTGCGGCTCCGCGTGAAGGGAAGCGCAGGCGGACATAACGGCTTAAAGAGCATCATTGCCCATCTCGGAACAAGCGTGTTCCCGCGCCTTCGAATCGGCGTCGGGGAGAAGCCCTTCGGATGGGATTTGGCGGATCATGTGCTGTCACATTTTCCGAAGGAGGAAGAGCCTTTGATGCGGGACGCGATGAAGCGCGTCACCGAGGAGGTGTCTTTATATCTGTCGGACGGTGCGGAAGCGGCGATGAACCGGTTTAACTGAACGGAGAAGTATGAGAAAGACATTTTTGGACCCGCTTAACGAGGACCGCGAGTTCCTTGCGGCGCGGGAATATCTGAGAACGAAAAAAGCCCCGGTACAGGTATCGGGGTGTACTTCTGTGCAAAAAAGTCATTTCGTCAGCGCCCTCGCGCAGGATTATCCGTTCCGGCTCATCGTGACCGCAAACGAGCTCCGCGCCAAGGAAATGGCGGAGGATCTGAGCTTATACGAGAAAAATGTGTACCTTTACCCCGCGAAAGATGTCATCTTTTACAGCGCGGATGTCCACGGAAACGCGATTGTAAAGGAACGCATGCAGGTCATCAGACGGCTGGCCGGGGAGGAAAGCTGCACGGTCGTAACGAGCGTGCAGGCACTGACGGACCGCCTGATGCCGCTTAGCGAAATCAAGAAGCAGGCCGTTCATATCAGCATGGACGAGCCGGTTTCCTTAGAGGAACTTACAAAGAAGCTGGTAACCCTCGGGTACCAGAAGCAGGCGCAGGTGGAGAATCCGGGCGAATTTGCCGTTCGCGGCGGCATCCTCGATGTGTTTCCGTTAACGGAGGAGACACCGTACCGAATCGAATACTGGGGCGATGAGATTGATTCCGTCCGAAGCTTTGATATCAGCAGCCAGCGCTCGATTGAAACAGCGGATTCGCTGACCGTTTATCCGGCAATGGAGCTGCTTCTTTCCGAGGAAGAGACTGCGGAAGGACTTCGCCGTCTGCAAAAGGAAGCCGACGCGACGGAGAAGAAATACATCAACGCTTTCAAAACGGAAGAGGCGGCGAGAATCCGCCGTTCCGTCGAGGAATTAAGAGATAATCTGACCTATCTGAAGAATGCGGCGAACCTGGATTCCTACATTACGTATTTTCGTAAGGAAACCGTGAGCTTCGTGTCGTATTTTCCAAAGGAGCAGAGCCTGTTCGTCATGGACGAGCCGACGAGAATCACCGCGAGCGCGGAGGCGACCGAGACGGAGTTTGCGGAGAGTATGGCGGGAAGGCTTGAAAAAGGCTACATTCTTTCGGGGCAGACCGAGGCGATTCTTGATTTCCGGAAGGTAATTGCGGAGTTTGCGGACAGAAGAACCGTGCTTTTGACGACGCTTGCGGGACTTTCGGCGGAGTGGAATCCGAAGGAGCATTTCTCCGTGGCGGTTCGGCCGGTTGCTTCGTATAACCAGCATTTTGAAAGCCTTGTGCACGACCTCACGAATTACCGGAAGAACGGCTACCGGATCCTTCTGGTGTGCGGAAGCCACACAAGAGCGGCAAGACTTGCGGAGAACCTTCGGGATAACGACCTGCCGGCCTTCTTCTCGGAGGACGAGGACCGCGTTGTCGCGCCGAGAGAGATCATGGTCGTGTACGGAAACCTCCATCAGGGCTATGAATATCCGGACCTTCACTGGGTCGTAATCGACGAGAGCGACATTTTCGGACGGACGAAGAAAAAGCATAAAAAGAGCCCGTACAGCGGCGCGAAGATCAACGCCCTGAATGAGCTTTCAAGCGGGGATTACGTGGTGCATGAAAACCACGGCATCGCCGTATACAGAGGCATTGAGCAGATTACGACCAACCGCGTCGTGAAGGATTACATCAAGCTCGAATACGGCGACGGCGGCGTTTTGTACGTGCCGGCGACCGGGCTTGACGTCATCCAAAAGTATGCCGATTCGGATGCGGACCGGAAGCCGAAGCTCAACAAGTTAAACGGCGCCGAGTGGAAGACGACCAAGACGCGCGTTTATAAGGCGGTAAAGGATATCGCGCAGGAGCTGATCCGGCTTTATGCGGCAAGACAGGAGCAGCCCGGCTTTGCCTACAGCAAGGATACCGTATGGCAGAAGGAATTTGAGGAGCTGTTCCCTTACGAGGAGACGGACGACCAGCTGCGCGCCATCGAAGAAACGAAGCGCGACATGGAGAGCACGAAGATCATGGACCGTCTGATCTGCGGCGACGTCGGCTTCGGCAAGACCGAAATCGCTCTGCGGGCGGCGTTTAAAGCCGTTTCGGACGGAAAGCAGGTGGCGGTTTTAGTGCCGACGACAATTCTTGCGCAGCAGCACTTCAATACGTTCACGAACCGACTGCGGAACTTCCCCTTTTCCATCGATATGCTGAGCCGTTTCCGCTCGCCTTCGGAGCAGAAGAAAACGCTCGAGCGTGTGCGAAAGGGACTCGTTGACATCTTAATCGGAACGCACCGGATTCTCAGTAAGGACGTGGCTTTCAAGAACCTCGGCCTTCTGATTGTCGACGAGGAGCAGCGCTTCGGCGTGACGCACAAAGAGAAGATTAAGCAGATGAGAAAGGACATCGACGCGCTGACATTAACGGCGACGCCGATTCCGAGAACCTTACATATGAGCCTTATCGGAATCCGCGACATGAGCATCTTAGAGGAGGCGCCGAGCGACCGCGTGCCGATTCAGACCTTTGTTCTTGAAAAGAACGAGGAGATGATCCGCGAGGCCATCAACCGCGAGTTAAACCGCGGCGGCCAGGTGTATTACGTGGTTCCGAGGGTTGCGGGCATCGAGGACGTGGTAGCGAAGCTTTCCGAGCTCTGCCCGGAGGCCAACGTGTCATTTGCCCACGGCCAGATGAGCGAGCGGATGCTCGAGGATGTCATGTTCGATTTCGTCAACGGCGACATCGACGTGCTTGTTTCGACGACAATCATCGAGACTGGCATGGATATCAGCAACGTCAATACGATCATCATCGACGAGGCGGAGCGGTTCGGCCTGTCGCAGCTTTACCAGCTGCGCGGACGTGTCGGACGCTCGAACCGGACGGCCTACGCGTTCATTTTGTACCGTAAGGACAAGATTCTTTCGGAGATTGCAGAGAAGCGGCTTGCGGCAATCCGTGAGTACAGTGATCTCGGCTCCGGCATCAAGATTTCAATGCGCGACCTGGAAATCCGCGGCGCGGGCACCCTTCTCGGGGCTTCACAAAGCGGACACATGGAAGCGGTAGGATATGATTTGTATTGCAAAATGCTGCAGGAAGCGGTACGCTCTATGAAAGGGGAGGAACCGGAGGAGGAATCCTTCGAGACCTTCGTCGATGCCGATCTCGATGCGTACATCCCGTCGAACTACATCCGCAACGAGATGCAGAAGCTTGACATGTACAAGCGTATCGCGGCGATAGAAAATGAGGACGAGCTGTCGGACATGGCAGAGGAGCTGTGCGACCGGTTCGGCGACATGCCGGCCTGCGTCAACCTTTTGCTGCATGTGGCGCTTTTGAAGTCCTGCGCGCATGCCTGTTATGTGGAAAAGGCTACGATCCGCAAGGGATTCCTCGTCCTTTCCATGTTCCCGAAGGCCAGACTGAATGTCGGCCGGATTCCGGAGTTTTTACAGGCGTACGGAAGAAAGATTTCGATGCAGCCCGGCAAATGCCCGGCATTTTCCTATATGATTACGGAGACAGGGGATTCCCTGAAGACGGTGAAGGAATGCATTTCGGTGCTTAAGACCATGAAGCGTATTTTGACGGACGGAGGAAACTATGAAAACACTTAAAAAATCAATGGCAATCCTGTTGTGCCTTATCTTCGTGTTTTCGACGGCAGGATGTAAGAAGGGGGATAAGAACAAGGACGATCTTCCTTCGAGCGAAGGCTTTACCAAAGACGTCGTGATGCGAATCAACGGACAGGAGGTCAGCTACGCGGAAGCGAACATCTACCTGTTAAGCATGCGCGAAGAGGTACAGACGCTTTACGGCGACGGCATCTGGGATTTCCGCTTCACAAGAGACGGCAGAACATATGCCGAGCTGATGAAGGACGAGCTTCTTGAAAGAATCATCTACATCAAGCTGGTCGGCATCAACAAGGGCGAGGTAACGCTCGGCGCCGACGACGTGCTGAACGTTAACGATTATACGCAGAGCTTTCTGAACGGCATTACCGAGGAAACCGCGAAGCGGTACGGCATCACCGAAGAGCTCGTGCGCACCATCTATTCGGACAACGTGCTTGCAAAGAAGGTTTACGAGGCGGTTACGCTTAACGTAGACGCGAAGCCGGACCCGATGGAAACGCAGCGGAGCGATTTCATCTATCTGTTCAAGACCAAGGTTTATACCGATAACGAAGGCAACTCGGTCCGCGTCAGCGGTGAAGCGCTGAGAGAGCTTCGTGAAGACATGAAGATTATTCTGAGCAACGCCATTGCGGCCAAGGATTTCTACGCTTACGCGAAGGAGCAGACCGATGCCCCGAACGTGGAGATGACCATTGGCCGGGATTCTTTCGACAAGGAAATCACCGATATGCTCTTCAATCTCCCGGAAAAGTCCCTGAGCAACGTCGTTGAGACGCAGGACGGCATGTACATCTTCTACCGCTCGAAGGCAGTCAACGAAGCCGAAACGCAGCGGGCGGAAGAGGAAGCCTACTCGCAGATCTGTAAGGAAAAGTTCGAAGAGCTTTACGAAGGCTGGCGGAAGGACGCCAAGATCGAAATCAACGAAGCGCTTTGGGACGCGATGTAATTGGAATTTTAACAGAGAACATAAAAATGACCCCGGACCTGACGGTTCGGGGTCACATTTGTCATAAGCGTTTTCAGTCCTTCTTCTTTCTGTAGATGAGACAGAAGATGATGTAAAAGATCAGGAACAGCAGCGCATAAACGAGAGCGGTTCCTGCGGCCGGAATCGTCAGCTTGGGCTGCGGGCGGTCAAGGCCGAAGTGGATGAACTGGAAATAAAAGCATTCCGCGAGGAACATGCCGAAGAACAAAAAGAAGAATGCCGAGCAGCAGTACCGGACGGCGGAGTGGGATTTCTTTCGAAGGAGGCACCCGAGTCCTGCGCAGATTGAAGCAAGTCCGGGAAGCGTCAGAATCATGTGCGTGAAAGGAACGTCATCGCCCGTTGCGAGGGCTGCCTGCTGAAAGCCGAGCACGATGAGAAGCGCTCCGAATGCCGCAAAGATGGCACAAAACACGATGGAGAGAGTCTTTTTGTTCATGAAAAACCTCACTGCTTAATCTCACGCGAAGAATCAGTTTTGTTCCTCTGCGTGGAAGGTATAGGCGCCGGACTGGCGCAAAAGCCGGCCGTCGTTATAGATGCCGATCGACAGGGTGTCCCCGTCGTTAAGCGTCACACGGGGCAGGAAAAGCTCCGTTTCCGATACGAAAATCGTCTCACTCTGCCGCGTCCCGTTGACGTAAACGCTGCAGTACGGGGTCAGATTTTCCCCGTAGACAGAAAGGTAGTACACATTCGATCCCGGTTCGCGAATCTCGTGAATCGACGAAATCGAAACATCATAATACCCGAAGGTCAGTTCCGTCGGCTTGTACGGGTTCACGCCGTCCCAGCAGAACTGCTCGCCGTACAGCATGTCATAGGAAAGAACCCGCAGCTTCTCAAGATACTGTTCGAGATAAGGATTGGGATCTTCGAGAAGCTTGATGTGCAGTCTGGTCAGAAGACCTTCCTGGAAGCCCAGACGCTCCTGCACATAGGCGCTTAACTGGAACGCATACAGGTCGCGGTGCATCTCGCGCATCGGGAAGTTCGACCAGATGATATATTCGGTCTGCAAAAGCGAACCCTCCGTCAGGCTTGTATCCTCGAAATCAAAGCCCGGAAGATGGTCGCCGTAAAGCACTAAAACGGTCTTTTCATGGCGCTCCGACAGATAGCTGACAAGGCTTCCGACGAAAGCATCCATCTCATTCAGCTGCGAAGTGTAATACTTCAGGCCGTAAATCGTGGAGTCGTCATACGCGTCGTCAACCTTCGTGAGCTCGATGGACGCGTCGAGAATCTCTTCGTCGGGATATTTGCCGTGGCCCTGCACCGAAACGGCGAAGATATAATCGCTTCCCGGCGTGGAATTGAGCGCGGAAATGATCTCGCGGTACAAAACCTTGTCCTTCGCCCAGCCGAGTGCATTCTTCTCAACGTTCGGCATCGTCTCGAGCGTATCGTAATCGTCGAAGCCGAGATTGGAAAATACGACGTCGCGCCCGTAGAAGGAAGCGGTATTGTTGTGGATGGCATGGCAGCTGTAACCGAGCTGCTTCATGTTGTAGGCCATGCTTTCGCTCGTGCTCGACTGTAAAATGGTCCGGTACGGATACTCGCCGGAGCCGAAATCGGCCATGTTCATGCCCGTAAGCACTTCAAACTCGGTATTGGCCGTGCCGGCGCTGATGCTCGGAACGGTCAGAAGACCGGAGCTGAAATTGTTATAAAGATGCGTGAAATTCGGAATCGGATCGGTGTCGAACCGGATGCCGGCAATGCGCTTCGGATCAAAGAACGATTCGAGCTGAATGAAAATGATATTCGGACGCTCGTTGTTCAAAAGCTGCTCGGCCTGTGTCGGGCTCGGAAGGGAATTGATTACATTCTCGACGCCGCTTTTTGAATACCCGGACGGCTTTTTGATGCCCTTGTCAAGGACGCTGCAGGCGAAGCAGTACGGAAGGCCGTATTCCTGATACGCATTCGCAAGGTTCGGGAAGGTCCGCTTCATGATGCCGCCCTTGACGCTTCCGAGCGCCAGCAGAAGGTTCAGCAGAAACAGCCCCGCGGTAAGCGGAATCGCGGATTTAAAAGGCACCGGATCCTTCGTCTTCGGGAACTTGATTGCCGCAATGACGATGGCGGCTACACCGATGACAATCAACACGATGACCAGAACAATCTGGTAGAATTTGAAGTAATGCACAACGACATTAAGCGCGTCGTCAAGCATCTTAAAGTCGTTCGCGTTAAACGGTGTCACGCGGTTATGCAGCACGATGAAGTCGACCACGCCGACCGTGAGCCAGGCGATGACAGCAATCAGATAGACGAAATACCGCTTGCGGAACAGCAGTGCCGGCACAAACAGAAGCGACACAATCAGCATGTTCGTTAAAAAGATCAGCGGATGCTTCACCACATGAAGAAACTGCGGAAGAGTTCGGTAATGCGACAGCCCCTCCACCACATAGGTCGTGACAAAGGACAGCAGATAAACCTGCACAACCCTTATCCGAAAGAACGGTTTTTTGAAAAATGAAGACACGCCGAGAACACCTCTTTTACAGGCGTTCTTAACGGTAGTCACTCGGTTTTTCTTTGTATTTTCCTGCTCGCTCATATCCCACACTCCGAAAGGTAAATAAACCGGTAACAGCAATCATACCATATTTTTAAGGAAAAATCAACGAAACGCCCCGCTGCGCCTCTTTTGGTAAGCCCAGTACACGAATACGCTGAGCTGAATCAGGAACGTTGCGGTCCAACTGATCGGGTAGGAGGCGAACAGAACGGGGAGGCTCCGGTGGGCTCTGAAATAGGTGAAAATCCAGATGACACGGAAGCCGCACACGCCCGCGAGCGATACAAACATCGGGATTAAGGAGTAGCCGATGCCGCGCAGGGCGCCGACCACGACGTCCATGGTCCCGCAAAGGAAATATAACGTATTGATCATGAGAATCCGCTGGAAGCCGAATTTGATGGCCTCCTCTCCTTTGATGTAAAGGCCGAGAAGCGGGCGGCGGAACAGGACGACAAGGTTTCCGAGGATGCCGCCTGCAAGCGTCACGAAAACAAGACCCCAGATGAGGGACTTGCGGACGCGGTCGTATCGTCCGGCACCGTAGTTCTGGCCGGCGAAGCTTAAAACCGTATGGTGGAAAGCGTTCATTGAAACGTAAACAAAGCCCTCGAGGTTGGCAGCAGCCGCGCTTCCCGAGATGGCCTCGCTTCCGAACGAGTTGACGGAAGACTGGATCAGAACATTGGAAGCGGAGAAGATGCAGCCCTGAAGCCCTGCCGGAATGCCGATGCGGGCGATGGAGGCGAGTTTGTCTCCGGATATTTTAAGTGACGACGGAATGAGCCGACAGCAATGGTCCGAGCGGTAGAGATTCAAAAGAATCAGTGCCGCGGCAACAAGCTGCGAAAGCACCGTGCCCCAGGCAACGCCGTCCACACCGCGGTGCAGGACGATCACGAAGAACAGGTTTAATAAAACATTGAGAACGCCGGCTACGGTCAGGTAGTAAAGCGGTCTTCTCGTATCACCGATGGCACGGAGGATGGCGCTTCCGAAGTTATAAAGCATCATGATCGGCATGCCGAAGAAATAAATCCGAAGGTATAAGGTTGCCTGCTCCAGAACGTCTGCGGGCGAACCCATAAGCACAAGCATCGGGCGGGCAAAGCAGATGCCGACGACGGAGAGGAATATGCCCGAGAGAACGCTCAAAAGAATGGAGGTGTGAACCGTTTCGGAGGCGTCCTTTTCGCGGCCGGAGCCGACGTAGCGGGCGACGAGCACATTTGTTCCCACGGACAGACCGATGAACAGGTTGGTCACGAGGCTGATCAGCGAGCCGGTTGAGCCCACTGCCCCTACGGCAGAGTCGTCCACAAACTGTCCGACTACCATCAGATCGACGGCGTTGAACAAAAGCTGCAGAAGGCTTGAGAGGATGAGCGGGACGGCAAACCGAAGCATTTTCTTCGGAAGAGAGCCGGTGCACATATCGATTGTGTAGGAACTGTCTTTCATCTTTCTTACCTGTGGAGCGGAAATCCATCGTTGCTTTCCGCGGGTTTTTCGTATAGAATGATGTTATATCACGTTTGAAAGAAGATTGCAATGGAGAAAAATAAGGAAAATAAGATGTCGAAAACCACTCTTGCGATGATTTTCATGGCGGTTGCCGTACTGATCATGGTAATTGTGATTCTTGCGATACATTATCTCAATCCGAACAAGAATTTCTACTCGAAGCAGTTCGGATATGCGCTGAAATTCAACCAGGATGTCGTGACCTATCAGAATATCCTTCTGGACGGCGGAAACAGGTTGTCCATGGACCGCTTCGGCATCAAGGGGCAGGAAGAAAAATACTATGTCTCCGTTTCGGGCATCGATGACGCGACGGACCTTGACGAGGCACTGGAAGCCTTTGAAAGCGACGGAAGCTACGCCTTCACAAGAGAGGACAACGCCGTTTACGGTTCCGGCAATTACAAGGCCAGAAAGATTTCTTATGAGGACCAGAGCTGCACGCCGCCCGTAAAGGTTGAATACTACTACGATTCGGACAGCCGGATCATGATTACCATCTGCTCGGACGAAGAGCATTGGACGGTACTTGAAAACCTGTTAAAAAGCATCACGCTTCAGTAATAAAAAACGTCGCTCCGAAAAGGAGCGACGTACATTTTTATTCGCCTGCAAAAAGCGGGGTGGAGAAATACCGTTCCGCCGTATCGGGAAGCACGGTGACAACCGTCTTGCCGGGTCCGAGCTTCTTCGCAAGGGCAATCGCGGCGGCCACATTCGTTCCGCTCGAGATGCCGCAGAGGATGCCCTCTTTGCTTGCCAGGTCTCTTGAGGTCTGCAGCGCGACCTCGTCGGTTACGATATAAATGTCGGAATAGATGTTCTGATTCAGGTTGTCGGGAATCAGACCGTCTCCGATGCCCATCTGCAGATGCGTGCCGATCGAACCGCCGGAAAGGATTGCGGCGCTTTCAGGCTCCACTGCCCAAATCGTGATATCCGGGTTCTGCGTCTTCAAAACCTCGCCGATGCCGGAAATGGTGCCGCCCGTTCCGATGCCGGAGCAGAAGCCGTCAATCGGACCGGCAACCTGCTCGAGAATCTCAACGCCGGTATGGTATTTGTGCACGAGCGGGTTGTTCGGATTAGAAAACTGCTCGGGGACGAAAACGTTTGGGTCTTCCTCAGCCATGCGAAGCGCCGTATTCAGGCATTCCGCGATGCATGCGCCGATATCGCCGGCGTCGTGAATCAGGATGACCTCGGCGCCGTAGTGGTGCACGAGCTTGCGTCTTTCCTCGCTGACGGAATCCGGCATGATGATCACGGTTTTGTAGCCGCGCACCGCGCCGACCAGAGCTAGTCCGATGCCCTGATTGCCGCTTGTGGGCTCAACGATGATGGTATCCTTCGTAATCCGGCCTTCCTTCTCGGCGGCCAGAATCATGTTATATGCGGTTCTTGTCTTAATCGAGCCGCCGACATTCAACCCCTCGAACTTCACGAGGATTTCCGCGCTGTCGGGTCCGACCATATGCTGTAAGCGAATCATGGGCGTGTGTCCCATGGCTTCCAAAATGTTATTGTAAATCATAGCGTCCTCATTTTCCGTGGAATGTTTACAGTATAAACCGCACGGCGGAAAATGGCAACAATCTTTTCCATTCATCAGAAAAACAAAAAAAGTTGTAAGGTTTCGAAAGTAATTCGGTCTTATTTGGTGAAAGGACATTTCGAATCAAGGAGGTAGTGCTTTGGAAGACAGTCAGATTATAGAACTGTACCTGCAAAGAAACTCTGACGCGATATGGAGAACAGAGGGGAAGTACGGGGCCTACTGTATGACGATAGCCGAGAGGATTCTTCATAACAGGGAAGATTCCGAGGAATGCGTGAATGACACGTGGCTCAGGGCGTGGAATTCCATTCCGCCGCTGATTCCCGATAAATTGAAGATGTTTCTGGCCAAGATTACCAGAAACATCGCAATCAACCGTCTTCAGGCAGAAACGGCTGCCAAACGCGGCGGAGGAGAGCAGACGCTTGTCCTGTCGGAGTTAGAAGAATGTGTGGCGGGCAGTCAGAATGTGGAAAAGGAGTTTGAGGCAAAAGAGCTTGACGAGTGCGTGAGGAGATTTGTCAGGGAACTGCCGGAAAAGGAAGGCAATGTCTTTGTAAGACGGTATTTCTTTACGGAATCCGCGTCGGAAATAGCCGGGCGGTACAATATGACGGCCAATCATGTCATGGTTGTTCTGTCACGTGTCCGCAAGAAGCTGAGAGCACGCCTTATAAAGGAGGGGTTTCTCGATGACTAAAGAAGATTTGTTCAGAAGCATGAGCGCAATTGATGAAGATATTCTGTTAAGAAGCGAAGGCGCCGTCGGGGGGCACGCCGCGGCAGAGGAGCTTCAGGAGCAAAAAAGGTCCGGAAACGGGCGGACTGTCGTTCGGAAGATGATTCCGTGGGGCAGTTTTGTGGCTGTGGCAGCAGTGATGTGCGCCGGGATTATACTGGGATTTGTCCTGAATGCCGTATTGCTTCATAGAGGCAACAACAGGAAAGAACCTGTCGTTACCCCTTCACAGGCTGCCGGTCTTACAGGAACACCAACGCCGACCCCTACGGAAACGCCCACCCCGACAGAAGGGAAGAAACCCACACAGCAACCGGATCCGAAATCCGGCTACTGCGGAGCAAAGGGTGACGAGCTTCAGTGGCAGATGGATGAAAACGGCGTCCTGACCATTTCGGGAAAAGGGGCAATGAAGGATTATGCGTCGGAACTGCTTGGAGACAGTTCTCCCTGGTACGGCAGACTGGCCGTAAAGAAGGTTATCATCGAAGAAGGCGTGACACGCCTTGGAAGCTGGGCCTTCTATCAATGCACCGATTTGACCGAGATGGTGCTTCCCGAGTCCCTGAAGGAAATCGGCGAGGGAGCTTTATTCAGATGCTCCGGTCTTCGGGAGGTTTCCATACCTAAAGGCGTAACGCGGATTGAAGGAATGGCTTTTGCACAATGCGGCGGTCTCAACGGGATTATCCTTCCGGAAGGACTGACCGTTCTCGGAGAAAGTGCATTCTATGCCTGCACCGGGATTACGGAGATTACCGTGCCGAAGCAGATTACGGTTTTGGAAGAGGATGTATTCGGGGAGTGTACCGCTCTTAGGAAGGTCATTCTTCCGAACGGCATATACAGCATCAAACAAAGAGCATTTGAAAACTGCGGCAGCCTTACGGAGATTTCTCTTCCGAAGTCTTTGATGGAAATCGGATGGGCTGCGTTCTCGAATTGCGCTGCGCTTCGGGAAGTCGTTTTGCCTGATAACGTGAAAACGCTGTTTGAGTTCGCATTCAGCGGCTGCAAGGCATTAGAAAAAGTAACCATTCCCGTACGGCTGACGGGAATCGGAATAAATGCGTTCTCCGGGTGCGAATCGCTTCGGGAAGTCTGTTATGAAGGAACGAAAGAGAATCGAAATGCAGTTTGGATGGGGGAAGGAAACGAAGAGTTAATCAATGCCGTTTGGAAGTACGGTGTAAAATAACAGACAATTGAAGCTTTTTTAGGATAAGGCAACAATATTCTTTTCGGAATTGTTGCCTTATCGCATTTTCCTGTGGTATAATGAATAATAACACTTTACGGGAGGTGTCCTATGAAGAAAATCATCACCATCAGCCGTGAATGCGGAAGCGGAGGCAGACGCATCGGTAAACTCCTTGCGGAGAAACTGGGATACTCCTACTACGACAAGGAGTTGATTGACCGTGTGGCCAAGGAGAGCGGCCTCGCGAAGGAATTCGTGGAGGAGCAGGGAGAGCATATCACGGGCAGCCTTTTGTTCAATATCGCAAGCAATATGACCTATGCCGGAATGGTATTCGGCGGCAACATGCTGCCGCTTCAGGATCAGCTTTTCGTCGTGCAGTCCGATATCATTAAGGATATTGCCAATAAAGAGAACTGCGTCATCGTCGGACGGTGCGCCGATTTCATCCTGAAGGATTATCCGGATTCCCTGCATGTGTTCATCCATGCCGACATGGCTTTAAAGGCCGAGCGTGCCGTGACGGAATACGGCTTTGCGAAGGATGACGTCGAGAAGACGCTTCGTAAGCGCGACAAGGCCAGAGCGAATCATTATAAGTATTATACCGATTATGAGTGGGGCCGCGCCCAGAATTACGACATGACGCTGAACAGCGGGACGTTCGGTGTTGAGGGCTGCGTGGAGCTTCTGTATAAAATCGCGAAAGGCGAATAAACGATAAGAGAGGGTATTGTTATGGAATATGTATGTCTGTACGGCGGAATCGCGTTACTTCTGTTCGGTCTGATCGGAATGCTGTTAAGTTATCTGAAAAAGCGTAAATTTGCGGTTCTTGCAAAGGCTGAAATCGTGGACATCCATGAAGACGTTGACATGACCAACAACGGCAAGAAGGTAACGAACTACGTTCCGGTTGTTTCCTTTACGGCGAACGAGGAGGAGATCAGGGACATGCTGAATATCCGTTCCGGCCGCAAGAAGAAGTTCAAAGTCGGCAACAAGATCGACATCTATTACAACCCGCAGAACCCGAAGCAGTACATCGCGGCAGTTACGAGAAACGCCCTGGTGGTACCGGTTGCTTCGCTGGTTTTGGGAATTGCCGGCGTCGTTGCATTTTTCATCATCCGATAGTTTACAGTGCCTCTGCTTTGCACGCAGAGGCATTACTGTGTCCGAAATTCGTTTTTGATTATGGCAAATGATATGAAGCTTGTTCTTTCACCGGACTGCGATTCCGGTTATGCAAAAATGCTTTGCGAAACGTACGGCCTGACGGCCGCGGCTGAGGCACCGGAAAGCGGGGAACTCAGGCTCCTTCTTGACGGGGAGACGCTTTTCTTATCGGACGGCGAGCTGTCGGTCTGCGGAGACCTTTCGGCGATGTATAAAAGGATTAAACCCGGAAGACTCAGTGATGAGCTCGTCGTGAAGGCCGCGAAGAGGAAGTCATTCGGCATGTCCGCGACGGCAATCGATGCGACGGCAGGGCTCGGAGAGGATGCGATTCTTCTTGCCGCGGCAGGGTTTTCGGTGCGGCTTTACGAGCGGGATCCGGTCATCGCGGCGATTCTTTCGAATGCGCTTAAGCGCGCGGCCGGGGAGACGGAGCTTTCGGAGACGGTTTCGCGGATGGAATTGGTGTACGGAAACAGCATCGAGGCGATGCAAAGCCTTTCGTATGTACCGGATGTCATCCTTTTAGACCCGATGTTTCCGAAGCGCCAAAAAAGCGCCTTAATCAAAAAGAAGTTTCAGCTTCTGCAGCAATTGGAGAGTCCGTGCAGCGACGAAGAGGAACTGCTTAATGCAGCCTTTACTGCAGGTGCAAAAAGAATACTGATTAAAAGGCCCTTAAAGGGGCCGTATCTGGCCGGCCGCAAGCCTGATTACAGCTTAAGCGGCAAAGCCATCCGTTACGATTGCTTCGTGCGGGCATGATTTGTAAAACAGACAGGGAGAGGAAGCAGTATGGATTTTAAGATTACAGCGGGAGCCATCAGAAAGGGCAGCGTGGCATTTGTCTCAGGCGCAGGTGAATGGAGCGGCGTCAATAAGATTGCGGGCCGCGTCAGCGACGATATGAAGGCGGTATTCGGCGCGCAGCCGAAGGTTTATGAGGCGGCGGAGATTACCGATGCCGTGACGCTGCCGGTTCTGTACGGAACAATCGGCAAGAGCAAGCTGATTGACGGACTTGAGAAGGCGGGCGTGATTGACCTTTCGGATGTTCGGGGCAAGCGCGAGGTGTTTACGATTGCCGTTTTGAAGGACGTTCCGAAGAAGGCCGTGAATAAGGGTCAGGGAAGCTTTAAGACTGCGGTTGTCATCGCGGGAAGCGAGAAGCGAGGTACCGTTTACGGACTGTTCCATCTTTCCGAGATGCTCGGTGTTTCGCCTTTCATTGACTGGCTTTCAATGCTGCCTGCAAAGCTCAGCGAATTCGAGCTTCCGGAGGGCTTCCGATATACGTCTAAGGAGCCGTCCGTCCGTTTCCGCGGCTTTTTCATCAACGATGAGTGGCCGGCGTTCGGCAATTTCTGCACGAAGAATTACGGCGGCTTCAATGCGAAGGTTTATGCACATGTATTCGAGCTGCTGCTCCGTTTGAAGGGTAACTATCTGTGGCCCGCGATGTGGTCGGCAATCTTCCCGAATGACGGCCCGGGCCTTGAGAATGCGATTCTTGCCGACGAGCTCGGCGTTGTCATGGGCGCTTCCCACCACGAGCCGTGCTGCCGCCAGGGCGAGGAGTACCGTTATGTGCGCGGCAAGGATTCCGTTTACGGCGACGCCTGGAACTTCAACACGAATGAGAAGGGCATCACCCGGTTCTGGGAGGACGGCCTGAAGCGAAGCGGAAAGTTCGAAAATGTGATTACGGTCGGCATGCGCGGCGAAGCGGATACCGCAATCCTCGGCCGCGAGGCAACGCTTGCGGACAATATCGATCTGCTTCGAAGAGTATTGAAAACGCAGAACGGGCTGATTAAAAAGCATGTCAACAAGGACCTCGATCAGGTACCGAGAATGCTTGCGCTTTATAAAGAGGTCGAGCCGTACTTCTACGGCGACGAGACGACGCCCGGCCTGATGGGCGACCCTGAGCTTGAGGGTGTCACGCTGATGCTTTGTGACGACAACTACGGCAACCTCCGCACGCTGCCCACGAAGGAAATGCTTCCGCATAAGGGCGGCTACGGGATGTACTACCATTTCGATTACCACGGCTATCCGGTATCCTATGAGTGGTACAATACGTCGTTCCTGCCGAAGGTTTGGGAGCAGATGACGACCGCGTATGACAACGGCATCCGCGAGCTTTGGATCGTGAACGTCGGCGATATTTTCAGCACTGAGTTCCCGCTTGCTTATTTCCTTGACCTTGCCTATGACTACGAGCGCTACGGCACGAGCGACCTTAGAAGCGCCGAGAAGTATACGAAGGCGTTCCCGAAGAAGCATTTTGCGGGAATCCTCGACGACGCTGCGTGCGCAAAGCTTTCGAAGCTTCTGCGCGGCTACACGAAGATCAATGCCGCAAGACGTACCGAGGCGATGAACGACGAACAGTACGCGCCGTTCGCCTTCGGGGAAACAGAGAAACTGCTTGCGGAATGCGATAAGCTGATGAACGAGGCCGAGGCGCTCCGCGCTTCGCTTCCCGAGGATGCGCAGTTCGGTTATTACGAGCTTGTCTACCTGCCGCTTACGGCCAACCTGAATGTGCAGAAGATGTGGCTTCTGACGACGCTGAACCACGCCTATGCAAGCATCCGAAGCACCTACGCGCTGAAGCTTGCCAAGGACATCGACGCCTGCTTTAAGAAGGACCGTGCGCTGACCGAAGAGCTTCATACCATTCATAACGGAAAATGGTACGGCATGGGCATGTCGGAGCATCTCGGTTTTCAGTACTGGTGCGAGGAGGAGTGCCGTTATCCGGTTACCCATACGTTCGAGCCGGCCGCGAAGGACCGCATGATTGTGACAATCCCCGGAACCGACCAGCATACCGAAGGCACGTCCTGGACAGCCAGAATCCTGACGCTCGGCGCATTCCTCGATCCCCGCGTGAACACGGGCGCGATTACGCTTTCGACCGCATCCGCGAAGCCGATTAAGTTCACGGCGGAATGCGACAGCGATGCAATCACGCTTTCTAAGACTTCCGGCACGATTCAGCCAGAGAGCCTCTTTACGTTAAAGGTTACGGTTGACCGCTCGAAGATGAAAGAAAGTACGGTATTTGAGATTAAGATTCACGGCGCCACAGGCCATGCCCGCGTGCGGGTACCCGTGATTGTTCCCGGTGCGCCCTGCAGTGACGACACATTTGTCTGGTGCGCAGAGAACTGGATTGACATGAACGCAACGGTGCATGCGATGCCGAACCTTTCGGTTGTGTTCGGCGAAGGCGCTGTTTTGAACCGCTACATTGCCATCGAAGCGGAGCATTTCGCGAAGAAGAATGACACGAAGGCCGGCAGCTTCGAAATCCTTCCGGATTACGGCCGCACGCTTTCGGCGGTGAAGGCGTTCCCGCAGAACGTGAACTTCACGGCAAAGGATGCGCCTTCCGTAACCTACAGCTTCACCGTTCCGAGCGAAGGAAAGTACTGCGTCCGCCTGATGACGAGCCCCGGCAACCCGCCGACGCGCGTGCCCGAATTGTTCTTCGGCATCGCGGCGAATGAAGGCCGCATGAAGAAGGTAAATGCCATCCCGGACGGCTTCCGTGTCGGTGACGGTAATGACCTCTGGGCGCAGGGCGTTTTATGCAACAGCCGAGTGGTAAATGTGACACTTGATTTGAAGGCAGGCGTGAACACCGTAAGCATTTTCGCGCTTTCCCCGAACTTCGTTCTGGAAAGACTGGTTATCTTCCGTGAGGGAGAGGAGCCGAAGCGTTCCTACCTTGGTCCGACCGAAAGTTTCCGCGGAGGTAAGAGATGAAAGAGAAACTGATCTGTGCCCCGTTTAATGCCGTTTACATCACCGTGTTCCTGCTGTTTTTCGCCCTGTTTGCAGTCGGTGTTTATGTTCTTCGGAAGAAGCCCGAAAGGACGCGCGCGGTCGTGCTTTCCGCCGCGATGCTGATTACCCTTGTCGGATTCTTCGTTTATAAAATCTTTCTTTCAAAGGATGCCGACTTCTCGAGAATTACCGCAGAGGCCGGACAGGGCGGCTTTAACTGGTGGGGCGAGCTGCCGCTGCAGCTTTGCAACATCAACATGATTCTGATTCCGATTGCGGCGCTTTCCGGGAAGAAGGTTCTGCAGTGCTTCTGCTTCTTCATGGGACCGCTCGGCGCAGGCCTTGCCCTTTTGCTTCCGGGCACCGGCTTTGAACACTACAGCATCCTGCTCCCGCGCATGCTCGGCTATTTCGGAACGCACTGGATGGTCGTTTTCGGAAGCATCGCGCTCGGTGCGCTCGGGCTGTATAAGCCGAAGTTCAAGGATTACTTCTTGACGCTTGGCTCGGCTTTCTCGGTCGCATTTGTCATATTCCTGATCAACGTGGTTTTGCGCGTGACGGAGCGGAATGCGTTCTCGAACTATTTCTTCACACATGACCCGGAGGGCAACCCGATTCTCGAGCTGTTCCATTCGTGGCTGCCGTACCCGTTTCTGTGCCTGATTCCGTGTGCGCTCATTCTGACGCCTTACGTGATGCTGATTACCGGCATCTGCCGTCTCGCGGAAAAGCGCGGCGAAAAGGAAGAAAAGGCGGAAGCAGCGGAATGATTTTTTCTTGACACGGCTTGCGCGCGGGAATAAAATATCGCTGTAAAAAAGCAGATTCCCAAATACGGAGGATACATACATGATTAGAATCGGCATTCTCGGATACGGTAACCTCGGCCGCGGCGTGGAGCTTGCGGTACGCCAAAATCCGGACATCGAGTTGAAGGCTGTTTTCACAAGAAGAAACCCGGAGAGCCTCACCCTTATGACGGCAGGCGTTCCGGTTTACAACGTAGCGGATATGGACGCCCATAAGGGCGACATCGACGTGCTTGTCATCTGCGGCGGAAGCGCAACGGACCTTCCGGAGATGACGAAGAAATACGCAAAGGACTTCTGCGTCATCGACAGCTTTGATACGCACGCAAGAATTCCGGAGCACTATGCGGCGGTTGACCGGGCTGCGAAGGAAGGCGGCAATGTCGCTCTGATTTCCTGCGGCTGGGATCCCGGCATGTTCTCCCTTTTGCGTCTGTACGGCAACTGCATTCTTCCGAACGGCGTGGATTATACGTTCTGGGGCAAGGGCGTGAGCCAGGGCCATTCCGATGCCATCAGAAGAATCAAAGGCGTGAAGAACGGCAAGCAGTACACCGTTCCGGTGCCGGCTGCACTTGAGGCCGTAAGAAACGGCGAGACGCCTGAGCTGACCACGAGAGAAAAGCATACCCGCGTATGCTATGTGGTTCCCGAAGAGGGCGCAGATCTTGCAAGAATCGAGAATGAGATCAAGACGATGCCGAACTACTTCGCGGACTACGATACGACCGTGAATTTCATTTCGGAAGAAGAGTTTTTAAGAGACCACAGCGGCCTGCCGCACGGCGGTTCCGTATTCCGCATCGGTTCGACCGGCGCGGACGGTGAGCATCGCCACGTGATTGAGTATAAGATTCAGTTAGACTCCAATCCGGAGTTTACCGCGTCGGTTCTTCTGGCATTTGCCAGAGCCATTGCGAGACTGAAGGCAGAGGGCGTAACGGGCTGCAAGACCGTATTCGACATTGCGCCGGCTTATCTGAGCCCGCTTTCCGGTGAGGAAATCAGAGCCCACATGCTGTAATCAGTCGAAATAGGAACGGAACTTAATCTCGCGCTTACTGTTCGGAAACAGGTGGCGGTACAGTTCCAGGAAATAATCATCGGTCATGCTGGCAATATAGTCGGTGACGATGAAATCAGGCTGCTCCAAAGCATAATCCCCGGGTGCACGGTAGTGCATCCGGTTTTTGTTTACATAGGCAATATGATGCGTGAAGACCGGCGAGGATTCGTCGCCCGCGACAAGATCCGCGCGGAGCTTTTCGTAAAGCTCCTCAAACATCGGCTGAATCTTTTCGTCGTACGTCTTTTTCAGCTTATCATTGTGATAAATGACACGGTAATTCTCTTCTTTGGCGGTCTTTAAATCCGAGAACGCCTCCTCGCTCATCTCAATGCAGTCCTTGCCGTAGCTGTTCGTAACGATGTCGACGGTCAGGTTGTTGATGATGGCGGCGTTGTGGCTTCCGATGAATTCCGAACGGAACGGATAATCCTGCGGAATGATGCCCGCGATGACGGCGTCCTGGCGGTCCTTGCCGAGGTAGGCGATGATGTCGCTGATGCGCATGACGCAGCCCTCCATCGTGGCGGGAATCAGGAATTTGCCGCCGTCCTTTTCGGCGTAGCAACGCTTCATCGAAGCGTCAAAGACAGCGAAGTCGCGGTTCCCGGTCGGCCTATAGCACTGCTTCTCGAACTCGCCGTTGTGGCTTAAAAAGCCGTCCAGAGTCTGCAGGCTCACGTTTCTCAAAAAGACATCGTCGAGTACGCGCACGCTCTGCACGTTATGGTTGAAATAAGAACCCGTATGGGCGTGCAGAAGATCGCTCAAGTACCGCTCGCCGGCATGTCCGAACGGTGTGTGGCCGATGTCGTGACCGAGCGAGATGGCCTCAATCAGGTCGAGATTGAGCCCGAGAAGCGAACCGATGTTTCTGGCAATCCGCGAGACAAGCTGCACGTGAAGCGCACGACGGGTGATGTCGTCGTTCATGTAAAAGGAGAACACCTGCGTCTTGTCCGCGTAGCGGTTATAGTAGGGCAGGTGCAGAATCTTCTCGATGTCCCTCACATACGAGGGGCGCCAAAGCGTGCTCTTATCGTGCGCCGGGTCTCTGCGCACGCAGCCGGCGTCCGTGGCAGCGTAAGGGTTTTTGTACCCTTTTTCACGGTCGGAGAGTATTCGTTTCGTCAGTTCCGGGCTCAGGCTCTGGTAATCGGTTTTCACGGCATCGCCCCCTTTCGTTTCCTCAATCATACCCCATTTCGGCCGGGGAAACAAGTTTGCGGCCCGTTTCGGGCCGATTTTTCGCGGAAAATGCGACGACAAAGCCGTTTTTTCGCATTTTTCCGTTGCTTTCGCCCGAAAGAATGGTAAAATGGTGATACAAATACGCAGGAGCCGCACTTTTGGTTGCGGCAGAATGCATCCCTTGGATGCAGAAACGGAGGAAGCATATGAAATTCTGTAATCAATGCGGAGCACAGCTTGAAGACGATATGCTGTTTTGCAATATGTGCGGCGCAAAGCAGGAAGCACCGGCAGCACCCGCGGCAGAGCCTGTGGCACCCGTTGCAGAGCCCGTAGCGGAGCCTGTTGCACCCGCACCGGAGGCAGCACCTGTTCCCGAGACGGCAGCACCGGAAGTAATCCCGGAAGCAGTACCGGTCATCGCACCGGCATCCGGCTATATGCAGGAAGCAGCGCCCGTGTACACGCCCGAGCCTGTTGCACCCGTACCGGCACAGCCCGCGCCTAAGAAGAAATCAAAGCTCGGCCTGATCATCGGCCTCATTGTCGGCGTTTTGGTCATCGCCGGCGGCGTCATTGCCGGAATTCTGATTTATAAGAACTCCAAGAAGGAAACGATTGACGCGTCCGAACTTGTTAAGGTCATCGGCTACGGCCCGAACGGTCACGGCAGTGCAGCGGTTGTTCTTGCCAACAAGAACGCCATGCAGGAGCTGATGGAATATGACGATGATGAGAATCCTTATCCCGGCCTGTGGCTCTATCTGTATGAGATGGTTGATGACGACGAGGAGAAGTACCCGTCCGGCGTAACGAGCTGGATTGAAGAGCAGGTCAGCCCTTATTTTTCGGGAACCAAAGCCTACAAGACCATCAATGAAGATCAGGCAAGCGAAGCCAAGGGCGCTTTGAAGAAGCTGAAGGTTACCGTTGAGGACGAAGGCAAGGGAGCCGGCAATTACGGCGTCGGCGACACCATCACGATTAAGGTGAAGGGTGACGAGGACGCGCTCAAGAAGGCACATGTCGTTTTGAAAAATACGACGTTTGAATACACCTTCACCGAAGCGGATTTCGCGGAGTGTAAGGAAATCGATCCGTTCAAGGGCTTCGAGTTCAAGTGCGAAGGCTACAACGGAAGCGGTAAGATTGAATACTCCTACGACGGTGTTGACGACGAGGCGAAGAACCTCTTCATCTATTCCCCGAACTATGACGAGCTCTACGAAGCAAAGAGCAACGGCGACAAGGTTACGTTCACGGCTTCGACCTGGGGCGATCTTTCGAAGGGTTATCTGAAGAGCAACGGCAAATACTATTCCGTTAAGGAAAGCAGCCTGACGAAGGTGTTCGAGGTGAGCGGCCTTGAGGAGCTTACGGAGATTGACATCTTTGAAGGAATCGCATTCAAGTACAGCGGACGTGCGCCTAAGCTTTCCGTTACGATTGATAAGTCCGAAATGGACGAGCTCCTTCAGAACAACGTTACCTACCGGATTGACAAGTCCTACAATCTTAACATCGGGGACACCATCACCGTAACGGCAACGATTTATTCCGACAGAAGACTCAACGAGGAAGGTTATACGTACGACCACGAGAAGATGACCTATGAGTTCGTGATTCCGGAAACCGCTCCGCATGTATTCGAGAAGGACGATGAAATCCTGAAGACGACCGATCCCGAGAAGCTGTTCGGTCTCGAAGAAAAGTTTGAAGCAGCAGTCGGCGGAACGCAGTTCATCGCGGGCCTGCAGGCACCCGGAACCATCACGGAATTTGTTTCTGTCAAATACGACAAGGCTTACTTCTTCGTACAGCCGCAGAACAACTCGATCAATAACGAGCTTTGGCAGCTGGCGGAGGCACAGTTCAAGTTCAACATCGGCGGCGTTGAGCAGGAACAGACCGTTTACTTCACCTGCCAGTTTGACGGCATTTTCCTTGATGACAGCGGCAATGTTTCGAACTCGAACGGCCAGTTCACAATCAACTATTATGCAGGCGAAAAGGACAAGGCAATGAGCCAGAGCGATGCGATTGCAGCGCTTGAGAACGTAACGAAGTACGAGCTTCGGTAAAGCATAAGAAAAGACACACATTTTTCATTGGCGAGGGGAGTTTTTTTAGACTCCCCTCGTTGACATATAAGCCCGAAACAGATATAATGAAATGTGCATGGGTGAAGCCCAAAAACTATAGTGAAAGGTATGGTACACACAATGACGAAAAGCAATATTCCTGTAGTGAAACTCGGTATTATTGCCGTAAGCCGTGACTGTTTCCCGATCGCTCTTTCCGAGAAGCGTCGCGCTGCTATCAAGGCTGCTTACAAGGGTGACCTCTATGAGTGTCCCGTAACGGTTGAGAACGAGCTTGATATGCTCAAGGCCGTAGATGATGTTAAGAAGGCAGAGTGCAACGCACTCGTAGTATTCCTCGGTAACTTTGGTCCCGAGACTCCTGAGACTTTGATTGCAAAGAACTTCGACGGCCCTGTTATGTTCGTAGCAGCTGCCGAGGGTGACGGCGATATGATCAACGGCCGCGGCGATGCTTACTGCGGTATGCTGAACTGCTCTTATAACCTCGGAATGCGCCACCTCAAGGGCTATATTCCGGAATATCCGGTTGGAACCGCTGACGACATCGCGAAGATGATCGGTGAGTTCGTTCCGGTTGCACGCGCCATCATCGGCGTTAAGAACCTTAAGATTATTACCTTCGGTCCCAGACCGCAGGATTTCTTCGCATGCAACGCACCGATTAAGGGCCTGTATGAGCTCGGCATCGAGATCGAGGAGAACTCCGAGCTTGACCTGTTCGTAGCTTACAAGGCACATGCGAACGATCCCCGTATCCCGGCTGTCTGCGAAGACATGGCTAAGGAAATGGGTGAGGGTTGCTACTATCCTGAGATGAACGAGCGTATGGCTCAGTTCGAGCTCACGCTTCTTGACTGGGCTGAGCAGCACAAGGGCGCACGTAAGTACGTTGCATTTGCCGACAAGTGCTGGCCTGCATTCCCCGAGACCTTCGGTTTCGAGCCTTGCTACGTGAACAGCCGTCTCGCAAGCCGCGGTATCCCGGTATCCTGCGAAGTAGATATCTACGGCGCACTTTCCGAGTACATCGGCGCATGCGTATCCGAAGATGCCGTAACGCTTCTTGATATCAACAACTCTGTTCCTCAGTACATCTACGATGAGGATATCAAGGGCAAATACGACTACAAGCTTACCGATACCTTCATGGGCTTCCATTGCGGTAATACTCCTTCCTGCAAGATGTGCAGCGACCGTGCGATCAAGTATCAGCTGATCCAGCACCGTCTCCTTGAGCCGGCCGGCAGCGATCCTGATTTCACCCGCGGAACGCTTGAGGGCGACATCGCAGCAAGCGACATCACCTTCTACCGCCTGCAGTGCAACAGCGACGGCGAGCTCGTTTCCTACATTGCTGAGGGCGAGATCCTCGACGTTAAGACCCGTTCCTTCGGTGGTATCGCAATCTTCGCCATCAAGGAGATGGGACGCTTCTATCGTCACGTGCTCGTTCAGAAGAGATATCCTCACCACGGTGCCGTTGCATTCGGTCACTACGGAAAGGCACTCTTCGAAGTATTCAAGTTCCTCGGAATCAAGGACATCGCTTACAATCAGCCGAAGTCCCTTCCTTACCCGACCGAGAATCCTTGGGCATAGTATTATAGAGAGCTGAATAAACGGGAGCGGCTCCGCAGGCTTGCGGAGCCGCTCTTTTATTAGAAATCCGATATAAGGGAGACGCAGCATGGGACTCAGATTTCGGAAAAGCATTAAGATTCTTCCGGGCGTGAAGCTGAACCTCGGAACGAAAGGAGCAAGCGTATCCGTCGGAAAGCGCGGCATGCATTATACGATGCATACAAGCGGCAGAAAGACCGTTTCGGTCGGCCTTCCGGGCACCGGGCTTTCTTACGTAAAGACGTTTAGCTCCGGCTCGAAAAAGACCGCCAAATCCAAAACCGGATACCGCGACCCGAAGGAAAATGTGACGCAGCAAACCGCAGTCGAGCAGCTGCAGCAGGCAGGCGTTGCTTCGGAGGAGATTGCCCGCTATCAGGAGTATGTCGCGAGCCTGACCTCGCTTCATCAGCAGTCCGACCCGGTCGTTGACTGGAGAGCAATCTGCGACGGCGACCTGACCGCGTTCGGTTATGAAAAGCTGAAGGACATTGCCCTTTCCGTTCTGGGCGGCGATGTGGACGCTTATTACGAAGCCGTCAACCGCATGCAGCCGTACGAAGACCTGCGGGAATTCGGAAGCGAATTCGAGTTCGGAACCGATGCGTCCGATTTCGCAGAGGTTCAGTTCGGCATCATGGAGGAAGAGGTCATGCCGGTCATCGAGGTGACGACGACCCCGGCCGGTAAGCTGACGCAGAAGAATCTGCCGAAGGGCCGTTATTACGAGCTTCTTCTCGATTATGTGTGCAGCACCTGCATCCGTGCCGCGAGAGACACCTTTGCCCTGCTCCCTGTTGAGACGGTTTACGTCCATGCGGTGAAAACCTCGGTCAATCCGGCTACCGGACTGGACGAGGAGGAAACGTACGTCAGCGTCAGATTTACCAAAGACTGGTTTGAGAAGGTGGACTTCTTACGGATTGACCCGTCGCAGTTCATGTCCCTGTTCGAAAACCATATGAAATTCGGCAAGACTACAGGACTTTCGCCCGTCATCCGGCTGCAGAGCGGACGGGATGCGGAATAGATTACGGCGCAAGCCGGAACGGAGTGAACATGAAAGAATATGTAATGGGTAACGGAGCGATTGCATACGGCGCGCTGAAGGCCGGTGTCAATCTCGTTTCGGGATATCCCGGAACGCCTTCCTCGGAAATCGTCGAGACGGTTGCGAAAGCAAAGCCGGAGGGCGTTCATGTAGAGTGGTCGGTCAATGAAAAGGCCGCCATGGAGGTTGCCGCCGCGGCCGCATACAGCGGAGCGCGGACGCTGGTGACGATGAAGCAGGTCGGACTGAATGTGGCTTCCGATCCGTTGATGTCTCTTGCCTATGTCGGCGTCAAGGGCGGCATGGTCGTGGTTTCGGCCGATGATCCGGGCCCGATTTCCTCGCAGACCGAGCAGGATACGAGACGGTTTGCGGAATTCGCGCGGATTCCCGTATTTGACCCGAGCTCGCCCGAAGAGGCGTACGAGATGATTCAGGACGCCTACGAGTGCTCGGAAAAGTATGCAACGCCGGTGCTGTTTCGCCCGACGACCCGTGTGGATCACGCCTACGCGGCGATTGACCGCCCGGAGAAGTTCGAGCCGAACCGCGTGTCCGGCTTCATCAAGAATTCGAAGAAGTGGGTCATTTTCCCGCGCCTTTCATTCGCCAATCACGCGATGATTGAAAAGCGCAATGTCGAAATCGGCGAGGAATTCTCCTCATACCGCTTCAATACCGTCGAGGGCGGCAATTCCAAAAAGGCAGTTGTTGCCTCGGGCATCAGCTACGCTTACGCGAAGGAATTCCTGGAGGATTATCCGGACGTGAAGCTGATCCGAATCGGGACGCCGTATCCTTTTCCGGAGTCGTTTGTGAAGAAGGCTCTTGAAGGCGTAACCGAGGTGTTAAGCCTTGAGGAATTAAGCCCCTATAACGAGGAGCAGATTGCAAGGCTTTGCGGCCGAAACGGCATCGTCCTTACGATTCGCGGCAAGCTGACCGGAGACGTTCCCGCAAGCGGCGAACTGAGCACGAACCTGATTGCCGGAATCCTTCGGAAATATCTCGAGCTTCCGGGAGAAGCCTCGGAAATCGATGTGAGCGATGCGCCGGAGCTTCCGGTACGCCCGCCGGTTCTTTGCGCAGGCTGCCCGCACCGCGCTTCGTTCTATGCGGTCAAGAAAGCGATGAAGGGGCGCAACTGCTATTTCTGCGGCGACATCGGCTGCTACACGCTCGGCAATGCGATGCCGCTTGATATGTGCGACACCTGCCTTTGCATGGGCGCCGGCATCACGATGGCGCAGGGCTTCACGTGGATGGACAAGGAAGGAATCGGCTTTGCATTTGTCGGAGATTCGACCTTCTTCGCCTCGGGCATGACCGGCGTCGTGAATGCGGTTTACAACAATGCCAACATGATTCTGTGCGTGCTTGACAATTCGACGACCGCGATGACCGGCCACCAGCCGCATCCGGGAACCGGACGCAACATGATGGGAGACATCGTCGAGAAGGTGGACATCGCTTCGGTGCTTACGGGTATCGGCGTTTCGAAGGTTGTGACCGTTGATCCGCTTAATCTGAATGAGGCGATGGGCGCCGTCCGCATGTGCGCGGACCTGCCCGGCGTAAAAGCGATTATCTTTAAGTCGCCCTGCGTGGCGATTTCAAAGCCTGTTGGCAAATGCCATATCACCGGCGGGTGCCTCAACTGCGGCAAATGCATCAAGGAAATCGGCTGTCCCGGCCTGATCCGTGTGAACGGACGCGTAACGATTGATCCGAACCTGTGTACCGGCTGCGGACTTTGCTCGCAGATCTGCCCGGTTGATGCGATTCAGGAGGTGACGCAATGAAGAAGGATATCTTAATTTGCGGCGTCGGCGGTCAGGGAACCGTCCTTGCCTCTAAAATCATTGCGGCTTCGGCGATGGAAGCCGGAGACCTCGTTCACTCCGCCGAAACCATCGGAATGGCGCAGCGCGGCGGCCCGGTAACGAGCCATGTTCGCATCGGCGAGGAAGCGTATTCGCCGCTTATCCCGTTCGGAAGCGCCGACATGATTCTTTCCTTTGAGCCCGCGGAGGCGGTTCGAAACCTCCGGTATCTGAAGCCGGACGGAATCGTCATCGTAAACAGCGTTCCCGTGAAGCCGGTTACCGAATCGCTTATGCCGACCGGATATGACGGAACCGAAATGATTGCTTATCTCAAAAAGAAATGTACCTGCATCGTCGTAGACGGCGAGGCGCTTTGCCGCCCGTTCGGCTCAAGCCGGTACTTTAACATCGCGATTCTCGGTGTGGCGGCAGCGTCCGGCAGACTCGGCATCGCAAAGGAGATCATTCTCCGCGAAATCGAGCGGAGAGTTCCGGCCAAATATCTGGAAGCCAATAAAGCCGCGTTTCAGGCAGGCGCGGAGATAGGAGCACAATATGAAGTTAAATGAGACACAGCTTCGTCAGGTGGATGCGCAGATTAAGCGCCTCATCAAATCTGGAAGCTACTACGGCAAGGTTTTTGAGGAGGCCGGCATCACCGGCTGCGCCGGTCAGGAAGAGTTCGAGAAGCTTCCTTTCTCGAGCAAGGCTGACCTTCGTAACGCGTACCCGCTCGGAATCCAGGCGGTTCCGGACGAGGAGGTTGTCCGCATCCATTCTTCCTCGGGAACGACCGGCAAACCGGTTATCATCCCCTACACCGCTAAGGACGTAGATGACTGGGCCATCATGTTCGCGCGCTGCTATGAGATGGCAGGCATCACGAACAAGGACCGCATCCAGATTACGCCCGGCTACGGCCTGTGGACCGCAGGCATCGGTTTTCAGGCAGGCTGTGAGAAACTCGGCGCCATGGCCATTCCGACCGGCCCCGGCAACACCGAGAAGCAGCTGCAGATGATGATGGACCTGAAGTCCACGGTCATTACCGCAACGTCCTCCTACGCACTTCTGCTGGCGGAAGAAATCAACCGCCGCGGCATCAAGGACAAGATTCACCTGAAGAAGGGCGTGTTCGGTTCCGAGCGCTGGAGCGACAAGATGCGTAAGTACATCCACGAGGAACTCGGCGTAGAGCTTTACGACATCTACGGTCTGACCGAGATTTACGGACCGGGCATCGGCATCAACTGTCAGTATGACACCGGCATGCATTACTGGGATGACTACGTATACATCGAAATCATCGATCCGAAGACCGGCGAGAACGTTCCGGACGGCGAAGAGGGCGAAATCGTCATCACGACGCTTGTGAAGGAAGGCGCTCCGCTGATCCGCTTCCGTACGCATGATATCTCCCGCATCATTCCGGGCGAGTGTCCCTGCGGCAGCAAATACCCGCGCCTTGACATCATCAAGGGCCGCAGCGACGACATGTTCAAGGTACACGGCGTGAATATGTTTCCGAGTCAGGTGGAAGAGCTCCTCGGTTTGGTGGACGGCGTATCGAGTGAGTACAAGATTGATATCGCGCACGACGAAGAAATCAATAAGGATGTCATCCTGGTTACCGTCGAGGCAGAGGGCCGCGTGAACTTCGAGCGCACCGCCGCAACCATCCGTGACCTGTTCAAGTCCCGCATGAGCGTAACGCCGAAGATCACTGTCGTTCCGATCGGAACGCTTCCGCGAACCGAGAAGAAGGCGAAGAGAGTTTTCGACCACAGAGAGAACTAAAAACTTTCAAAATGACAAAAAATATTGCGGTATTGCGGCACGAAGCCCCAATACCGCATTTTTTGTAAAAAGCAAAGGGAGTCGGCATTGAAAACACCTCCCGAAATATCGTAAACTGTTTTTATAGGGCATACCATCATCCGCCCAGGCGTCAGGAAGAGTATGCGGGGCCAGTTCTGTATGCTTAGATATTTTGGTTATACAGCAGGCGCGCCCGGAGGAGGTTTTCGAAGGATTTTCCTCCTGAGAAAACCTCCTGCCGAGGCAGCCTGCGTAAAATGATAGCATACAGAATTGGCCCCGGGGAAAAAGGAGGTAGTTATGAAAACAGTATCGGGGAAGATTAAATGGGTATTCGCAGTCGGCCAGCTCGGTTGGTCGATCCTTGCCGGCATCATTGCCAATCTGTTGGTAAACTTCTATCTGCCGGATTCAACGGAGAACGGCATCATCACATTTGTCACAAGCGCGACCTTCATCGGACTCACGGTCATCGGCCTGATTACCGCATTCGGCAGAATCGTGGATGCAGTAACCGACCCGTGGATTGCGGGAATGTCGGACAAGTGCGGCAGTAAGCTCGGGAAGCGAATTCCGTTCATGCGTTATTCGGCCCTTCCTTTCGCACTTCTGACGGTATTGATTTTCTGCTGTCCCGTGCGCGGAGAGTCGACGGTCAACATCGTGTGGCTTGCCGTGACGATGATTCTGTTCTATATCTTCATGACGGCCTACTGCACGCCGTATAACGCATTGATTCCGGTACTCGGCCGCAGCCAGAAGGACCGCATGGATATTTCGACATACATCTCACTTACCTATATTGTCGGTACCGGCGTCGCATTTTCCGGGAAAATGATATGGGAAGCCCTGAAGAATGCGACGGGTTGGGACTACTACTTCTGCGCCAGACTCGTGCTCGCGGTGCTTGCGCTGATTGCCCTCATCTGCATGCTGCTTCCGGCGTTTTTAATCAACGAAAAGGATTACGACAACACGCCGCCGGTTACGGAGAATGCGTTCCGGTCGCTCGCGAAGACCTTTAAGAATAAGCATTTCCAGGTGTTCGTGCTTTCGGACATCATTTACTGGATCGGCATCACGATTTTCAACACGGGATTCATTTACTACGTGGAAAACCTGCTTGAACTGAACAACTATATGGTGCTGTTCATCTTCATGACGTTCGTCACATTTGTCTGCTATCCGGTCGTCAATGTTCTGTCCCGCAGATTCGGAAAGAAGAAGCTTCTGACGGTCGGCTTCGCGCTGTTCGGTTTCGCGTTCCTTGTTTCGTCGTTTGCGGGCAAGGTTTCCTTCATCCCGAATCTTGCGTACGGATTCATCATCTGCGTCCTTGTCGGCGTGCCGCTTTCCATCCTCGGCGTCATCCCGCAGGCAATCGTTGCTGATATCGCGGAGAGCGACTGCGTTCTGACCGGAGAGAACCGTGACGCGATGTTTTACGCGGCAAGAACGTTTGCATTCAAGCTCGGACAGTCCATCGCCATGATTATCTTCACCTCGCTTGCGGTTGTCGGCCAGTATAAGGAAACGGTGGACGGTGCGGAAGTGATTAAGAACAACGGAACGGGCTACCGCATCAGTCTTGTCATCGCTATGGTCCTCTGCATCATTGCGATGGTCATCATTCTTTTCTACGACGAAAAGCGTGTGATGGATGTCATTGAAAAATCTCACGAAGAGGAGGAGGAGCATGCTGAAGCTTAGTTATTTCACAGGCGGGAAGCTTTACAGCACCGCCGTCGACGATGCGCATATCAAGGTGGAAAATGTGAAATCTGCCGGCCATCGCACCGTCACCGTCACGGCGCTTTGCGACCTGGTTCTTAAGAAGGCGGAGTTCCCGCTTTTGTATGAGTATGCCGATGGGGATAAGATTCTTGCGAACGGGTACCAGTCCTGGACCGAGACGCGGGAAACCGATCCGGCGGAAACACTTAACAACCTTACGAGAGTCCCGAAGCCGATGGAAGATAAATACCATTTCAAGGCATACGGCTCGCAGGCATTCTTTCCGCATCGCAGAAGGACGCCGGTCGGCTTTGACTTCGGTTACGTAACCGGAAAGGACCCGTTGTTCTTCGGAAACCTCAATTACCGGAATGCTTATCTTTTGATTTGGTTTGATAAGGATGCGAACCGGATCGTTCTTGAGAGTGACGTTGACGGCAGGGAACTGAAGGCAGGGGAAAGCTTTACCGTTTTTGATTATTCGGTATCCAAAAACGGGAAGGAATACTTCAGCCGGTTCATGCCGAGGACCGATCAGAAACTGTTCGGGTATACATCATGGTACAACCACTACCAGGACATCAATGAAGAATTAATCCTCAACGCTCTTGCGGGAGCGGATGACCGCTTTGACCTGTTCCAGATTGACGACGGTTTTGAGACGTACGTCGGCGACTGGATGGACATTGACCCCGTGAAATTCCCTAACGGGCTGAAGGGGATTGCGGATCGGATTCACGCAAACGGAATGAAAGCCGGAATTTGGCTGGCACCGTTCGTTGCGGAAACGAAATCGAAGCTGTTCGCCGAGCATCCGGACTGGATTGCAAAGGATGCGGACGGGAGCCCGATATTTGCGGGCGGAAACTGGAGCGGTTTTTATCCGCTTGATTTCAACAAAGAAGAGGTCATCGGCTATATCCGCGAAGTGATGCGGTTTTATAAGAAAACCGGGTTTGATTTCTTTAAACTGGACTTCTTATATGCGGTGAACCTCTGCCCGCTTGCCGGAAAGACAAGAAGCGAGACCGCGGAATTTGCCTACGGACTTCTTCGCGAGGAGCTTTCAGACCGGCTGATTCTCGGGTGCGGCGCCACCCTTTCAAACGGTTTCGAGCGGTTTGATTATTGCCGCATCGGACCGGATGTGTCGCTCCGCTTTGATGATGTTGCCTATATGCGGGCATTTCATCCGGAGCGGATTTCCACGAAGGTTACGATTCAGAACAGCATCTTCCGCAGCGGTCTCGACGGGCACGCTTTCCTGAACGACCCGGATGTCTTCCTGCTTCGGGACGACAACATCCATATGTCCTTTGAACAGAGAAAAGCGCTTACCAAGATGAATGCGCTGTTCGGTTCGCTTCTGATGACATCCGATCAGGTCAGCGAGTATGACGACGAGAAGAAGGAAGTGCTCGAGGATGCACTCGCAATCTTCCGAAGCGGCAGACGAATCGGATTCCGAAACAGGGGAAGATACGCCGTTGCGGAGTTCGAACTGGACGGAAAAAAGCGGTTCTTCGCCTATGATTACCGCCGCGGCATTCTCGCGGAAAAGATGAAGCCGACCGCGGAGGAAATCGAAGCCGACAAATCCGGCGTGATATTCGGAAACCGGATTGATGCTGTGACGTTAAGAAAGGCGGAACGCAAGAAACAGAAATACGTTGAGAAGTACGGGGATGATTCTGAAAAGAAATACTGTTACGCCGCTGAGGATGTTCCGGCACTTTCCAATATCGGAATTAAAAAGCTGGTTCTTTCGGACGAGCCGACGGAGCTCGGCGACAATCCGCTTGTTGTCGGGAACATCCGAATGGGATTCGGGCATTACCGGATCAGCATCGCGATGGCTTCGTGCGCGAGAGCGCTCGGCTATACGCCGTACTGGCTGGACCTTGCCGGAATGGATGCGACCGGAAGCAAGATGATCCGCGAGCAGAACGACATGTATTCCATGGCCTCGAGAATCTCGCAGAAATCAAGGCTTTTCAATCGTTTTGTCTGGGAGCCTCTCAACAAGGAAGGCTTCCGGAAGATTACATACAACGCTGCGGACCAGAAGAACGCGGAGCTTTTGACGCCGCTTCTTAAGGCGCTTCCGAAAGACGTTCCGTATATTGCGACGCATGTGTGGCCGAGTCAGGCGGCAATCCACGCCGGCATGACGCACGTGGTGAACGCGATTCCCGATAACTGGCCGATGGCGCTCCATCTCTCGGAGGGAGCCATCCATACGGTGCAGACGCCGTTTGCGTATCTCGGATACAAAATGCTTCACGGTTTCTCTAAGGACAATCTGAAGGGCATTCCCGAAAAGGACATCCGAATGGTCGGGCGGTATGTCGACCATGAACTCCTTGTAAATTTGGAGGAGGATAACGAGCTTCGAATCCGAAGGGCCCGGGAGGGTGCCCCGATGCGGTTTTTGATGACGGTCGGCGGCGCCGGCGCCGGATTTGCACAGTTCAGGGCGATGCTTAAGCATCTGATTCCTTATGTAAGGGAAGGAAAGGCAGCAGTCTTCCTGAATTTCGGAGACCATAAGAACGTTTATAAGAAGATTGAGGAGCTCCTCACGGATGTTCCGGTTCATGAATTCCTCGATAACTATGACGGCCTTACGGAATATGTGAAGGGTCTTCGGAGCAAAGAAGCGGACGGCGTGACAATCATCTGCGATTCGGATATCTTCAAGGCTGTTTACGCGACCAATCTGCTGATGCCGGAAAGCGACGTTCTGATCACCAAACCGAGTGAGCTCGCGTATTACCCGATTCCGAAGATGTTCATGAAGCACATCGGCGGTCATGAGGTATACGGCGCCATCTGTTCTCAGGAGGCCGGCGACGGTACCTTCGAGTGTGAAACGGATGCAGCGGCAAATGACATGATTGACCGATTCCTCAGCGACAAAGAACTTTTCATTCACATTTGTCAGCGAATCAATCAAATGAAAGAGAACGGCGATTATGACGGAGCCTATGAATGCGTAAGACTCGCGGCTGAATCCATCATGTAAAGAAAAGGTCCCGGAGGGGCAGTGATATGTACCCTCTTTACTGGACTTCCAGTAAGGAGGGTATTTTCATGCGCTATACCTATGAGTTTAAGCGAAAATGTGTTGAACTGTATTGGCAAGGTCAGTGGCCTGAGACGCAGGAGCAGGTATTGTTGATGGTCAATCACATCAATAATACAACAAGGCCTATGCTTCATGGTGCGACTCCCATGAAGAAGGCCTTGCAGTCGTTCGATAAAAATGCGCTGGAACGGATCGGGCTCACAATCATCTTGCCGGATGATGTCAGCCTGAAGCCAAGTTTACTGAAGTAAAAACACTGGCAGGAGGATACGGAAAGAAGAACCTTGCACAAAGGCATCCGGAAGTTACTCTTGCAGACGACTTTCCGGGGGCCGGCGACCGCATACTCAAAATCCCTCGCATTTTCCTCAATTATACTCCGGAAAAAGGCGAAAGACAACCGCGAAAACGGTCGAAACGAGGCAAACCGGAAGTTAGTCAGGCAAAAACAAAGGACGAAGTTGAGACCAGAAGTTAGTTTGACATTCAACTTTTTTTCGGTTTACTTAATTGAAATTCAAACTTCTGGTTTTTATGTTAAATTCATAAGTTAGTCGGTCAGTGGTATAATGGACATGTATCCTCCTGAGAATGGAGAGAGTATGTCTGATGAAGAACGAAGGAAAGGACAACATCTAACCCGGG
>JAFYYS010000006.1 GCA_017546025.1 Lachnospiraceae bacterium | reverse complement strand
TCATAGCCGGGACGCGAAGCAATCTGGCCGGAGCGGACGTCTCCGGTCTCGCGGTTCCAGGCAATAACAGCTTTTGTACGGGCGCCTCCCGCAGAAGTGCCGACGCTGATCAGCTGGCGGATGGCCGAGGACGAAGCGCGCAGCTGCTGCCGTTCCGTAAGGACTTCGGATGCTGTCCGCACAAGCACATCCAAATCAAGACTCTCGTTAACGGAGGTAACGAGGGAATCCTCCGGGCGATACTCAAGCGCGCCCATCCCCCTCGAGCCCGTATAGCAAAGTCGTTCCACGGCGAGAATGCTTTCGGCTTCTCGGCCCCGCTCGGCAAATGCGCGCTCTAAAAGCCGTGTTCCGTAACGGTCCGGAAGAGAATCGGAAAGCATCCCGGGAAGCCCGCGGAAGCTTTCGGGCCGAAGGCCCGGAAAGGAATAGTTCCGCTCGGACAGGGGCATCATAAGCGGAGACACCTCAATGCCGCTTCGAAGGAATTCGCGTTCGTATGTGAACACGGCGGCATGCGAACGACTCTCCTGCGCAACCGTACCGATTCTTGTGCCCCACAGGTATACGCCTGCTCCGATCATGTTTCATCCCCCCATTTCCAGCCCGCGTTCGAGGAGGTTTCCTTTTCGGAATGGCGGACACGCATCCGGGGAGACTTGCCCTGAAGCAGTTCCTTGGCCGTCGGTTCTTCTTCGGGAAGCAGCACCTGCAGATTCCCGAGGCAGCCGAGCGCCCGCATCAATTCGAACAGGCTGTCCATCCGGATTGGCTGTCCGTTCTCAATCCGCGTAATCATCGCCTTCGGCACGCCGGAGCGCTCGGAAAGTTCTTTTTGCGTCAGCGCCGACCGAACCCGGGCGCCGCGTAGCCGGTTTCCGACTTCTGTCATCAGGGTAGTTGCATTTTCCGTTCCGTAGATTCTCATGGGGCACCTCACTGTTCTGTCGTCTTTTTGATGAAATAAAGATACTGATTTAGGAATTTATCAACGAAAAGCGGAGATAATTTTCTGTTTTAATAGTTTTATACTATCATTTAGAGAGGGGGCTGTCAAGAACGGGGAGCAGAAATGGTGAAAAAGTCCGGATTGGCTGCGGATTATTATGTTCACATTACGGCCGAATTCGCTTTTTATGCCTTTTGTTCATACGTTTTTCACACTTTTTTCACAGAATATGTCGTTCATCAAAAAAAGATGTCGTTCATCAAAGAGTTGTTGTGTTTTTTCGGTCGATATTCCATAATTGAGTTGGATTATGCCGATGCTATATTATTCTTCAATAAATCGAACAGATATTTTTACAGACAGTTCTGGGAAAAAGTATTTCGCAAATTATTTGGTAAATGGAAATAGGTCTCCATATGGATGGGTACTTTATTCTAAAAATGCATCTGCAAGGGTATTGGGATTAGGGATTGATATACCTTATCGTTTGAGTGATATCTTGAGAAAAGCAGGAGCTTAACGGAGGGAGAGAGATGAAAAAAAGCCTTGTGATTCTTATAATTTGTTCCACCTTGGTGTGTATTCTCGCACTATGCTTCATAACAGGAGTATTGTCTCTGCCGAACCGAGATGCCGTTTTGACCCCGACGCCGACACAAACCGCGTCCGAGACGGCTGATCGATATGTCAGGGAACGGTTGAAGATGTTTCCGCAAAGTAGCGTCAAAAGGGAGCTTGAGGATTGTTATTGTTTCCGTGTGGAATTGTCCCGGGAAGAATGGCTCAGCCTTCACGAATCCATGATTAAAACAGGTTGGAGAAAGCTGGAGTACTATGCTTGGGACATGTACGGGAGCAGAAAACGTCTGTTTTCGGAGGACGAAGAGGCTTGGTTCACGGATGAGCTCGCATTTGTCCGGTTGGAGGAATCCCTGCCCAACCGAATCAGTTACGTAGACGAATATATCGGAGTCTTGGAAAATGGAGACAGGATTTTATTGTTCTATTCCATCGAATTCACGCAGGGCAAGGAAGATGTGGTGAATTAAGAAGGATGTTTTAGATGACAAAACGATAAGCATGCAATAAGAGTGTCCGAGCAAATCGTCGCGATGGAATTTAATGAATTAATGATTGTTTATCTTATGATTGCGATACACAGCCTGTGGGATAAAGAACTGTTCTGAATACTCCACCCACGCAGTGCCGACCCGGCATAAGCGATGCGGTCACAGGTCGAGCAGGCGGGTTAATCCTCATGGGAGTGAGAGAAAAAAGATAATAAAAGACCGGGATAAAGTCTCGCAACGGAAACTCTATCCCGGTCTTTTGTTTTGTGTGTCGGTTATTACTCCGCAAGCCCCTCGGAGATGCCGAGCAGTACGATGCCGATGATGACGGAAATGATGCAGGCGTACTGGGAGGCTTTGAGCTTTTCCTTAATGATCAGGCGGGACAGGATGACCGAAACGATGCAGTACGAAGCAACCATCGGCGCAGCCAGAATCGGCTTTGCGGCCATCGCGTAAACATAGAAGACCTGGCCGAATTCCTCGCAGCAGGCGGCGATGCCTTTGTTCCGCTCGCTTTTTTTGAAGGGGTTATAGAAGGAGCCGGTCTTTGCGCGAAGGTAGATCCAGCAAACAATTCCGGCGATGAAAAATGTGATGCCGTACAGGATGATGACATCAATCTCGCCGATGCCGAGACCGGTTTCCTCATCGAGGATGATGCCGTCCGCAGCAGTGCCGACGGTATCGAAAATACAGTAAAGAAGCGGGAAAATCAGAGCGAGCGCACCCATCCGGTAGCGGCGCTCTTCTTTCGGTATTTCGTTTTCCTTTTCGGAAAGACGGCGCTCCACAACGGCAAGCGCGATGACGCCGAGCACGATCAATACCGAGCCGATGATGTCAAGAATGCCGAATTCCTCGGTAAAACTCGTGATTTTACCGACAAGCAGGAAATAAATGAACATGCAGACGGCCGAAAGCGCACCGGAAGCGTTCTGCACAGGAGAAACGATGGAGAGCTCCAGATAGCGGAGGCCGGCATAGCCGATTACCATGGAAATGATGTAGCAAAGGGAAGCAGGAGAATACTTCAGGGACATCTTCGCAAATGAAGCGAGCGAGAAGTCCTCCTTCAGCGTTTCGGAAAGCGGGAACAGCGCAAAAGCGCATACGCCCATCACGAGTCCGACCCATACCGCAATCTTCAGATGCGAATAACGGTCCTCCTCATCGGTTCCTTTTTTATAAAACAGATCGGCAAAGCCCCAGCCTAAGAGGCAGATTAAGGCGAAGAAAAACCATGACATTTGTCAGTTCCCCCTGTGTAAGTATAGGCGCGCGCCCGCAGGCACACTGTGTGAATTATATAAAAGAATGTGTTTGAAGTCAATGTTTTCCTTTTGCTTCGGGTTGTCTTTCTTTAAAAAATGAGCTATTATTAATCAAACCTTAATCTTTCTCATATTGTCATTTCATCTTGACTTGGTAGGATAAAGCCATCGAAAGCACGAAAGAGCGTGTGAGAAAGAAAGGAAACAGGATCATGGATATGGAAAGAGAAGAGAAGATTACAAAGCTTTGCGAAAAGGTTATGGTTACCAGAGAAGAGGCGGACGCAGCGCTTGCCGCGAACAACGACGACATTCTGGACGCCGTTTTGTACCTGGAGAGCCTGGGTCGGATTCGCACCCCCAGAACCGCAACGTATGTTGAGAACATGACAGAGGAGACCTTCGCGGAGGAGCCCGTTAAGCAGCACAAGAGCGAGAGCTTCGGTGAGGCAGTCGGCCGCTTCTGCGCATGGATTGTAAAGCTTGTGAAGGCCGGATGCGAGAACTACCTCGACATCGATAAGGACGGCGAGACGAAGGCACGCATCCCGTTGATTGTTCCGGCGCTGTTGCTGCTTCCCTGCTTCTGGCTTGAGGCAATTCTTCTGATTGTCGGCCTCTGCTTCGGATGTCAGTATTCCTTCAGCGGCCCCGCCTTCAAGAAGGACGGCAAGGCGAACAACGTAGCCCGCAAGGCTTCCGAGAAGACGGAGCAGTTCCGCGAGCAGTTCAACAGAGGCTTTCAGAGCGAGAGCAACAGAGGTTTTCAGAACGAAGACAACATTGAGTAAGTAATGTCGGGCGGCATCGGCCGCCTGGCGATGTAAAAGGAGACAGTTATTTATGGCAGTGCGCGTATTAATCGTGGAGGACGAAGAGCAGATTGCCCGGTTCACGGAGCTGGAGCTTAAGCATGAAGGCTACGAAGTGAGCAAAGCAATGGACGGGAGGACCGGTTTATCCATGGCCGAGGAAGGCGGTTACGATATCATTTTACTCGATATCATGCTGCCCGAGCTGAACGGCATTGAGGTATTAAGACGGTTAAGAAAGACCTCCGATGTGCCGGTCATCATGCTGACCGCGAGAGATTCCGTCATGGACAAGGTGTCCGGACTGGATTCGGGAGCGGACGATTACGTGACAAAGCCTTTCGCCATCGAGGAACTGCTGGCCCGCATCCGCGTAGCGCTTAAGAAGCACAGCGGCGGGGAGAAGGAGGACGACAGCGCCGTGCTTTCCTACGGCCTTTTGAAGGTCAACACGGCGGCCTACAGCGTGACCTACGACGGCAATCCGATCGAGCTCTCGAAGAGAGAGTTTGACCTGCTGCGCATCCTTTTGCAGAACCGCAACATCGTGCTTTCCCGCGACACGCTTCTCGGGAAGGTTTGCGGCTATGATTATTTCGGGGAGACTAATGTTATAGATGTTTACGTGCGCCATGTACGGAGCAAGATCGACGAGCCTTACGGCATCACGCTGATCCAGACCGTCCGCGGCGTTGGCTATGTGATAAAGGACGAATGATATGAACCGAGCTGATAATGAAGCGAAGGAACGGAAGAAAAAGGTGAAATCCACCGCCGGCAAGATCCACCGCCTTTTCCTCGGGAAAATGATAGGAATCTTCCTGTTTTTCGACCTCGTTTTCGCGGCCGGGTTCGTTACGTGCTTCCTCTATTATCAGGAGGAGCAGTTACTCGGCAGGTTCTCACCCCGCACGGAAATCACACTGGAGCGTGAGGGTTCGGAGGACTTTGAGGTCGTATTTACCAGGGACGAGAAGGTTGTCCGGTACGCGCCGTCGGATGCATTCCGCGACGTGGTGCTCTGGGGCGGAATCGGCATCGTCAGCATGGAAGTGTTGTGCGTGCTGTGGGCATTCCTCTTCTACCGTTTTCCGATTCGAAGAAGGCTGCGCCCGCTTCGTGAGATGGCGGAATCCGCGCAGGTGCTGACCAATCTTGCGTGGGAGCAGGAGAAGATGCAGAACCTGACCTACGCAATCAGTCATATGGATGCGGCCGATGCAAACCCGCGTCTTGAGACGCACGACAGCGAGCTGGCGGGAATCGAAAATGCGATGAATGACCTGCTTTCGAGAATGCGCGAGTCGTATCGGGAACAGACCCGGTTTGTCAGCGATGCTTCGCACGAACTGCGGACACCGATTGCGGTCATCAAAGGATATGCGGACATGCTTGACCGCTGGGGCAAGGAAGACCAACAGGTGCTTTCCGAAGGCATTGCGGCCATCAAGAGTGAGTCCGACCGGATGAACACCCTTGTCGAGCAGCTGCTGTTCTTAGCGCGCGGCGATTCCGGACGGCAGAAGCTGACGATGGAATCCATCAACCTGACCGCTCTGATGCAGGAAGTTTATGACGAATCCGTCATGATTGATACAAAACACAAGTACGAGCTGCAAAAAGAAGCCGGCGACATTGTCTGCTTCGGCGACTACGGCATGCTCAAGCAGGCCGTCCGCATCTTTGTGGACAATGCGGCCAAATACACGACAGAGGGCGACACGATTTCGCTCCGTGTCGGCATCAACCGCGCCCGCCTCTGCCCTTACGTTTCCGTGCAGGATAACGGCATCGGCATGAGCAGCGAGGACGTGAAGCACATATTCGAGCGCTTCTACCGCTCCGATGTGGCAAGAAACAGCAAAACCGGCGGTACCGGCCTCGGTCTTTCCATTGCCAAATGGATCATCGACCGCCACCGCGGCACCATCGAGGTCATCTCCCGCGAGGAGATCGGAACGAGATTTACCGTATACCTTCAGACCGGGGAGCAACAGGTTGAGGGGTAAGAGCGGCGGCCCGGGGTTTTGGTGTGAGGCGGCCCGCTGCGGCGACAATACAACCCTTTTGCGGCGACAAGTTAAGACAAAAATATCGGCTGCAGGAAGCTTTGACGCTTTCTGCAGCCGTTTTTGGTACTGGAGAAGACTTTTTGCCTGTTTTCGTACCAAGCAGAGGCTAGCACTTGGTACTGGAGTCGGTCATTATCTTGCTTTCGTACCAAGCACCCATAGTCGTTTGGTACTGTTGGCATGTTTTTAACCGATTCAGTACCAATTGTCCGTAGTCACTTGGTACTGGAGCCGGTCATTTTCTTGCTTTAGTACCACGCGGCACAGCGCCGTGGCATTAATTCTTTAAGTTCCGGCAAAAAAGTACCACGGCGGCGTGCCGCCATGGTACAGGAGACGGATTATTACAAGTTTTAATTCCATGGCGGACTAGGCGATGGTATTTTTCATAAGATTATGTCCCAATCAGTTCCAAAGCACCGGCTTACTCCTTCGGGCTGATTTTGTAGTCCACGTCGATGACGCAGAAGTAGGTCGAGCCGATCCGGGAGGAAACTTCGCTGCAGATTTGGCGGCGGATCTCGTCGGAGCGGTCGGACAGGCGGAACGGAAGGACGATGTCGAAGATCAGGTTTGTATGCGTCGGGCCGATGACGACGCGGAAGTCGTGCATCGTAAGCTCCGGGTCAACAGAGACGATGATCTCGGAAACCTTTTCCTTCAGCTCGGCGATGTGCGGATCCTTCGTGACAACCGGGTCCATATGGATGGTGGCGAGGCACGAAAGCTCGTGGGAGAGCTTGTGCTCGAGGTTGTCGATGATGTCGTGAAGCGCAAGCACGTCGCCCTCGGCGGGCACCTCGGCGTGAATCGAAATCATGCGGCGGCCGGGGCCGTAATCGTGCACAATCAGGTCGTGGCAGCCGAGAATGTTCTCATCAAAGCCGCACACAAGCTCCTCGACGGATTTGACAAATTCGGGCTCCGGCGGAGCGCCGAGCAGCGGGTTGACGGTTTCCTTGGCCGCCTTGAAGCCGGCAAGCAGGATGAAGCCGCCGACGAGAATGCCGAACCAGCCGTCAAGTTTCCACGAGAAGAAATGCTCCAGCAAAGTCGCAACCAATACGGCCGTCGTTGCGAGGCAGTCGCTTAAGCTGTCGGTTGCCGTCGCACGAAGCGTTGCGGAATCAATCTTCTTGCCGATCCGGCTGTTGTAAAATGCCATGTAGCATTTGACACAGATCGAGGCCGCAAGAATCAGGATGACGACAATCGACCAGGTCGTTGCGGCAGGGTGCAGCACCTTGCCGATGGATTCCTTAATGAGCTCGTAGGCCATGACGAGGATAACGCCCGAAATAATCAGACCGGCGACATATTCGACGCGGCCGTGCCCGTACGGGTGCTCCGCGTCGGGCTTCTGCTCGGACAGGCGGAACGAAACGAGCGAGACAACGGACGAGCCGGCATCCGAAAGGTTGTTGAACGCGTCGGCCGTGATGGCGATGGACGAGCTGATCAGTCCGGCAATCAGCTTACCTGCAAATAAAAGCAGATTCAGGATGATTCCTGCGATGCCGCAGAGCTTGCCGTACGCGGACCGCCGGCTGCTTTCCGGCATGTCTTTTTTGATGAAAAGTTTCGATAACAGCGTAATCATAAAACCTCCTGTTGCCCGCGAGCGGGCGGTGAGGACAGACGCAATCGTTTACGAGGTAATGCTATATCGAATCGTGGCATTTGTCAACAGGATGCGCAAAATTTGTGGGTAAAACGGCTTGATTTACCGCAAAAAATGTGGTATCGTCAAATCAGGAGGCGTGAGGCATGAAGGATTTTGTAATCAACGAACATATCAGCGGACAGGAGATCAGGGAACTCCGCACCGTTCTTAATATGACGCAGAAGGATTTTGCCGCTTTTGCGCGGGTATCCCTGCGCACGGTGGAGAACTGGGAACGCACTGACGAAATAACCGGTCCCATTGTGACGCTTGCCGAAATCCTCAAAAGACAGCCGAAACTCGCCGAGAAGCTGGAGGTTCCGCCGAAGGGAAGAGGGCTCCGGCTTTGGTACTATTTCGGAAATATGGTATGTTCCGTCATCGATGCCGACGAGGTATCGCGGGAGATTAAGGTCTATAACTTCACCGACAAGCCTCTCTACCGGGCCTTCGGCGTCAACACCGAGCCGACCTTCGAACAGTACGAAGAGTTTTTGGAGGAGCGCTGCTTCCCTAAAACAAGAGACAAGATGAAATTGGAGCTGAAACGGCTCGGCATCCCGTTTTACGATCCGATTCTGATCATCGAGAAGACGGAAGGCCGGATGGCCGGAGATCAGTTTTGGATTCGGATTGAGCGGTAACAGCGGGAGACTGCCAATATCACGAAAGGAGGCATCCGTCAGCGAGCGGATTCCGGAACGATGATTCGGTTATTTGACAATGAAAAATGCGACGACGGCCGCCCTTCTTCGAAAGGAGACCAGCTGAAATTCTGCCGCGACGGAATCTGGTATAAGGCCGATTATATGGGCTACGAAGGGCTCGCGGAATATACGGTGTCGAAGCTGCTCCGGTTTTCGACGCTTCAAAAGAGCGAGTACGTGGATTATGACGTCGAGCAAATTGAATATAACGGGAATGTGTACAACGGCTGCAAGAGTCCGGATTTCGTGGACGGAAGAACGCTGATTACACTTGACAGCCTGTATAAACGGAACTTCGGCGAAACGCTTCACCACGTGCTGTATCAGATGGAAGACCGTGAGGAGCGGCTCCGTGTTCTGACCGGGCAGGTGGAGCGCATCACCGGCATCCGGGATTTCGGTGTTTACATGAGTAAGCTGTTGACGGTGGACGCGCTGTTTTTGAACGAAGACCGGCACACCCACAATATCGCCGTGATGACCGACGGTAACACGTTTGAGCCGGCCCCGATCTTCGACAACGGACTGACGCTTTTGTCGGACACGATGATGGATTACCCGCTGTCGGGAGACCTTATGGCAATGATTGCAAAGGTGAAGCCGAGCGTGTTTTGGGACAGCTTTTCCGAGCAGACGGACATTTCGGAGAAACTGTTCGGGACAAATGTGACATTTTCCTTCACGTATCAGGATGTATGCGATATCGTGAATGCGGCGGATATATACAGCGCTGAGGTACGGCGGCGCGTGATTGAAATTGTTATGCAGATGAAGCGGAAGTATGCATATCTGTTTACAAAGGGTTGATTGAGGAGTGCGAATGGATCGGTACAAGGTTAACGGAATGTCGTGTGCGGCGTGCAGCGCGGCGGTGGAGCGGGCGGTTAAGAAGGTGCCCGGCGTCGAGTCGGTGACGGTCAGCCTGCTGCTCGGCACGATGACGGTCGAAGGGACGGCGTCCGCGGACGAAATCGTGAAGGCCGTGAGCCGCGCGGGATATGAAGCGATTCCCGGCGGGGAAACTAAGGGCGGCGTATCGTGTGACTGCAGCGACGGGACCCAAAAGCAGGGTGCGGCATGCCCGACAGGGACCTGCAGCATCACCGCTGAAAGAGTTGCGACCCCGAGCAAAGCAACCGACGATCCCCTTGCGGACCGCGAAACGCCGGTGCTCAAAAGAAGGCTGATTCTCTCGCTTTGCGGGCTTGTCGTTTTGATGTACGTCGGAATGGGACATGACATGCTTTCCCTTCCGATTCCCGGTTTTTTAGAGGACCGCATGGCGCGCGGCATTTTCGAGATGGTACTGGCGCTTGTAATCATGGCGGTCAACCGGGCATTTTTCATAAAAGGTTTCAAGGGGGCGGTTCACCTTGCCCCGAATATGGACACGCTTGTGGCGATGGGCTCTTTCATCGCGTGGGCGTACAGCGTTTATGTGCTGTTCGGCACGGACGGCATGGACTGGTATTTCGAGTCGGCGGCGATGATTGTGACACTGATCACAGTCGGCAAGATGCTCGAGGCACGCGCCAAGGGCAAGACGACCGACGCGCTTCGAAGCCTGATGCAGCTTGCGCCGAAGGAAGCGACCGTAAGGCGAGACGGGACGGAAATGACGATTCCGGCGGACGAAGTTGTGGTCGGCGACATCTTCCTCGTGCGACCCGGCGACAGCGTTCCGGTCGACGGCGTCGTGCTTTCGGGAACGACCGGCATCAACGAATCGGCGTTAACGGGCGAAAGCATGCCGGTCACGAAGGAGGCGGGGGACGCGGTTCACGCGGCGACCGTCAATGGCAAAGGGTACATTGAATGCCGCGCAACCTCCGTCGGTGAGGATACAAGCTATGCGGCCATCGTGCGGCTTGTTTCGGACGCGGCGGCAACCAAGGCGCCGATTGCGAAGCTTGCGGACCGCGTGGCAGCAGTATTTGTGCCTTCGGTGATTGGAATTGCCATCCTCACATTTGTCATCAGAATGATTATCGGAAATCCGCTCTCGCAGGCGATTGAGAGCGCGATTTCGGTGCTTGTCATCAGCTGCCCGTGCGCGCTCGGGCTTGCGACGCCGGTTGCGGTCATGGTCGGAAACGGCGTCGGCGCGCGAAACGGCATTCTTTTTAAATCCGCCGAAGCGATTGAGCAGGCGGGGCGCGTTAAGGTTGTCATCCTCGATAAGACCGGCACGGCGACGACCGGCATCCCCGCGGTGACGGGCATTGTTACGGCAGAAGGCGTGACGGAGGAGGAAGTCCTTACCGTCGCGGCAGCGCTTGAACAAAAGAGCGGACATCCGCTTTCGGAGGCCGTGCTCAATGAAGCGAAAACGCGCGGCATCACAGTGCAGGACGAAGCGTCCGATTTTGAAGAAACACCCGGCAAAGGACTTTCCGGAAAGCTTAACGGACGGGCGGTCACGGTCGGAAACGAAGCATTCATCCGTGCAATGCTTACGATTCCCGCGAGCATCCTTGAGGCTGCCGCAAAGGCCGCCGAAGAAGGCTGCACGCCGATTTATGTGGCGGCAGAAAGCGGCGACGCGGCAACGGTCACCGACATGGCAGCAGGCACCGCGCCCGCCGAAACCACCCGACTTCTCGGCTGCATTTTCGCGGCTGATGAGCTGAAGGCGGACAGCGCCGAAGCCGTTAAGGACCTGCAGGCGCTCGGCATCCGCGTGATCCTGTTAAGCGGCGACAACAAACGCACCGCGGAGGCGGTCGGACGGAAGCTCGGCGCGGACGAAATCTATGCGGAGCAGCTGCCCGGTGACAAATCCGACGTTGTCAGACGGTACAAAAACACGGCCATGGTCGGCGACGGCATCAACGATGCGCCGGCACTTGCCTCGGCGGATCTCGGCATGGCTATCGGCGCCGGAACGGACGTTGCGGTTGAGTCCGCGGGCGTCGTTCTGACCGGCAGCAGCCTGACCGACGTGACGAACGCCGTACGGCTCGGAAGGCTGACGTTAAGAATCATAAAACAGAACCTGTTTTGGGCATTTTTCTACAATGTCCTCTGCATCCCGCTTGCGGCTGGCGCGCTGACGGGGCTCACGGGGCTTACGATGAGCCCGATGGTGGCCGCCGCGGCAATGAGTTTATCAAGCTTTTTCGTGGTCAGCAATGCACTGCGGATTAACCTGTTTCAGGGAAAGGAGAAAAATGAGATGAAAACCGTTACGATGGAGATCGAAGGCATGATGTGCGGACACTGCGAGGCACGTGTGAAAAAGGTGCTCGAAGCGCTGCCCGAGGTGGCATTTGCCGAAGTCAGTTTTGAGAAGGGAACCGCTGTTTTGACGCTGTCGAAAGAGGTTTCAGAGGACGTTCTTAAAAGAACCGTTGAGGAACAGGACTATAAAGTGAAAAAAATAGGCTGATTTCTCAAAAAAGTTGAGGAAAGTACTTGAAAAAGAACGGTCACAAATGGTACACTAATATGTATCAACAATCGTGCGTTTGTATGTCCTGCAAACCGTATTGACTGAAGATGGGGAAGAACATGGGAGAGAGCGCCGGGAAAGAGTTGTTCCCGCGGCGGAAGCCGGGAACCAGACTGTTCGCATACTACGGACAGAAGACAACCGAAGAGAACCGCGTAAAAGGCGCACAGCTCGTCTGTAAGTCTTACCGCAAAGCCGGTCTTCCCGCCGAAGCAGTCGGGAAGATTAAAGACCCGTCCGGAAAGAAATATTCTCTCTGTGACAATGCGGGACGGCTGGCCGGAGCATTAAGCGGGGTCGGCAGGGACGAGGCTCTTACGGAAGAGCTCGCCAGAGCCGGATATATCCGCTATGTAAGAGACCTGCACGCGCTGCGAAGCTTCGCATGGACGTCGGGCGATTACCGAAAGAGGACCGGAATTGAGACGGATGCCTTCTCGAGGAAAGAACTGACGGCGATGGCGGAGGCGGTGATGAAGGCGGATTGCCTGAATTACCGCGGCGGATCGTTTTCACCGTCCCTGTGCGGAACAGGCGATGTGAATGTCCTGTTCGTGGCGAGGAAGACGGCGAAGGAGCTTAAGGAGACGGAAGGATTTGCCCTCGAAACGGGTTCGCTTTCCGGACTGCGAAAAGATCTGATCCGCTTAAAGCCTGTGATGGAAACAATCGCGATGGACCTGTTCGCCGGAGAGTTCGGCGGCGTGGACCGCGATTTCTACCGAAGAGTTTTGGCTGCCTGGTGTGCACTCGCGATTGCGGCGAAGGAACCGTTCGTGCTTGCGGAAGGGCCGAAGACATACCGGTCGAAGAAAGCTCCCGCAAAGAGCACCACGGCGAAGAAGGCGGACAAGCCCGCCGAGAAAAATGTTATGATATTGCCCGGGAGCGCGATACCCGCGGCAGTTTTGGCAGATGCCAGGAAGGTTCTCCCGAAGCTATCGGAGTTCGGTGAGGTCGATCTTCAGTTTATAACAAAACGATTAACAGAGATACAGGAGGATGGTATGGCGAACAATGACCCCGGAAGAGAAAGAACGGTGGAGGAGCTGATCGCGGAACTTATGGGTACCGCGAAGCCCGCCAAGGAAGCAGCGCCCGCACCGGCACCTGCTCCCGAACCCGCACCGGCGCCTGCCCCGGCACCCGCACCGGCACCTGAACCGGCGCCCGTTAAGGAAGCTGCCCCTGCTCCGGATCCGTCACCCGTGGATCCCGGCTGGGAAGTAACCCCCGCGACCGCCAAGGCTGCTAAACCGGTACAGCCGGCACAACCGGAAATCAAGAACGATATTGAACCCGAGTGGGAAGTATCCTACGTACAGCCTGCGGCTAAGCCCGCACCGGCACCCGCTCCGGTAATCCCCGAGCCCGCTCCGGTCATTCCGGAACCCGCTCCGGTTGTCGAGCCTGAAGCAATTGTTGTGGATCCTTCTTATGTAGCACCCGAGCCGATGCCTTTCTTCATGCAGAAGCCCGAGGAGCCCGCACCTGCTCCCGCTCCGGTTGTTGAGCCCGAAGCAATTGTTGTGGATCCTTCTTACGTAGCACCGGAGCCTATGGCATTTGTCCCGAAGGCAGAGGAAAAGCCCGAGGAGAAAGAACCCGAGCCGATTCCGTTCTATCTGCCGGAGACCGACATCCCCGCTCCCGTTGTACTGCCTGAGCCGGAAGTTGTTCCCGAGCCCGCACCGGTTATTCCGGAGCCCGTAGCGGTTCCCGAACCCGAGCCGATTCCGGAGCCCGAACCGGCACCTGCACCTGCACCCGCTCCCGCGCCCGAACCCGAACCGGCTGAAGAGCCTGTCATGGACGAGCACGAGGCTGCTGTCCGCAGACGTATGCGCGAGATTCTCGAGCAGAACAAGAAGAAGCAGCAGGAGAAGGACGACATCCGCAGACAGATGGAAGAGCGTCGTCTTGAGGTAGCCAGAAAGCAGGAACAGAGAAGACAGGAAATCCTTGCAAAGCGCCGCGCCGATTACGAGAAGTTGCTTGCCGAGCAGGAAGAACTGAAGAAGGTTGTTGAAGAGAATAAGAACGCAATCATGGGCGAGAAGAAGAAAAAGCGTATCGATGCCCAGAAGAGAATCATGGATATCGAGGACATCATCCTCAAGGAATACCTTGACCTGAAGCGCGGCACCAACGATTATCATACCGGTCTTACTCAGGAGCTTTATTAATCCCCGAACCGCCTAAAAGGAGGACAGATTCATGGGACTTTTCGATAAACTGACCGACAAGATCTTTAAAGAGACGCAGAAGGCTGTGGACGGCATCCTGAAGCCGACGAATAAGCCCGCACAGTCCACCTCGGCCGGAGCGATTCAGACGCCCGTACAGACGGCAGCTCCGGTGCAGACCGCAACGGTTTCCACGGATGCAGAGCGCATCTATGACGAGGACGGTCATTACGAGTTCAATGATACCTTCAATCGCGACACCGCATACTTCCGCGATATCATTCAAAGAAATTTCACCGACTGTGTCATTGAAGAAGGCGTGAGCATCAGCCGTTTCGATGCTAATGCGCATCCGAAGTGCACGCCGGTAACGTTCCTTCTTACGAAGGGCACCAAGACCGTAGCATTTTTCGTCATGAAGCTGAACCAGACGAACGGAATGCCTTACGTCGGAGCGAAGAGAGTTCTCCGCGCGGCCGGAATTCCGAGCACGCACTGCATCAGCAACTACAAGAACGAAGAAGCTTATGTTGTAAACCGTATCCGCGCAATTCTGTAGGATCGGTCGAAATCTGATAAGAATATTGGATAGAGAAGAACGCATATCGGATGCACCTGCAGAGGGCGCAGCATAACCCATGAAAAGGTTTTGCAGGTAGCCGGTTATGTATCGCCCGGTATAGCAAACTTGCTATTTTAAAGCACTTCTTCTCTATCCTTTTTCTTTTGCTTTTTTATGATGAGAAGAGACTTCACGGAAACACTGTTTGAACGGGACAGTTGGGAAGAGTTTTATACCTACTGTCAGACCAATGAGCACACAAGACGGGCAGAGCTTATAAAGCTGCGGCAGTTCATCGACTGCGGCGGCTTTTTGCCGTGGGCAGAGAGGATTAGGGACGGGGAGCCTTTTCCGTATCCGGAGCGCGCGGTCCTCAATAAAAAAGGAACCGCGAAGAAGCGCGTCGTGTTCATGTTTCCGGACGAAGCCGGCATCATCCTCAAATACTTCGCGTTCCGCCTGCACGCCTTCGACGGCATCTTCGCGGACAACCTCTACTCGTTCCGCGTGAACCGCGGCGTAAAAAGGGCGGTTTCCGACATTCTTTCGGTGCCCGGGCTTGACGCGAAATATGTCTATAAGCTCGACATCCACGACTATTTCAATTCGGTCGACCCCGAAAAGATCATTCCGATGCTTCGGGAGGCGCTTGGGGAGGAGCAGAAGGGCTTCGTCGCATTTGCCACGGCGTTTTTAAGAAATCCGTATGTGACGGAGGGCGGCGAGGTACACCCGGAGCTGAACAAGGGCATCATGGCAGGCAATCCGCTGTCCGCGTTCATGGCGAACCTTTTCCTGTCGGATATGGATTGGCATTTCATGGAAAATGCCATCCCGTACGCGAGGTACTCCGACGACATCATCGTATTTGCCGACAGCGAGGAGGAGCTGACCGGTTACCGCGAGGAGATTCTCAGACGGCTTTCGGAGCGCGGGCTCACGGTCAATCCGAAGAAAGTCTTTCACGCGTGCCCCGGGGAGAATTGGGATTTTCTCGGGATCACGTACCGGGGCGGCGCTGTCGATGTGGCGCGCGCTTCCGTTGAGAAGCTGAAGGGCAAGATGCGGCGAAAGGCGAAGGCGCTGTACCGCTGGAAGCAGAAGAAGGGGGCGAGCGACGAGCAGGCGATCCGTGCGTTTCTTCGGCACTTCAACCGGAAGCTTTACAACAATCCGAACCACAGCGAGCTGACGTGGGCGCGCTGGTTCTTCCCGGTCATTACGACCGACGAGAGCCTGAAGGAACTCGACGCGTACCTTGTTTCGAACGCGCGGTATCTCGTGACCGGCAAGCACGGCAAGAGCAATTATAACCTTCGCTACGAAACAATCCGATCGTACGGCTTTAAGAGCCTTGTGCACGCCTACTACGAGACCGACCGCGGAGGCGCGAAGGGAACGGTTGACGTCGCGCCGGGCGACACGGTTCCCGGCGAGGACGAGTAGGGCCGGCGCCACTTCGGCGCGGATTGAAAAGAGGCCGAAAATGTGGTATGATGAAATATGCGGGTAATTTAGGAGGGGTTTATGAATTACGATGTGATTATCGTCGGTGCGGGGCCTGCGGGCATCTTCACCGCCATGGAAATGCTGAAAAAGGGGACGCAGAAGAAGATTCTCATCATTGAGAAGGGCAAGCCGATCGAAAAGCGCTGCTGCCCGAAGGCGAAAGCCGGCAAATGCTTAAACTGCAAGCCCTGTAATATCACGACGGGATTCTCGGGAGCGGGCGCTTTCTCCGACGGAAAGCTTTCCCTGAGCCGTGAGGTCGGAGGCGATCTGCCGGACCTGATCGGCGCGGAAGAGGCGCAGGCTTTGATTGATTATACGGATTCCATCTATCTCGAGTTCGGCGCGGACACCCATGTCGAGGGCGTCAGCGAGCCCGAAAAGGTGAAGGAAATCCGCCGCCGCGCGATTCGCGCAGGCCTCAAGCTCGTCGACTGTCCGATCCGCCATCTCGGTACGGAACGGGCGCAGATTCTGTACGGAAGCATTGAGCTGTGGCTTAAGGACCACGGCGTTGACATATTGTTCGATACCAATGTCGAGGACCTGGTGATTGAGGACCGCGTCTGCAAGGGCGTTGTCATCACCGACCGCGGCGAGAAGCAGATTATCTACGGCACCGATGTCGTTGTGGCGACCGGAAGAAGAGGTGCGGAATGGCTCGAGAAGCTGTGCGCACGCTACGAAATCGCCCATAAGCCCGGCACCGTTGATATCGGCGTGCGCGTGGAAGTCCGCAACGAGATCATGGAGGAGGTCAACAGCGTCCTCTACGAATCGAAGCTGGTCGGCTACCCGCTGCCGTTTAAAAACAAGGTTCGGACGTTCTGTCAGAACCCCGGCGGCTTCGTAAGCCGCGAAAACTACGACAACAACCTGGCAGTCGTGAACGGCCACTCCTATAAGGAACTGAAGTCGGGCAACACGAACCTTTCGATTCTTTGCTCGCACAACTTCTCAGTGCCGTTCAACAAGCCGATTGAATATGCGCAGAAGGTCGGCGAGCTCACCAACATGCTCGCGAACGGCCAGATTCTTGTGCAGCGCTACGGCGACATTTTAAACGGCAAGCGCACCTGGGACAAGGAGCTTGCGCAGGGCAATGTCCGCCCGACCTTACAGGATGCCGTCGCAGGCGACATCACGGCGGCCATGCCGTACCGCGCGATGGTAAATATCATCAATTTCATCCAGGCAGTCGATCAGGTCGTTCCGGGTTTTGCCTCGGAAGAGACGCTTTTATACTCGCCTGAATTGAAATTCTACTCGAACAAGGTCCGGATGGAGCCGGATCTGACAACCAACATCAAAGGCCTCTACTGCCTCGGCGACTCCTCCGGCTGGACCAGAGGGTTGATGATGGCATCTTCCATGGGCGTTCTGATGGGACGGAGACTGGTTTAATTTGCGGTGCAAGAGTGCCGCGGCATAGCTGACGATACTGAGCGGCACCCCGCGTGCCGCAGAGCGGTTCACGACAGTCGGGACCGCAGGAGATAAACATGCAGAATTCACGGTACAACAAAGCGGCGGCGATAGCGCTGATTCTCCTCCTCGTTCTTACGGGAGGCGGCAGTGCTTTTTGTGCTTCGCTTTCGGGCGCCCGGGCGGACGGCACTTCTGACGCTCTGCGCACGACCGGAACGGACGGCGCCGTGAATGCAAGCACCGATACGAAGGAAGTGCCGAAGATAAATGCCATCCTGGCCGGCGGTCCCGCCATCAGCGCCAAGGCGGCCGTTGTCATGGAGGTACACTCGGGTGCGGTTCTTTTCGCTAAAAACGCTACGGATTCCTATATGCCGATGAGCCTGACCAAGCTGATGACGGCGCTCCTCGTTTTGGAGGACGGCCGCATGACGGACACGGTTAAATGCTCCTACACCGCCATCAACGGCATCGGCAGCAAGGTTACCCGAATCGGCCTCGTCGTCGACGAGCGGGTTTCCGTTCTCGATATGCTTTATGCAAGCCTCGTTGCCTCTGCCGACGAAGCCACTTATGCGCTCGGCGAGCATGTGGGCGGCAGCTCCCGGAAATTCATCAAGCTGATGAACGAAAGGATGCAGGAGCTTGGCGGGGTCAACACCACATTTTCCAGCATCACCGGAACGGGCGGAAGCAAGCAGACGTCATGCGCTTACGACATGGCTCTCGTGGCGAGCGAACTCGGCTGTCGCGCGGATTTCATGGATATTGCCAGTGTCAAATGGTACAAAATCCCCGCGACGAACCTGAAAGAGGCAAGAACCTTCGCCCAGACGCACAAATTCATCCGTCAGACACTCAAGTATAACTACGCGATTGCCGGCAAATCCGGCGGACAGATGCCTGACAACGGAGGCTACAACCTCTGCACGTACGCCGAGAAAGACGGCATGCGGCTTGTCGCCATCGTCATGGGAAGCTCGACCGACGAGGCTGCTTACGACGATACGATTACGATGCTGAATTATTCGTTCGAGAATTACGTCTGCTACTCGATGAAGGGCGCTGAGAGGCTGACCAACAAGGATTATGCGGGATTCTTCGACAATTGCCCGATGTTCACAGGCAAGGACCACGAGACCGTTTACACCGATTCCTCGGCGACCATCGTTGTGCCGCACGGCGCGGACATGACCAAGCTTGAAAAGAAGATTGAATATGACATTCCGGACGATTACGTGCACGGGCCGAACGTCATCGGGCACCTGATTTATTTCTATCAGGGCGCGCCGATCGGCAGCACGGACATCCTTTATTACAACGAGGAGTACCCTCTGTCACAGAAGGATTTCAACGCGGTCTGGCCGAAGTACCTGCTGTCGCCGTCGCTTCTTGAGTCGGTCGGCGGACCGGGCACCGGAACGGTCGTGAAGCTGTCCGGAACGAAGAAGGCAACCCCGACGCCGACGCCTCAGCCGAAGAGCGTCATCCGCTGGGAAGGCACCGGCAAGAGGGAAGCCGGCATCAAAGCAGGCGTCCTGTTCGGCGGCCTGTTCCTCCTTCTTTTGATTGTAATTTATATCGTGCTTCCGATGGTAACAATCGGCCGGAGATCGAAGAAGAATCTGAGGAGACGGTAAGTTTTTTGAATTTGGAGATGATTAGTGCCATGGCGGCGTGCCGCCATGGTACTTTTTTGTTGGTGGTTGATGCTTTAGTGGCATGGCAGGGCGACCGCATGGAACGAAAGCAAGCAAAAACCGTTACTAGTACCATGGCAGGGCGACCGCTTGGAACGAAATCAAGAGGAAGTCCGACTCTCGTTCCAAACGGTCGTCGAAGATTGGGACTAAAACAGGTAAAAACTTGCTAATAGTCCCAACCGGTCGCCGGAGCTTGGAACTAAATCAAGATAAAGCTCGGCTCCCGTTCCAAACGGCTGTGGGGACTTGGAACTAAAACAGGTAAAAACTTGCTAACAGTTCCAAACAGCCGTGGTCGTTTGGAACTAAATCAAGAAAAAGGATGGCTACCGTTCCAAGTAGCGACAGAGGTTTGGAACGGAATCGATAAAAACTTGCCAACAGTTCCAAACAGCCATCGGAGCTTGGAACTAAATCAAGATAAAGCCCGTCCCCGGTACTACGCGCCCTACACGCCGTGGAACCAAATGACATAAAACAAAAACCCCGGTACCATGCGCCGAGCGGCGCGTGGTACCGGGGACTGAATTCTATACTGAAAAGTCCTAGTTCTGTCCGTAGTAGGCGTTCTTGCCGTGCTTGCGGAGGTAATGCTTGTCAAGCAGTGCCTGCTGCATGCAGGGAACGTCGCCGATCAGAAGCGAGCTGTGCAGTGCCATGAAGGCAACCTCTTCGAGAACAACGGCGTTGTGAACGGCGTTGGCTGCGTCCGTGCCCCAGGTGAAGGGGCCGTGCGAGCGGACGAGAACGGCCGGAACATCCGGCGGGTTGATGCCGCGGTTCTTGAAGGTCTCGATGATGACATTGCCGGTCTCGAGTTCATACTCGCCGGCGATTTCCTCCTCGGTCATGTAGCGCGTGCAGGGGATGTCACCATAGAAGTAATCGCCGTGCGTCGTGCCGCCGGCAACGATGTCGCAGCCTGCCTGCGCGTACGTGGTCGCGTAGCGGCTGTGCGTGTGAACCACGCCGCCGATTTCGGGCCAGGCGCGGTACAAAGCAAGATGGGTGGGCGTGTCGGACGAGGGCTTCAGCTTTCCCTCGACAACCTTGCCGTCGAGGTCGACAACAACCATATCGTCCACGGTCATGTTGTCGTAGGAAACGCCGGAGGGCTTAATGACAACAAGTCCTTTCTCACGGTCGATTCCGGAAACATTGCCCCAGGTAAATGTGATCAATCCATGCTTCGGGAGCATCAGATTGGCTTCTAAAACATCTTTCTTCAATTGTTCGAGCATAATATCCTCCTTAAACCGGACCGTCGGCCCGGAACTTAGTTAATTGCAGTTCGCCCGGACCGCAGGTCCGGCGGCCGCCTGAATCCGAAAAGAATCAGTCGTCCGGGAAGAAAATTTTTGAGATGTCATTTGCCATGTAGGCGGCGGGAGTACCGAAGAAGTACCGGTCCTTCGCGATGTGCAGGATTTTCGTGGACGGAACGATGGTCCGCGCAATGTCGTGCGAAATCACGATGACGGTCAGGCCGTGCTTCTTGTTCAGCTCCGCCAAAGCATCGTAAAGCTCTGCGGAAGCGGACGGGTCGAGACCGGTCACGGGCTCGTCGAGCATCAGAATCTCGTGTGCGGCAAGGAGCGCCCGTGCAAGCAGGACGCGCTGCTGCTGTCCGCCGGACAGGTCGCGGTAGCTGCGGTTCTTAAGATCCGTGATGCCGAGCCGCTCCATCACCTCGGCGGCTTTTTCACGTTCCTCCTTACGAAAGAACGGCCGGAGGCCCATCTTGGCAAGATAACCGGACATCACAACCTCCGAAACGGTCGCCGGAAAATCCTTCTGAAGTGCGGTCTGCTGCGGCAGATAGCCGATGCACCCGCTGCCCTTTGAGCAGTTGACCGTAATCGAGCCGGACAGCGGCTTGATCAGACCGAGCATGGATTTCATGAGGGTCGTCTTGCCGGAGCCGTTCTCGCCGATGATGCTCAGGTAGTCCCCGGGGTAGATCTCGAACGCGAGGTCCTTAATGACAATTTGATTTTCATAGCCGAGCGTCGCCCGATCACAGGTGAGGATGGGCGAGTGGCTGTCGCAACAGCAGTCGTTCATGGAACAATCCTTTCTGCGCCCGAAGGCGCCGAACGTTATGTCCATTTTAGTGTAGAAGCCCGGCTTTGTCAATCGCGAAGACGCCCTACGATTATGGAAAATGCGACCTCACCGCAGGCCGGCAGAGTTCCGTCACAGGGGATCGGGAGCGACGGTTTTGGGGGCATTCGGGGTCGCATTTGCCATCGGAAAGAGGCTCGAAATATGTGGGAAATCGGGACTTTTTGTGCATAATTAGTGGTTGCAAAATGCAGAGAAATATAGTATAGTAAACTTAGCGTCGGTATCTATATCGGCGGAATTTAATAAATTCAGGAAGGATGAGAGAAATGTTTTGTACTAAATGTGGCAAGCAGGTTCCGGACGGATCTGTAATCTGTCCTCATTGCGGTAATGCTTTGGCAGCTCCTCAGCAGGCAGCTCCCCAGGCAGCTCCTCAGCCCCTTCAGGCTGTGAATAATTTCGCCGGCAATGTTGTTGACAAGGCTAAGAAGGGCGACAAGAAGACCCTTATTATCGGCGCTGTAGCAGCTGTAGCAGCAGTTATCGTACTCGTTATGATTATCAGCTGGCTGTTTGGCAACGGCCCGAAGAGCGTTGTTAAGAAGGCCCTCAAGAAGAGCGAAAACATCGAGAAGAAGTATGAAGAGCTTGCAGAGACCTATCTGCTGTTCTCCAACAAGAAGGCTCGTAAGAAGCTCGACATGGACGACGACGAGGATGAGGAAGAGGTTAAGACCTCTTGGAAGATCACCAAGACCAAGAAGTACGGCAAGAACGACGACGTTACCGAAGGTATGAGAGCTTATGTTGCTCAGATGGGCGGCGACGAGGATAAGGTTAAGGCTTCCGCACTCGTAGAAGTTACCGAGACCACTAAGGTTAAGGGCGAGGATCCTGAGAAGGTTAAGAAGTACTATGCTGTTGTTAAGGTTGGCGGTAAGTGGTATATGCTCACCGGTTCCGGAAGCAAGGCCGATAACATCAACAAGGCTGCTGATAAGTGGGAAGCCATGGCTGGCAGCGACAGCAAAAAGAAGAACTCCGACGACGATGATGATTGATAGTCGGGTCAATGCATGACATTTACCCCGGGATGGTGAACCGTCCCGGGGTTTTTTGAAAGGAAAAACCATGAGCGAAGCAGGGAAAGACAAGAAGAAACGAATCAAACCGCATCACATTCTGATTGGGCTTTTGGTTCTGGCATTATTAGTTTACGTCGTGCTTCAGTTCTTTGTGTTAAATGCGAACCGTTCCGCCAAGCGCGCCGCTAAGGCAGCTTTTCTGGCGGCGTGTCAGGATATTAACTACAAAAACTTTGTCGAAGCGACCATTTACAACGATGCCTGCCAGAAATACCTCTGCATGGAGATTTCCGGCGACCTGAGCCAGATCAAGGCCAACTTTGACCTGATGCAGGGTGAGAAGGGCGGCTACACCTTCACACTCGGCGACATTCGCGAGGACATCTATAAGTCCGGCGACGAACAGTTCGCGACCGGCATCGGCTTCCTCAAGGCGCAGAATCCGGAAGTGTTCACCGAAGACATCGACCGCGTTGCGGTTGTCACGATGGAATACAAGATTACCTACGACGACGGCACCCCCGCCGATTCCGGCATCGAGACCTACTGGTGCTACCGCGTCGGCAAATCCTGGTACGCCCACCCGCTCGCCACGGAGACGAGGGACTAGGAACAGTTTTTCCTGTCTTTAAGACCATTGTTGGAGGCCGTTTGGAACTGAAGGGCTTGTTTTGTGGCCGTTAGTACCACGTGGCCGCGGCCGTTTGGAACTGAATTGTGAATTATTGGGGCTCCCGTCCCAAGCTGGCGCAGACGTTTGGAACTGAAGCAAGAATTATTGGGGCTCCCGTCCCAAGCGGGCGCAGGCGTTTGGAACTGAATCGAGAATTATTGGGGCTCCCGTCCCAAGCGGGCGCGAGTGTTTGGAACGAAAACAAGAGAAAAGAAGTCTCCCGTTCCAAGCGGGCGCGAGTGTTTGGAACGAAAACAAGAGAAAAGAAGTCTCCCGTCCCAAGCGGGCGCGGGCGTTTGGAACTAAAGCAAGAGAAAAGAAGCTTCCCGTTCCAAGCTGGCGCGGGCGTTTGGAACGAAAACAAGAGAAAAGAAGCTTCCCGTCCCAAGCTGGCGCGGGCGATTGGAACGAAAACAAGAGAAAACCTGTCTCCCGTTCCAAGCTTGCGCGGGTGATTGGAACGAAAACAAGAGAAAAGAAGCTTCCTGTCCCAAGCGGGCACAAGCGTTTGGAACTAACCCACGGGAAACCCACCTTATTGTTCCACAAACAATGCCCGTAATTCTTCGCGAAGCGACAGGGTGTTGAGGGGATCGGTGGCGGACTCGAACGACATGAAGACATCGCGGCCCGGAATGAGGCCGTTTGCTATGTACTGCTGTTCGCGTCTCATAAAACGGTGCAGATAATCGGAATCATCCATACGGCCGCAGTGCTCGAAATAGCAGACCTTGCGACTGCGGACGCGCAAGATCGTGAAGTCCGGATAAATGGTCTTCCCGTTCTTCAGAGAGAGCGGGGCCTCATAGCGATACGGAACGCCTAAATCGGTCAGCGTGTTCGCAATGAGAATTTCCGACTTGGATCGCATGCGCTCGTTGCGGGGCGAATAGAAAGCGGGATCGTCCGGCGTAAAGGATTTGCCCTCGTAGCTTTCGGAGGCCCAGCGTCGCACATATTCTGAATCGGGGAGATTGATTGGATCGACCAGAGCCTGACGGTAGGGCGTCAACGTCTCGTAGACGGCCTCCGGTTGCACCGGAAGATGCCGCTTCTCAAAGCGGCTGAGAGCATCCAGTTCGCTCTCGGCGGCGCGCAGAACGCACATCAGGTAGTCGCGTTGGGCGAGCTGCCCGGCAAGCTCTCGGTTCGAAGTCTTGATATAATCGCCGCCGGCCGGCCCGTTCGGCGTCACATGATAATAGTACGGCCGCTCGCCGCCCTTTATACGAAGCTTTCCCACCGGAAGCCCTGCAAGAGTGCTGTTAATCCGTGAAATCATGTCAAAAAGCGCATTTTTGCGCGCAAGTAATAAATCCTGTTCCATAGAAATCCTTTCTGAAGAGATGATTTGAAAGTAAAAAAAGAGGGAAATTGTGTCTGAAAACGTAGGGAGGAATGACCGGCGAAATGAGGCTTTGCATAGAAGTTTCCGGCACTTTGCGACAGAAGCCTCTTTCCGCTTCTTGTGGAGAACCAAACGGGGAACATTCGCCTGACGGCGTCAAGAATTCGCAGAACAGCTTGAAAAAGAGTATCAGATACTATAAACTCTAATCTCGTGGGGCGGTCAAGTCAAGAGATTACGCGCGTCCGGCATGGAGAAAAAAGTCCCGGCTTTTTGTGAGAAATGCCCGGCCAGGAGCCGAGATTCGGGTAAAGGTGCACAGTGCAGGGCTTTGGAAAATGCCATGTTGCACAACGCATCGCATGAACAGCCTCCGTAAACGGAGCCCTATCCGATAGAGGTTTTTCTTTTTCCCTGAAAAATGCGCAAAAAAAAGCCCCCGCCCAACGAACGATGTCGTCAAATGGAGACCTTCCATGCACCTCCAGGGGCTCGAACCCTGGACACCCTGATTAAGAGTCAGGTGCTCTACCAACTGAGCTAGAGGTGCGTTTTTGTGCGTTTTTTGTGACGCAAGTGTGATTATATTACAAGAAATCCGAAAATGCAAGAGGATTTTTCAAAAAAATCTATTTTTGCAGGAAATCATCGCCAAACACGGGGATAATGTGTTATAATACCGTTGTTCCGTACCATGACAGCCCCAAAACGACGTAAAACGCATTTGATGGGAGAGATGGTTACTTGTCCGAAACCAGGTAATCAACAGAAACCCTGTTATGTTTCGGCTCCCCATATTCCCGGCGCATTGCATCCGCGGAGATGACCCATTGCTTTCCGTACTTGCAGGCGTCAACACCGTAAATCAGCTTCCCGTACGCAATGGCTTTTCGAAGCGTGCTCTCATTAAGCCCCCAGAGTTCTGTGGCATCGGTAAAGGCCATGAGTCCGTCGAAAGGAGTTTTAATAGAGCGACCGTTCTCAAACAGTTCATTGCACGAAAGATCGAGCTGGTCGTTCCATATTACCCCATACCCGCCGTGATCAACCTCAACAAGGCGGAATTTCTTCGGCTCCTTCTCGAGAGACTTAAAGGGTGTCCACTTTATGAAAAGTGGTTTTACGTCATAGATTTTCGTTACACCCTCTGCGAACTGAATGCTCAGTTCATAATCAGGCAGGGCCGTAACAGCTTTTACCTTGTGAAACATGTCAGTTCTCCTTGTCTAATGGAGCGAGAGGGAAGAATTCCTGCGTCTCCCACATTTGCAAGAGGCTGTTAAGGTGCAGACCTATCCATTCCTGAACCAACGACAGCATTTTGGGTGGAAGGTGCCCCTCCAAAACAGTTTGGGTTCGGATGTCAATTGCAGCAACATCTTCCCCATAAATCGCATGGATGTGAGGCGGATTGTGTTCTGCTTGCTGAAAATACATACGAATTACGATTCCGAAGAATCGCGATAATACAGGCATAAGGAAGCCTCCAATGATATTAAGCTTACCTGTATTATATCACGATACCGTGATAAATGCAACACCTACTCGCTATGCCTTCCGCCTCAGCACGACACGGCAGATCGGGTTGCCGAGGGCGGCGAAACGGTCCTCGTACTCGGTGTGAAGGTTGCCTGCCTCGTACGGGCTGTGATGCAGATCGTATGTGAGCTCGCTGAGCTCCCAGCCGCACGCATTGGCGGTTTCGACGGAATAGTCGAACAGGCCGCGGTTGTCGGTCTTAAAGGCGACAAAGCCGTCGGGCGCAAGAAACTGCGCGTAGCGCGCAAGGAAGCGGTCGGACGTCAGACGACGGTGCGCGTGCCGGTCCTTGGGCCACGGATCTGAAAAATTCAAATAAATCCGTTCGACTTCAGCAGGCGCGAAGATATCCGTCACATTTTCCGCGTCCAGGCGCAAAAAGCGCAGGTTGGGGAGGTCGAGCTCGGACTGCTTTTCAAGGGCACGGATGAGGACGCTCGAGTATTTTTCAATGCCGAGATAGTTGATTCCGGGGTTCGCGGCCGCAAGAGCCGTGAGGAACTGCCCCTTGCCCATTCCGATCTCGATATGAATCGGGCGGTCGTTTCCGAAGAACTCGCGCCAGCGCCCGCGCCACTGCTCGGGCTCCTGCACGACATACGGATTGACCAGCATCTCTTCTCTGGCGCCGGGAATGTTTCTAAGCCGCATAACGGCCTCCTTTCGCGGATGAATCTCTATCTCAATAGGATAGTGAATCCCGCGGAAAAGTCAACCCCCCAATCCGCCCACCGCTCCGCGCCCGTGGCCGATGCCATGCGGCCGGCCGGCTTCGACGGAGGCGAGGGGGAAAAAAGTAAGATATAGAAACGAAATCAATTGGAAGGGGAATCCCTATGAAAGAACGCATCAGAAAGATCAGCGACAATCGAATCGTGATAGGGGCAGTGATCGTTCTCATTGCGGTTGCGACGGCATTTGCGGCGAGCAACAATCCGCTTGCCATCGGAAGAATCGGGCGAGATTCGTCTATATTTCATTATGTAGCACATGTAATAAAGGACGGAGGAATGCCGTATCTCGATACCTTTGATCATAAGGGACCGCTCATCTATCTGATTGACGCGCTGGGTCTTTCCATCAGTTCCACAATCGGCGTATGGATTATGGAACTCTGTTTCATTCTGATTGCGCTTATTTATTCATATAAACTCGCCGTGCTGTTTGGTGCCGGAAAGAAAACGGCAATTGTTTCCTCGCTCGTATGCGCATTCACCCTGACCTACTATTTCGAAGGCGGTAACCAGGTTGAGGAATATGCCTGCACGTGCATTCTTGTCTCCCTTTATATCTTCGCCAAGTATTTTATAAAGAAGGCCGTACGTTGGTACGACCTGCTTATGTGCGGCCTTACATGCGCGATGGTATGTCTGCTTCGTATCAATATGGCGGCACTTTGGGTCGTTATGTGCATCGGCGTTTTGATCGATTGCATCCGTACCAAGCGGGTAAAGCAGCTGATTATATATCTCGCATGGTTCCTTGCGGGAATGGCCGTTGTCACACTGCCGATTGTCATCTGGCTTGTTAACGGCGGGGCGTGGAAAGCATTTCTTGAGGATTATTTCCTTTTCAATTTCAAATATTCTTCTGACGAGGAACGCGCATCCTTCGGGATGTTCCTGCAGGCGCTCGTTTATTTCTGCAGAAGCATTCCCGTCATTCTCGGTGCCGCATTCCAGGTCCATTATGCACTTGACAGAAAGAGAATGTTTGAGTGGCTCTGTGTCGGCGCGATGGTAGCGTCCTTAATCACAATGTGCATCTCCGGGCAGAGTTACGGGCATTACGGAATGGTCCTGTGTCCGCTGATTACAGGTGCGTTCGCGATGGCGCTCGGGGAAATCTCCCTGAAAGAGCCCGGAAAAAAGGTCGCCGTGACCGTCGGGGAAAAGGAGAAGAAGTTCCGCCTCATTGTAATCAAGGTTATCGTTCTGACGGCGGTTTTATTCCTGATCAGCCGGAACAGACCGGCGGTAGCGACGGAGTTTGAAACCGGACTGCTCGATATCGCGCAGGTAGTGAAGGAGAATTCCTCAGAGGATGAGAAGATTATCGTATGCGGTAACCGCGACTGCGTATACCTGCAGGCGGATCGGAAATCCGCTTCGCTGTATTCCTATCAGGATCCGATTGCCGCTGTGGATGAGCAGATTAAGGAACAGTTTCTTCAGGATGTGAAGAGCCTCGATGCGGCAATCATCGTAATCAGCACATCGAGTACCTGGAACAGAGAGATTAGGGATACCCTTGAGGCACATTATTCGCTTTTGAAAAATGTGAACGGGACGGAAATATACCGCAGGAAATAACGGAACGGTCTGTGCCCGGAGACGCAGACAGAGGAGCAATTGGGCATGAAAGAAAAGCAGAAGCAGAATCGAAGCAGTGAACCGCTGTCCCGCGAAATGCTTCTTCGCAGAAACCCGATACCGTTCGGGGATGTGCGGAAGTATTATTACGCAGGGATGATAGGGACGATTGTCCTTTTGGCGGTTTGTTTTTATGTCTGCGTTTCGGCAATTGCGCTTCGCACCGATACATGCGTACAGATTCCGAACGGGATTGTGATTATCCTGCTGTTGTGCGCGGTTTTCAGCATAGTCGGGCACTATTCCCGCACCATTGCCGGGTATGTGCTCTCTGCTTCCATGTGTCTGGTCATCGTGCTCGTTCTGCAGCTTTATAACGGCGGAATTGCGCTTCAAAGCGAGCTTCCGGATTACGGTGAGGTTGTGAAAGACGGCATGAAGGGCCTCGATTTCTGGATTCTTCTCGCTAAGGCGCTTGCGGTTGTTCACATGCTGCTTTCGGTTGTATTCATCAATTCCACGCTGAAGGTGAAGGAAGAACCCCCGGTCAAGGGGATGAACATAAAGATTAAGCAGTTCTGCGAATGGTTCGCCCGCAAAGACGAAGTGAACGGTCTCGGGTGGCGGCCTTCGCAGTTTTGGATGGCTTGCGCGAGTCTGATTCTCTGGATGCTTGCGGCGCAGGCGAATCCCTTCTCAACGAATAAGTATGACTGCATCGCGATGGCATTTGTCCTTATCGGAGCGGCGCTTGTCTTCATCGGCAAGGCGTTTTTGGGATCACTCTGCCTTCTGGAAGGTTTTCTCACCTGCTGTACGATGTACCAGCTTCGCTTCGGATGGAGCGTTCCGACCGTTGCTTCCTACGTCGGCGCGTGGTTTGCACTGCTGTTCCTTCTTTTGGAGGCGTATCGGAGAAAGAATGCGGTAGGCGGGGACGAGTGGAGCCTTCGATTGGGGGACCGCTTTGCCGTTCGGATTCCCGTGGCTGACGGGCAAATCGGCAGATGTGCTGCGGTTTGGAGAAAGATCTGCATTTCCGGCGCGGTTGTCATTGCCATGCTGATGCTTCCGATTCATGAGTTTCTGAGCGCTTTTTCGGGAAGCTATATGAATCAGCCGAAGGACAATCTTCCGCTTTATTTCTTCCTGCCGCTGGCGATGCTGATCTGTGCCTGGGGAGGAAGCGCGCTCGGGTATTTCTGCGCGGGTGTGCTCGCGATCTTCTTATATGACGCCATCAACGATGTTTCGGCGACGGGGTTGCGGTTTTTCCTGTTTAACAGTACGGAGCAGCACGGCTTTATCGGCGATGCTCTTACGGATCGGATGAACGGGTACGTATTCATTACGGCCTGTCTGATTCTGTTGTTTTTTGTTGTATGCATGATTACTGCGGTTTGTTTCGCGAGGAGGAAATATGAAGGGACAGAAGTGTCAGCGAATAATTGATTTCATAATAATCCTCGTGATGATGGCAACGGTGATGATACTGTGTCAGCCGATCGGAAGAGATTGGACCGAGGAGGAAGCAGAGCGCTACATCGGTGCCGAGGGAGAGTATTCTGCTGACGTTGACAGTTACTATTATCTGCGTAAGGCCAAGGAGTTCTCCGAAGGCGGAATCGGATCAATCAAACTGATTACGTATCGCGCGGAAGATAAAATGTGCACGAGCGGCGAGGCGATTTCAAAGGAAGCAAACGGTGCGATGCCGATGCTGCTGCCTGCTTCGGCGGCGCTTGTGTGGTACGGCTTCCGTGCTGTCGGGATTAACATTGGAATCTACACGCTGACGATTCGTTTTTGCTCCTTCCTTCTTTCGCTTTTTGTGATTCCGGTTTATCTGTTTTTGAGGCGGAGGACATCGAGGATTGCTGCCGTGTTGGGGTCGCTTCTGGTGACTTTGGAGGTGCCGTTCTTCCGGCATTCCCACGCCGGATTTTTCGACACCGACGCGATGATCGGTCTTCTGGCGCTTGTTCTCGTGCTGTCGCTTTTTGAGTGCTTCGTACGGAAAACCCGCAGGGAGCAGGTAATCTATGGTATTGTTGCGCTTTTGGCGCTTGTTCTGCTGCGTTTCACATGGACCGCGTTCTTCATCTACGGGGTAATCGCTGCCGGCACGGCGGTGATGGGAGTTGTCGGCATTCGGCTTTGCGGAAAATGTGACGAAAAACAAAAGAAGTCGCTTGCAGTTCCCGGGGCATTCTGGGGCGCGGTGATTGTAATCAGCCTCATCCTCGGCTGGAACTCGTTTGTATCCCTGGCGAAGGGCTTTGTTTCGCCGTCCGGTGCCGGAGACTGGCCGAGCGAAACGCTGAACATTTCCGAGCTGAGCAAGGTTCCGGTTTCCGATGCAGGGTCTTTGTGGTATCATTTCGTGGGAGTTGGGAGAGACATCACAAGTGTTACCGGCGGCATATTCGCTCTGTCACTGCTTTTGATATCTGCGGTGATTTGCGTTGTTCAGCTGATTCGCCTCATCCGGAATCATTCCGGGGAAAATAAGGACGTCTTCCTTCTGTCTGCGCTTTTAACCTGGCTTGCAGGAACAACGGTCCTTGCATTTTTCGGCGCGCGCTATATGGAGTTCTTTACGCTTCCGTCGGCGGTCATCATCGGACTGAAGTTTGACAGCATCGGAAGATTCTGTAAAGAAAGGACCCCCGAGGGAAGGAAGATTCTGTATGTCCTTGCGGGCTTCATGCTTTTCGCCGCGATGGTGCTTCGCTTCCCTGTTGCAGCTGTAATTGCCGCCGTCGTCGTATTTGTCACGGGATGGTTTCTTGCAAGGTTTAATAACGAATCTGTCCCGGCGGCAGTCCTGGCCGCGGCCGTTTTGCTTCCGATCGGGATAAGCTGTACCGTGGTTTGCGCGCAGGAGAAACCGTACATCGAGCGTCCGATTGAAGAGGCCATGACCTGGGTCGAAAAGAATACCGCCCGGGATTCGGTACTTGCGGATTTTTGGAATTTAGGATATATCTATCAGTATTACGGGGAACGCCGGACCCTCGCCGACGGAGGAACATATAACGGACAGTTCTTCTATTGGCTCGCATATATGTTAACAACGGAGGATCCGAAGCTGTCTGTCGGAATTGCCGGAATGCTGCAAAACTGCGGCATCGACGGCTCGGAATATGCGCAGGAACTGACGGGCAACGCAGCAGATGCAAGAAAGCTTCTGAAGACCGTTCTTCCGCTGTCACGTTCCGAGGCGGAAACGGAACTTAAGGAGAAATACGCTTTTTCTGAGGCTCAGATTACACGCCTTTTGGACTATACGCATCCTGCGGAGTGCCCTGACATTTATTTCGCGGTAAGCCGCGACACGCTTGCTCATATCTCGAGCCTGATGGTCTATAAGGATTGGGAGACGGGCGACACGGAAACCGCGGAAGAAACATATATCAGCACGGAATCGGTATCCCGGCCGAATGAGGGCGAAACCGTTCTCTGCACGCTGGCGCAGGGAAGCGACCTTTCCCTTCAGGCAGTGGTTGAACTGAAGGCATCCGAAGAAGGGTTGACCGGCCGGCTTGTATTACCGAGCGGCGGGCGGATGGATTGCGGAAGATTGCTATACATCCGTGACGGAGAAACGGTTTACGACCGCATGGTTGTGTCCTCTGAAGGAGAGGAGCAGGCTGAGGATGAAGCACTCATGATTCTTGAAGAAGGCGGAAAGGTGTCGGTTATCCTGCTCGAGAAAAGAGCTGCGGATTCGACCTTCATCAAGCTGTTCATCGGGAACGGGCAGAATCAGGACTTATTTGAAAAGGTTTATGATTCCGCGGAAGGAAAGGGAATTCAGAAGCGGCTTGGCGACAACTCGTCAATTGCCATTTGGAAGGTTGTTACGAAATAATTGGTCCGGAAATGTAATCGGAACGAGGGGGACAGTCTGTGCAAAGCAGAATACTACTTATCATCCCGGCATATAATGAGGAAGAAAACATAGCCCGCGTAGTGGATTCCCTTGTTGCGGAATATCCGCAGTATGATTATGTTGTGGTCAACGACGGGTCGAAGGATAAGACGGCTCAGATCTGCAGGGAGCGCGGCTTTCGGATGGTGGATTACCCTGTCAATCTCGGGTTGGCAGGAGCCTTTCAGGGCGGAATGAAATATGCCTGTGAAAAAGGCTACGAATATGCGATGCAGTATGACGGTGACGGTCAGCATGACCCCCGTTATATCGAAGAGATGCTTAAGGCGTCAACGGACGAGGAGTGCGACATTGTTATCGGCTCCCGCTTCGTGACGGAGCAGAAGCCGTGGACGGCGAGAATGCTCGGGAGCCGTCTGATTGGGGCCTGCATTGCGCTCACGACCGGAAAAAGAGTGAAGGATCCGACATCCGGGATGCGCCTTTTTAACAGCCGAATGATTACAATTCTTGCCCATCAGGTTAACTACGGTCCGGAACCGGATACAATTGCTTTTCTGATACGGTGCGGGGCAAAGGTTAAGGAGTGTCAGGTTTCGATGAATGAAAGGATAGCCGGGGAAAGCTATCTGAAGTTCGGAACATCGATAAAATATATGGTTCGCATGTGCATGTCCATTTTGTTTGTGCAATGGTTCAGAAAGAAGGTATGATATGTCACTTCCGTTAAGGGTAATGCTGATTGTAGCATCGGTACTGACCGGCTTCTATATTCGGAGGAAGCTTCAGAAGTCTCAGATGCAGATTGCAGATGTTGTATTTTGGATGCTTTTCGGAATGGTGCTGATATTCATGAGCATCTTTCCGGATGCGGTTATCTGGCTTACGGAACTGATAGGGGTACAGTCTCCTGTTAATTTCGTTTTCCTTGTTGTCATCTTCCTGGTAATCGTCCGCTGTTTCTCGCTTTCGGTGAAGGTTTCCCTGCTGGAAGCAAAACTGCAGCAACTGGTCGAGGACACGGCCGTGTCCAAAACCCTTGCGGAAGAGAAGACGGCAGGCGGCTCATCTGCAGAAACCGGCGCGGAATAAGACGGGTTTGACGAAAGGTTCAACGCATATGGCAAAACTCTTTTTAATCATGGGCAAGAGTGCGTCCGGAAAGGATACTCTGTATAAAGATATCGTTGTGAGATTCGGAGACGGTCTCGGAACGGTAGTTCCCTATACCACGCGGCCAATCCGCGAGGGGGAGCAGGAAGGTGTTGAGTATCATTTCATTACGGAATCGAAGATGCATGAGCTTGACGATGCCGGCAAAGTAATTGAGAAGCGTTGCTATCAGACCGTCTACGGACCGTGGTATTACCTTACGGCAGACGACGGACAGATTGATTTAAGCAGACGTAGCAGCATCCTGATTGTGACACCAGCCGCGTACGGAAAGCTTCGCGATTATTTCGGCGCGGAGAACGTTGTGCCGCTTTATGTGGAAACGGAAGACGGGCTTCGCCTGGCACGAGCTTTGAAGCGGGAGCGGGCACAGAAGCATCCGAAATATGAAGAGATGTGCAGAAGGTTCCTTGCGGACGCAGAGGATTTTTCAGAAGAGAAACTGTGCGAGCTGGGAATCGGGAGACGCTTTACCAACGATCAGTATGACCGTGTCCTTAATGAGTTGTGTGATGTAATCAAGAAGGAGTCCGGTGATGCTTAGCTTTCGAAACATAATCGGACACAGGACGGTAAAGGACCACCTGGCGGAAGGAATCCGGAACAAGCACCTGTCCCATGCCTATATCTTTGAAGGGGATGACGGTGTGGGGAAACTCCTGACGGCACGAACCTTTGCTGCGGCGTTACAGTGTCGGGAGGGCGGTGCTGAGCCGTGCGGGCATTGCATTTCATGCCTGCAGATGGAATCCGGGAACCAACCCGATGTCACTCTGGTCACACATGAAAAGTCCGTGATATCGGTCGGGGACATCAGAGAGAGCATCTGTGTACCGATGACCATACGCCCGTATGCCGGCCCGTATCGGATTTTCATCGTGGATGAAGCCGAGAAGATGAATGAGCAGGCGCAGAATGCCCTGTTAAAGACCTTGGAAGAACCGCCGGAATATGGTATTATCATTTTGCTTACGAATAACCGCGAGGCGTTTCTGTCTACCATTCTGTCAAGAGCGGTGGTGCTTGATTTCCTGCCGGTTCCGGACGAGGAGCTGATTCCGTATCTGATGGAGGAGGCGCAGATTCCGGATTACCGGGCCAGACTTTCGTGCGCTTTTGCCGGAGGAAGCCCCGGTAAAGCACTGGCGTGCGCCGTGTCGGAGGACTTCAGGCGGCGGAAGGAAATGGCAGCAGGATTGATGCAGAGTCTTCCCGACATGGGAGACGAGCGCATGGCCGTGACGGCGAAGAGCCTTGCGGCTAAGAAAGAGGATTTGGACGACATCCTCGGGCTGATGGGCATATGGATCAGAGATTTGATGTATGTGAAAGCCGCCGGAAAGAAAGCGGTTCCGATGTACCAGCAGGAGGAAGGCGCGCTTGCGGCACAGGCTTCCCGGATTGATTATGAGGGCATCCGGAAGCTTCAGGAAGAACTTGACAGCTTACAAGCCAAGCGAAAGGCCAATGTCACACTTGAGCCTGCCGTCTGGCTGATGCTGATGCATATGAAAGAGTGTTATACAAGTTAGTTTGCAGGAAGGATTAAACAATTATGCTTTCTATTATCGGAGTAAGATTCCGGCCCGCCGGAAAGATTTACTATTTTGACCCGCTTGATTTTGACGTGAAAGCGGGTGACCACGTAATCGTGGAAACGGCAAGAGGCGTGGAGTACGGTCTTGTTGTCCTTGATAAACGTGAGATTTCCGAAAGCGAGGAGATGCCGCCTTTAAAGCCGATCATCCGTATGGCAACGGACGAGGACGAGCAGCGCGTTAAGGCGAACAAGGAAAAGGAGAAAGATGCTCTTGCGGTGTGCCGCACCAAAGTGGAGAAGCACGGGCTTGAGATGAAACTGATTGGATGTGAGTACACCTTCGATAACAGTAAGCTTCTGTTTTATTTCACGGCGGACGGCCGCGTGGATTTCCGTGAGCTGGTAAAGGATCTTGCAACGGTGTTCCATACGCGTATTGAACTCAGACAGATCGGTGTCCGCGACGAAACGAAGCTTCGCGGGGGCATCGGCATCTGCGGCAGGGAGCTTTGCTGCCATACGTATCTGTCGGATTTCATTCCGGTTTCCGTTAAAATGGCGAAAGAGCAGAATCTCTCCCTCAACCCGACTAAAATCAGCGGAAACTGCGGCCGTTTGATGTGCTGTCTGAAGCATGAAGAGGACGCTTATGAGTATCTGAACAGCAAGCTTCCGAACATCGGAGACCTGGTACATACACCGGAAGGACTTACGGGAGAGGTGTCCGACCGAAACGTTTTGAAGCAGAAGGTGAAGGTTCTGGTTCACGTTAACGGCGCTGACGGCGATGAAAAGGAACTCAGAGAGTATAAGGTGGAAGAATTGAAGTTCCGTCCGAAGAAGCCGAAGCGTGACGTGAAGGACGATGCCGCGGAGAAGGCCCTCCGCGAATTGGAGTAATATGGCAGAACTTCGGGAAGGCGAAAGCCTTGTGGATTTACAAAGAAACGGACTTGTCATCATACAGGACAGGAGCCGGTTCTGTTTCGGCATCGATGCCGTTCTTCTTTCGGGCTTTGCAGAAGTGCGAAAAGGGGAAACGGTTTTGGATCTCGGGACAGGGACAGGCATCCTGCCCTTGCTTCTTTCGGCTAAAACGGAAGCAGGAAAGCTGATTGGCCTGGAGATACAGCCGGAAAGCGCCGAGATGGCAGGAAGAAGCGTGGCACTGAACGGACTTTCCGACCGGATTGAGATCGTGAACGGCGACCTGAAAGAAGCGGTCACCCTTTTCGGCAGGGGAACCGTTGATGTTGTTGTCAGCAATCCGCCGTACATGACGGGAGGACACGGGCTCCTGAATCCGTCGGATGCAAAAGCAATTGCCCGGCACGAAATCGCATGCACATTCTCCGATGTTGCGCGCGCCGCTGCGGCAGTACTAAGACCGGGGGGACGCTTTTACCTGGTGCACAGACCGTTCCGGCTGCCGGAACTGATGACAACGCTTTCGGGTGCGGGATTGGAGCCAAAACAGATGAGACTGGTTTATCCTACGGCGGAGAAGGAACCGGAATTGGTCCTTCTCGGATGTGTCAAAGGGGGAAAACCAAGGATGAAAGTTGAAAAACCGCTGATTTTGAAGAATGAATCAGGGGACTATACGAAAGAAGTGCGGGAAAACTATGGTTTTTGACTGTTGTTAACACTTTGTTTACATTTGATGACGGGTATTATTGCAGGAAAGTCAAATTTTTTCGGCGATTTCCGGCTGAAATGTTAACATTTTGTTTACAATTTGTCGTGAGAAAGTCAAGCAAATAAAGGGCTTGACCACAATATCTTGAGAATTAGCCTAAAAAAACCACAAGAGGCAAAAAAGAATTGGGTAAACTGCACAAATTATAGCCGTTTTGCCTTGCATTTATTACTCAAAAGTGGTATTCTCTAATTGTAGACAGACTCATAACGGATTACTCTCGGAGGCAGACATGGCAGGTGAAATGTACCGCAAAAAGAAGAGACTCGGCGATATGCTTGTCTCGGAGAACGTTGTAACGCCGGAACAGATTGAACAGGCTATGGAGGCCCGTAAGACCAACGGCGGCAAGAAGCTCGGTGAAACGTTGGTTGAGTTGGGATTCACATCCGAAGAGAGCATCACGAAAGCTCTTACCAGACAGCTGGGCGTTGAGATGGTGTCTACTGCAACAATGCAGATTCCTGAGGATATCGTGGCACTTGTAAACCCGAATATCCTTCGTAAATATATGGTAATGCCCTTCGGCTACGCAGCCAACAATATGAATGTTCTTCGTGTTGCAATGGCTGACCCGATGGACATGGTAGCCATCGACGACCTGTCAATGGTAACGCACCTTGAAATTGAACCGTATATCGCAACCACGCACGACATCATGATCAGCATCGATAAGTACTTCGGTAATGCCGAGGCACTGGATGCGGCAGAAGCTTACGCGAAAGAGCGTGAAGCGAAGAAAGCTGCCGGCGAGGAAGAGAACGACGAAGATACCGTTGCCGATTCCCCGATTGTTATCATGGTTCGTAACATGATTGAATCAGCGGCCCGTCAGAGGGCATCCGATATTCATGTTGAGGCGCTTGAGACGAAGGTTCGTATCCGGTACCGAATCGACGGTGCACTGTTTGAACAGATTACCTACGATATCGGAATGCTTCCCGCCATCATCGCCCGACTTAAGATTATGGGCGGCATGGATATCTCCGAAAAGAGAAAACCTCAGGACGGTCGTATCAGTATCATCGTTGACCGTGTCGAGTACGATATCCGTGTTTCCATTCTCCCGACATACTACGGCGAGAAGTGCGTAATGCGACTTGCGCAGAAGACAGCCCTTACCAGAAGCAAGAAAGACCTCGGTCTTTGTGATGCCGACATGAAGAAGTTCGACCACATTCTGTCGAATCCGCACGGCATCATCCTTGTTACCGGTCCTACCGGTTCCGGTAAGTCGACAACGCTTTATACTGCACTTAGCGAACTGAATAAAGAAGATGTAAACATTATCACGGTTGAGGACCCGGTTGAGGCGAACATCAACGGAATCAATCAGGTGCATGTAAACGTAAAAGCAGGTCTTACCTTTGCATCCGCCCTTCGTTCCATCCTTCGTCAGGACCCGGACATCATCATGATCGGTGAGATTCGAGACGGCGAGACAGCACAGATTGCCGTACAGGCATCCATTACCGGTCACCTGGTAGTTAGCACACTCCATACAAACAGCTCCGCAGCAACGATTGCACGACTCCTTGATATGGGTGTTGAAAGTTACCTGATTGCAGACTCTGTTGTCGGCGTTATCGCACAGCGACTCGTCAGACGCCTTTGCCCGAAGTGCAAGAAAGCGCGTTATGCAACCGAAGAGGAGAAGCGGTCAATGGGCATCCGGCCGGAAACCCCGAACGTTGTTCTGTACGACCCCATCGGATGCAACTCCTGTAACAGAGGATATAAAGGTCGAATCGGTGTATATGAAATCATGGAGATTACGCCTCGCTTAAAGAAGATCATCTCCAACAGAGAGGATTCGGATGTTCTGAAGCAGGCAGCCCTTGAAGAAGGAATGAGCACACTTCGAATGAGCGCCGCAAGAACCGCTCTTCAGGGAATTACCTCTTATTCCGAAATGCTCCGAGTATCGTTCGAGACCTAATTATATTACAGCACGGAAATAAACAAAGGAACGGATAGAAAACATGAAAGAATTAGACGAAATTCTGCAGGAAGCCGTTAACCGTCACGCATCAGACGTACACATCACATCGGGCAGACCGGTTATCTTCCGAATCGACGGTGACTTAAGACCGTTCGACACCGAGAAGCTGACCCCCGAGACCATCGAGGAACTGGTTGTTCCGCTTTTCGCAGACAACGACCGACTGGTCGAGATCATGGACAAGACCGGTGAGATTGACTTCGCGTATTCTTTGTACGGACGCGGACGTTTCCGTGTAAATGTATTCAAGCAGCGCGGAACGCTTGCAATGGTCATGAGACTTTTGCCGTTTAAGATTCCGGCACCGAGAGAACTCGGACTTCCGGCAGCGGTTCAGGAGTTGTGCACCAGAAAGAGAGGACTTGTTCTTGTAACAGGAGCCACTGGTTCCGGTAAGTCCACAACACTTGCTTCTCTCATCAATATGATTAATAAGACTTACGCAAAGCACATCATTACGATTGAGGACCCGATTGAGTACCTGCATCGTCATGAGAAGTCCATTGTTAACCAGCGTGAGATTGGCGATGATACTGAGACGTACTCCGGCGCACTTCGAGCGGCCCTTCGTGAAGACCCGGACGTTATCCTCGTCGGTGAGATGCGAGACCTTGAAACCATTCAGACCGCAATCACCGCCGCCGAGACCGGACACCTGGTATTCTCGACACTTCATACGAACAGTGCCGCTGACACCATCAACCGCGTCATCGACGTATTCCCGCCGCATCAGCAGCAACAGATCCGCGTACAGCTTGCGAGCGTTATCGAGTGTGTCATCTCGCAGCAGCTGCTTCCGATTCAGACCGGATCCGGCCGTGTAGCCGCATTCGAAGTCATGATGGGAACAAGTGCTGTACGAAACCTGATTCGTGAAGGAAAGGCATTCCAGATTCCTTCGATGATTCAGACCAGTAAGAAGCAGGGCATGCAGTCCATGGACGACGCCCTTTACAATCTTTACATCGGCGGCTTGATCAGCGCTGAGAACTGTTTGAACTACGCACAGGATACAATAGCGATGAGCCGGAAGGTAACCTTCTAGGCGAATATAAGGAGGATAAACGATGCCTGCATATGCATATGAAGCCGTCGACAAGATGGGCCGCAGGAAGAAAGGCAACATTGAAGCTGCCAGCCCGGACCGCGCGCAGTCGATGCTCAAAGGCGAAGGATTGATTCCGCTCAGTGTTCATGAGCAGTCATTCCTTAATAAGGATGTAAACATCGGCGGCAGCGGTGTCAGCAAGAGAGACCTCAGCGTCTTCTGCCGTCAGTTCGTATCCATCATCAATGCCGGTGTTCCGATTGTAGACGCCATGGGCATGATGGAGGATCAGACCGAGAACAAGAGACTTCAGAAGGCTCTCGGCGAAGTTAAAAACAACATTGCAAAAGGTGAAAGTTTTGCCAATGCGCTCCGTGAGCGAAGCGATATCTTCCCGTCCATGATGATTAACATGGTTGAAGCCGGCGAGGCTTCCGGTAGCATTGATGTATCTCTTGACCGTATGGCAACCCAGTTCGAGAAGGATACAAAGCTTTCCGCCATGATTAAGAAGGCCCTGATTTATCCTATCGTGGTTGTATGTGTTGCCATCGTCGTTATGATTGTCATGATGGCATTCGTTATCCCGAACTTCATGGAAATGTTCAAGGACATGGACACGAAGATGCCGGGTCTTACACTTGCCGTTATGGCTGCGGCCGATTTCTTTAAGGCCAACTGGTTACTTGTTATCGGAATCATTGTTGTTATTGTTGTCGGATTAAAGGTATTCAGCGCCTCGCAGGTTGGAACAGAGTTCCTGGCCAAAGCGGCAGTTTCCATTCCGGCGCTTAAAGACTTTACGATTAAGACTTCTTCTTCGAGACTTGCAAGAACACTTGCAACGCTGACGTCATCCGGTATTTCCATGATTGACGCCCTGGATATCTCCGCGAAGACGATGACGAACTACATGTTCCGTCAGGCTGTGTTGGAGTGTAAGGAAGAAGTTAAGAAAGGCGTTCCGCTTTCGGAGCCCTTAAAGAGATCCGGACTCTTCCCGCCGATGGTTGTTCACATGACCAAGATCGGAGAGGAAACCGGTGATATGGATTCCATGCTTACCAAGATGGCGGACTACTACGACGAAGAAGTAGAGAATGCGACGCAGAACCTGCTGTCCGTAATGGAACCCGTCATCATTCTTGTAATCGCGGTATTCGTAGGACTTTTGGTTGGCGCATGCGTAATGCCGATGCTCAGTCTTTACAAAGGACTGGACAACCTGTAAAATTGAATTAAGCAACCGCTGCAATAGGGACGGCAGTTGTTTAAGATACCGGAAGCGGAATGAGGAACCGCGACCGGAGTTCGTGAATAATATTATATGAAAATGGAGGAATGTTTCTATGAACAAGAACAAAGGTTTTTCACTCGTTGAGTTGATCGTTGTTGTAGCGATCATGGCTGTATTGGTTGGTATTTTGGCTCCGGCTTACCTGAGCTACGTTGAGAAGACCCGTCGTGGTGCTGATGAGGATATGGCTGAGGAAGTTCGTCACTCTATCGAAGTTGCTACTGCAGAGATCTGCGTTTATGACGAAGTATCCGGCGGTAAGACTTACTCCTGGACGAATGGTAAAGGCATCTCTTCTGTTATCTCTGAAACTAACCTTAAGAATTCCATGGACGACGTATACAGCGGCAAGTCCTTCGATATCAAGTCTAAGTACTACAAGACCATGACTTACACTGTAACGATTGCTTCTCCTACCGGAAGCGGCACTGGCGCAGCTCTTACCGTAACGGGTGCTTGGAGCTAATTCGGCTTCTCCTATTACAGTAGTTGCTTTTTGAGTAGTGTTCTGAAAGCATAGGATTTAGTGCCTGAGGCACGAAAATGCTGAACAGCATGAAGATATGAAATCCTGGTTCCCTATCGCGCAGGTGGGTCACCCCACCTGCGCGGGATAAAATATCGGTGCCGGTTCAGAAAGAGGTGAGATATGAAAGAAAAGAATCATGGCTTCTCCCTCGTAGAATTGATAGTTGTAGTTGCGATCATGGCCGTGCTTGTCGGCGTTCTGGCCCCGGCATATCTGGCATATGTTGAAAAGTCGCGCATACAACGTGATGAGTCCGCAGCGGGCGAGATATTCCGTGCTGCGGAAATTGTTGTCTATACCGGGCAGTATGATATCAGCAATACGGTTTTGGTTACCTTTGACAGTACGGGTATTAATTTAAACACCTCGCTGCTCAATAACGCAGAGATTCTGGAAATCCTTCAGGATCATTTCGGGAATCAGTATCAGACCGCAAAACCTGTGTCGAGAAAGTATAAGAATATGACTTACACGGTCACGATTCTTCCCCCGGTAGGAGACTCGTTAATGCCGCAATTGTCGGCATCATGGTCATAGAGGGGTTGGCCACATAACATCGGATGTGGCAGTATTATATGAGAAAATCGAGGTGAGAAGGCGGTGGGTGCCGGTTTCAAGATTGCAATCTATTGTATCGTATTCTTGTACGGTATCGTAATCGGAAGTTTTCTGAATGTGTGCATCTACCGTATTCCGCTCGGACAGAGCCTTTCGAAGCAGAGATCACATTGCATGACCTGCGGGTATCAGTTAAGATGGTTTGATCTGATTCCGCTTTTCAGTTGGCTGTTCCTTCGCGGCAAGTGCCGAAAGTGCGGCGCAAAAATATCCGCACAGTATCCGATTGTGGAGGCAGCAAACGGACTGTTATATGTACTGATTTTTGCGGTACACGGGTTCGGAGATGTTACAGCACTCGTGGAGAGCATCCTGTACTGTCTGATGGTATCGGCGCTTCTCGCACTGAGCGTGATTGATTTCCGGACATTCATCATTCCGTTTGGATTCAATGTGTTCATCTTCTGTTTGGGCGCTGTAAACCTGGGATACCGGATCTTCTTTACGGAGAGGCCGGATATTCTGCTGTATATCCTTGGAATATTTGTGACAAGCATTATTGCCGGAATTATGTACTTTTGTAAAGCGATGGGCGGTGGAGATGTCAAACTCCTTGCAGCATCCGGGTTTTTATTGGGATGGAAATTGTCGCTATTGTCGTTTCTTGTGGGATGCATCATTGGGGCAATCATTCATCCGATTCGAATGAAGGTTTCGAAAGAAGGAAGAACGCTTGCGATGGGACCGTATCTCTCGGCCGGGATTCTGTTCGCTGCATTATGGGGGAATCGTTTTATAGACTGGTACATGGAGTTTACCGGTCTGGATAAGCTGTTTAACGGCTGATTAATAGGAATATAACCGTTCTTATCGAGCGGATTATAGATATATAAGAGGAAATATGTAAGTCATACCTTGCTTACGGGGTGTGGAAACAGATTAAAGGGAAGGAAGAATTGCGGAGCAATTCTAAAGGAAACCGACATGGCAGGAAAAGTGCTATCGATGGAAATCGGCCAGGGAATGACCCGCGTTGTTGAGGTGGACTATCAGGCAAAGTCTCCCAAGATATATAACGCATTCTCTCTCGAAACGCCGAAGGACATGGTGCAGGATGGTGTAATCACCAGAAATGAAGATTTCATCATCAATCTGAAAGCAGAGCTGCGCAAACGGGATATCCGGACGGAAAGTCTTGTATTCACCGTTGCGTCGAGCCGTATCGCCAATCGTGAGGCGAGAATTCCGCTTTGTAAGCCGAAGCAGATTCTGCCCCTGATTACCGCGAACGCGGCAGACTATTTCCCGGTTGATATGAACCAGTATCACTTGGTTTATAACATCCTCGGAAAGACCGAAGAAGAAGGCGTGAAGCAGTATCGTCTTTCTCTTCTGGCAGTACCGAACGATGTAACGACTTCTTACATCGATCTTGCCAGAACGTTAGGCATGCATATCCGTGCCATTGACTACGTAGGTAACAGTATCTTCCAGGTTGTTCGTCAGGAGATGAATAACGGTGTCAACGCTGTTATTAAGATTGACGAGCACACCTCCTTGATTACGATTGTTAAGAACGGTGAGATTGTTCTTCAGCGTTCCGTTCCTCACGGTGTAAACGGAGCCATCGAGAATGTTACCGAACTTGATGTATACGGTGAGAATCTCAGTTATGCGGATGCTACCGTAGTATTTACCCAGCAGCGTTGCCTGCGCCGCTATTTGAATGTAGATGTGGACTATCAGGAAGCAGAAGACACTTCTGATGAAGTTATGATGTCCCGTATCATGATTACCGAGAATCTCCGTTACCTGATTGGTAATGTCGGACGTATTCTTGAGTACTTCGTTTCGAGAAATGACAACTCCACGATTGACAATATCTACCTTGTCGGCATCGGTGCTGACTTTGTAGGCATGGACGAGCTCCTTTCAAACGAACTCGGCTACAATGTTCAGAAGTATACTGGGCTTGATACAATCCGTTCCGGCAATCCGAACTTCAGCGCATTGGAATCCATGCGTGTATACTCTGCAGCAATCGGTGCATCTTATGCCCCGTTGCAGTTGCTTAGTCCGGAACTTTTAAAGGGTGAAAAAGAGACCAGCCTGGCTGTTCCGATTGCCGTATTCCTTGCCTGTGTTGCTACGGCGGCTGTCCTCTTCATTGTCGGGCAGGTCGGTGTTTCCAAGGCGAAGAAAGAGAATCAAGATTTGAAGGATCGCTTGGAAGAGACCAAGTACCTGGAAGATTTGAATAATGCATACAATGAGTCTTTAGCAACGTATGCGAGCATTCGTGAGGGGCTTAATGCGGCGAAGAACACAAACCGTATGCTGACACAGTTTGTCTCGGAAATGGAAGCAAAGATGCCGCAGGGATTCAAGACTCTTCAGATGGTGGCAGACGAGACCGAAGGTGTCACCCTCAGCATTGTCTGCGCATCGAAAGCCGATGCTGCGAAGGTATTCCAGCAGCTCAGATCTTTTAAGACCATTACAATCATTACATCTTCAGGATTTAAGGAAGAATACGGATTAAGACCTGAGTATGACGCTATTCTTGAAGAAGCACTGAAGGAAGAAATCGACAAGGCAATGGAACCCTATATGGAGCATGTTGATGCCCTTGGGTACGTCATGGACGATGACGGCGATTTGGTTCCTGTGGAAAGCATGCGAGAGGTCATTAAAGAAAGGCTCCTTCAGGATCACAAGAATCAGCAGATTGTTCTTGGACGAATCAAGAAAGAAGAAAAAAAGAATGAGAACCCTGACGGCGAAGGCGGGGAGGACGGCGAAGACGAGCACAGCCTGTTAGATGACATTAATGCAGAAGATTATTTCTACATCAATGTTTTCTTCAGCGTAAACTGCCTGTATAACGCGGACAACCTGAATCCCGGCGATGCCGCTGAGAACCCGGGAACCAACGATGCTTTTATGGAGGGAGCTCAAAAAGCTCTTGAAGCCGAACAGAAGCAGCGCGACAAAGAAGCTAAGAATAAATAAATCAGAGGAGGAATAGAGAATATGAAAGTTTCAAAAAGAGATATCAGCATACTTCTTATTGTCCTCGGTCTGATTGGGGCATTTGCAGTATTTCAGTTTTATTTCCGTAATGCGCTGAAGGAAAAGAAGAATTATGAAGACGAAAGCAAAACTTTGCAGGCCAGACTCGATACGTACTACAACATAAACGAGAACAAGGTCAAGGCTGAAATGAAAGAGCATGTCGAGGAAATTGAGAACGACGCGAAAGCATATCCTGCGTACTATTTGTATGAAGATATCATTATGTTCATGAATGACTGGCAGACGCTTCCGTATGAAGAAATTTACAATTTCCCGGAGTATGAGGTTACCGAATCGGAAGACACCAGCGTTGTTCAGGGCGTCATCGACTGGAACTCGGAAAAGCTTGTTCCGATTAATGCAAATTACACTTTTTCGAAGGCACAGCTCTCTGCAAAGTACGGAACAAACAGCTATAAGGGATTCAAGGATATGATTAATAAGATCTATCTGGAAGGTACCCCGAAGACTGTTAAGGCGGTTTCGGCATCAATGGATGCAGCAGACGGTATTGTTTCGGGAGAAATCGTCATCGATTTCTATAATGTTCAGAACGGTCAGAATAAGCATGAAGATGTGACGATTAAGGATGTGAAAACAGGTGTTCCGAATATCTTCGGGCCTACGAATACACCTACCCCGTCCCCTTCTCCGACGCCTGACCCCAAAAAAGTCCAGAAGGAAAATGATTAATTGATAGTAAGGTCGGTAATCCGCCCAAGTGACGGATTACCGCTTTATCCTATCCGAAGAAGGACGCTTCGGATAAGATAAGGACTCAATCGGAGACCTTAAGAGGAGATATTATATTATTATGAAAGGGAGCGATAACTGTGGTTAGAGAGATGAAGGAACACAAAAAGAGAAAGAAAAACCATGGCTTCACTCTGGTAGAGGTGTTGGTTGCAGCAGCAATCCTAAGCATTATGGTAACGCCGATTCTGTCTTCGTTCGTTGCCATAGCGCGTGTGAATGCGAAAGCAAGACGTAAGCTTTCGGCAACAACGATTGCTAACGGTGTGATGGAATCGGTAAAAGGATTCTCGATAGCAGACATTTCTAAGCAGTGCAATGGTCCGACCAGCGGTTTTCATGTCATTGCCGGCTTTACGGGGACGGCTTCGGAAATCGGTGGAGCATCATATACCGGAGGAACCTTCACGCCGAAGGCTTCCGGCGTATATGAATTTAGCATGACGGGCGTTGTGATGGACGGAACCACATATGATGTGCGTTTAAAGTACACCAGAAATGACACCAGCACGAACGCCGCAGTTACCGGAGTGACGGACGAACACGGAAACGAGATTACTGGACTGACAACGGAAGGAATTCTCGGCCCGATGGAAATCCGACTCTTGACCTATTACGATGTGGAAATTAAAGTTTTCAGCGGGGGGGCCGCAGTAACGTCTACTCCCCTTGCAGTCATCAACGGATCAAAGGCAGATTATACGATGGCTACTCCGACAGGAGACTAACTCAAAGAAAGGAGATCGACACAATGAAAAGATTTGTTAAGAACAATCAAGGTGTTGCGTTGATTACTGTTGTAGTCGGCGTAATGTTCTGTCTTTTGCTGACGTCGACCATGCTTCGTGTCTCCCTTCTCGGCTTGCAGTCCAGAAGCATCAACAATCAGGTTTCAGACAATTTCTATGATGCAGAAAGTGTTGTAGATACTATCCGTCTGAATGTTCAGAATGTTGCTGCAAAAGCGTGGAAGACAAGCTCAAATGATGTAGGGAATTCTACGAACTTCATTAAGCAGACGTATTCTTTGCTTACCGGCGGAGGAATCTGTTCTGCCGGAACGACGACATTCTCGACGAGTGACGCCAAGTACACAAGTGTCATTAATAACCTGAAGGCAAATGCAAAGCTCGGCGGTACGGTCGAAGGGTTCTCTTCGATTGAAGTTGTGTCGAACGGCGGAAAGTTTACCGAGCTGGTTATTCACGATGTGGAAGTAAAGTACGAGAATCCCAAGACGAAGATGGTTTCTTATGTCAAGACTGATCTGAGAATCAAGGCACCGCTTTATGCTTCCTCGGATTCTCCGCCGCTTGCAAGTTATTCGATGTTCATCGGAACCGGTGCTGCTATTGGCGGCTCTGATTACAACCCTTCCGCAGGTACCAATAAAATCGGTTATCTTGAGCAGGAAGGAAATGTATATATCGGATTTAAGGGTAACTGGAATAACGGAGATCCTGATGCTCTTGATGTGAATTGCCGTAATACATGTATTTTTAACGGAGAAAGTGTTGTAATTAACGGAAACGTGAGAATTACACAGGAGTCAACCTTCCAGCTTACCGGTAAAAAAGTAGATATTCGCGGAACGATTTATATTGGTGCCAACTGCCACCTGGTAATCGGCGAGCAAACAAAGCTGAATTGCAAGGACATTAAGATTTGGAATGGCTCGACATATAAGTCTATTTCTGAGTACCAGATGAGTGGAACAAGACAGTATGCCAAAGGAGAGCCGAAGAAATACTACGGCACATCCGGCGGCTGGAGCAATTATCCGTATCATTCAAATCCCGCATCCATCGTTTATCTGGAATCCAACGATAACGGTGCAACATATACCGGAAAAGGTTATGATGCCAACATAAATAACGGTAGCGTGACCAAGCAGGGCGGCGGATCCCTTTCGGGCCCGGGACATATCTACTGTGCTCCGGATGATCCGAATTTGCAGGCAAAGCCTCTGGTAAATGGATACGATCAGCGCTTTACGGAAATTATCGATATTGCGTATTTTGAGCAGTATTTTAACAGTGCTAACTGGCCTAACGGTGACGGCCCGCAGAATAATAAGATTCGTTCCGAGGTAAAAGAAGGTGCTGCGCTGAATGCATCAAAGAAGTATACCCCTTCTTCGACCGGAATGAAGGCTACATCGCTTTCCGGCTCAGACACCACCAAAAAGGTTGTAATGAAGACAAACGGAAACCCTGCACAGGATTTGTATACCTGTCAGATTGTTGTGGGCTGTAACCAAGGTGATGCTCAGAATATTAACCCTAAACCTCAGGGGGCAAACGGAATCTTCCTTGTTACGAATCTGCCGAATCTGTTGGTAAGAATGAATGCTGTGGGAGATTCCTACAGCGGCGTTTACATTACCTCGGGAAATCTTTGGATTGAAAAGAATGATGGTCTTACGGTTGGTGAATCGCTTCTTCAGTATTCGGTTAAGAACAACGGAAACCTGAAAGACTTTATTGATACAGTCGGAAAGCAATCCTATATGAATGTTGGTATGGGATCCGGAGACAGCATTAAGTATTCTATCATTAACAACCTGTTTAACGGCGGCATCCAGGTGTTCTACAAAACCACTACACAGCAGGGTAGCAGCAGCGTGATGGCGGATGAAAACAACTCCAAGATCAACCTGATTGACTACGAGAACTATGAGAAGAACTAATAGACAGTAACTATAATGCATGATTTGTGAATCCTTGGTTGGAGCAAGCGGTTCCAACCGAGGATTACAGAGGAGAAAAGGTATGAAAAAAAATCGTGGATTTACAATGGTCGAAGTAATGGTTACTGTCGCTATCATGAGTGTTCTGGCTGCAATTGTCGGAATCACTATGGGGGTCCTTCTCGGACAGCGTGTCAAGTCAATGGCGGCGGATACCAAGAGTGTGTTCCAAAGCACGCAGATTGCTGCAATGGGACGTGACAATGCCTATATCGAGTTGCATCAGGTCGGAAGCAATGCATATGTGATTGCATATTCCTCTGACGGTGCAGAGATAAACCGTGCGGAAGCGCACAATGTTACAATGACATATTATGTTAACGGAGCATCCCAAGGGACTCCGTCATCTCCGGTCAAAATCTATTTCAACCGTCAGACAGGCGGACTGAAAGAAGGTGCGGCGACGGCAGTCAGCGCAATTTCCTTCACAAACGGAAAGAGAACCGTTACGCTTCAGATTTCCAGACTGACCGGGAAGGTGACGTACTGATCGGAAGGGAGGAAACAAAATGAAACAGACAAAAAACTTAGGTTTAACTATGGTTGAACTGATTGTTTCCATTGCAGTCCTCAGTATCGTTACATTGGGTGTCGGTGGACTGCTTCGCCTGTCGGCGGAACAGTATTCAAATGCAACGAAGGAAACAGAAGTTCAGAACCTGTTGCAGTCCACATTTGCAACAATCAGCAATTCGCTCGAGGATGTTGCGGTTGATGTTTACTACTCCGGCAACAAACTCACCATCGTAAATAAGAATCTCGCCATTCTTTATGAGAAGGACGGAGACAAGCTGTATTATGATGAGGTTGCTCTTACGGCAACAGATGATGACGGCAGAAAAACAGCTGCATTAGCGGCCAGCACCGGAAAGGGTACGGCGAATATTCTGGCTGATCATGTAACTCACTTTAATGTGGATACATCAACGAAAGATCAGGGCTTTGTTGTTGTCAGTGTATCGGTTCAGTTCAAGGAAAGATCAAAGAGCCTTGCACAGAATGTGTTTATGAGGAACCTGAGACCTACCGAAGATACTACCTCTGAACCCGAGAATCCGACGACTGGGCAACCGACAGGTCAGCCGACCGGTCAACCGACCAACGAGCCGACCAACGAGCCGACCAACGAGCCGACCACACAACAAAGTAATCCTGGGGGCAACACTCAGCCGAATACTCCGACTGAGCCGCAGACGCCCAATTATTCCGCACAGAATGTGACCCCAAATGCGGCGAAGACCGAGCTTACTTTCAGTCTGAAGCTTGCAAGTGGTTATACAAGCGGGACTTTTAAGATTACTAAGGATGGAAGCAACTATAAGATTAATCTCGGAAGCGAACAATGGTGCTTGGGTAATCCATCGGACGGAAGCCCGTCGATGCCTGACTTCCCGTGGACCTCTGAATTTACTTTGAGTCCAACCCAAATTAACTGGTTGAAAGAAAAATACGGAATTGATGTTGCCGCAGAGCTGACCGGTGGCGGAACCAATCAAAATACTGATCCCGGCAACAATACTGATCCTGGCAACAATGGAGATCCGAATCAGAATCAGACCCAGAATTCCGGTGTCGTTCAGAATACGAACGCTTCTTGCGCGCAGTATTTCACTTATACTGATTCGGCAATTTCTTCGGGAAATAACTGGAAGGCAATAACGTTCACGCTTAAGCCGGATGGAAGTAATACGGCTGAATATCAGATTATTTACCGAGGCGCGCCGGATAACGCGTACACACTTGTCCTCAAGACTGACAAGGATAATCCTTGGATTTTGGCAAATGGCGGCGGCAAGTGGAATTTCACTTGGATAGACTGGGGCAACAAACCCGGATCTTACAATATGGATGCCGGAATGCTGTATGATTTCAAACAAACTTTCGGTATTGATCTTGAAGCGACTTTGAAGCAGACTAACTAAAAGGAGAATTCATCCTATGAAAAAGAACGCAGGTATTTCAACAATGATGGTCACCGGTATGGCCGCATTTGTTTCGATTTTCGTCATGGTTTTGTTGGTTATTCTTCGGAACACGATTGGCGACCAGTCGGACAACTCAAAGGCATTGGCTGATGCTGAGGCGAGAGCAAAAACCGTTCTTACCGAGTGTGAAAAAGATATTTCCAATGCAGAAATCAATGTTGAATGGGATGCGGTTAAGAGTGCTTTGGTCTGCGCTTCGAAAGAACAGTTTATTGTTACATGGATAATGAATGGAAATGTTTATCGTGTTGCGATTCCTTATTCTAACGGGAAAACAACCGATGAGGAGAAGTTTGAAGATGCCATGGCGCAGGCCCGTGCGTTTCTCGATGTAAAGCCGGACCAGGAAGATCCGTATGCATCGGTTCGTGCAACTCAGCAGACCCTGGCAATCAATTTCTCAACCTTCGATGTGAATGTTGTTGATGCCGGAGCAAAGGTGAAGGTCAGAGCAAACTATACGGAAACTGATAAGAAGGGTAAGAGCACGAATAAGATTTACGAGAATTCTCTTAATGTGAATCATTCGACCGGTACGGTTGGTTATCGTGCTGCACACCCGAAAACAGCCGAGTAAAAGTTCAAGTGTTAACACCCAGGGCCGCTTCCATTGGAAGCGGCCCTTTTCAGTATTGCAGGAGCAGGTGATGCGGTGTCCTCATTTGCCGCGGATTGTATTGACATTCCGGGGAAAACAAGGTATACTGAAACAACCGTGCAGCCGGGGAGGTAGCGGTGCCCTGTACCTGAAATCCGCTATAGCAGGGGTGATGGCATGTCGCGGGCTTCGCCTACGGGGAGCAGCCCGGGGTTTGGCGACGTTGACGTTTGGGTCTTACGCAATGGAAATCTGTGAACCGTGTCAGGGCAGGAATGCAGCAGCACTAAGCGGAATCTTTCATGTGCCGTGAGGAAGCCTGGGCCGAGTCGTCAGCTTCGGTAACGTCTCCGAAAGCTGTTCAACACATGCCGCACGGCTTTTTTGAAAATGTGAAATGACCGATACGCTCCCTCATGGAGCGTATTTTTATATATCGTGGCATTTGTTCACAAAAAAATCACGCAAATATTGTGGATAACTCGCCGGGGAAGCGCTAGATTTAGTGGAAAAGCCGATTAAAAAACTTGCCAGAATCGGGATTTGGTGTTATGATATATGAGATAAAATAGGTAAAGTGGATAAAATGTGCCTATAGTGTTCGTATGCGGTACTTCAGCAATAGCGGAAAGGGAGCCCTCGATCATGCTTTTAACCACAACATCTAAGATAAATGCGATCAAAGAGTACATGAAATCAGGCGATTACGACGCTGCGGTGAGAATCGCCGAGAAGGTGAATCCGGAGAAGATTACCTCGGTCAGAGACCTGATGACATTGTCCAACGCATTTCTCAAGAAGCGCCGCTATGAGGACGCAAAGAGCATTTATGTGGAAATGCACAATCATGCACAGACGCACAAAGTTCTTGTGGGTCTGATTGAACTTTGCCTGAAGACCAATTCCCCGGAAGAGGCGGAGGTTTATATCCGCGAATTCCGTAAGCTTGAGCCGGAGAATCCTGAGCGCCTGATCTACCGTTACCGTGTGGACGCGATGCTCGGAAAGGGTCCGGAATATCTCGTGAAGAGCCTCAAGAAGCTCAAGGACGAGGACTATACCGACGTTTGGGGGCTGGAGCTTGCGAAGGCCTATTACAAGATGGGCGACTATGAGAAGTGCGCCCAGGAATGCAAGGACATTCTCCTTTGGTTTGCCGGCACCGATTCGGCGGCCAAAGCCCATATATTGCTCGGCGCCTGCGCTGAAAAAGGTGTCAGCGTCACCCTTCCCGAGGCGAGACCGCGTCGCGAAGAGCACTACTATGACGATGACGAGCCTTCGGATGTACCTGTAATTGCAGCTTCCGTGAAGGAGCCCGAGGCAAAGCCCGCTGACGATGCACCTTTCAATCTTTCTGCCGCTCTCCGCGAGGCTGTGTCCGAAACGATTGATGAGGACCGCCGCGCCGCCGAAGAAGCTGCTGAGAATGCGGAGGCATCTCAGGATACCGAGGCAGCTGAGGACGACATCGAGGCAGTTGAGGACATTCGCTTGCCTGAGACGGCTGAAGAGGCTGATGAGGCAATGGCCGATGCCACAGCCGAGACCGAGGATGCAGAAGAAGCTTCTGAAGAGATCGATGAGGAAGCTGTTGTAGATATCAAGTTTGCCGACGAAGCTGAGGAACTTTCCGACGAGGCTGCTGATGAAGTCGAAGCCGCTCTTGATGAGGCGGATGCATTTGCAGCTGCTTTTGCCGCCGGAGCTGCTGATGCGGTTGAAGATGTTACGGAAGATACCACGGAAGCAATTGATTCGGTTGCCGAAGTAGTTTCTGACGAAGCCGAAGAGGCTGTAGATGAAGTTGGCGAAGCAGCAGAGGCAGCCGCCGATGAGGTGACTGATGTTGCCGAAACCGCGGACGAAGCGATTGAAGACGACCTCGAGGCTGTTGAAGACATTGCCGGTGCTGTTTCTGAAGAGATTGAAGATACCTCAGAGGAAGCTGCTGACGAAGCAGAGTTCTTCTTTGAAGAGGGCAAAGATGCCGTTGCAGAAACGGTTGACGCCGTAGAGGATGCTGCAGAAGAAGTTTCTGACGAAGCTGAATTCTTCTTCGAAGAAGGCAAAGAGGCTGTTGCTGAAACAGTTGACGCTGTTGAAGATACTGTAGATGACGCAGGCGAAGAGATTACCGAGGCTGTGGAAGATACTGCTGATGAGGTTGCCGATGTTGCAGAAGACACCATCGACGAGGTTGCCGATGTAGCAGAAGAAGCTGCAGATGACATTGAAGAAGCCATCCCTGAGGACGCTACGGTTCCGATCAATCTGCCGGAAGATTTCGGTGCGGATGATCTTGTGTCGGCTGCCGTTATGAAGGCGAAAATGCAGGATGATGACGATGATGATATCGTGCTGCACGATTTCTTCCCGGAGGAGAAGAAGCATGTGAGCCGTTCCTCGTGGGACAACGAGGACGCTGTTCCGACTTTGGTAACGCTGCCGAGCTCTTACAGCACGGCTGACACGAAGCCGGCTGCGCCGAAGGCGGACGATTTCTTCTTCGATCCCGATGCGTTTAATGCCGCCGCAAGCGACATTGAGGAATCCGAACTCGAGACCGAAGCGCTCGAGCAGGACTACGATGAAGAGCTTGAGGCTGAGGAAGCTGCGGCCAATGAAACCGAGGCCTCCGTTGAAGAGGACTTCGACGAGGAAGCGCTTGAAGAGGCCGACCTCGCTGCTGATACCATTAATCTTGCCGCTGAAAAAGCCAAAGCAGACATCGCTGCAATCGTTAACAGTTTCGCCGATGACGAACCTGTTACTGACAATGATGACACCCTGACTGAAGCTCCCGTCGCATTTGCCGCGGATGCTTCCGCCGATACCGAGGACGACAAGGAAGCTTTCCTGAAGAGCCTCTCCGCGTCGGTTGAAAAGTCGCTTAAGACGAACCCGGAAGAGAACGGCCAGATGGCATTTTTCACGGACTCCGAGGAGGACGGCCAGCTGAGTTTCTTCACGGACAAGGAGCCTGACACCGCTATGGAAGCACCGATTCCGACGGTGAAGACGGACGATGATTTTCTTGATATTTCCGCAAACATTGCATCTGCAGTTGCCGATGAGCTGGAGAACGGAACCCCCGAGGCCGATGAGGTTTCGAAGGAGCCGACGAAGGTTCACGCGGATCTGACGGCACAGGCCTTGGACGCAATGCTTCGCGAAGATGACGAAGCGATTGAAAGAGCGCTTCGCGGAATGCTTTCCGACCGATAGACAGACCGACCCGAAAGGGAAAATACTAAGAAGGCTTTGCCACGGCAGAGTCAATCGGAGGACACAATATGGAACAATACGTAATCTACGGAGGTAAATCCCTTGCGGGTGAGGTGACCATCAGCGGCGCCAAGAACGCAGCCCTCGGTATACTGGCGGGCGCGATCATGTGCGACGAAACGGTGACCATCGAAAACCTTCCGGATGTCAGCGACATCAACGTGCTTCTCGAAGCGATTTCCGCTATCGGAGCCGTTGTGGATCGGGTGGATCGGCACACTGTCCGCATCAACGGATCGACGATTCATTCCGAACTTGTCGACTACGATTACATTCAGAAAATCCGCGCTTCCTACTATCTTCTCGGCGCGCTTCTCGGCAAGAGAGGCAACGCCACGGTAGCGCTGCCGGGCGGCTGTGACATCGGCGCCCGCCCCATCGACCAGCATTTGAAGGGCTTCCGTGCACTCGGCGCGACGGTAACGACCGAGAACGGATTTGTCCATGCCAAGACCAATCATCTGAAGGGCAGCCACATCTTCCTTGATATCGTCAGCGTCGGCGCCACCATCAACATCATGATGGCAGCGGCCATGGCCGAAGGCCAGACGATCATCGAGAACGTGGCCAAGGAGCCCCACATCGTTGACGTGGCGAACTTCCTGAACAGCCTCGGCGCGAACATCAAGGGCGCCGGTACCGACGTCATCCGTATCCGCGGCGTACAGAAGCTCCACGGCAATACGTATTCGATCATTCCGGACCAGATTGAGGCCGGAACGTTCATGTGTCTCGCGGCAGCAACCCGCGGCGACATTCTTCTGAAAAATGTCATCCCGAAGCACCTTGAGGCGATTTCCGCCAAGCTCGTGGAAGTCGGTGCGGAGGTCAATGAATATGATGATTCCGTACGTGTCTGCTGCAGCCACAGACTGACCGGCAGCACCGTTAAGACGCGCGTGTATCCCGGATTCCCGACCGACATGCAGCCCCAGATGGCAGCGATTCTGATGTTGGCAGAGGGTACGAGCTACATTCACGAAACCATCTTCGAGAGCCGCTTTAAGTATGTCGGCGAGCTTCGTAAGATGGGCGCAGTCATCAAGGTGGAAAGCTCCGTTGCCATGATTGAAGGCATCGAGAAGAGTTCTCCCGCCATTTTAAAGACGCCGGACCTTCGTGCCGGGGCAGCCCTCACGATTGCGGCACTTGCTACCGAAGGCAAGAGCACCGTAACCGATATCGAGTACATCGAGCGCGGCTATGAGAACTTCGACGAGAAGCTCCGTGCACTCGGCGCTTCGATTGAGCGGCAGACCGTAACTCCCGGACGGAGAAAGAATAAATTTGCATAACAGAAGGAACTGACATGGAGAAGAGACTGTTTACGTCCGAATCGGTTACAGAGGGGCATCCCGATAAAATCTGCGACCAGATCAGTGACGCGATTTTGGACGAGCTGATTCGCCAGGACCCGATGAGCCGGGTTGCCTGCGAGACCGCCATCACGACCGGCCTGGTGCTGGTCATGGGTGAGGTTACCAGCGAAGGATATGTAGATATTCAGAAGGTTGTTCGCGACACCGTTCGCGAAATCGGTTATGACCGTGCGAAATACGGTTTCGACGCCGACACCTGCGGCGTCATCGTTGCTCTTGACGAGCAGTCGAAGGACATCGCAATGGGCGTTGACAAGGCGCTCGAGGCGAAGACCGGCGAGATGGCCGAAGAGGACATCGCCGCAATCGGAGCCGGTGACCAGGGCATGATGTTCGGCTACGCGACCAATGAGACTGCGGAATATATGCCGATGCCGATCAGTCTTGCGCATCGCCTGACCAGAAAGCTTGCCGAGGTTCGTAAGAACGGAACGCTTCCGTATCTTCGTCCCGACGGCAAATCCCAGGTAACCGTCGAGTATGACGAGAACGGCAAGCCGGTTCACGTCAACGCCGTTGTTGTTTCCACGCAGCACGATCCCGACGTTACGCAGGAGCAGATTCATCAAGACGTTAAGAAATATGTCATCGATGCCGTGATTCCCGAAGGCATGATGAATGAGCAGACGAAGATCTTCATCAACCCGACCGGCCGCTTCGTTATCGGCGGACCGAACGGCGACTCCGGACTTACCGGACGTAAGATCATCGTCGATACTTACGGCGGCTACGCCCGTCACGGCGGCGGAGCATTTTCCGGAAAGGACTGCACGAAGGTTGACCGCTCCGCGGCTTACGCAGCCCGCTATGCAGCGAAGAACATCGTGGCAGCCGGACTCGCTGACAAAGTCGAAGTGCAGCTTTCCTACGCCATCGGCGTTGCCGAACCGACTTCCGTTTCCGTGGACACATTCGGAACCGGCAAGCTTCATGACGAGGAGCTCACCAAGATTGTGCGGAAGGTATTTGACCTCCGCCCGGCAGGCATCATCAAGATGCTTGACCTGCGCCGTCCGATTTACAAGCAGACGGCAGCCTACGGACACTTCGGACGGACCGATGTGGATCTGCCGTGGGAGAGACTTGACAAGGTTAATGAATTAAAATCGTTTTTGTAGAGCTTGCGTAATATTTTCCATTGGAGGTAGGCATTCATGCCGACAGAAGGAATTCTGACCCTGCTTATCATTGTAGTGACTGTTTTGGTTGTCGCCATGCTCGGTGTTATTGCATTTCTCGCATTCACAAACCGTCGTAACGGCGGAGCCGCGAAGACGCCGGAGAAGTCCGGCTGGCAGAAATACGGTACGATTCCGCCGGAGTTTCAGGACGGACAGCCGCATTTCGGAACGACGTCCCTGCTCAGACCGTACCACACGACGGACTATTCGTCCGGGAAAAATGACGACGGCTCCGAGAAGACTTCTCTGCTCGGCGTGCTCGGACCATCCGGTTCGGTGGTCATGCGTATGCGCACCGAGGAGGAGTTCCTGATTGACAAGGACGAATTCCTGATGGGCAAGGAGCGGGTTCGCGTCGATTACTGCATCACCAGTAATCCCGCCGTCAGCCGCACGCACGCCAAGATGGTTAAGAAAAACGGAAAGCTTTATATCGTCGATCTGAATGCCACGAACGGCACCTACGTCAACGGCGAGAAGATTCCCGCCGGCAAGGAGGTTCTCCTTGAAGTCGGTGACCGCTTCCGCCTCGCCGACGAGGAGTTCCAGATACGGTAAGATTTCTGCCAGGCCGGTATTGCCGGAAAATGCTGTTTTATGTTGATGCTTTCACCCGGCTGCTTTGCAGTCGGGTGTTTTGTTTAGAGGGGCTGTTTTTTTGGAGGCTGGGCCGGGTTTTTGAAGGCTGGGCCGGGGTTTTGAAGGCTGGGGCGGCTTTTTGGTACTGAACCGGTAATAATCTTGCTTTTCGTACCAAGCGGGCGCGGGTGATTGGAACTGAACCGGTAATAATCTTGCTTTTCGTACCAAGCGGGCGCGGGTGATTGGAACTGAATCGGTAATAATCTTGTTTTCCGTTCCAAACGGGCACGGAGACTTGGAACTAAACCGTTAATAATCTTGCTTCTCGTTCCAAGTGACCCTTAAGCTGTGGAACGAAAACAAGAAAAAAGAGCTTTCCGTCCCATTGAGACGGAAAGGTGAAATAAAGAGGAACAGACTATGAAGAAAAGAGTTTTAGAAGGGCTAGAGCCCGCTGCGGTATTTCAGTATTTTGAGGAGATTTGCGGCATCCCGCACGGTTCGGGAAACATTCAGCAGATCAGTGATTATCTGGTTGATTTCGCGAAGACAAACGGCCTTGAGTATGTGCAGGAGCCTTGCGGCAATGTGATCATGCACGCTCCGGCGACGCCCGGTTATGAAAACAGGCCCGGCGTGATTCTGCAGGGGCACATGGACATGGTTGCCGTGAAGGATGCGGACTGCACGAAGGACATGGAGAAGGAAGGGCTTGACCTTTTCATTGAAATGCCGGCTGCTTCGGAAGAAGGCGATGACGCAGTCAAAACCGGTCCGGCTTCGGGGGCAAACCGTGAATTCAAAGGTCTTGTCGGTGCGCGCGGCACGACGCTCGGCGGCGACGACGGCATTGCGGTTGCCATGGCGATGGCGGTGCTTGCGGATAAGACGATTCCGCATCCGGCGATTGATTTCGTGGCGACGGTCAATGAGGAGACCGGCATGGACGGCGCGATTGCGCTCGACCCCGCGAACATCCGCGAGCGGCAGCTGATCAACATCGATTCCGAGGACGAGGGCATCTTCATCGCAGGCTGCGCAGGCGGTGCAACGCTTCGGCTCAGACTTCCGATTGAGAGAGAGGATTTGCCGGGGGCAGATGTTTACACGATTACTTTAAGCGGCCTTCAGGGCGGCCATTCCGGTACCGAGATTCACAAGAACAGGGCAAATGCCATCCTGCTTATGGGTCGCGTGCTTCGTAGCCTTAACGGCGCTCGCCTTCTATTTTTGGACGGCGGCACAAAGGACAACGCGATTCCGGTTTCCGCGAAGGCCGTTGTGGCGGTTTCGGCCGGCACAGAATATGACGAGGTCGGTGTAAGACATGACTCGGCCGGCACAGTAACGAACACGGCGAGCGGCACAGCGCAGGACGCCACCGAACTTAATCTTTCCGCCATCACGGCAGAACTGCAGAATGCATTCGCCGGCAAGGAAGACGGGCTGACAATCACGCTTGAGAAGTTTGGCGGCAGCATGTCGAGAGTCGGCGTTCTGAGCGAGGACTGTCAGGAGAAACTTCTTAACCTGCTTACGATTCTTCCGTTCGGACCCGCGGCGATGAGCACGCTTCCGGAGCTTGTCGAAACCTCCGACAACGTCGGCATCATCCGCACGACCGAAGATATGGTCGAGATTGCGACCTCGGTCCGCAGCCTGATCGAGTCCGAAAAGCAGGCACTGATTGAAAAGATTACGACGATGGCCGAGCTTTGCGGCGCGACCGTGTCCCGCAACAGCGAGTACCCCGGCTGGCAGTACCGCATGGATTCGCCGCTTCGCGACCTTGTTGTCGCGGCATACCGCGAGCAGTACGGCGAGGAGCCGCAGGTTCTGACGATTCACGCCGGCCTCGAGTGCGGACTCCTTCTGGAGAAGATTCCGGACCTTGACGCCATCAGCATGGGCCCGCAGATGCACGACATCCACACAACGAAGGAGCGCATGGACATCGCCTCGGTTGAGCGCACCTGGAGATTGCTGCTTTCGATTCTCGGAAAATGACACACGAGACACCGGGGCAAGAAAAAGTCTGATGACACCGCCCGCGCAGTGCGAAACGCCCCCTGCCGTTCCAACACAGCGAGCCTTCCACGCGAAACCGGTTGACAATCGCCCGGAAATAGTGTATAAAGATATCAGACAGTAAATGGGATTTACGCTGTCACATTTACCACAGGAGGAGAAACGAATGGACGAAAACAAGGAAACTAAGAAAGTTGACGATTTCTTCAGCAAGGCATCCGACGCGCTGGGCGGATTTGTTGATTCGATTGAAAAGAGACTGAAGGGCCTCGATAAGGACGGCGAGAAGGTTGAGAAGAAGACCACCTTCGAGAATCCTTTCAAGAAGAAGGAGGAGGCCGAGGCGCCTGCCGCGAAGGCCCGCGTTTACGACATCCCCGCAAGCCGCGTGGATGCCGGCGACACGATTACAATCGTGTGCGAGGTTCCGGGCTGCGAGAAGAGCAACCTGAAGCTTGATTACGACAAGGACACCATCCTTGTGAAGGCTGTGAAGCCCGCGCCGGAGGTTCCGGAGAATGCGAGCTTCCGCGAGGACGACCGCCGCTACGGTCAGATGGAGCGCCGCTTCCGCGTTGGCAAAGTGGACGCAACCACCATTCGCGCTTCGTTTAAGGACGGTCTTCTGACCGTGACCTGCAAGCGCCCCGTTCCGAGCGAAGGCGTCGGCATTACAATCGAGTAAAAAGCAGGAGAGGCTGTTAAGAAGCTCCCCATACTACGAGCCCGGCCAAAAGCCGGGCTCGTAGTATGTTTTTCTGTCTCCGGCACACTTGCGGCGTTTGGTCGTGATACTAAAGCAAGTATCTTTCCGGTTTGGTTCTATGGTTGCCATATCCGCGTGGTACTAAGGGAGACATATTGAAACTATTTGTACCAACGTCTGTCGAAAAAGCTTATAAGTGTGGTATCAAGTTGATGCTTCAATCTGTTTGATACCAATCTCAATCATTTCAATGGTACAAAACTATATTTCTTGCCCTTATTGTTCCACTCCTCGAAATTTAAGCCTTTTCAAGCCAGTTCAAACTTGGTATCCAACCAGTGTAAAGCAATCTATGAGTACCGCGAAAGCTATACTCCATGGTACTCAATCAGACTTGTTTGATTTCCGATACCATGCCACTCGCACCCACCCTTCTTTTTATGCCCGAAACCCAATAAAAACGGCCGGCAATCAGCCGGCCGGAAACAACCGAAACCCAATAAAACGGCCGGCAATCAGCCGGCCGCAACTTAAGCGCTAATTATTCTTCCCTGAATGTAATCCCGTCCTCGCTCATGCTCTCGACAATCGCAAGCGACTCGAGCTTGACGCCCATGGCGCGGATCTTTTTGCCGCCCTCCTGGAAGCCTTTTTCAATGGCGATGCCGCAGCCGACAAGTGTTGCGCCGGACTCCCTGACGATGCTGATCAGCCCCTCAAGCGCGCACCCGTTTGCCAGGAAATCGTCAATGATCAGCACGCGGTCCTCCGGACCGAGGAATTTCTTCGCGACGATGACGTCGAAGACGCGGCCCTTCGTGAAGGACGTAATCTGCGTCGTGTAAAGCTCGCCGTCGAGGTTCTTGCCCTGCGTCTTTTTGGCAAATACGACCCGGCACCCGAACTCCTCAGCTGCAATGCAGGCAATGCCGATGCCGGAGGCCTCAATCGTCAGAATCTTGTTGACGCCCGCGCCCGCAAAGCGGCGCTTCCATTCCTTCGCCATCTCGCGGAAAAGCCCGACATCCATCTGATGGTTCAAAAAGCGGTCAACCTTCAAAACGCCGCCTTCCTTAACGACGCCCTCTTCGCGGATTCTGTCCTCTAAAAGCTTCATCCCTTGCCTCCTTCTTCGCGCTGTGACCGCGGCTGCTGCATCATTAGCAGTAAGCCCGGAACCCCGGCCGCCGCATAGCATTTGCCCCGGCCGACAACCCGAAAATCTTTTTTTCAGTATACCACCGTCGGTTCTGTTTGACAAACGGATTTGCGTGTGGTAGATTATGGTCGGCACATTTCTGACGGGAAAGGTTACAGACCCGGAAGAAATCAGGAAGCAAACGGCTCCGACGGGGAGGATTCCGACCCGGAAGGCGGTTTATTCTTTATGTCAGAATGGCATTTGCCAATAGAATATAGAACGGAGTGATGGAAAATGAAAAGATTATCCCTTTTGGTTCTTGCATGCCTTTTCGTCCTGACGGTTGCAGGCTGCGGCAAGAACGAAACTACCCCCACTGCCACGCAGGCGCCCACGCCTACCGAGGCTGCTACCGGTGAGCCCACCGAGGCTGTTACCGAAACCCCTACGCCGACCCCCGAGCCGGTTGACATCAATGTCGCTGTCCTGAAGGGACCCACCGCCATCGGCATGGTTCGTTTGATGTCCTCTTCGGAGAACGGCGCAGCGAAGAACAATTATCATTTCACGGTTGCCGGAACGGCTGACGAGATCACCGCGTCCATCATCAAGGGCGACATCCCGGTTGCCGCGGTTCCCTGTAACCTTGCCGCTACCCTTTACAACAAGACCAAGGGCGGCGTTACGGTTTGCGCGGTTAACACGCTCGGCGTTTTGTACATTCTCGACACCGGCGACAGCGTGCAGACGCTTGCCGATCTGAAGGGCAAGACGATCTACGCGACCGGCGCAGGCACGACACCTGAGTACACGCTCCGCCACCTGCTTAGCAAGGCGGGCATTGATCCCGATAAGGATGTAACGATCACATTTGTCTCGGAAGCAAGCGAAGCTGCTGCGAAGATTGCCTCTTCCGACGAAGAAGTCATCGCGATGCTGCCGCAGCCGTATGTAACGATTGCGAAGAGCAAGAAGGAAGGCACCCGCGTTGCCATCGACATCACGGCTGAGTGGGAGAAGGTGACCGGCGAGACGCTTGTGACCGGCGTTATCGTTGCCAACACCGCATGGCTTAAGGAGAACGACGCAGCGTTCAGGACGTTCCTTGCCGAATATAAGGAAAGCACCGCATTTGCCACCGAGCATGTGGATGAGGCTGCCGAGCTGGTCGAGCATTTCGACATCTTCAAGGCTGCGATTGCGAAGCAGGCCATCCCGCAGTGCAACATCGTCTGCTACACCGGAACGGAGATGAAAAAGGCAGTTTCCGATTACCTGAAGGTCCTTTTCGACGCGAACCCGAAGGCTGTCGGCGGCGAGCTGCCCGGTGACGACTTCTATTACGGGGAATAATCCCCGAAAGCCCCGGATTTCGTCACATTTGTCTTGACGAAACCGCCCCCTTTGTGTATTATGGTAAATGGTAGTTACACGGAGGGGGAGTTATGAGACTTCTGATACAAAGAGTTTTGAGCGCGTCTGTTGTTGCGGATGGAATCGAGACCGGTTCTGTCGGCAAGGGTTTTCTGATTCTTCTCGGCGTCTGTGACCGGGACACGAAGGAAACCGTTGACAAGATGATGGCAAAGACGGTCAAGCTCCGTATATTTGAGGATGCGAACGGCAAAACCAACCTCTCCTTAGGAGATGTCGGTGGTGCCGTTCTTTTGGTGTCTCAGTTTACTCTTTACGCGGATTGCCGCAAGGGGAACCGCCCGTCCTTCACGGACGCCGGCTCACCTGACCATGCGAAGCAGCTGTACGAATACGCTGCGGAGCAGCTTACAAAGCTTTACGGGATTCACACCGAAACCGGAGTGTTCGGCGCAGATATGAAGGTTTCGCTCGTGAATGACGGCCCGTTTACCGTTATGTTGGATTCTGATGCGCTTAATATGTAAGGACAGGAAAGAGAGGAATTGTTGTTATGAGTTTTGTTGTGAAGGATTTGGTTAAGTCCTACGGCGAAAAGGTTGTCGTAGACCACCTGAATCTTGAGATGGACGGCCCCGGTGTTTACGCCCTTCTCGGAACGAACGGCGCCGGCAAGACGACATCGCTTCGTATGATTCTCGGCATGCTGCAGAAGGATTCCGGTGAGGTTTTCTATAACGGACAGCCCATGGATCCGAAGAGCATGAACATCGGCTATCTTGCCGAGGAGAGAGGTCTTTACCCGAAGTATTCTTTGATTGACCAGCTGCTTTATTTCGCACGTCTGAAGGGCGTTTCGAGAAGCGACGCCATGAAGAGAATTAAGCATTGGTCCAACCGTCTCGAGCTTGACGAGTATCTGTTCCCGCCGAAGAATTCGAAGGGCCGCGCTCCCAAGCCGAAGCTTGCAGACCAGCTCAGCAAAGGTAACCAGCAGAAGATTCAGCTGATGGCTGCCCTGATTTCCGACCCGGAATTCATCATCCTCGACGAGCCCATGAGCGGTCTCGACCCGGTTAACACCGACCTCTTCAAGGAAGTTATCCGTGAGGAGATTGCAAAGAACAAGTATGTCATCATGTCCAGCCACCAGATGCCGACGATTGAGGAATTCTGTACCGACATCACGATCATGGACCACGGCAAAACCGTTCTGCAGGGCAACCTGAACGAGATCAAGAAGGGCTACGGCCGCGTTAATCTCTTTGTCAAATGTGAGAGCAACGGCGTCATGAACGACAGCATCGAAGGGCTGATTGATGAGGCCGGCCTTACGATTGTCGAGAAGCTTCCGAGCGAGTACCACATCCGCGTGAGTGGCGAGGCTCAGGCCATGGAATTCCTGCGCCTTCTGATCGACCAGAATATCAACATCATCCGTTTCGAACTTCGCGAGCCCAGCCTGCATGAGATCTTCGTTGAGAAGGTCGGTGGCTACATCCCGACAGCAGAAGAGAAGGAAGCTGAGGCAGCTGCAAAGGAGAAGGAAGGGGAAGAGTAATGAGAAAGAGTGAGTTTCGCGGTTGGACAGAGGTCTTCCGCTTCACATTCATCCAGACATGGAAGAACCGGTCATTTCTCATCTTCATGATCATCTCCTGGGTAGTGTGCATGCTGGCGGTCCCGGTGCTTTCCGCAATCAGTTCTTCCAAGAAGGATACGGGAGAATACCATATTGAAAAAGTCAATGCAGACAAGGTCTACGTCTACGACGAAATCGGCCTGACGCTGATGGGCTTTGACACAACTGCATTTAAGAAAGCGGAGGTCTTTAAGGATCTTCCGGTAGTTCCGGTCAATGTCAACCCGCTTTCCGAAACACGGGAGCAGGAATGGAAGGATTTTACCAAGAAGGTGGATGAGGAGCCGAAAAGCATTGTCATCCACATCAGACTCGATGCCACGCATTCGTTCAGTTTTGACGTGGTAAGAGCCATCGAATCCGACGTTACCAAGAAGGAGTGCGAATACATCGGCTCGCTTCTGGTGGAAGAATTCAACGAGTTCAAGTACAAGGCGACCAACTTCGGCGAGGAGCAGCAGAAGGCACTCGATACCACCTATGAGGTTACCGGTTTGCTGGAAGAGAAAGACGGCACATTTGTCACGGAAAAAGCACACATCAGCACAGCGAAGTACTGGGTGGTTTACGGCGTTCTGTTCGTCGTCATGATGGTTTGCATCACCGGCGCGATGCAGATTGCGACCGCTGTTGCCATGGACAAATCCTCGAAGGTCATGGAGTACATGCTGACTTCGATCCGCCCGATGGCGCTGATCTTCGGTAAAGTTCTGGCACAGGTTGTTTCCGTTATCATCCAGATGGGCGTTTCCTTCGGTCTTGCCCTTCTGTCGAACTTCGTGACCGGGCAGGTGACCGGCAACAACTATCTGCAGACGAAACTTCCGGCCGGAATCTTCTCAAGCCTGAATCCTTTGAATATCGCGCTCGCGCTTGTGGTCATCGCCCTCGGCGTCATGCTGTACGGCTTCATCGCAGGCCTTTGCGGCGCGATGGTTACGAAGATGGAGGAGCTGCAGGAGAGCGTATCTCTTCTGACGATGACCAACATCATCGGTTCCTACCTCGCCCTGTTCGCCGCGATGGCCATGCAGAAATCGCTGACGAGCCCGCTGTTCTATGCGGCAGTCCTGATTCCGATTTCGTCCCCGTTCCTGCTTCCCGGCGTCGTTCTGATCGGCGAAGGAGCATGGTGGATAAAGCTTCTGTCCCTGGCGATTCTGTTCGTCATGGATGTCATCATCCTGTTCACGTCTGCCCGCGTATACGAGGCGCTGCTTCTGTATAACGGCAACAAAATTAAGCTTAAGGACCTCAAGAAGTTCCTCAAGGAAGCGAAAGGAGGGAAGGCAGCATGAGAGGTGCAAAATCCGTCTTCCGCTTCACAACTTCCCAATATTGGAAGAGAAACGGTTTTAAGAGAACAACTATCATTTTTGTCATTCTCCTGTTTTTGGGAGGGGCAGCACTCACATTTTTCACGGGCAGACCGAAGAAGGAAAAGCCCGAGGAAATCTCGATGGAAGAAATCGAGAAGAACCGTAAAACCATTCTTGTGTTAAATACGACCGACCTGCCGGAGTTCCTGCCCGAGGTTGAGGAGCAGGACGCTTACATCACCGCGGAAGATGCGGACGAAGAGTATTCCGAGCTTTTCAAGGATTGGAAATTCGTAGCAACCGAGGGTGAGGAGAAAGAAGTCTTTGCGTCGATTGGTGAAAAGGAGAACACCGTCCTTGCGGTTGTGGAAAAGGACACGGATAAAGACGGCAATGACCTGTACCGTACGAGAATCCTGATTCCGAACAATTCCGACGTCCGTAAGGGTGAGGCAATGACCGCCGGAGATTTCATCTCCGATAACGTGAAGAACGCCGTATACGAAGCGGCCGGCTTAGATGATGCAACGATTCAGTTTGTCATGTTAGAGCCTTCGTTCCGCGGCACAACGACGGACGACGATGTCAGCCTGATTAATCTGATGATCCGGAACTTCCTGCCGGCGCTGCTCGGTCTGATCATGTATATGCTGATTCTGCTGCACGGCCAGACCATTTGTAAGGAGGTTTCCATTGAGAAGACCTCCAAGCTGATGGAGACCATGCTTGTGCATGTTGAGCCGAACGCTCTGATTCTCGGAAAGACGCTTGCCATCACGGTGCTTGCACTCGGCCAGTTCCTTGCCTGGGTTGCGGCCGGCATCGGCGGCATGCTCGCCGGCAACGTGCTCGGAAAGAGCATGTATGGGGACGATTTCACGGACAGAATTAAGATGGTTCTTGATTTCCTCAGAAACAATATCGGCGCAAGCGCCATGTCGCCTGCAGCGGTTGTGATGAGCATCATCGTATTCTGCTTCGGCGTATTCATTTACTTCTCGCTTGCAGCAATGGGCGGAAGCTTCGTTTCGAAGCCTGAAGAGACGTCATCCGCGAACAGCGCATTTGTCTTCCCGCTGATTATCTTCTGGCTCGGAACCTACTTCGCTTCCCTGACAGAAGCGGAAGGCATTCTGAATGTGCTCCGCTACGTTCCGTTCTCGGCTCCGTTCTGCGTTCCGGTTGACGTTCTGACCGGTAACATGAGCCTGCTCGGCGGCGCAATCGTCTGCCTTGAGGTAACGGCTATAGCACTCCTTCTGATCTTCCTCGCGGCCCGCATCTACCGCGGCCTCGTGCTCCACACCGGTCAGAAGCTTACGCTTAAGACAATCTGGGCAACCATCTGCGGAAGGTAAGATTGCAGAGAAAGCAATCGCTTTGCGGCGGTTGAAAACAGCAGTCAGAATTCATCCGGCGCGCTGATTTCGTCAGTGCGCCGGTTTTTTCATGCGTTTCTTGTGATTTCATTGATTTGGCAGGTATTTTCGGGGCCTTGGAGAGTGTTTCCGGCGGGTCGAGGCTTGTTGATACCCACCATTCCCATGAAATCAGTGATTTGGAGGGTATTTTCGGGGCCTTGAGATTTGCTGATACCCACCATTCCTATGAAATCTTTGATTTGGAGGGTAGTTTTCTTCCGTTTTGTGAGCATGAAGCTTAACAATCTTGTTGGCAGGCTTGATTTCCGGGCATCTGATACCCACCATTCTCATGAATTTAGTGATTTGGAGGGTATTTTGGAATTTGCTGATACCCACCATTCTTGTGAATTCAGTGATTTGGAGGGTATTGTTCTCCGGCTGTTCCTACGAAACTCCTATTTTCAGAGCTTTAGTATGATTCTTGTTTAGCCCGTTCCTACCGTTTCTTTGATTCTTGAAATCTGGTATGATGCAGGAGCTGTCTTTTGCATACGGAATCCCGAATATCTGTTATTTCGTATGATTCCTGCTTCTACCCCCTTCATACGAAATCAATTCAAACCGAGATTACGTATGAATATCTTTAGTTTCTCTTCCCACCAAATATCAATTACATGTTCTTTTGTAGGAGCCCACTGCCGTAAGGGTACTGAAAATGAGCATAGGAAGGTAATACACCGGTGAAAATGAGCGCAGATAGGCCGAAGAGTAAAAGTGAAAATGAGCACAGAAGATCATACACCGGTGAAAATGAGCGCAGATAGGCCGAAGAGTAAAAGTGAAAATGAGCACAGAAGATCATACATCGCTGAAAATGAGCACAGAAGATCATACATCGCTGAAAATGAGCACAGAAAATCAACAATTGAAAAGAAACAAGGTGACAATTGAGGAACAGCAAGACAATTGAAAACAAAACCCGGATGCCGCCCACAGGGTGGTATCCGGGTTACTTGCTTAAATAACTATATTCTGCGGGGTTACCGTGATAGTGGCTTCCACACATAATCGCTCTGCGAAGCCCCGATCGAGAAGGGGTTTATTCCGCAGGTGTCTCTGCAGGAGCTGCGTCGTTGCCTACGCTGCCGGCTGCAAGGGAGTTGATGATGAAGAGCAGGCAGATGGCGTTGTCGATGTGGCTCTGCGAGGTATTGAAAGCGGCAAGGTGCTTACCGATTCTGTTGATTCTGACGGAACCGCTGACGATCTCTGCGCCGCCGATTTCGGAGAACGGAAGGGTAATGGTCTTCAGACCGGATTTGCCGGTGATTTCGTTTGCGTTGATTGTCAGGTGGGCAATCGTAACGGTACCGCCGAGGCGGATGTCGTTCAGATAGCTGGCAGCACGGGTCTTGATGAACGTGGCAAGGCACGCATCAAACATCTGTGCAAAATACTGCCTCTTGGTCTTAACCTTGCCGATGCCGAAAAGGGCGGAGCCGCCGACTTTCCACTTCAGCTTTCTGCCGTCGCGAAGCTTAATCTTCACGTATCCGGAGTAGGTCTCGAAAATGAAATTGTATTCGGTGGAGGAACTGTAGACGTTGATGATTTCCACATCGCTGTACAGAATGGTTTCTCCGTTGAAGGTCATCCGGTCGGGGTAGAAGATTACCGGATTCTTGTCGTTCTTTTTGCGGTTGCAGACGGCCATTACACTGCTGTTGCCCGCGTTCTGATTCTGGTCCATGGTAGGTTCTCCTTCTCGTTTATTCGCGCAGTCCGCGCTTACCGCCATACGGCGGCGGAATCACTGATGAAAGTATTATAAAGTATTTGAAGCGGAAAGACAAGGATTTCCGTGCGCTTCACAAAATTAACTTATTTGGCACACATGACGCCCTTTCCGGCCACACCCGAAGCCCGAAATCGTCCGATTTTCCGGCCGCAACCGCAGCCCGAAGTTATTCGCTTTTCCGGTGGCACCCGCAGCCCGAAATCGTCCGATTTTCCGGCGGCAACAACGGCCATAATCATCCGTTCTGTCCCGCGAGGACAAGCTCCTTGTAGAAGCCGCCCCTGGCCATCAGCTCGTCGTGTGTGCCCTGCTCGATGATGTCGCCGTCCTTCATGACAAGGATGCAGTCGGCATTTCGGATGGTCGACAGGCGGTGCGCCACGATGAAGGTCGTGCGGCCCTGCATCATCGTGGTAAAGGCGTCCTGAATCTTCAGTTCGGTTCTTGTATCAATCGACGAAGTCGCCTCGTCGAGAATCAGCATCGGAGGCAGGCAGAGCATGACTCTGGCGATGCAAAGAAGCTGCTTCTGGCCGGCGGAAAGCCGGTCGCCGCCCGCGGTCAGCACCGTATCGTAGCCCTCCGGCAGACGGCGGATGAAGCTGTGCGCGTGGCTTGCCTTGGCAGCAGCGAGGATCTCCTCGTCGGTGGCGTCGGGCTTGCCCATGCGGATGTTGTCGCGGATGCTTCCCTCCATCAGCCATGTATCCTGTAAAACCATGCCGAATTGCTTACGAAGCACCGATTTCGGCACGCGGCGGATATCTGTGCCATCCACCGACAAAACGCCGGAATTGACGTCGTAGAAGCGCATCAGGAGGTTGATCATCGTTGTCTTGCCGCAGCCGGTCGGGCCAACCAGCGCAATCTTCGCGCCGGGCTTCACATCGATGTTCAAATCGCGGATCAGCGGTCTTTCCGGTCTGTAGGAAAATGCGACGTGCTCCGCTGTTACGCGGCCCTTCGGAACGAAGTCCGTAACGTCTTCCTCAGCGGGCTCTTCCCACTTGTAATCCAGCACTTCAAAGACGCGGCCCGCGCAGGCGAGCGCGTTCTGTAATTCGGTGATGACGCCGGAGATTTCATTAAACGGCTTTGCATACTGTCCGGCGTAACCGAGCAGTGCGGAAAGGCTTCCGACCGTAAGCCGACCGGCAAGCACCGAAAGGGCACCGACCAAAGTGACAACCGCATAAACGGTATTGTTGATGATACGGGTGCTCGGGTTCGTTAAGGACGAGAAGAACACAGCCTTTAAGGAGGCCTCGGTCAGGCGGTCGTTGACATCGCCGAAGGCAGCCAGTGATTCATCCTCGTGCGAGAAAGCGGTAACCACCTTGCGGTTTCCGATCATTTCGTCAATCAAACCAGTCTGTTCGCTTCGAACCTTGGCCTGCGCGCGGAACAGATGGTATGTCTTTCCGGCGATGAACTTCGCAAGAAACAGCGAAGCGGGTGTCAATACTACGACAACAAGCGCAATCAGAGGGCTCTTGATCAGCATGCAGACAAGTGTGCCGATGATGGTTACAATTCCGGTGAAGAACTGCGAAAAGCCCATCAGAAGACCGTCGGAGAACTGGTCCACATCGGAAACCATGCGGCTTACGAGGTCGCCGTTGTCACGCGAATCGATGTAGGAAACCGGCACACGCGTAATCTTATTGAACAGTTCCTCGCGAACCTCACGCACGATGCGGAACGTGATGGCATTGTTAATCGTTGCCGTAACCCAGGTTGCGGCGGCAGCGACGGCAATCAATACGGCGCCCTTATAAAGAATGGTTTTCAGGGCATCGAAATCGACATTGTTCTCTCCGATGATGACATCGACGGCGTCGCCGACGAGAATCGGAAGCATCAAAGAGCAGATGACGGAAACGGCGGAAAGCAGCAGAGAGAGGATGAGCAGTCCCTTCTGGCGGCCGATGTAGCGAAGCAGGCGTTTTACGGTATCCTTTTTCATGCCGCACCTCCTTCCGGGGCGGAGGTTTTGGAGCAGCAGATTATCTCATTCATGCCGCACCTCCTTCTGAGCCGGAGGCCTGGGAGCGGTAGATTTCTTCGTACTCCTTACAGGACTTCAGAAGCTCTTCGTGCGTGCCGTAGCCGGCGGCGTTGCCGTCGTCCAGCACAAGGATGCGGTTACAGTCGGCAAGCGAAACGGTACGCTGTGATACGATGATGCGGGCCGGCTTCTGCGGAAGCGCGGAAAGAGCCTTTCGCATCGCGGCATCCGTGCCGTAGTCAAGTGCCGAAGCACTGTCATCCAAAACCAATATATCGGGAGAGCCGACAAGGGCTCTTGCAACCGTGAGACGCTGACGCTGTCCTCCTGAAAAATTCGTTCCGCCGGCACTGACCGGAGCATCCAGCCCCTCAGGCTTTTCGGAAACGAAGACGTCCGCCTGCGCGGCCTTCAGGGCAGCAAGCATATCCTCCGTCGTGGCATCTAAAGAACCCCACTGCAGATTGGAGCGGACGGTTCCCGAGAACAGAACGGCCTTTTGCGGCACGTCGCCGATGCGTTTGCGAAGGCTCTTGAGGCTCCATTCGCGAACGGGCACGCCGTCTACTAAAATCTCGCCGTCCGTGACGTCGTAGTAACGGGAGATCAGCTGGACAAGCGTGGATTTACCGGAGCCGGTGCCGCCGATGACGCCGAGCGATTCGCCGGGCATCAGCTTGAAACTGATATTGCTTAAGGACTCTGCGGAGGAGCCGTTATAACGGAACGAAACATTGCGGAATTCCACGGCGGGAGCACCTTCGATGCCTTCGGTTTTTGTGCCGTCAGCCATCGTATTTGTCACTTCAAAAACGCTCTGGACGCGGTTGCCGCCGGCAATGGATTTGGTCAGCGTGATGATCAGGTTGGCCATCTTGATGAGCTCAACCAGGATTTGGGACATATAGTTGGTCAGCGCGATGACGGCGCCCTGCGTGATGATGCCGAGATCCACGCGGACGGCGCCCGTGTAGATGAGCACGAGCAGCGCGAGATTGATGAGAACGTAGGTGAGCGGGTTCATCAAAGCGGAAATCCGGCCGACGAGCAGCTGCTCACGGGTGAGCTCCTGATGGCGCTCCCGGAAGCTTTCGCGCTCGGATTCTTCCTTGCAGAACGCACGCAGAACACGGATGCCGGCGAGGTGCTCGCGGGTCTTCGAGAGCACGGCGTCGAGGCGGTTCTGCACACGGCGGTAGAGCGGAATCGTGATCAGCATGATGCCGAACACGACAACGCACAGAATCGGAATGATGATGGCAAATACGACCGCTGCCTTCGGGTCAACGAAAAATGCCATGATTAACGCGCCGAAGACGATGAACGGGGAGCGGAGCAGAAGCCTGAGCGTCAGGTTCACGCCGTTTTGAATCTGCACCGTATCGCTTGTCATTCTCGTGATTAAAGTCGCCGTTCCGAGGCGGTCGAGGTCGGAGTAGGAAAGCGACTGGATATGGTCAAAAAGGGCATAACGGACACGCCCGGTGAACTCGGTCGCAACCTTTGCCGCAAAATACTGGGCGCAAAGCGCGAAGCCGTAGCCGAGCAGGCCGAACAGCACCATCAGCAGTGTCATTTTGATTAAGAAAGGCCGGTCTTCCTGCCCGATTCCGCGGTCGATGATGGCCTTGACAATCAGGGGAACGCACAGCTCCATCGAGGCCTCGAGCAGCTTAAAAAGCGGTGCCAGCAAGGCCTTCTTCCGGTATCCCTTCATATAACGCAACAGTTTTCGCATGTAAACGGCTCCGTTTCGCAATAGTTAACCCAATTATAGACGATTCCGGGACAAATGAAAAGGTAAAATTGGTGGAAATTATCGGGCTTTACTGATATAATGGAAGCAGTAAGTTTTTACGGAGGAAGGCATGGTTTATCTCTTTGAGGATGATGCGAAAATCTGCAACGCCGTGACGGAGGCGCTCGGCCGCTCGGGAATCGTGACGAAGTCTTTTTGTAAGGCTTCCGAATTCTTTCAGGCGATTGAGGAGAAGCTTCCGCAGCTGGTCGTTTTCGGCGCGATACCCTCGGAGGGGGATTCGCTTTCCCTGCTTAAGAAGCTTCGGGCCCGGCAGGCTTCCGGAAACGTTCCGGTCATCGTTCTGACCGGCCTTGTCGAAGAGGCTGACCGCGTAGCGCTCCTCGATGCCGGCGCGGATGACTGCATGAGCAAGCCGATCGGAATCCGCGAGTTTGCGGCGCGCGTGCGTGCGCTTCTTCGAAGAGCCTATCCCGAGACAGAGCTTACGGAATTCCGCGTGGGACCGCTTTTCGTGCATGCGGGCTCGCGCCTTGTGACCGTCTCGGACGAGCCGGTTACGCTTACCAAGAAGGAGTTTGATATTCTGCTGTTTCTTCTTCGAAGCGGCGGCGCGGTGGTTTCGAGAGACCGTCTTCTGGCAGAGGTCTGGGGCTACTCCGACGGGGAGAGCAGAACGGTGGACGTCCATATCCGTACGCTTCGCGCAAAGCTCGGCGCGGCAGGGCAGTACGTGGAAACCATCCGCGGTGTCGGATATTGCATCCGCGCGTAAAGGATGCGGGAATGCTTCAAAGAGTTGTGTAGATTATAGGAAGGTCTCGGAGGCTTACTATGAATTACTTTGAAAATGCAGTCATGCTGATCGGAGGACTGGTATTCTTCCTTTTCGGCATGAAGGTCATGTCATCAAGCCTTGAAAAGATGGCAGGCGGCAAGCTTGAGAATATGCTTCGGAAGGTAACCGCGAAGCCGCTTCTTTCGATTGTTCTCGGCGCCGGCATCACGATTGCGATGCAGTCGAGCTCGGCAACGACCGTTATGCTGGTCGGTCTCGTGAACTCGGGCATCATGCTGTTCGAGCAGACCATCAGCGTCATCTTCGGTGCCAACATCGGTACGACATTCACCGGCTGGCTTCTGACGCTTTCGGGCATCCATTCGAGCCGGTGGTATCTGATGATTCTGCGGCCGGAGGTCTTCTCTCCGATTCTTGCTTTGATCGGTATCGGCATGATCATGTTCAGCAAGAAGGAACGCCGCATCAGCATCGGAACGGTTTTCGTCGGATTTGCCGTTTTGATGCAGGGCATGACGATGATGAAGGATTCCGTGAGCCCGCTTGCGCAGACGTCCTGGTTCAAGGACATGCTTGTTAAGTTTGAGAATCCGCTGTTCGGTCTTTTAATCGGTATCGTTCTGACGGCAGTAATCCAGAGCTCTGCGGCCACGATAGCAATTCTCATGTCATTTGCCATCTCCGGAACCGGCATTACGTTCCAGATGGCGATTCCGATCATCATGGGTCTTAACATCGGTACATGCGCGACGTCGCTGATTTCGTGTATCGGAACCGAGACAAAGGCGAAGCGCGTTGCCGTTGTGCATGTGATGATTAAAATCATCGGCGCGGTTTTCTGGCTGGCCGTATTTGTCGTTTTGAGCCATATGTTCTTTGCGGACGCCACGGCAAAGCCGATTAACGGTGTCGGCATCGCAGCAGTGCATACCGCATTTAACATTCTGACAACACTTCTTCTGATTCCGTTCACGAAACCGCTTGTGCGGCTGACGGAGCTTCTCGTTCGCGAGAAGGAGGAGAAGAAGGAGGAGACCGAGGACGATCTGAAGTGGCTCGACGAACGTCTGCTTCGTTCCCCGTCCATTGCGATTTCCGAGTGCAACAACATTTCGGGGCATATGGCGAGACTCGCGGAGGAGAACCTTTTCGCGGCCATTTCCCTGTTCGACAATTTCGACGAAGAGGCCGTTTCGAAGATCAAGGCCGTCGAGGACAAGCTGGACCGCTATGAGGACCGGCTCGGAACGTATCTCGTCAAGCTTTCGACGATGGCGGTTTCGTCCCAGGACAGCCGTGTAATTTCGAAGATTCTGCATACAATCGGCGATTTCGAGCGACTCGGTGACCATGCGGTGAACCTTTTCTATGCGGCGTCGGAGATTAATCGGAAAGGCCTGGCATTTACCCCGGCCGCAAAGAAGGAAATTGACGTGCTGGCAAGCGCCATCCGCGAGATCCTGACGATGACGCACGAGTGCTACGTGACGGCGGATCCGGAACTCGCGTTCCGCGTGGAGCCGCTTGAGCAGGTCATCGACAAGCTGACCGCGACGATTAAGACGAATCATATTGCAAGACTGCAAAAGGGCGGCTGCTCGATTGAGATGGGATTTATCCTGTCCGACATTTTGAACAATTTCAAACGTATCTCCGACCACTGCAGCAACATCGCCGTGGCGGTCATCGAGGTGGACAAGGGTGCCTTCGACACGCACGAATACCTGAGCGGCGTCAAGTTCGGTAACCTGGATTTCAACCGGATTTACGATGCATTTGATAAGAAATACACAATAGAAGAATAAAGAGATTTGCTGGGTGGGGAAATGAAAAGAATGGATGACAGGGGAAGCTTTACGCTTCGCAGAAGGACGTTTTTAATCGTGGGCGCCGTGGTTCTCACGGCGGTTGTGGCGGCATGGGTGCTGTTGATTGCCGGGGTCATCAACAACAAGCCCGGAAAGAAAGATTCGAAGAAAAATGAGGACACATTAGGGCAGGAGCCCGGTGAGTATCAGATTCCCAAGGTGCCGGAGGGCAGTGTGCTTGTGTTCCGGCCGGCCGCTCATTATGATTACGATGAGGACGGCAATAAGAATCTGTTCTCGAAGCATGAGTATGATGAGAACGGTCTCCTCACTGTTACCACATATTTTCGAAGCGACGGAACCAAAAAAACAAAGTATGTTTACGAATATGATTCGGAAGGCAGAAAGACAGCCTGCAGGGGTTACAGCTGGGATCAGGAGTGGGTTGAGCAAAGCGAGGAAAGCTTTGAATACAACGATGAAACCATAACCAAGAAAAACACCAGACGGGCTGATGAAGACGGGATGGAAATAAACAGTATAACTGTCTACAGGAAAGACGGACATATTCTGAAGTCGGAAAGCATAAACGACGGCGAAGTCGTGGTATCCTATGAGGAAATCTATTCGCCCGACGGACTGCTGCAAAAGGTTTATGACAACGGCGGTGAATTCGTATATTTCTATGATTCCTCCAATCGCAGGAAGACAACAGAGTACTGGTATATGGGCGAAATGTACCAGGAGGAAATCTTCGTTTCCGCGCGGGAAAGTGAAGAATATCGCTATGTGGACGGGGAGTCGTATTTGTGGACCCGTTTCGAGTACGATGAACGGGGAAACAGAATCCGTCAAATTAACTATGCGGCGGACGGAAGAGTAGCGGACGATGACCGGAAAGAATATGACGATGAGGGGAATGTCACGAAACATATCCTATATATGGAAGGTAACTTTTTATACTGGTTGGAATATGAATATAAGGGTTCGGGGAATAACAGAGAAGGGATGAAGGAGACCGAGAAGGACCGGGACGGTAACATCATAAAGGTTACGGAAGAGGAATACACCCAGGGCATATACATCACGAAAAGAGTCGAGTATGACGAAGCGGGGAATGAAACCATCCAAGTATACAGTGAATATGACGAGTACGGGAACCCCGTAAAAGTCATTTCGAGAAAGAACGACGGGACAGAGTATCCTACGATCGAGTACCGGTACATCCCGCTTGCCATTCCGGAGAAATTTGCTACCGAGTACGATCGCAGAGAAAAATGACAGTAAAACTTGCTTTAAGGACTGACTATGATATTTGACACACACGCGCACTATGACGATGCGAGATTTGACGAGGACCGGGAAGCGCTTCTTAAGTCGATGCGGGAGCACGGAATCGGGCACATCATCAATGTCGGAGCGGAAATGAAGGGCTGCCGCAATACGGTTTCGCTTGTTAAGAAGTATCCGTTTTTGTACGGCGCCGTCGGCGTGCACCCGGACGGGGCACCGGAGTTTGACGAAGCCTGTATAGAAGAACTCCGGCAGATGGCCGGGGAGGAGCGGATCATTGCAATCGGCGAAATCGGGCTTGATTACGCATACATGGACGAGCTGAGCCCCGAGGAAGCGGAGCGCACGAAAGAGATTCAGAAGAAATGCTTTGCAATGCAGCTTGCGCTTGCAAGAGAGCTTCGCTATCCCGTGTTCATTCATTCGCGGGATGCGGCTGCGGATACGATGGAAATGATGCGTGAGCATACCGAAGCCGCGAAGGCGGAGGGCAGCTTCCGCGGCGGAATCATTCACTGCTATGCTTATTCGCCTGAGATGGCGGAGGAATATGTGAAGATGGGCTATGTGCTCGGAATCGGCGGCGTTGTGACCTTTAAGAACGCGAAGAAGCTCCCGGAGGTCGTGGAGCGGATTCCGCTTACGTCGCTTGTTTTAGAGACCGATTCGCCGTATCTGGCGCCGGTGCCGCACCGCGGCGAGCGGAACGATTCGACGATGCTTTCCCTTGTGGCCGCGAAGGTTGCGGAGCTTAAGGGAATTACGGCGGAAGAAGTCATCGCCGTTACCGAGGCCAATGCGAACCGGCTTCTCGGATTGGAATAATCGAGGCGGGAGAGTTATGAAGAGGAAAGCAAAGACAAATACGAAACCAACCCGTAAGCGCCGCCTCGGCGCTTATTGGTCGTTCGTTCTGATTGTCAGCGGCATCATTGTTTTGTTTTTGCTGCTGAGTCTGATTAAGTCATTCGGCGACTGGTATGTCGACCATATATTTCCGTTACTTCACGGGGTTGTCGCGAGAGTATGGAACGTGTTCCCATTTGCCTTCGGCGAAATCGTGATGTACGCGGGCGCGGTGCTCGTGGCAGTGACGATTGTGTGGTCGCTTGTGATGGGCATTCTCGCCGTCATCCGGGCCGCTCGTAAGAAGGAGCGGAAGAAGCGCCGTGTCTACCGGATTTACATGAAGAGCATTCTTGTTGTGGCGCTGCTGTTTCTGTGGTGCTATCTGTTCCACTGGTGGCTTCCGTACAGCGGCCACGTGTGCGGCCGGGATACGAAGCGGCAGGAGATTACGTCGGAGGATTTTCGCGTCGCGCTTGTTGAGATCGGCAAGCGGATTGGTTGGGCGCAGCAGAACGTTGTGCGGGATGAGAACGGGCTGATTGTCTATCTGAGTGACGAGGAAGCATTCAAGGTCATCATCAGGTCCATGCAGAAACTGTCGGAGCAGTACCCGCGGCTTAAGGGCTACTACGGCCGCCCGAAGGTGGCGCTTTGCTCGGACGTTCTCGACTGGATGGGCATCGGCGGCTACACCTATCCGTACACGATGGAAATCACGTATAACAAGTACGTTGACAAATTCTACTGGTACGCCCTTCAGGCGCACGAAACCGCGCATTATAAGGGCTTTTACAAGGAGAACGAAGGCAGCTTCATCGGCTTTCTGGCCTGCCTGACCTCCGACGATCCGCTGATGGTCTACTCCGGCTGCTATGACGCGTATTGGGACGTCCTTAACGATTATTATGATGCGCTTCAGAATGAGTACGGTAAAGATGCGGACGCGAAGTATGCCGAGTACTGGCTTGCGGGCATCGGGTTCGATATGGAGCTTGCCGTCAGTGACGAGATGCACGCCGAGAAGGTGGCGCAGGAGGTTTACGAGAACGACGACCATCCGCTTGAGGAGTATTCCGACACCGTCGAGGAGGTCGGCGACGCCGGCTGGGAGACGCAGGATGCCGTCATTGCCGAAAACGACTACGACGACGTCGTGCGCATGATTGCCGAATACTACAAAGAGAAGAAGGCGGAGGCGCGTTAGCCCCTCTGCCGTGGCAAATGTGACGGGTGGCCGTGGCGCAGCCGGATATGCAGGAACCGTCACCGGAAAGGAAGCAGGATGCTTGAACGGATGTTATTCGCGAAGGACCGGAACATAGCCCGCAGGGTTTATTTCTGGAACCTTTGCGCCGGTCTTGCGGTGAGCTTCCAGTCCGCGGTTTTGCTGCTTGTCGTAAAGCGCGCGGGCGGCGATTTCGCGGGCGGCGTGTTCGTCATTTTATATACCGTTCCGCAGATGCTGTATGCGCTGAGCGCTTACTCGATGCGGGAATTTCAGGTCTCCGACGTAAAGGGGGAGTATCATTTTCCGCAGTACTATACGTCGCGTCTGATGACGTCCTTCGTGATGATTGCCGCATGCCTCGGGTACGGGCTTGTGCGCGGGTTCTCGGGGTACCGGATGGCGGCTCTGCTGCTTCTTGCGGCGTACCGCGTGATTGAGAGCATTGAGGACGTGTACCACGGCGAGTTTCAGAAGCGCGGAAGGCTTGATGCGGCGGCGCTTTCGGTGACGCTGCGCGTCGTGCTCTCGACGGTTGTGTTCTGCGTGGTTTATGTGCTTTCAACCGATTTGGTGTACGCTTCGGCCGGCATGACGGTAAGCGCGCTGGTGCTGTTTCTTCTTTGCAACCGTGCGATTCTCGGGCGCTTCACGGATGTTCAAAGAGGGCTTGCAACGGGCCGTGTCGGGAGGCTTCTGTTCGTCTGCTTTCCGCTCTTTTTGGGAGCGATTTTATATAACTACCTGGTCAATGCGCCGAAATATTCCATCGACCGGATTCTCGGCGAGGAGGCGCAGACCGTTTTCAATGTTCTGTTTCTTCCCGTTTTCATCATTAATGCCGTCTGTCTGCCGATTGCGAAGCCGATGGTAAAGCAGATGGGCATCTGGTGGAATGAAAAGGAGACCGGCAGCTTTGTCAAAGCGGTGATTCGGCAGGGGCTGATCATCGTCGGCATCAGTGTCGTCATCATCGCGGGCGGATATCTGCTCGGCTGTCCGGTGCTCGGATGGGTTTACGGCGCCGACCTTTCGACGTATCCGGTGACGCTTGCGGTATTCCTCTGCTTCGGCGCGGTTGCGGCGCTTGCGGCGTATCTGGCGATTGTTTTAACAATTATGCGGAAGCAGTGGTGCATCATCACGGGCTACGCAATCGGTTATATCGTAAGCCTTTTCGTGACGGACCGGTTCGTCCGGGCGAAGGGAATTCCCGGAGCGGGGTATGCGTACGGAGTGGTCATGGCGGCGGTGTTCGTCGCATTTGTCATCATGACCGTTTTGGGCGTGCTTTTCGCGGGGAAGAAGCAGGAAGAACGTACGGAGGAAGAACATGGCTTACCTGAGTGACCCGAAGGAAACCATTGCGGTTTTACAGCGGTACCATTTCAATTTTCAGAAGAAATTCGGGCAGAATTTCCTGATTGACGGGCACGTGATTGAGAAGATCATCGCGGCGGCCGGAATCGGGAAGGACGACGTGGTTCTGGAAATCGGGCCCGGCATCGGGACGCTGACGCAGCGGCTTTGTGAGGCCGCGGGCGACGTGGTTGCCGTCGAGATTGACCGGAACCTGATTCCGATTCTGACCGGCGATACGTGCAAGGATTATAAGAACCTCCGGATTGTTTCCGGCGACATCATGAAGACCGACATTCCGGCGCTTCTGGCGCCGTACGGCGACCGCCCGGTCAAGGTGGTGGCGAACCTGCCGTATTACATCACGACGCCGATTTTGATGAAGCTTTTAGAGGACCGGCTGCCGATTGAGAGCATCACGGTCATGGTCCAGAAGGAAGTGGCAGAGCGCATGGAAACCGGCCCCGGCACGAAGGATTACGGAGCGCTGTCGCTTGCGGTGCAGTACTATTCCGAGCCTTATCTCGCGGCAAATGTGCCGGCGAACTGCTTCATGCCCCGGCCGAATGTCGGTTCGGCGGTTATCAGGCTCACGGTTCACGATACGCCGCCGGTTTCGGTAAAGGATGAAAGAAAGATGTTTGCCCTGATCCGGGCATCGTTCAACCAAAGAAGAAAGACGCTTGTGAACGGCATCGGCAACGCGGCGGAGCTTTCCTACACGAAGGAGCAGGTCGCGGAGGCACTGGAGAAGCTCGGCATGCCCGCAACAATCCGCGGAGAAGCACTGACGCTCGCGGATTTCGCGGCTCTGTCAGATGCGCTTGAGGAATAACGGCTCAGGCTGAAAAGGAGGATAACCATGGCAGATTTTGATGAATTGAAGGACAAAGAATACCCCGAAAATATCAGCGAAGAAGATACAAAGTGCGAGGAAAGCACCGAAGAATCGGATGCGAAGCGGAGAGAAATGCTGAAGCAGGCAGAGGAAATGCGTGCGGCGTCCATGATGTGCGTATACGCAGGCCCTGACTATTTCCGCGCGAAGGCCGAGAAGGCTGAGGAAGAGCAGCAGGCGCTTAATGGGTTCATGTTTGATCCCGCAAAGATGCACAGAAACCCGACGCCGGAGGAGGTTAACCGGCCACCGATTATGTTCGTCTACGCGGCACCGCCGCTTCCGAAGCCGGGCGCAGGAAGCCAGCCGCAGCCCGCGCCGCAACCCGTTCCGAAGATGAAGTTCTGCCACGAGTGCGGAACTGCGCTTAGCGAGGGATTCAAGTTCTGCCCGAACTGCGGAACGAAGGTGTTCCGTTCCGATGACGGACCGAAGAACTGCTAGCCTTACAGGTGATTTATGAAGTATCAGTTGAAACAGTGTGTATGGGAGATTACGCTTGCCTGCTGCTTTTCCTGCAAATACTGCGGATCGGCGGGCGGCCGTGCGAGAGAGAATGAGCTGACGACCGAAGAATGTTATTCCGTCGCCGATCAATTGGCGGAGCTTGGCTGTCGCAGAGTCTCCATGATCGGCGGCGAAGTTTTTATGCGCCGCGATTGGAAGGAAATCGTCGCGCGACTTTGTGAAAACGGGATTGTTGTGAACATCATCACGAACGGCTTTCTGTTCTCCGAGAGTCTGCTTACTGACTTGAAAAGCCTGAAGATTGAGTCGGTTGCGGTCTCCTTAGACGGCCCGCGCGAGGTTCACGACCGGTACCGCCAGGAGGGCAGCTACGACCGCGCCGTGCGCGCGATTAAAACGCTTCACGCCGCCGGAATCCCGGTCTCGGTCATCAGCACCCTGAATGCGGAAAATGCGACGCATCTTCCCGAATTGTACGATATCCTGAAGGATACCGGCATCTTTGCGTGGCAGCTGCAGGCCTGTTCGCCGATGGGCAATGCGGCGAACGGCGGGGTCGACATCGCATTTGACCCGAGGGAAGTCATCACATTTGTCAGCGAATATATGAAGAAGGCGCCGTTTATGCTGGGTGTCGCGGACAATATCGGTTATTTTACGCCCGAGGAGGGCAGCATCCGTGGTAACATGAGCGGGAAGGCATATTTTACAGGGTGCCGCGCGGGGCTTTCGGCCATCGGAATCGACAGCGTCGGCAATGTGCGCGGCTGCGAGTCAATGTACGACGAACGGTTCAACGAGGGGAACCTGCGGGAGCGAAGACTCAAAGAGATTTGGGAGGACGAAGGGGCATTTGCCTACAACCGTAAGTTTGATAAGAGCATGCTGACCGGAGCCTGTAAGACATGCGAGCTCGGTGGCTGGTGCGCCGGCGGGTGCCGGTCATACAACTATTTCGTGCGCGGCCGGCTTTACGAAGCACCGCGTTGCGCGAGGAGAAAGTGAGGAAAGATGGATAAACAGAAAAGGCGTCTGACGAAGAAGCAGTTCATCATCGGGATTGCAGCAATCTGCGGGATTGTCCTGGTAATTGAAGGGGCATTGCTGATTCACACATTTTCCGGAAAGAATAAGAATGATAAAGGCAAGAAGGGAGATCCGGCGAAGACAGAGGAGTCGGCGAAGACGACAGGCGGTTACTCCGTGACACGCTATGATTATTATATCGACGAGGGAAGAAAGGTCGTTTATAAGGAAACCTATGAGAAGGATTCGGAAGGGCGGACGACGCATTACTCCCGGTGGAGCGATAACAAGAATTATGTCCACCTTGCCGGAGAAAAAGAGGAAACATATGATGCGGTTTATACCTATGACGATCAGGGCAGACTTCTTTCCGCGATTACAGGATACGTAGGTAGCAAAGATCCGCAGCTGAGAGAAAAAATAAGGTATGTCTATGAGTATCCTGATTCGTATACGACGATGGAGACGGTATACGATGAAAACGATGAAGTTGTTCTCGTTAAAGAAACGAAATGCAATGAAAGGGGAGCACTTCTCAGTAAAACGGAAACGCGTGCGAACGGAGATGTGTGGAGCCGACAGGAAAGAGAATATGACAGTTTCGGGAATCTCGTTTCGAAAATTGACGAGCGGAAAAACGAGAAGGATGTCTATGAAGAGGCACAGCGAAAAGTCCTTCGATACGTCGGGAACGAATTGCGGTACGCCGATTATTATGATGAGCAGGGGAGGCTGATCCGTCGGGAAGAATATGATACAGAGAATGGCGAGCCACGGAGTCTTGGGTGGCTGGAATTGGAATACGAGGGCGACAACAGAATAGTCAGAAAAACCATTAGGTACAATGAGAATGGCGATAAGGACACAGAGAGAGAATTCGACCGCGAGGGAAGAGTCATCCGGTTTGTTTATTCCGCAGAGGAAGAGTATGAATGGGACGGCAGGCATCCGGACTTTCCGGAAAAGGAAATCATGAAGCGGACGGTTCGTGACAGTCAGACCGGGAAAGTTACCGGAGAGCACTTTTATTTTGTGGAGAGGAAGGATAATGAGTCGGAAACTCCCGGAGATCCGAGTGATTACAATTATTCCCAAAGTTATTCTTTTTCGACTTGGATTCGTACGGAGATCACTGAGTTTTGGCTGCAGGAGTACTCCGAAAAGGCATATTATGAAGACGGGGACAGCATGCAGTTGTTAGAGGCGGTGCTTGACACCACCGGGAACATTGTGAGCACCACAACATATGTGAGAAAATGGGATGGGAGTGTCGGTGAGTATAGAAGGCTGGAACACGAGTACAAAGAGTATGACAATCACGGAAACCTGATAAAAAACGTTCAAAAGAATAAAGACGGAGAGATTCTGTACCAGACAGAATACGAATATACATACTTTGACTGAGTAACCGGTTTTATGAAACCGCAGTCATAGCGGAACAACGAATTTACGGAGAAAACATGAGCACTTCAGACAGTCAGGGAAGAAAACCGCGTCTTACGAAGAAACAATTCATCATCGGCATCGTTGCAATCTGCGGGATCGCCCTGATTATCGAGGCGGTTCTGCTTGTTCATATGCTTTCAAAAAGGCAGGAGAAAGGCAACGGTGAGGAGAACACCCCCACCCCGACGGAGAGTGTTGTTACGGAGAAGAAGATTGACAGTTTTATCCGCAAAGAGTATGTGACATCAGGGAACAATGACAGACAGATTAAATCCATAAAGCAGGAGGACTATGATTCCAAAGGCCGTTTGGTTTATACGTATGATTACGAGGTGATTCAGCATCTCATCGGGATTTCTCCCAGTGAACAGGAAAACACGCAAGAAGTATTCTATTTCTATGATGAGCAGGAGAGGCTGATTCGGGAGGACAGAGTATCGAAGGAGTATTACCCGAAATCGAGTTTTACGCGTGAAAAGAAGAGCACGGTTTCGTATGAATACAAAGACGGGGCCGCGCCGGTGATACTGATTTGGACTGTCGACGGAAACGGTGAAACAGAGAATTCCATCACGGAAAAATACAACGAGAACGGTATACTTATCGAGAAAATCGAGTACAAGTATGAAAAAGGGTCCGTATCCGAAAAATCGGAAACCATATATGATGAAGGCGGTAAAGTGGTTTCAGTTGTCTCATGCCGTATGGAGGATGACGGGCGGACAACCGGAACGTGGAAAAAAGAGTATTCCTATTATGATTCGGGAATCAGAAAGGCTTTGTTAACACAGGAGTATGGCGAAAACGGCCTGATGGATAGCTGGACCGAGTATGAGTATAATGAATATGGGGTGGAAATCTCACATATTCAGTATTTAAATGGAATGAAGATTAATTATCGCATCTATTCGGAAGGGGAGCGGAAAACCACGGACCTAAAGTCGTCGGAATCGGAGGAGATGTATTTCGATGAGACAGGGAGGGTAATAAGAAGAAAGAGTTGGGCTTTTCGGGAAATCATAGAAGAAGATTTCTTTTATTCCGATAAGACCGGTAAAACAGCCGTGATAAAAACGGAGAAGAGAACAAATGACGAAGGGAAGATACAGACTTCGAAGAACACTTATGACTCAGAAGGACGCATCCTTCAATCTGTTATAAAAAACAGCACGGGAAGAGAAACAAGAATCGAGTACAATTGGGATTATCAAGACGATGGAATCCGGTCAAAAGATGTTTTACAAAAAACGGTATATGAAGACGATATACTGACTGGAGAATCGCTTTATCTGATAACACCTCTTGCTGCGGCGGAACAGCAGGAATGGTATTTGTCATATGGGGACTTTATATACTGCCTGCATGATTATCACAGCGATGAATCCAAGACAGTCCTAAGTCTGAAATCTTTTTATTCGGACTATGTGTCCCCGGCCGGGCAATATCACTTAGAGCAGTATTATCACAGAGAATACGATGTAAAAAAAGAAACCTGGCGGACTTGTGAGGAGGCCGATTTTTATTCCTTCGGCGGGCTGAAAAAGATTCGAAACCTGAAGCGGTATTTGGTGACCTGGGATTTTGATGACAGAGGGAATGTTATCAGAGTGGAATGGATCAGCGACGGAGAGACCAATCAATTGGGCAATTTATACGAATACGAGTACACCTACTACACTGCATCTTCTGAGGCGGGCGGACAATAGATAGCATACTGCGAGGGGGAAACTATGGAAGAGAAACCAAAAAAGAAGTTTAAACTGACGAAGAAACAATTCATCATCGCCATCGCCGCGGTCTGCGGAATCGCCCTGATTATTGAGTGCGCTCTGCTGATCCACACATTTTCCAAAGGAAAAGGAGACAAGAAGAAGGAGGATTCCGGGAAGAAGGGGCCCGGAAAGCAGACTGAGGCCGTGGCGGAAGCAATCAACTATACGGCGACGACATACCGCTATGAAAATGGAGAGAAGATTCTCGAAAAGATTGAAATTCACGAAGCGGATAAGGACGGACGGGTGCTTCATGAGCATACGCACCGGACTGCGGCGCTTGAGGGTGAGACCGGGGACAGCGACGAAGATGTCGTTTATTCCTACGATGATCAGGGGCGTCTGGTCAAGGAGGTGCACACGACGGACCGGAACCTGCCGAAGGCGACGACATACCGGTACGAGTATGACTATGAATCCTACGGCGGGACTCCGATTACGGTAAAGCGTAAGATCAATGAAGAGGAAATCCAGGTCGAGGTGGAACAGAGCTGGTACAACGATGCCGGCAAAATGATTTACTATTCGTGGTCAAGCGGCGACGGAATCATTAAGGAGGAACACAGAGCCTATAACGCCATGGGAAATCTGATTGCTGCCCAGACAACCGACCAGGATGGCTTTCACGCGGAGTATGATGAGACGGCGAGGGTGTCCGACCGGTATCTTCAGGGCAGACTGGTCTGCAGGAATCATTTCGATGAGGAAGGCCGGCTGATTCGGAGCGAAGACATCGATATTGACGGGAATTTGCAATTCTATACGGTATATGAGTATGCTTCCGGGCCTTTGTGCACGAAGAGTACAAGACGAACGGCGGTCGATGACCTGCTTTATGAGAGAGTGTTTGATGAACAGGGCAGGATTTTCCGCATTTACTGGTATGGCGGGTCTTGCACGGAATTCTTTGACTGGGACTATGAGGATCCGATGCTTCCCGGGAAGAAGATTTTCCGCTGCACCACTTATAACGGCCGTGTGGATGCAGCAATTGAAGGAAAGGACGAATTGCAAAGAGATTTCCGCTATGTGATTACGCCGATGAACGAGGTCGCTTTGGAGACGGAGCGACGCAAGGAAGACAAGGATCCGTCCGTTCCGCGATACTCCTTCCTGAAAACCGATGCGTATTCGGTTCCGTACGTGACGACGGACGGCAAGGGGCATGAATACGGATGGGAACTGTACGGATATAACTATGTGGATTATACAATGGGAGAAAACGGTTTTTGGTATGCGAAGTCTGAGTTTGAAGACGGCAGAATCAAGAGCATATTTGTTGATAATTCGACTTCGGATTCTTTGGATTGTAATATGGTGTGGGAATATGACGAACGGGAGAACCTTGTCAGCCTGAAGGAGCTTCTTCCGGACGGAACGGTCCGGCGGGAACTCGTCTATGAATATGATTATCAGCTCGGGGGCTCCGGCCTGAAGCTGGGAGGACAGTGACAGTGCAGGAAACACAAAAGAAAAAAGAAACGAAACGCGGCCTCAGCAGAAAGCAGTTTCTGCTGGGGCTGATTACGGTGTGCGGGGTTGCCATAATCATTGAAGCGGCGCTCCTCATCCGCATGTTCACAAAAAAGACGAAGAAGGAAAATCCCACGCCGACCCCGACAGGAACAGTAACCGAGGAAGTAAAACCGACTGCGACGCCGGAGCCGACTCCGACGGGAGAGGCTTGGGGGTATACAAAGCGAAGTTATGATGTGCTCGGAGACGAAAGAAGAGTGATGCGTGTTGAGACACATGACTACGACATGGCGGGGCGCGAGGAGCACCGGTATATCTGGGAGGATTCAACTTCATTTCTTGGCCATCTGACGGAAGAGGATTACGTGTTCACTTATGATGAAAACGGAAGAATCCTTTCGGAGAAGAAAGAAATCAGAAACGGCCAGGGTGCTGTAACGGACGTGTTCACCACCGAATATACGTATTACGAAGGAGAGCAGCTGACGGTTTTTATGAAAACCCATAATGCAGCAGGCACTGTCACAGAGAGCGGGAAATCGACCTATGACGATCAGGGAAGGCTGCTGCGGAGAGAGTATTACTATGCAAACGGGGAGACAAGGTCTTCTGAAACACGCCGGTATGACGACTACGGAAACCTGATTGAGAGGACACTCTCGGGAGATTATGATATCGATAAAGAACTAATCATTACCTATGATGAAAAGGAGCGCAAGTCGGAGCGCATAGATTACTATCTGGGCACGTTTTCGAAAGAGGTCTGGTTCTATGACGGGCAGGGAAGACCTGCGAAGATTGAAAGCTACTACGAAGGTAAGATGACCGACAAGGCGTTGTTCTATTATGACGGGGATGAAAGAATCTGCCGAAAGAGAGCAGAGTATGATTGGGAAGGAAAACTGGCGGCGGAGTATGAGTATGACGAAAAAGGGTTAATAATCAGCCAAAAGTGGTGGATCGACGGGGTTTTGGAGGACTGGTATGATTGGGAGTTTACCTGGGAAGCAGAGGACGAGCCCCTTACGGAGTATTACAGGGTAACAGAGAGATGGAAGTCGGGGCCGGAGTTTCGGTATCTTGCATATCCGTATCAATATGAAATCTCGGAGTTTACCCCAATCAGTTGTTTTGACAGAAGAAGTACAGCACTGGGAGGTGTGTATGTATCTACGGAGGACGTATGGGAGCTCATGAAGGTTGATTCCGTGTCGAATGACGGGGCAGGAAACGTTTCCGTGATAAGCTGGGGAGACCGGTATGTTTTTGATGAGCACAGAAGGCTTGTTTTGATAGAAGACACGATAGACTCTGAAACGGGAGAGCAATGGGTATACGAGTATACCTACTATTAATCCGCCTGCGACGAATCAGATGGCATTTGTCAAAAAGGACCAAAGCAGCAAAATGCTTTGGTCCTTCTTTTTGTAACGGGTTTTGTTCGCGGGCGCTTAGCGCTCCTCGCGGAAGTAGTTCAGACCGAGGTGTGCGGGCGGAAGCGCTTCCTTCTTCTCCTTGATGCTGACAAATACGAGGACGACGAGCGTCATCACGTAAGGCGACATCTTGAAGAGTTCCATAGCCTGCATGGAGAGGTCCGGAATGTAGTTGTGGACGATGTACAGGCCGCCAAACAGGAACGAGCCGATGATGGCCAGGTTCGGTCTCCAAAGAGAGAAGATAACGAGGGCAACCGACAGCCAGCCGCGGTCGCCGAAGCCGTCGCTCGACCATACGCCGCAGGCGTAGTCCATGATGTAGTACAGGCCGCCGAGACCGGCAATCATGCTGCCGAGGCAGGTGGCGATGTATTTGTAACGGTTAACGTTAATGCCGGCGGCATCGGCCGTTGCGGGATCCTCGCCGACTGCGCGAAGCGTCAGGCCGGTGCGGGTCTTCATCAGAACGCGTGCCGCAATTAAAGCGATGATAATCGAAGCATATGCGAGAAAGCTGTAAGAGAAGAGCGTCTGGCACAGCTCGTCAACGAAAGCGGGGCAGCTGCCTTTTTCAGCAAGCCTGTGAACCGAATCCACAAACGGAAGCTTCGTCGAGAAGGCGCCGCTCGTCTTCGTGAGCGTAACGGTCGGAACATCGGCGTGGCTGATCTTGATCAGGGAACCTCCGAAGAAGTTGCCGACGCCGACACCGAATGTCGTGAGGGCAAGACCGGTAACGTTCTGGTTCGCACGCATCGATACGGTCAGGAAGCAGTACAAAAGTCCCATCAGGCACGAGAAGAGCAGCGAGCAGAACAGTGCAATTAAAACCGCGAGAACGCGGATGTACCAATGATTGAAGTCGGCGCCGGTCTGCTCAAAGAAGAAACCGCCGATGACGCCGCCGATGGCGCCCATATACATGATGCCGGGGATACCGAGGTTCAGGTGGCCGGATTTCTCGGTGATGATTTCACCGGTCGAACCGTACAGAAGCGGCACACCCTGCATGACAGCTCTTCGGATAAAGGAAAATATAATCATGACTGCGCCTCCTCTTCTGCCGCTTCGGGCTTATTTTCGGGTTCCGTCTCTTCGGCCGGTTCGGCTTCCGGCTCAGGCGGAGCCTCCGCCGGCTTCTTTTCTTTCTTGTGGAAACGGATGGAGTAGTTGATGAAGAACTCACATCCGATGATGCAGAAAATCACGAGGCCGACAACGATGCTCGCAAAGGACGAATCGAGACGGGTCTGCGTCGTGACTTCCTTCGCGCCCTTCTCCAAAAAGGCGATGAGAAATGCAAAGAATGTCATCGCAATCGGGTTAAACTTGGCAAGCCAGGAAACCATGATGGCGGTAAATCCAAGGCCGCCGACGGAATCCTTGATGAACGTGTGGTCGGCGCCTGCAACAATCAAAAAGCCGGTCAGGCCGCAAATCGCACCGGAGATGATCATGGTCCGGAGAATTACGGTCTTCACGTTAATGCCGATGTAGCGTGCGGTCTTCTCGCTTTCGCCGACAACGGAGATTTCATAGCCGTGCTTGCAGTAATTCAGGTAGATGTACGAGATAAATGTCATCACGACGGCAATCAGAATCGTCAGCAGATATTTCTGCCCGGCAAGCTCGGTAAGCCAGCCGGCCTGCGTATTCTGGTTGATGACGCCGACATGGCCGGAGCCCTTCGGTGTGGACCAGATGTATACGTAGTAGGACGTGATCTGCGCTGCGACATAGTTCATCATCAGGGTGAACAGCGTCTCATTCGTATTCCAGAAGGCCTTGAAAACGGCGGGAATCAGTGCCCACAGGGCGCCGACGGCAACTGCCGAAACAAGGGCAATCAGGATGAGCACGGGGTTGGGAACCTTGTCGCCGAGCTTCATCATGACGGCGCCGGTCACCAGGCAGGAAACCAGAGCCTGACCTTCTGCTCCGATGTTCCAAAAGCGCATTCGAAAGGCCGGTGTCACGGCAAGCGAAAGCAGCAACAGAATCGCAGTGCTCTCGAAAAGTGACCAGATCCGGTTTGAGGTACCGAAGGTGCCTTCCCGGAAGGTGCTCAGAATATCATACGGCGTCCAGCCGATAATCATGTAACCGAAGATACATGTAATCAGAAGGCCGGCGACGATGGCAATCAGGCGGATGAGAAGCGCCTTGGGACGAGACATGTTATCCCGCTTGGCCAGGTGGAACAAGGGCTCGCGGACATGGACTGTTTTCTTTTCTGTCGTCATTGCTGTCCGTCCTCCTTCTTTCCTTCTTCGGCTGCGGTGGCAGCAGCTTCAATTACCGCTGCGGTGTCGGCGGGTGTGGCATTTGCCACGGTATCTGCCTTCTTCGTCATCAGAAGACCGATTTCTTCCTTCATGCTCATGCCGACCGGCTGCACTCTCGGGTCCACGACGCCGGAAATTGCGCCGGAACTCAATACGATGATCCGGTCGCAAAGCTCAATCAGAACGTCCAGGTCCTCACCAACGAAAATGACGGCGGTGCCGCGTTCCTTCTGCTCATTTAACAGCCGGTAGATGGTAAATGAGGAGTTGATGTCAAGGCCTCTGACCGGATAAGCAACCATCAGCACGGTCGGCGCGGAAGCGATTTCACGGCCGACCAGAACCTTTTGCACATTACCGCCCGACAGACGTCTGACGGGGGTCTTCGCATCGGGCGTGACAACCTGCAGCTCGTCGATGATCCGCTCCGCCAGGGAAGCCGGCGTGGAACGGTTCAGAAACAGGCCGCGGCCCTTCCGGTAACTTCGAAGCATCATGTTGTCGATGATGCCCATGTTGCCGACAAGTCCCATGCCGAGACGGTCTTCCGGGACAAATGACAGGCGGACGCCGAGCTCGCGGATCTGCCTCGGGGATTTGTTCCGGAGGTTTTCGTCCTTGCCGTTCGGGTCGTGGTAGGTGATGTCACCGGTTGCGATGGGCTGTAAGCCCGCAATCGATTCGAGAAGTTCACGCTGGCCGCTTCCGGCAATTCCCGCGATGCCGAGAATCTCGCCGCCGTTTGCGGTGAATTCGATGTTTTTAAGCACGGGAAGGTTGTCTTCGTTATAACAGTTAAGCCCCTTGACCGTAAGTCTGGGGGTCGGATTGACAGGATCACTGCGGTGGATGTTCAGATCCACCTTGGCGCCTACCATCATTTCGGTAAGCTTGTTCTCGTTGGTTTCAGCCGTCTTCACGGTGCCGACATAGCGGCCCTTGCACAAAACGGAAACGCGGTCGGAAAGCGAGAGCACCTCATGCAGCTTGTGCGTAATGATGATGATGGCTTTGCCGTCGTCGCGCATGTGCCGCAACACGTCGAAGAGACGGTCGGTCTCCTGCGGCGTCAAAACGGCGGTCGGCTCGTCGAGAATCAGAATGTCAGCGCCGCGGAACAGCACCTTGATGATTTCAACGGTCTGCTTTTCCGAAACCGACATATCATATATTTTCTTAGCGGGGTCAAGTGTGAACCCGTAACGTTCGCAGATTTCTTTTACGCGCTGTTCGTAAGCCGCGATGTCATAGCGGCCGTCCGAAAGACCGAGAACGATATTCTCGGTTGCGGTGAATACATCAATCAGCTTAAAGTGCTGATGAATCATTCCGATTTTATAGCGGAATGCGTCTTTCGGAGAGCGGATCAGAACCTCCTCCCCGTCGATGAAGATATGGCCGGCGTCGGGATAGTAGATGCCGGAAATCATATTCATCAGAGTTGTTTTGCCGCTGCCGTTCTCTCCGAGAATCGAGAGAATCTCGCCGCGGTATACGGAAAGATCGACATCCTCGTTGGCGACCACGTCGCCGAAGGTTTTGGTAATGCCTTTTAATTCAATGGCGGGAACTGCACTCACGTCGGAGTCCTCCTGTCGAATTACTTCGAATGCTTCATTGAAACAAATATCAGCGGGGCACTTTCGGGCCCCGCTGAGGTTATTAGCTTTCTGTTATTTCCGGCTTGGCGGAAACAGTCTGCAAACGGGCGGAACGTTCTTTAGTACTTGGAGTTCAGAAGTTCAATGCCGTCAATCTGGAGATCGAAAGCAGGAGCGCTTCTGAATTCGGACTCATGGAAGTAACCGTCCTTGATGACTTCGGTATCACCGGTGTACTGTACATCGGTATCGATGTCGGCAAGATAGGTGGTAAGCTTTGCGCCGCCAACGGTGAACGTATCGGTGGAGAATACTTTGATGTTGCCCTTCTTCAGGTCTTCAACAACCGCGTTAACCTTCTCCTTGGTGCCTGCTGCGGCAGCCTTGTCGTTGATCTCGGAAAGCTCAACGGAACCTTCTGCGAAACCGCCGGTCCAGTCAGCCGGGATGGCCTTGCCGTCCTTTACGCAATTGATTACGTATTTGTAGTAAGGAGCCCAGTTGATTCTGGAGGAAACGATGAAGGTGTTCGGGCAGGAAGAAACGGTGGAACCGTTGTAGGAAACGTCCGGAACGCCGGCCTTCTCACAAGCGGTAGGAGCACCCATGGAGTCTGCATGCTGGCTGATCAGTACGCAGCCGGAATTCATCAGCTTCTCAGCTGCTTCCTTCTCAGCGGTCTCATCATACCAGGAACCGGTGAACTGTACCTTCATGGTAACGCTGGGACATACGGACTTAGCGCCGAGATAGAAGGAGGTGTAACCGGAAATAACCTCTGCGTAGGTGTAAGCGCCTACATAACCCATAACGGCCTTGTCAGCGGTAATCTTACCGGAAGAAATCATTTCGTTCAGCTTAAGACCTGCGGCAACACCTGCTGCGTAACGGCCTTCGTAAATGCTGGCAAATGCGTTGTGATAGTTGGAAAGACCCTCGGTATGAGCCTTCGTGCCGGTGGCATGACAGAACTGAACCTTCGGGAATTCCTTAGCGGCCTGGATCATGAAATCCTCATGGCCGAAGGAGTCGGCAAAAATGATGTTGCATCCGCGGTCTACCAGGTCCTTAGCGGCCTCGTAGCAGGCGCTGCTCTCGTCGATGCCGGTCACGATGATCATGCGGCTCTCGGGAATGCCGAGGTCCTTACATGCCTGAGTCATGGCGTCGATGAAGTTTTTGTCGTAGGTGGACTGCTCATTGTGCAGACAGATCAAACCGACCTTGATGTCCTTGTAGTCGTCGCTGCCTTTGTCGCTGTCCTTTTTCGAGCCGCAGGATGCGAGCGAAAGAACCATAACGACAGAAAGGAGCAATGCGAGAAACTTCTTCATGATAGTGTCTCCTTTTGCGTTTAGATTTTTGTGGAAAATGAGGATGCTTTATCCCGTTCCATACCTTGATTATAGTGTTTCCCCTCTTCCCGTGTCAAGAGAAATCAGTCCCAAAAAACAGCGGATTTTGACTGAATTTTCGGCAAAGAAGACGGATTGTAAAGGGGTGTCCGTGTCATTTTCCGAAAAGACACCAAAAAGTCATAATTCCTGTCGGATTATGGTTGAATTATGAAAATCTTTTTGGTAAAATTGACTTACCATTATCAGGGGCTAACGACCTCGGAAAGGGGGACTTGCGGCAGGAATGGACAATACGTTTTATAAGTGCCCTGCCTGCGGTTCGGCACTGCAGTACAGTGCGTCAAGCGGAAAGCTCGCCTGCGCATCGTGCGGCAACACTTACGACGTCTCCGAGATGGAAGCAAAGGGCGCCGGACAGGCGACCCGGACAGCTTTCGACTGGGGAGATTACAAGGCGGCCCTGAAGCCCAACGCGAATGCCAACGCCAAGGTTTACATCTGTAAATCGTGCGGCGCGGAGATTCTGACGGACGGAACGACCGCAGCCACCCACTGTCCGTATTGCGACAGCGAAGTGGTCATCAACGACGCCTTTGACGGAGGGCTTACCCCGAACGGGGTGATTCCGTTCAAAATCACGAAGGAGCGCATGAAGGAAATCGTGGATTCCTTCGGCAAAGGAAAGAAGCTCCTTCCGAGAGATTTCCTGACCGACAGGCGCGTTCGGGAAGTACAGGGAATCTACGTACCCTTCTGGCTGTTTGACGGAACCGTGGACGGTTCGATCGCGTTCGACGCCGAGAAGGTCAAAAGGTTCGACGACGGAAACGACCGGGTCGAGCAGACTTCCTACTACAGGCTGATGCGGGAAGGGCAGCTGTCCTTTGCCAATGTCCCTGTCGACGGCGCGGCGAAGATGGACGACGAGCTGATGGAATCCTTGGGACCTTACAATTTCGATGAGGTTGTGGAATTCCAGACGGCGTACCTGTCCGGATATCTGGCGGACCGTTTCGACCAGGACCCCGATAATGCCATCGGAAGAGCGGAAGAACTGATGATGCAAAGCACGACGGACACGTTCCGCGGCACGGCAAGCGGTTACACGAACGTGAAGAAAGCGTCCGAGGACCTGCGGCTTTTGAATCCGTCCGTACGGTACGTGCTCCTGCCCGTTTACATTATCAACTGCCGGTACGGCGGCAGGGACTACCGATACGCAATCAACGGACAGACCGGAAAGATGGTGGGAGAGCTTCCCGTCAGCAAGCAGCGCAAGCGTGCTTACTTCTTCGGCATCCTCGGTGCGGTGACGGTAATCCTCGGCACGTTACTGTGCTTACTGTAGGAGGTGCGGCATGAAGAAATTGATTACGGTACTGTGTCTGCTCGCACTGGCCTTCACATTTGTCTCTTTCTTAAAACCGGTAAGGACGGCGGAAGCGGAGACAGTACGGATCAGTCCGGAGGATGTGAATCCGGATCCATATTCCGGAACGACATCTAGTTCCTCGGGCGCGAACAGAGACGCGGGCTTCTACATTAAGAAATTCGTGATTGCGGCCGTTATCGGACTGATTATCGCCCTGATTGCGACAAGCGCCATGCAGGCCGGCATGAAGAACGTGCACCGGTCGCGCAATGCCGCAAATTATGTGAAGAAGGAAACCCTGAAGATGCGCGTCAACGAGGACCGTTTCCTTCGCACAGAAGAAAAACGAACCAGAAAACAAACTAATTCATAGTTTGATTTTGAAAGGAGATTATTTACTATGGGACTTATTAAAGCTTTATTGGGTGCGGCAGGCGGTACGCTTGCGGATCAGTGGAAGGAATTCTTCTACTGCGAAGCCATGGACAAGGACGTTCTTGTTACCAAGGGCCAGAAGCAGATTGGAAGCCGTTCTTCCAACACGAAGGGCAATGACAATATCATTTCCAACGGTTCCGGCATCGCTGTTGCAGACGGCCAGGCCATGATCATCGTTGAGCAGGGTAAGGTAGTTGAGTTCTGTGCAGAGCCCGGTGAATTCACCTGGGATTCTTCCACGGAGCCGAGCATCTTCACCGGCGGCCTCGGACAGGGCATTCTGAACACCTTCAAGACCATCGGAAAGCGTTTCGCTTACGGCGGCGACACCGGTAAGGATCAGAGAGTTTACTACTTCAACACCAAGGAAATCCTGGACAACAAATTCGGTACTCCGAATCCGGTTCCGTTCCGTGTTGTTGACTCCAAGATCGGTCTTGACGTAGACGTATCCCTCCGCTGTGCAGGTGTTTACTCCTACCGTATCGCCGACCCGCTTCTGTTCTACACGAACGTTTGCGGAAATGTTACCGGCGAATACAGAAGAAGCGAGCTTGACAATATGCTGAAGACCGAGTTCATCAGCGCCCTGCAGCCCGCTCTTGCAAAGCTTTCCGATATGGAGCTTCGTCCGAACCAGATCATCGCGCACAACACCGACCTTGAGGTTGCCATGAACGAGGCACTCAGCGCAAAGTGGGGCAGCTTCCGCGGCCTTACCGTTGTAAACGTAGCGCTCGGCACCGTTACGCTTCCCGAGGAAGACGCCGAGATGATCAAGACGGCTCAGAAGAACGCTATGTACCGCGATCCTACGATGGGCGCTGCCGTTACGATCGGCGCTCAGGCAGAGGCAGTTGTGGCAGCAGCGAAGAACCCGAACGGCGCAGCAGCCGGTCTTATGGGTGTAGGTCTTGTAAACGGCATGGGCGGCGCTCAGAACGCAGCCAACCTTTACGCTATGGGCGCTCAGCAGCAGCCTCAGGCAGCTCCGCAGGCAGCAGCAGGCGGCTGGACCTGTCCGGAATGCGGCACGCAGGTTAACGGTAACTTCTGTACCAACTGCGGCACGAAGAAGCCCGCTCCGGCCGGCACCTGGACCTGTCCTGAGTGCGGCACCGAAGTGAACGGCAACTTCTGTACCAACTGCGGTACGAAGAAGCCCGCTCCGCAGAAGCAGATTTGCGCGGCATGCGGTTACGAAGTACCCGAAGGCGCCGTTGTGAAGTTCTGCCCGCAGTGCGGCAAGCCTTTCTAAGGCCTTTCGGTTGATTGAAATTTGATGAAGACGGGAACGCTGCTTCGGCGGCGTTCCCGGTAACTTGTTTTTTCGGGAGATTATCATGGGCTTATTGGGCGACATTCTGAAGAGAACGGAACAGATTATCAAAAGCGAGACGAACAGCCTTGTGAACAAAGTTGAGAGCAAGGTCACCGGCACGGCGGCGAAGGAAGTCAACGATTCGATTAAGAACTATCATCTGACGACGCGTGTGTTCACTTACGACTCGCTTCCGGTAACGTTAGAGGAACTGAAGGCCGTGCAGAAGAATCCGAAGGATTATTTCGAAACGGCTGCACTGGCGGTCCTGGCGCTCAATGTCTATGCGGATTTTCCCGAGCAGTGTGAAGCGATGATCGACTACCTGAACGGCCCCGATTCGGTTGCCGTAAGGGATGTCCAGCTGATTAAGACGCAGTTCATGGAGGGCGGCCGTTATACGGTTCGGTCCTACTTCAAGGGCGCTACGCCCGAGAACAACTATACGCCGTCGCTTCCGCTTACGGTTACGGTACACGATAATCCGTACAGCTACGACAATTCGAAGGAGGGCTATGTAAGCCTTTACATTCCGAGCGGCGGTGCGGACAACGACCGCAAGGTTACGCTCAGAACAAAGCCTTCCACCGGCGAATGGTTCATCTATTCCTGGCAGGGTCTTTTGATGGGAATCCGTACGGCTAAGGAAGCGGATCCCTGGGCATAAAACGAAACCCGGTGACGCGTAAGTGCCGCTTTGGCGGCAAGGGAGGAAGTTATGGATGAGGAAATCTTATTAGAGCAGGAAGCAGCGGAAGAAATCGCGGAAGAGGAAAATCCGAAGGACTTCGCGCCCGGCAGAAGACGTCGGGAACGAAAAGGAATCAGAGGTTCATTTTCCCGCGCCCGTGCTTACAGGGGACAGGCTACGGCAGCATTCATCGTGCTTGCCGGAGCTTTGATTTTCTATTACCTTTTGCACTCCCTTCCTTTCTTTGCAACCGGCATCAAGAGGGTTTTAAAGGCTGTCGCCCCGGCTATCTGGGGCTTCTGCATCGCCTTTTTGATGAGCCCGATTGTCCGGTTCTTCGAGAAAAACTTCATTAAGATGTTTTCAAACGGCAAGCCGAAGAAGAACGAGACGGAAGCGCAGCGTGATAAGCGCATCCGCGGCAGGGCAAGAGGCATTGCCATCCTGATCACCGTCATTATGGTGCTCACGCTTGTAACGCTTCTGTTTGTGGCAATCATCCCGGAATTCCTCGCGAGCATCGGCACGCTTCTTGAAAACATTCCGGATTACGCCAAATACCTTCGCGAATTCCTGGAGAAGCTGATCTCCCGGAACAAATTCGTCGACGAGGCCCTGACCCCTATCATTGAGAACTTTACGACGGGTATTGAGAAGTTCTTAAAAGACCGTCTGTCCGATATCATCAATACTTCCGCTACGGTACTGAAGAACACCGTAACGACAACGCTCCGCATCATCTTCAACCTGTTGATCGGTTTGATCTTCGCAATTTATATGATGAAGGATAAGGAGTACCTGATTGGCCTGATCAAGAAGATCATCTTCGCGCTGTTCCCGAGAAAGACCGCGAAGGTTGCAATCCAGACGCTTCATAAGGCAAACGGCATCTTCTCGACGGCCATCCTCGGCAAGATCCTCGACTCCGCCGTAATCGGAATGATCTGCTTCATCGGCACAAACATTCTCGGCATCTGGTTCGAAGGCATCGCGCAGTACAAAGGCCTGGTCAGTATCGTTGTCGGCGTTACAAACGTGATTCCGTTCTTCGGTCCGTTCATCGGCGGCATCCCGTGTGCGGTCCTGATTTTCTGCGTACACCCGCTTGACGGCCTGATTTTCGCAGCGTTTATCCTTGTTCTGCAGCAGTTCGACGGAAACTACCTGGATCCGCATATCGTCGGCAAGAAGGTCGGCATGAAGCCGATTTACGTGCTCTTCGCATGTACCCTGTTCTCGAATCTCTGGGGCATTCTCGGCATGCTTGTAGCGGTTCCGACCTTCGCACTTGCTTACTCGATCCTGAAGTCCTACCTTGAGGTCAGACTCGAGGAGAAGAACCTGCCGAAGGATACGTCCAATTATATCTCAACACCCGGTGCCGTTCTTGCCGGAATGGGTGCGGATGCTGTAGCTGCGCCGGTTGAAAGAGATGACAGAATTGATGTTGACGAAAACGTCAAAAGAGTATAATATAATATATCTTGCAGATATCTGCATAGGAAAATGATACGAAAACCCTTGCCGGTTCCGCCGGCGGGGGGTTACCTGCTGTAAAGCGCGGATACTATGAGGAATACTGTTATTCAACGGAGGACTTTTACCGTGTTGCCCGTTATGTGTCGTAAAAAGAAAATCTTGCTTCTGTGTCTGCTTGCAGCGGCGCTTCTGTGCGTTGCCTGTAAGGGGCCGTTCTCGGGAGATAAGCCGGCGGATATTACCGCACAGCCGAGCGGAGTTTCGGAGCCTACCGAAAACCCCATACAGTCTGCGACGCCTACGCCGACGGAAGTTCCTGCGACGCCCACCCCGACGCCTACGATGACGCCGACAGCGACGCCTACCCCGACGCCGATTCCGGAAGAGCAGTTTGTGGAACTCGGAAACAGGAAGACCGGTAATACAATCAGAGTCGGTACCTATCAGTATAATGTCGACATGAGCGGCATCCGGATTGAGGACATCGAGGACTTTAAATCGCAGCTTCGTCAGCTGCCGAACCTTCTGTACCTCGAGATGATCAGCTGCGGTCTGAACAACAAGCAGATGGAAGAATTGATGAATGAGTTTCCGTCGATTCGTTTCGTCTGGAGAATCTATATGCATGAAACCCGCAAGGTGAAGATTGAAAAGCCTGACGGTGACGGCGCCGGCGGCGAAGGAAACGGCGGAAGCGGCGAAGGTGCCGGTGACGGCAATAACGGAGCCGGCGGAAGCGGCGAAGGTGCCGGAGACGGCAACAACGGAGCCGGCGGAAACGGCGAAGGTGCCGGAGACAGCAACAACGGAGCCGGCGGAAACGGCGAAGGTGCCGGAGACAGCAACAACGGAGCCGGCGGAACCGCAGAAGGTGCCGGAGACAGCAACAACGGAGCCGGCGGAACCGCAGAAGGTGCCGGTAACGGAGGCGGAAACGTAGAAAGCGCCGGTGACGGCGGCGGAAGCGTGGAAGGCACCAGTGACAGCAGCAGCGGCGGTGAAGAAGACGACGGCGAGTATGAGATTAAAGAGCTCATTCTCTTCTGCCGGACGGACGCGCTCACATTTTCCACATATAAATCGGATCTGACCCTTCCGGAACTTCGGGACGGGCAGGCGAGCCAGTTGAAGTACTGCCAGGATCTGGTTTTGCTGGATCTCGGGCATAACGGCATCGGAAACTGGAGCTTCACGGAGGGGATGGATCTGCACATCCTGATCGTGGTTGATAACTTCGACCACAACAAAGGAACGATGCTTGACGACATCAGCTTCGTGGCCAACTTCAAGAATCTGATGTACTTTGAGACATTCCCGAACAGCATCTCCGATTATTCGGCGCTTGATAACTGTAAGGAAATCGTTGACCTGAACATCGGCTGGACGCCGGTTAAGGAAATCACGCATCTGAAGAATTTTCCGAAGCTCGAGAGAATGGTTGTGACCAATACGAAGATCTCGAAAGAGGATTACGAGGAACTTTGCAGAATTTATCCGAACGCGAGAATCGTCAATGTCGGTAAAGAGCCGGTAACGAACGGATGGAGAAGCCACCCGCGGTACACGGCGATGATTCAGATGATTCGGAACAACTACTGGGACGATCTGTTCCGCACAGAGGCGGAGCTTGAAGAGGTTAAGAGCAGAAATCTTCTGATTGCAAACGACTGCCGCTACTACGGCACGCCGTACATTCAGGAGATGCAGACCGAGACGCCCGTACAGAGTGGGGAATTCACATCCTACAAGATGACCGACAAATACGGCAGGACCTACACCTTCGAGAAGACGATTGAGTCGAGCGTCGGTGCCGGCAACATTCCGACCGAGAACAGAAGCTCGAACTTCGGCGCTGTCGGAAATGCGTATTCGAAGGACACCGGAAACGGCAAGATTCTCGTTTTGATGGAGGATGGCAAATACCATTGGTTCTACCGCAACGAAGTCCTCGCCCGCACGCTGATTGAAAAACTTGACGAGAACGGTTACGTCAAGGAAGAATACTCCCGTGAAAACGTGGAGCGCCGCGCCGCCATGGAAAAGGGTGAGCACGGAGACGATTGAGATGAGGCAAAATGAAACGCTGAAAGCAGCTTGAACGGTTGCTTTCAGCGTTTTTTGTTTTACGGTGTTTTGTTGGCCTTACGGTGTTTCGGCGCCGGAGGAACGTCTTGGAGGTGCTCCGCCGCCGCAGACATCCCGGGCGGGTTCAGTCGACGCCTCGGATTGTGACATTTTCGATGTATGGGAGGAGAATTTCACGGAAACGCTCAATTGTTTCCTTTTCGGGTGCGTGGAAGACGCCCGGCATCAGAATCTCCTCGGAATCGCGGTAGGCCTGCAGGAAATAAGCCCGGCAGCCTTTGATCCATTCACCGATTTCGCGGATTGAGGTCTCGTCGTGAAGCTCCGCGCAAAGCGTGGTGCGGAATTCGTACGGCAGACCGCTCCCCATGATCAGCTCGACGCTCTTCTCGACATTCGCGGTCGAAAAGCCGGGGATGCCGATTGTTTCGCCGTAGCGCGCCCTGGAGTTTTTGATATCCATTGCAATGTAGTCGACCAATCTTTCCGAAATCAGTTCGGAAAGGACAGCGGGGTTCTGTCCGTTGCTGTCAAGCTTAACGGCATAGCCCATGCCCTTGATTCTTTGAATGAATGCCTTCAGATCGGCCTGCACGGTCGGCTCGCCGCCGGTAATGGCGACGCCCTCAAGTCTTCCCTTGCGGCCTTCGAGAAACTCGAGGAATTCCTCCTCGGGAATGACGGGCGCTTCCTCCGGATGCAGCACCAGCCCGCCGTTTTGGCAGAACGGGCACCGGAAGTTACAGCCGCCCGTAAAAACGGTGCACGCAAGGTGCTCCGGAAAATCAAGCAGTGTCAGTTTTTGCAATCCGTGTATCTGCATATTCGGTATGCCGGAATCATGCTTCCGGACGGTCCTCTTTTCTTTCTTTCTCGCGTTCACGCATCTGCCGGAAGAACTCCTGCAGAATCTCGCTGCAGGGCTCCTTCAGGACGCCTCTTGTAATCTCAACCTGATGGTTAAACTCCTTCATCTGCAACAGGTTCAGAATCGAACCGGCGCAGCCCGCCTTCGGGTTATCGGTCCCGATGACGACGCGGTCGAGTCTTGACTGCACAATGGCACCCGCGCACATCTGGCAGGGTTCCAGTGTCACATACATGGTGCAGCCCTCAAGCCGCCAGTCGCCGATATGGCGGCAGGCCTGACGGATGGCGGTCAGCTCGGCATGCGCCAAGGTCGTATGTTTGCTCTTTCGAAGATTAAAGCCCCTGCCGATGATGCGTCCCTCATAGAGGATCACACAACCGATAGGAACTTCTCCGAGTGCCATGGCCCGCTTCGCCTGATGCAGGGCCTTTTTCATATAAAAAACATCGTCACGAACTATTTCTGACAAGGCGTTTCTCCTTTGTCAATATCCATTTTTATTCAGTATATCATCAATTGTGTAAAATGTATACTTTTATTGCAAAAAAACCGAAAAATTAAGATTTTCAAGTTGAATTCTAATGATTTTCATAGTAAAATACGAGAAAAGAGTGGTATTTTCCTTCGCTGAAATTGCAGAAAGGAGGGCATTCATGAACCTCGGTCAGAAGAAAAAGATTGCGATTCTGATCTGTCGAAGCTCCGCCGAGTACCAATACACCCTGCTCGGGCGTCTGGTCAGCAAAGCACAGGAGCTTGGTTACTATGCCCTCGTTTATTCCTGCTTCGGAAAGTACGGCAATAACGAAGCTTATGACGTCGGCGAGTCCTACATTGCGGACCTGCCCGATTTTACGCAGATGGACGGCATCATTCTGGCGCCGGACACCTTCGATAACTATGCCGTTGCGGACAAGATCATCCGGCTCGTGCGCGAGAAGGCGACCTGCCCGGTTGTGTGCGTGCGCCGTTACGTGGAAGGCTTTGCCAACATTCTCGTGGACGACGAGCATGCGCTTGACGGCATCATTACGCACCTCGTGAAGGACCACGGCTACCGCGATTTCTGCTTTGTCAACGGTCCGAGAGAGCACATTGACGCGAAGCGCCGTCTCACTTCATTGAAGAATACGATGGCGGAGTTCGACATTACCGTCGACGACGAGGATATCTATTTCGGCAATTTCTGGCGCGATGTCGGCCCGGCTGCCGTCGATTATCTGCTTACCGGCCGCGACCGCTGGCCGCAGGCAATCATCTGCGCCAATGACTACTCGGCAATTTCCGTGATTGACGAGCTGCAAAGAAGAGGCATCCGGGTTCCGCAGGACATTGCGGTGACCGGATTTGACGATATTTCCGAGACCGACGCGATTGCGCCTACCGTGACCTCGGTCCGCGTGAATGTCCGCGAGATGGCGGAGCGCGCCGTCGAGGCCATCCGCCTGATGGAGGAGGGCGAGAAGGTTCCCGAAATCACATACATTCCGACGCACGTTGTCATCCGCGAATCGTGCGGATGCGGAACGCGGAACGCGGCAAGGCTTGAGGCTGCCGTGAAGCGGTATTTCGACCAGGACCAGAAGACGAGATCCTTCCTGATGCAGTCCATGTTCATGAGCATTCACGCCGAGAAGGCGCGTGACATCGATGAACTCAATAACGTCATCTATTCCTTCCTGAACCAGAACGAGCAGGTAAGGGACTTTTATGTCGTGCTGAACGACTACGACTGGCGCACGCAGGAGCCCGAGGAGTTCCGCGGCTTCACGCCGATGATGCATCTGCGGACCGCCGTGCGCGAGAACATCCTTCTCGGACACGTCGACCATGTCTTCGACATCCAGGAGATTCTCCCCGAGGAGTACGTCTGCGACGACCCGTGCGGCTATTTCATCGTGCCGCTTCACTACCACGAGGCCTGCCTCGGTTACGGCGTCATGACCTATAGCGGCGACGGCATCCCGAACCCGTTCTTCCAGCCGTTCATCACGAATGTGTGTACGGCGCTTGAAGAGCTCCGTTCGAACATGAAAAAGGAGACGCTGATTGCCGAGCTCCAGCACCTGTACGTAAGCGACGTCCTGACAGGACTTTCCAACCGTCGCGGTTTCGAGCAGAAATGCGAAAGCATGTATGAGCAGGCAGCCAGAAAGCGTCAGCCGATGGCTATCATCGGAATCGACATGGACGGCCTGAAGGACATCAACGATACGTTCGGACACTCCTTCGGCGACCTGGCGTTAAAGGCGATAGCAAATGCCATGTCAGCCGCCTGCTTCCAGAACGAGCTCTGCTACCGTGTCGGCGGCGACGAATTCCAGGTAATCGCACTCAATTATAACGAGGATATGGTGCTTGAGTACCGCGACCGGTTCCGTGCCTTCCTCGATGACTATAACAGCCGGTCCGGCAGACCTTACATCGTGCAGGCAAGCTTCGGCTACGTGATTGTGGACCCGAAGGCGAACATCCCGCTCGGTGAATGGCTTACCTTAAGCGACGACCGGATGTATGAAGAAAAGAACGCAAGACGGGCTACCAGAAAGATCATCCGTGATCCCGCGCCCGGGAAGGAGGACTAGAAAATGGAGGACGAAATCACATTTTCCAAGGTCTTCGGCGAGGGCGGAGAGATTCGGAAATATTTCGCACCGGGCAGAGTCAATCTGATCGGAGAGCATACGGATTATAACGGCGGGCACGTGTTTCCGTGCGCCTTAAGCATCGGAACGTACGCGGCCGTGCGGAAGCGGACGGACCGCAAGCTCCGGTTTTACTCGGTGAATTTCCCGGATGCGGGCATTTTAGAGACGTCGCTTGATGATAAAGCATTCCGGCGGGAGCTCGACTGGACCAACTACCCGAGAGGCGTTGTGTGGGCAGCGGAGGAGGCCGGATACAAGGCTGACTGCGGGTTTGACGTGCTGTTTCGCGGTACCATCCCGAATTCGTCGGGACTGTCGTCGTCCGCTTCGATTGAGGTGCTGACGGGGTATTTCCTCGCGGACCTTTACGGGTTCGATTACGATGGCATCGTGAATGCGAAGCTCGGGCAGCGCGCGGAGAACGCTTTCATCGGCGTGAACTGCGGCATCATGGACCAGTTTGCCATCGCGATGGGACAGAAGGGGCATGCGATATTCCTGAATACCGGTACCCTTGCGTATGAATATGCGCCGCTTGATTTAAAGGGCGTCCGCATCGTGATCATGAATACGAATAAGAAGCGCGGGCTCGGCGATTCGAAGTATAACGAGCGCCGTGCGGAGTGCGAAAAGGCACTTCAGTACGTGCAGCAGACGTTCCCCGTGCAGGCTCTTTGTGAGCTCACGAAGGAACAGTGGGCTGTGGCAAAGGAGACGATTCCTTCCGTAACGCTTCGAAAACGCGCGGAGCATGCGGTGACGGAGAACCTTCGGACACTGGCCGCCTACGAGGCTCTGAAAAAGGGTGATTTGACGGCGTTCGGGCGGCTGATGAATGAGTCCCACATCTCCTTAAAAGAGGATTATGAAGTGACCGGGCGCGAGCTTGACACGCTTGTGGAGGCTGCATGGCAGCAGGCGGGTGTGCTCGGGGCACGGATGACCGGTGCGGGCTTCGGCGGATGTGCCGTAAGTCTGGTGCAGGAGGACGCGGTGTCCTCATTTGTCACAAATGTCGGACAGATCTATCGGGAGCAGATCGGATACGATGCGACCTTTTACGAAGCGGAGACCGGAAGCGGTCCCGTCAGAATCGGATAAAGAGAGGAAAGCTAAAGATGAATCTGGATGCAAATGAGAAGAAACGGCTTTTGGAGGTTTTCTCGGCCAACCTTGCGACCTACCGGAAAGCCATGAAATTATCGCAGGAGGAATTCGGCGCGCTGATCGGCATCACGAGACAGACCGTGAGCTCGATTGAGCGTGGTGCGTACCCCCTGACCTGGTCAATCTTTCTTTCCTGCCTTTTCATCTGCGCAGGCCATGTGCGGGCGAAGAAGCTGATTCTCAACACATTTGCCGGAGAGGAGAGCCTTTCGGAGTACCTCTCGAGCATGACCGGCGATACCGGTTCGAAGAGCGCTTCGGCCGGCTACGGCTACGCGAGACAGGTGTATTTCGGAACCTGTACCGTTCGCGATGACGACGGTTATACGATTGTGGACTGCGATGCGAGCGTGGAGGAGCTTCTCGGAATTCGCATGAGCAGCGGCAAGACCTACAGTTACCTTGCTTTGATTGATCCCGAGGACCGCGAGACAATCCGCCGGATTCTGGATGAAAAGATTCGTAAGCAGATGGTTGTCTGCATCGAGCACCGCGTGCTGACCGGCGAGGGACAGGCTGTATCCGTACAGTGCTTTGTCCGCCGTCAGAAGAAGATGATGAAGAACGGTCTGTTCGACATCACAATCACGCAGGTGACCGGGGAGATGCTCAAGAAGCGCCAGGTGACCGGCCTTCTGACGACACTTCCCGTCGGCGTTGCGGTATTCGAATACCAGGGGCGCATCGGCCGGGAAAATGTGCCGGAAATCTACTACGCAAACGAAACCTTTTATAAAGTCATCGGACATACTTCGGAGCAGTTTGCTTCGATTCATAACAATTCCCTTCCGGAAATCGTGGCGCCGGACGACGTTAAGAACGTAAACCGTCTGTTCGACCCGAAGGCGGAGGTGCATTCGGTTTCCGAGGCGGAATTCCGCGTGAACCGTTTCGACGGAAGCGTTGCGTGGGTGCACTGTAACGCCCTCGTCGTGAGCCGCAATGCGGACGGCATGAGCCTTGTAAGCTGCGCGTTCACTGAGATTACGAAGCGTATCAACGCCGAGATGTCGATGAAGCATCAGCTGGACCATTACCGCCAGCTTGAGGAGACATCCGACGACATCCAGTTCGGTTACAATATCGTGGATGACCGCATGAGCATCCCGAACAAATTCGCCCTGGCGCTCGGCATCGAGAGCGTAATCCCGCGCTTCATGGAGAAGGACCTTTTGAAGAAATTCGTCCATGAAGAGGATTATGACGCCTGCGTGGAGACGATGTCCCATGCAAAGGAAACCGGCGAGAATATGAAGGGCGAATACCGCCTCCGTCTCGACGGTAAGGAATACCGCTGGTGCCGTGTGAACGTCATCGGCGCAAAGGATGACGACGGCAACATCACGTATCTGTACGGCCGCATCGCACAGATTGACGAGGAGCGGAAGATCCGCAAGGAGCGGAGCAATGACCGTATGCTCATCAACCGCCTTTCCTCGACGGACCGACTGACCGGACTTTACAACCGTACCGCATTCCGTGCAAGACTGCAGGAGACGCTTTCGGATCCGGAGATGGAGCCGGTACATGCCGTCATTTACTGTGACATTAACGATTTTTCATACATCAACGAGAAGTACGGTTATCCGGCAGGTGACCGGATGCTCAGAGAATTTGCCGCAATGTTCCAGAGAAAGGGCAAGAAGTGCTTTGCCTGCCGTATCCACTCCGATTTCTTCCTGATTTACGTGAACGGTGAGTCGAAGGAGCAGGTCATTGCCAAGCTCCGCAGCTGGTCCAAGGTTTTTGTGGAGCACCAGATGAAGGCTTATCCGGGCATCGACATCCAGCTGTCGAGCGGCGTTTACTTCCTGAAGAAGAACGACCGCGACATCCCGCTTGCGATGGACAATGCCAACCTTGCGAGAAAGCAGGCGAAGAACGGTCAGGACAATTCTTACTGCATTTACTCGGAAGAGCTGCGCGCACAGAGAAATCACGAGCAGACCATCGCCGGTGAGATTCAGAACGCCATTAAGAACAACAAGATTGAAGTATTCTTCCAGCCGAAATTCTCTCTGGAAACGAAGGAGTTGATCGGTGCCGAAGCACTTGCACGTTGGCTCATGGACGACGGAACCTACCGTTATCCGGCGGATTTCGTACCGATCCTCGAGAAGACAGGCCACGTTACGGACCTCGACTTCTGCATTTACACGAACGTGTTGCAGGCGCTCCGCAACTGGAAGAAGGCCGGCGCCCGTCTCGTTCCGATTGCCGTGAACTTCAGTAAGAACAACAGAAGCTTTTTGAAGTTCGATGAGCGAATCAGCCGTCTTGCCGAGCAGTACGGCGTAGAGAGCCGCTACATCGAGATTGAAGTAAACGAAGAGATGCTGCTTGCCGAGAAGGAAGGCACCTCGGATTCCATCCGCGACCTGCAGAACCGCGGTTTCAAGATCACGCTTGACGATTTCGGTTCCGGTAAGGAATCCCTTTCGATGCTGATCAACGCACCGGTCAATATCGTAAAGATCGGCCGTACGTTCCTTCAGAGAATCGGCCAGGGCGAGATGGAGCAGAACTACGTCCGCTGCATGTGCGACATGATTTCCTCCGTTAAAAAGGAAGCCGTATTCGAAGGCGTGGAAACAAAGGAGCAGGCAGACTTCCTGGCCGGCTGCGGTTTCACAACGGCACAGGGTTACCTCTTCGAGCGCCCGATTCCTTTGGAGGAATTCGAGAACAAGTACCTGAAGGAGCATTTCCTGCCTTCGGCGTAAAAACTGTATAAAGTAATATTGACATAGTATGAGCCCGGCCAAAAGCCGGGCTCGCAGTCTGTAACGATTCTGACGGTCGTTTTTTTATTTCTGAATCAGAGAGATTTCGACTCCGTTAATGTTAACGGAAACGATATCGTCGGCGGAAATCAAATCGGCATGTGACGAATCTGTCCGGAAGGATACTCCGGGAAGAAGGGAATAGTACTTATAGCCGCCCATCGCACCAACCTGGTCGTAGAGTTGCCAACCATCCCAAGCCTGATTCGCATAGGTTGATGAATCCGCTTCGTCATTTGTGTACAAAACCGTTTCGTCTGTAAGCTTAACGGAGACTAACAGAAGGTTGTCCTTCGATCCGAGATAATTTACATAAAGCCCAGTGGTCGTAAGTATGATATCGGAAACGGTAACAAGGCCTGCGGTTTTGTTTACGGATACGGTCTTCTCACTCGGAGAATACTTGCTGTACCAGTCAAATTGGAAAGGCCAGACATTTCCCTGTTCGTCTTTTACGGATAGTTCCAAATGCATAACGCCGTGACTGACAGATTCTTTTTTCGTGTCGGAAAAGGCTTCATTTGTCATGTCGTCTAATCTGACGAGATACCAAAGGTAACCGTCTCTGCAGAATGCGGAAGCCCTGCCGTGCGAGGGGCGAGATGTTTCGTGAATCAGGGTGTCAAAATAATACTTTGTGCAATCCAGTCCTGCAGATGCATTGGAATACGGGGTCCAATCGTAATACTTTACTTCGAACCCTTTTAAGAAAGAGAAACCCCTCTCGGCCAAAAGGGTTCCAATCAGTCCGTCCGGAATGTCTTCGGGCAGCTTGATATTCGTCTGCACTTCAACCCACTGTGTTCGGGAATCCCCGATGGCATCCACAACGGTAACGGTTACGCCGCTCCATTTTTTCGTGATTCCAATCTGATAGTAGCCTTTATTCAAATCCTTGTTGGAGCTTCCGATTCCCAAAAGATCCGTGAAGCGGACATCATAGATTAACGCCGCTGCTGCACATAAGGATGTGAGAAGAACAACGGCAAGGCATGCAGCAATCAGGACGGTGCGAAGGGATTTACGACGTTTCCGGGGCTTCGTTTCCGAAGCCTGTTTTGCCGTAGAATTCATCTCCGCATGTATTCCGGCAAGCGCCAGATTGGTGACGGCAGTTTCGTTGTATTCGCCGCAGGACGCTTCGGTTGCGGCGACTTCCATCCGCTCGGCCTCATTCGCGGTCGGAAGATTCTCAAAAAACGATACAGGATTATTCGAATTCTTCATATGAGGTGACTCCTTTCTTCGCGAGAATCGAGCGTAGCTTCGATTTGCCGCGATGCAGAATGTTCTCCACTTTCTTTTCGGAAAGACCGAGCTCTGCCGCTGTTTCTTTCACGCTGCGTTTTTCATAGTAGCGTTTCCGAAAGACGCTCTGTGCCGGCTCGCCGAGTTCCGCAAGCGAGGCGGAAACGGTGTCCTGAAGCCATCGTTCGGCGGCGATGTCTTCCGTTCGGCGGGGAGCTTCGGGCTCCGTGCCATTTGCCACGGCAACGTCTAAGGAGAGCGTCTCCGGTGCTGCATTTCTGAGCCGGTCTTTGGAAACATTTCGTGCGATTGCGAAGAGGTAGCTCTTTAGTGAGTATGTCTCACTCAGCCGGATTCTCTCCCGATATTTCCATAAGTTCACAAAGACATCGGCCTCGGCCTCTTCCAATTCCTCACGCTGGCGCCCGGCGAGGAAGGAAGCGCAGATTTTGTGTACGGCGGGACCGTATATCCGGATGATCTGCCGCATGCCCTGCTCCGGGTCGGATTGCAACAGGTTGAGCAGACTTTGTTCGTCCATATACGGTCTCCTTTTCGTGAAGTGGTCTTCACTGTACTATACGCATGTACTTTCGGAAATCACTCACATGATTTATTCGATGAGACCATTTTCACAGGAAGCCGGGGAAAATGTCAAGAAAAACCCGCATTTGCGCGGCTCCGTCCGAAATCCGTACTTGCATTTTGCGGAAGAAACGCATATAATAAGCAAATATTACAGCAGATAAGTATGTATGGAAGGGAACGCCCGAATCCGCATGCATTTTCATTCCAAGGAGAAATAAGATGAGAACGAGAATTAAAGAGCTGTTCGGAAACACTTCCGAATATGCGTCCAAAGAAGTGACTGTATGCGCCTGGGTCCGCACAAACCGCGCACAGGCACAGTTTGGATTCCTTAACGTGAACGACGGTTCGTTTTTTGAGAATCTGCAGGTTGTTTACGAGCAGGGGCTTAGTAATTTCGAGGACATCTCCAAGATAAGAGTCGGATCGAGCGTTCAGGTAACCGGTACCGTGGTTCTTACGCCCGAGCACCAGCAGCCTTTCGAGGTGAAAGCAACAGCCGTTACGCTTCTCGGCGACTGTCCCGAGAACTATCCCATTCAGCCGAAGCGCCATACAAGAGAATTCCTTCGTACCGTTGCGCATCTTCGCCCGCGTACCAATCTTTTCAGTGCGGTATTCCGTGTTCGCAGCGTGGCCGCAATGGCGATTCATACGTATTTTCAGGACAGAGGATATGTTTATGTGCATACCCCGCTGATTACGGGAGCGGACTGTGAAGGTTCCGACCAGATGTTTAAGATTACAACGTTCAATATGAACGACCTGCCGAAGACCGAAGACGGCAAAGTGGATTTCAGCAAGGACCTTTTCGGAAAGCAGTCCTTCATTACGGGATCCGGACAGCTGCAGGGCGAGACATTCGCGATGGCATTCGGCGATATTTATACGTTCGGACCGACCTTCCGGACGGAGAATTCCAACACCCAGACGCATGCCAATGAGTTTTGGATGATTGAGCCTGAGATGGCTTTCTGCGACCTGCAGGGGCTTATGGATATCGAAGAGGATATGCTCAAGTTCGTCGTGAAGTATGTCTGCGACCGTTGCCCCGAAGAGATTGACTTCTGCGACAAGTTTGTATCAAAGGGCTTGAAGGATAAGCTGAATAACATCATTAATGCTGACTTTACCCGTATCAGCCACCATGATGTCATTGATATTCTTAAAAAAGCGGACGTAAAATGGGAATTCGAGCCTGATTACGGCGAGGACATTGCGAAGGAACACGAGAAATATATTGTGGAATACTTCAACGGGCCGGTATTTGTCACCGACTGGCCGAAGGAAATCAAGGCATATTACATGAAAGTCAACCCCGACAACAAGACCGTTGCGGCGGTAGATCTTCTTGTTCCGCAGGCAGGCGAGCTCATGGGCGGCAGTCAGAGAGAAGAGAATCTTGACAAGCTGATTGAAAGAATGAACGAGATGGGTGTGGATAAGGACGGAATCGACTGGTATCTTGATACGAGAAGATACGGCGGCTGCATCCACAGCGGATTCGGAATGGGCTTTGAACGTCTGATTATGTATCTGACGGGTGTTGAGAACATCCGCGACGTAATCCCTTATCCGAGAACACCGAGAAACTGTGAGTTCTAAACATTCCGGGGCGCACCTCGACAGGGGCGCCTCGTTTTCGCTTTAATTCTGTTTGGGAGGTAACCGATGGAGAAAATCGCATATTACCTGTCATTTCCCTTCGTCAGATACGCATTCATTGTCGGGATTCTGGTGGCGTTATGCGCTGCGCTTCTCGGCGTGATTCTTGTGCTGAAGCGGTTCTCCTTCATCGGCGACGGACTCAGCCATGTGGCGTTCGGCGCGATTGCAATCGCTTCGGTGATGAAGCTTACGAACAATCTGTTTTTCGTATTTCCGGTTACCATTCTGGCGGCAGTTGTGCTTTTGAAGACGGGGCAGAGCAAGAAGCTGCACGGGGACGCAGCCATTGCCATGATTTCCGTCGGAGCGCTTGCACTCGGCTACTTTCTTCTGTGCCTTCGGCCGTCCACCACGAATGTATCGGGTGACGTGTGCAGCACGCTTTTCGGCTCCCAGAATATGCTCTCGCTTCAGTTAGATGACGTGTTCCTCTGCCTTGTGATGTCTCTTCTGGTCATCGGCATGTTTGTTCTGTTTTATCGGAAGATCTTCGCCGTGACCTTTGACGAGAACTTCGCGAGAAGCACGGGGCTTCATGTGGCGGCTTACAACACGATGATTGCCGCCGTGACGGCCATTGTCATCGTGCTTGCCATGAACCTGGTCGGTTCCCTTCTGGTATCCGCCCTGATCATCTTCCCGGCGCTTTCGTCGATGCGGCTTTTCCGAAGCTTCCGCGCCGTCATGCTTTGCTCCGCGGGATTTGCCGTTTTCGGAGCGGCGGTCGGAATTCTTCTTTCCGTGCTTTGGTCGACGCCGCCCGGAGCGACCATCGTCATTCTGGACATGGCCATGTTCGGGCTGTCGGCTGTTGCGGGACGGTTACTCGGCCGCTGAGAGCTCGTGCGCAAGCGGTGTCGCGCGAAGGGAATACAAAAGGATTCCGCCGAGGATGCAGCAGCAGATGATTTCGCCTGCCACAACGCCTGCGGCAAGCTGCCAAAGCGGATTCGGAAGCTTGTAGGCATACCTTAACACAAACGGAATGATAAGACCGTTCGCGATAACGGGCGGAAGGGTGCAGATCCATGCGCCCTTATTTTTTTTGCAAAGCGGGATGCGGGCGAGCAGATACGTTCCGATGGCACCGAGAAGGGTCGCCAGCGAACCGAATACAATATCCGGAATCGGGTTGCCCATATACAGGTTTGAAATAACGCATCCGATGGTGAGGCCGGGAATTGCGGCCGGGGTGAAGAACGGCAGAACGGTCAGTGCTTCGGAAATCCGGACCTGGATCATACCGTTAGCCAGGTTGAAGACGTTGATGAAGCACGTGAGTACCGTGTAGAGTGCGGCGATGATAGCACCGACAGTGATAAATCTGACATCTTTTTTGTTCATGTTTCTTTTCGGGGCATGGTCGCCCCTTTCCTCCGTAGTTTTGTTTTAGGTGAGGATGGTTTCGAACTCACCATTGGCCTCAAGGGGGGCCCCACGAAGTGGGGAGAGTCCTTTAGGCTAAGCGCGCCCATTCGCGAAGCGACCTAAAATGGCGCGCGCTGCCCGTCGACCATTCGTCCACAGGCGCGCATCGATGTTGGCTTCGCGGCAGTGTGCGAAGGTACCTCAATTAAAAAGGCACCTTATTCGGCATTGGCCTTATGTCTTCTCCGATGCCGTTTTCTTTTGGGAGCTTCCTGCTCCCAGCGGGCGATTTCCTCGTCCGGTATTTCCAGAACATACTTCTCATACCCGTTGATAATCTGCGTATCCCCGTAGGCGGTCACCCGCTTCAGATTTCGGGTATAGTTGGCATGAACATGGCCGTGAATCATGTATTTGGGGTGGTATTTGTCAAGGAGGCGTACGAACGCCGCGAACCCCTGGTGCGCGATATCCGTCCCGTCGCCGAGACCCTCCGCGGGAGAGTGCGTCAGGAGGATATCAAAGCCGCGGCTCCGGAAGATCCGGAACCGAAGCGCATGGATGCGATGCCGCATCTCCGTATCGGTGTACTGGTTGATGCCGGGCTTGTAGCGGTTGGAGCCGCCGAGGCCGAGAATCCGAACGCCTTTGTAGCGGTAGACGGTATCCTCGATGCAGGTGCAGCCCTCCGGCGGTTTCTGCTCGTAGCGGTCATCGTGGTTGCCGTGGACATAAAGCACCGGCACCTTGGTAAATGTGGCCAGAAACGAAAGATACTCCGAATCCAAGTCCCCACAGGACAGAATGAGATCATACTCATCCAACATCCCCGGGGTATAATAATCCCAAAGCGCCTTCGATTCCTTATCGGATATGATAAGAATCTTCACGGTAACCTCCCAATACGTTGCATTTTCCTGAAAAATGTTACAGCTGCGTTTCCGCTTCCGGACGGAATAACGACTGCACGGTCATGAAGTCGCGGAATTCGTCACGAAGATCGTCCGGACCCGGAATGAAGCCGTGGATGCCCGAAAGCAGCTTGTTCATCGTGATCAGCTCCTCAGGCGCCAGACCGTCCTCGGCGTCCTGCGTCGTGCCGTCCTGGAACGTCAGCGTTCCGGAGAACGGTACCAAAGAGCGGTTGATGATGGCCGTCTTCAGTGTCTCCGTGAGCCGGTTCAGTTCCGGCGGAAGCTTCTGCGAGGTGATGACGTCAATGGCACCGCTGGACATGCCCCACCAGTAGTTCAGCGCGTAGATGCCGACCGAATCGTCCTCGTCCTTCCAGTTGTTATTCAAAATGCTTCTGAGGATTTCCTCGTACATCTTTCCCCAGTGCCATACCGGCATTGCATAGTTGATTGGTGTCTCGCCCGTCTGATACAGACCGAACTCACGCGAAGCCTGTGCCGGCGCAATCAGGTCACGGTTGCTGACGATGTAAACATCGTTCTGCTCGAAAACGTTGCCGCCCGAGCGGTCCTTAAGCGTTGACCAATCCAGATATACCTCGGCGCGCGGGTTGACCGCTCTTGCTCCGAGGGCAAATGCGTTGATGCTCGCCGCGGAACCGAAGACCGGATAGTCCGCGATGTAGCCGACATGGTTGTTGTCCGCCATCGCGCCCGCAATGCAGCCGATGATGAACTTGGCCTCGTACGTACGTAAGTAATACGAGCGGACGTGCTTATAAGACGTGTTCAGCGAGCAGTTCAGGATTTTGACATCCGGATGCGTGGCCGCTGCCTTTGCACACGCCGCGATGTGCTGCGGGGATGTGCAGAACAGAATGTCGTAGCCCTGCTTGATGATCTTCTCGAGCTCCTCGTCCGCATGCTCTGCGGAAACATCGAAGAACGAAGCGGTCTGAATGCGGCTTCCGAAGATATCTTCGACGTGCTCGCGGCCGAGCTCGTGGCTGTATGTCCAGGCACTGACGGTCGTATTTTTCTCGTGTACCCACGCGGCCTTATGCTGCTTTTGCGGAAGCAGGTTTGTAATGACGTGCTTCTTCGGGTCTTCGACAGGGTTCAGCGAAATGGCTGCCTGCCGCTCGCGCCCGTAAATCTTGAACTCGCTCCAGACACGCGTGATGTTTCGGGAAAGCTCCGAACCGGTCGCGTCCTTAAGCGAAGCATAGCCGAAGATGTGCAGGTATACAAGAAAAGCGTCGGCCACTGAAGTGACAAGCTTCTCGCCGCCTGCTGCCAGATATTCCTTCTTGAACCGCGCGTAAGCGGAGCGGAGGTTCATCGCGTCGTCCTCGGTGAACACCGAATCCGGCTTGTCCTCCTTGATCTCCTTCAAAAGGAGCGTGTAGCTTCCGGTTTTGGTAAATGTGAGATAATTCACGCCGGTCTTCTCAAAGAAATCCAGGAACTCGTAATAGAGCTGAATCTCCTTGGCGTCGGTGCGCTTCGGAACAATCCGGATGACCTGCGCTTCAATCGTAACTGCGCCCATATACTTGGACACGCTGACCCGTTTGTTGCCTTCCTGTACGTAGAACTTGTTCAGAAACTCGTAGCAGATGATCGGGTCGCGAAGACCCTCTTCGAGCATGGATTCATAAAGTGCCATCCATTTCTGGGCAAATTCGGTGTCCGTATCAAGTAACGGCATGAAGTTTCTTGCAAATGCGTTTGACCGCCCTTCGGCAAAGGTCCCCACAACCTGATTGAGCGGAATCTCCTGCAGACCGAGCTTCACCTTTGCTTCGGTCTCATAAGGAGCCATGACGTCTTCCATGCAGATGAGGTAAGGATGCAGCCCTTTGTTCATGCAGGCACTGTATTCCTTCTGCCCCAAGTGCATCGCTTTTTCATATTCATCAAATGTCATGGAAAAGTCTCTCCTTTCTTGATTTATAAACGCATTATAGCCGTAAGGCCGTAAGAATGCAACAACGGGTGTCAGGCGATTCATTCTTTTTTCATATTTTTATCAAAGTTTAGTAAAATGAAAGTGATTTACTTGGCTTGTTTGTGGAAAATGCCCGCAGAGCGGGCAGAAAGAAAGGAGAAAAAGCTTTGAGAAGAGGTAAAAGATTACTAAACATGTTGCTTCTTTGCGCAATGCTGACATCGCTTTGTGCATGCGGAAAGGACGAAAAGAACACGAAGAATAAGGCGACTGAAACGCCTGTGACAACTACGGTCACGCCGACCGATAAGCCGGTCACACCGACGGACGAGCCGACCGTGACCGATACCCCGACCCCGTCACCGGTTCCGACCGTTTCGCCGTGGCCGGAGGAAGGGTGCGACATTCTGTTCCCGACAAGAGATTTGTACCACTATGATATGAATCTTCAGATGGATCCGGAGAAAAGGACAGTCGGCGGGCAGGTCGTATTTTCCTTTTATAACGACACGGAGAGTACCTGGGATGAATTGTGTCTGCGGGATTATTCGAGTCTTTTCGTCGATGCGGAGACCGCGGGATATAACAGAGACGAAACCAGACCGAACGACTATAAACCAAACGGCGCCATAACCGAGATTACCAATGTGAAAGACAGCCGGGATGACTCGGTTCTTACGGTGAATCGGGACAAGGATGTTTCTGTTGTGTGGTTAAAACTGAAGACGCCTTTGGCGCCGGGCGAAAAGATGACGCTTTCGTATGATTTTTCAGCGAAGATTCCGACGGTTCCCGACCGATACGGTGTTTATAAAGACGTTTACAATGTGACCAATTTCTATCCGATTCTCGCGGAGTACGACGAAAACGGCTGGTCACACGAAGGGTTTATCCAGTGCGGGGAGTGTTTCTATTCGGAGGTATCCGATTATGATGTCCGCCTGACGGTTCCGGAGGGATTTCTTGTTGCTTCTACCGGAACCGAGACGAAAAAGGAGAGCAACGGCGATGTGGTGACCTACACGTTCACGGCGCCCTGTGTGAGAGACTTTGTATTTTCCGCATCCAATCAATTTGTGTATAAGGAAGCCGACTATGACGGCGTTCATGTGAATCTTTTCTATCCGAAACTCATAGAGGCGGATGAATACTGGAAAGACAGTCCGTTCGGCAATGCAACGGATGCTGCAGTCGAGACGACCCTTAAGGCGGCGGAGGATTCGCTTGCGGCCTTCGGTGAGGCGTTCGGAAGATATCCTTATGAGGAACTTGACATCATTGTCTCGCGGATTGACGCGGGAGGCATGGAGTATCCGAATCTGATTATCATTACCGATCAGGAATGGTATCCTGTGATTACCGTGGATCCGAGCAGCATGGAAAAGCCGAGTTTCTTCACGCTGGAGACCTGTGTGGCGCATGAAATCGGGCACCAGTGGTTCATGGGCATCGTCGGCAGCAATTCCGGCATGGAGCCCTGGCTTGACGAGTCCATCACCTCATACACGGAAGTGGTTTTCGAGGAGTACCGTTCGCGCAATGCGGCCTCCGAAAATACGTTTTCGTCATTTATGCGGTTAAGCCGGGAGTTCAGGGATATGAGGGATGTGACACAGCTGCAGCATATCATGCAGCGTGGCATGATTCCGTTTAACCAGTCCTATTATGAATTCAATACTGACAATGATTACATCAGCGCCATCTATCAGGAATGTCAGAGAGCTCTGTACCAGATGGAGGAAATTCTCGGAAGAAAAGAGTTCCACAGCATAATTCGCGAATACGTCCGTCGGAACGCTTTCACAAATTCCACATCGGCAAAGTTCTTCGAGGTGCTTTACGAGTATGCCGGCAAGGACAACGAAGATTTAAACAAGCTTATCGCCAATTTGTTTGACATGGAGAGGGTGAAGTAGAAGGAACCGGAGCAGTTGCCGCGCGGGGGACGGTCGCGCGTACCATCAAGCCAAAAAGCGTGATACGGGAGTCCCCGGAGGGGGCGCTCGTACCAACAAACCTAAGGGCAAACGAAAAGGGGGTCAATCAAGTTTGAAGCTTGATTTGACGCCCGCCGGATGGCATGTTATTATTCTGATGAAAAAGCTTCCGGCCGGACAGGGCGGAAAGCCGGACATATGTTGCGGGACGGGCAGAACTAACATCCGCGGCAGAAGGAGATTTGTCATGAAGACCCCGGAACTGACAACCTTATGTTACCTCGAGCGCGACGGGCAGTACCTGATGTTACACCGCGTGAAGAAGGAGCAAGACATCAACAAAGACAAATACATCGGCGTCGGCGGGCATTTTCTGTACGGCGAGAGCCCCGACGAATGCCTGCGGCGTGAAGTCTTCGAGGAAACCGGGCTGACGCTGACCTCGTATCGCGCGAGAGGCATCGTCACATTTGTCTACGGCGACGACGTGGTCGAATATATGCACCTTTTCACGGCGGACGAGTGGGAGGGCGAGCTGAAGGAGTGCGATGAGGGCACGCTCGAGTGGATTGACATCGACCGCGTGTGCGACCTGCCAATCTGGGTGGGTGACAAAGCGTTCTTCCGCCTCCTCAAGGAGGGCGCGCCGTTCTTCTCGCTGAAGCTTGTTTACACGAAGGACGACCGGCTTACCGGCGTGTGGCTGAACGGGGAAGCAATGACCGTTTAGCTTATGGAAAATGTGACACCGGAGTGAGGGAACCAGTCATATGAAGATCCGGATGATATCCGATGTTTTGAAGGAGCAGTACGGCGAGAAGATTTACCGGCTTGCGCTCAGCTCGGGCTGCACATGCCCGAACCGGGACGGAACGGTCGGCACCGGCGGGTGCACGTTCTGTTCGGAGGGCGGAAGCGGTGAGTTTGCGGCGAAGACCGCGCCGGTTTTGGAGCAGATTGAACAGGCGAAGAAGCTTGTGCAGGCGAAGACCCGCGGAAGCCGCTATATTGCATATTTTCAGTCGTACACGAACACGTACGGGGATGTGAACCGCCTCCGCGCCTTGTATGAGGAGACTTTGTCGCGGGACGATATCGCGATTCTTTCCATCGGGACGCGCCCGGACTGCCTTTCCGATGAGATGATTTCAATGCTTGCGGAGTTGAACCGGATTAAGCCTGTCTGGGTGGAACTCGGGCTTCAGACAGGTAACGACGAAACGGCTGCGCGCATCAACCGCTGCTATCCTCGCGCGACCTTTGAGGATGCGTACGGAAGGCTTAAGAAAGCGGGGCTTTCGGTGATTGTTCATCTGATCTTCGGGCTGCCCGGGGAGACGGAAGAGGATATGCTGGCGTCTGTCCGGTATCTTGCGGATCTCACGCCTGTTGTGGACGGCGTGAAGCTGCAGCTTCTGCAGATCCTTCGCGGGACAAAGCTGGCGGAGGATTTTGAGAAGAACCCGTGGCCGGTGATGACGCTGTCGGAGTATGCAAGGCTCATGCAAAAAGCCGTCCGGCTGCTGCCCGACGAAACCGTCATCCACCGACTGACCGGAGACGGACCGAAGAAGTTATTGATTGAGCCGCAGTGGTGCGCGGACAAGAAGCGGGTTTTGAACACGCTGCGGGCGTATCTTAACGAGGCATAATCCGTATGGGGAGAGAAAATGAAGAAACGCTTATTTTACCTGCTTGCGACAGTCGTTCTCATCGCGGTTGAGGTGCTGATTGCTTTATATGTGCACGACAGCTTCGTGCGGCCGTACCTCGGCGATGTGCTGGTGGTGATTGTCCTTTATACTTTTGTACGGATATTTCTGCCCGACGGATATCCCTTCCTGCCGCTTTGGATATTCCTGTTTGCGGCATGCGTGGAAGGGCTGCAGGCGATCCATATTGCGGACAAACTCGGACTCGGGAAGAGCCGGTTCTTCCGCGTGCTGATCGGCGGCACATGCGACATCCGGGACATTATATGCTATGCGGTCGGCTGTCTGGTTGTCTGGGGACTTTGGCTTTTACGGAACCGTACCGCGAAGAAGGAATAAAGCTTTACGAAATAAGAGGAAAATGCCATGAAGAAAGAAGAAAAAACCAACGTCATGCGTGTTCTCGAGGCGAAGAAGATTGCCTATAACAGCCATTCCTATGAGCAGGACCCGACGCTGACGGGAGAGCAGATTGCGGGCATTCTCGGCGAGGATCCGGCGCATGTTTTCAAGACGCTCGTGACGCAGGGCAAGAGCGGACAGTACTATGTATTTGCCATCCCGGTCGCGGCGGAGCTGGATCTCAAAAAGGCAGCCAAGGTTGCCGGGGAGAAATCCATTGACATGATTAAGCAGAAGGAACTGCTGCCGCTTACCGGTTACGTGCACGGCGGATGTTCGCCGATTGGGATGAAGAAGGCTTTTCCGACCTGGGTTCACGAAACCGCAGCCGGCTATGACCGGATGTTCGTAAGCGCCGGCAAGGTCGGTTTCCAGATTGAGCTGGCGCCGGCAGACCTGCTTAGGGCGGCGAACTGCAGAACCGCCGATCTGGTGACGGACTGACAACCCGCTTTTTCATCACGGGATAGAATCTGACATTTTTTAGGGAACTTAGTCTATGGACATCCGGGACGAAGTTCCCTATATTTATCATTAGGAGGGACCCGCTTGCGGGGGGATTCTAATGAACATGCAACGCCTATCGGCGAAGCCGATTCTAAATGCGTTGCATTATCTTCCGTTGTCGTTTAGGGCGGACCCTGGGGACGGGGTTCGGGGTTCATCAGACATTTCGGCATGGAGAAGGAGGGAATATATGAGGTTGGGAGGAACGGTCTCGGGGGCTTTCAGGACCCCGGCGGAATGGGAAAAGCTGCTCGTCGCCTCGAAGTTTCGGGCGGTGACGGCGCCTTTTAATGCGTACACCGCGCCGGACGTGATTGCGCAGTATTGCGAGATTGCAAAGAAGCACGATGTTGTGCTCGCCGAGGTCGGCGTTTGGAAGAATGTATTTGATCCGGATCCGGTGAAGGCAGAGGAGGCTATGGCATTTGCCAAAAAGCAATTGGCGCTTGCGGACGAGCTCGGGATCGCGTGCTGCGTGAATATTGCGGGGACTTCGGGGTCGGCCGGATGGGACGGCGCGGACCCGTCGAATTATACGAAGGAAACATACGACAGAATTGTCGGTTCGATGCGCGAAATCATCGATGCGGTGCAGCCGAAGCGCGCGTATTACTGCCTCGAGCCGATGCCGTGGATGGTGCCGGACGGTCCTGATGAGTATCTGCAGCTGATTCGCGATGTCGACCGGCCGATGTTTGCGGCGCATATGGATTTCGTGAACATGATCAACAACCCGCGGAGGCATCTGTGCGCGAACGCGTTCATCGAGGAGTGCTTCGCGAAGCTCGGGCCGTACATCAAGAGCACGCATCTGAAGGATTCGCATATGGACAGAATGCAGTTGACGACAGTACTGACGGAGTGTTCGCCGGGCGAAGGAGAGCTTGATTTCAAGGAGATTCTTCGGATTATCGACCGGCATCTGCCGAAGGATGCGCCGGTTTTGTTGGAGCACATGAGCACGTTTGAAGAGTACGACAGGGCTTACAAGGTCGTGGCAGCAGCTGCCGAGGAAGCCGGTGTCGGGATTTAAGGAGAAGGATTATGGCGGAAAGACCTCTTTCGGGCGATTCGATTGCGATCAATCGCCGTTATTTAGACAGTTTGTTAGTGGAAAGCCGCATCGTCGGGGCAGTGCATCCGACAGCGGAAACCGAGCTGTTCGGTGTCAGATTTGCCACGCCGATTACGACGGGCGCGCTGTCGCACCTGAAGCCCTCGATGGAGGCGCTCGCGGAAGGCGCGAAGCGTGCCGGAGCCCTTTGTTTCATCGGCATGGGCGGTCTCGAGGAAATGGGGCTGTGCGCGGCGACCGGGGCAAAGCTGATTAAAATCATCAAACCGTACGCGGACCGGCAGGAAATCTTCTCGCGCATCAAATGCGCGGAGGAGTGCGGGTTCCTCGCGGTCGGCATGGATGTTGAGCACGCGGTAAATGTGAGAGATGACCGCGACTCTGTCGTCGTCGGAAAGCAGATGAAACTGCCGACCTTAGGGGAACTTAAAGAGTATGTGCAGTCGACGAGACTTCCGTTCATTGTGAAGGGCGCGCTGAGCGCGTGGGATGCGGTCCGCTGCGTGGAGATCGGCTGCAAGGGAATTGTCCTCAGTCACCACAACGGCCTGATGCGCTGGGCAACGCCGCCGACGATGCTTCTGCCGGAGATCCGAAAGGCGGTCGGCGACAAGCTTACGGTTATCGTGGACGGCGGCATGCTTGACGGCTACGACGTATTTAAGGCAATGGCGCTCGGTGCTGATGCGGTTTCGGTCGGCAAACCCCTGATGGGACCGCTTGAGACCGAAGGTCCTGACGGCGTCGCCGCCACCATCAACGCCATGACCGACGAACTGAAGGCCATGATGGTCCGCACAAACTCACCGAACGTAAAGTCTATCGACCCTACGGTGATACACCGGGTAGACTGGAATAATTAAAGCAGGCAGAAACAGAAAATCTTGTCGTATTATCTTTTGCTGAGGCGGGCGCGCCAAGAGGGAGGCATACGAAGGATTTTCCTCCTGAGGATGCCTCCCTCTTAGGCAGCCCGCCGGAGTATAACTATAACCGGAAGAAAGGAAACTAAAAATGGAGAAGATCAATTGGGGAATCATGGGAACCGCATCGGTTGCAGGTTGGGGTACGATCCCCGGCATGAAACAGGCTGAACACTGCAATCTGTACGCGATCGCCGGCAGAAGCAAAGAAAAAGCCGATATGTACAAGGAAAAGTACGGCTTTGAAGTATCCTACGGAAGCTATGACGAACTGATTCAGGATGAAAAGGTTCAGGCAATCTACGTTCCGCTCCCGAACGATTTACATAAACCGTGGGTCATTGCAGCCCTGAAGGCCGGCAAGCATGTGCTTTGTGAAAAGCCTATTGCGATGAACGCTGCCGAAACGCGCGAGATGTTCGCCGCGGCCGGGGAGAACGGTGTCATTCTGATGGAAGCATACGCCTACCTGCACAGCCCTTATATGGAGAGCCTGATCCGCGATGTGAAAAGCGGCATCATCGGAGAGGTTGATTACATCGATACTTCTTTTGTCACGCAGGGCTACAAGGAGGACTTCCGTCTTCATAAGGAGCACGGCGGCGGAGCGATGTACGACCTCGGCTGCTACTGCACGACGATGATTCTGTCACTGATTGACGATGAGGTGGAAAGCGTCAACGCAAGCGCGGAATTCACTGACCTCGGCGTCGATATGTTGACGACCGCGCAGATGCGGTTCAAGGGAGGCGCCCGCGCTGCATTTACCGTAGGCATGAACCTCGGCATCGGGACCAATTCCCGTTATGACCGCCTGTTCATCCACGGTTCGAAGGGTTCCATCCGCTCCGACGCGGAATACAACCAGGAAGGCTGCGTCAGCTACGAAATCCGGACGGGAAATGCCATCGCGCAGCGCGTTGTGGAGGTCCCGCAGAACTATTCACTCGAAATCGAGCAGATGAGCCGCTGTATATTGTACGGGGAAACGCCGCATATCAGCGACACATTTTCCATCAAAAATGCCGAATTGATTGACAGTATTCTGGCGAAGATTGGCTACTAAACGAAAGAAAAACCACCGCAAAGCACGCGGTGGTTTTGTTTATTCCGTTACCCTCCGGACGAGGTCGTTCAGATGAATCTCGACGCTGTCGAGGCAGAGAACCGTGACAAATATCATGGGGATATGTTATACTATTTGTAATAGAGAGCGTTTTATAGTAGTATTTGCCATTCTACAGGTGGTTGTTGCGCTTGCGACAGGTGTTTTAGTTTTAAGAATGGACAGAGGAATAGTTATGAAAAGAGCATTTTGGATTCTGATTTGCGTTTTGATGGTTGGATTGTTTTGGGGTTGTGGGGATAATTATATTGGTTCTGATACCGATGGCCAAAAGCAACAAGATATTGAAAACAAGGGAACAAAATATGAGGAAAACGATCTGGGAAATGTTGTCAAGCCGGATACAACTGTTTCTCCCACCGAAGGAGGTTATCCGACACCGCTTTCTTCTGAAAAAATAATGGACATGTCACTGAACGAAATAGCTCAGTACGTTCGTGATTCGGCGCTGTGTGATGAGTCTGTGAAACTGAATATTCTGACTTACAGTTCAGATGTATGGTTTGATTATCTTCTCGGGCAAAACCGATTTGTTCGTCTTGGTATCGATTTTGGAGTTTTTGAGCATTTCGAAAACGGTGTTACGCTTTTGCAGTCACTCTATTACAAGTTCCCTGAAATACAATTCCGAAAGGGGCAAAATGGGATTTATTATACAGCGTTTGCATCAGAGACGGGGGATTGTATCTATTATTTTGCAACAGAAGAAAACCAATTGAGGGCTTTGGTTGGATATCCGGTTCTGATTCGCCACGGGGAAAGGAAGCAATATGCAGATTTTCAGGACCTTACTGTGGGATGTACTTTTTACGATGTTCTAGAAATAGATCAGACAATGAACGATTATTATGAGATGTTTTATCAACACAGCACGGTTAATGACAACTCTCTGTGGGCGAATAAAACCACACTCCGCTTTACAACAGTACATTACCTGACTGATGGAATACTTGAACTTGGATATGGAGCAATTGACGAGGAGGGAAAACTGGTTATAACAGAAATACGATACTCTCCAGACTATGTATTGGAAGATTGTAGAGGGCGTGAGATTAGTTATGCGATTAATCCGCTGGATATGCCCTAGAGAATGAAATGGTGCATTGACTGATTGCTTTATGGAAGTAGTTCTCAAGCAACATCTCACGCCGCGGTTTCCGAAAGGAGTCCGCGGCGGTTTGTTAGAATGATGACAAGCTATATTGTCCGACTATAATAGTGGTAATGTTACCCTCCGGATGAGGTCGTTTATGTGGATTTCGACGCTGTCGAGGCAGAGAACCGGGCAGTTGTCCGGATTCAGAAGAAGCGGCAGCTCCGTGCAGCCGAGAATGACGGCTTCGATGCCGTGCGCCTGCTGCATCTTTTTGATTATAGTCCGGAATTCGAGAAGGGTTGATTCTTTGACGGTTCCGAGCTCGAGTTCGGTGAGAATCCGCTCTGCAACAAGCTTACGGTCGGCCTCGTCCGGAACATAGACTTCCACGCCCGCGTTTATCAGATCCGTCTTCATGTACGCCTGTTCCATCGTGAAAATTGTGCCGAGAAGACCGACCTTCCTGATTCCACGCGCAACGGCCTCATCGGCGACGGCCTTCGGGATGCTCACAAGCGGGATGCCCGACTTGCGGCACACTTCGTCATATACGATGTGCGTCGTCGCGGCGGTCATCGAAATTACTTCCGCGCCGGCGGCCTTCAGATTTGCCGCCTCCTGCGCGAGATAATCGGAAAGTTCGTCATAGCGCCGGGCCTCAACCATCCCCCACATCTTTCGAAAATCCACGCTCTCAATTACGATTTCGGGCATCTGCTTCTGCCCGGTCAGCGCATCAATCCGCCGGTTCAGCTCACGGTAGTACATCAGCGTCGATTCCGGCCCCGTTCCCCCAATCAGTCCAAGCTTCTTCATATGGGTATCCTCCTGCGATTTTTCGGCAATTATATCACGCGCGGGCGGTTTTTGCTACCGTAAATTTGCATATGCGCCGGGACGGGTGGTGTCACATTTTCCATTGGCGAAGTTTCTTGCCCCTTATCCGTGACAAATGCCATAGAGTATGCTATACTTTTTGGAAAGATTTCTTTCCGAGAAGGAGGTTTGCGGTTATGTTTATCAATTGTCCTAACTGTAAGGAAGTATTCAGAAAAGAGACGGGGAAGTGCCCTTTTTGTAAGTATGCCCTCACGGCGGCTGATCTTCTGAATGCAGAGAAGGAAGATGAGGAACATAAGGTAAGGTTCGAAGAGGATAAAATAGAGGAACACAGACGCCGTAATAAGAAGTATGCTATTTCGACAATCCTTTTCATTATTTGCTTTGTAGGATCAATTCCGGTGGGGCTTGTGCTTCTGGATTCCGAAATTATTACCGTTGTCCTGGTAGTTCTGACGTTTGCAATATACATAGGTTACGTAATGCTGTCAAAATGTATGGATTGCCCGTACTGCGGGAAATCGTTAGGCAGAGAGACTTTTAACGATTACTGCCCGCATTGCGGCAGCAGGCTTCGCTAAAAATATCGGCAACCTTTCGGGGCTGCCTGTCGGAGGGGATACTCTGATAGTGCCCTTCTGCCTGTGCTCATTTTCAGCATCAAGGCGGATGGCTGCTCCCACGAAATAACGCGGAGCAGAAAAACAGTAGGAGAAGAATCAGAAAAAGGCATACGAAAGCGCAATTACAAGAGTTTGAGTGGGAACGGGAAGAAGAAGGAGTTCATACGAAAATCCGGATATGTCGGATTATGTATGAAAATGACAGAACCGGCTTCCCATCAAATCAAGAAAACAAAGTATTTCGTTGGATGAGGCGAGAGAGAAATCCAACTAAAATGCAAGAAAAAAGAATTCCGTATGATGCTGGCAAGAAAAAACCACGCAAAAAGCATACGGTTTTGAAAGAATCTGAGGTTTCGTGGGTAAAATAGTCTCATCAAGTCCTCAGCAAATAAATACACACCCCGTGCCGCGGTTTCCGCAAGGAGACTGCGGCGTTTCTTTGTGGTGGGGCAGTCTTGACATTTGTCAGAGTTGCGCTATAATCACTTCGGTTAAAAAAGGCGAAAATATTCGCGTGATTTTGGAGGACGATATGAAGAAAACCTTACTGTTTTTACTGATGCTTTTATGTGCAATTACATGCCTTACGGCCTGCGGCGATGACGATGACGACGATGATGACGGCGGCAGCAGAAAAAAGAAGAAGCCGACGCCTACGGAAGAGGTTACCGAAACTCCGACGCCCGAAGGCGTGATGATTGGCGCGACGGAAACCTGGGGAGACCTCACGGTCGGTGTTCCTACCGGCTGGAAGTTCCGCAAGGGCGACGCTTTTGACGAGGAAGACACCCGGTACTGCTCCGTGATTAAGTCCGATTTCATTACGTACTTTGACTTCAAGATGGAGACAAAGGAAATCATGGAGATGCAGTACAATTACAACAAGCAGACCTACACGAACGAGCAGACGGACGTCAGCGGCACATTTGCCGGAATCGACTGGACCGGTTTCCAGTACAGCGACGGATGGGGCGGCTACGGCTTCGAACTGTATGCCATGGTCGGCGAGAAGCCGATCCGCGTATCTGCATGCGGCTTTGCATTTGACAGCGACGCGGCAAAGGCTATTCTCGAGTCGGTTGTCGTTCGCTAACTTTTGTGGAAAATGCTACAGATTCCGTCCTTCAGCGGACAAAAGATATATTGACTTTACGAATCAAGTTAGTGTATAATGACTTTGATTGGGCTTGTAACAGGCTGCGCGATGAATCGGCATGCTCGAAAGCCGGTCCGGTCGGCGCCTGAAAGGGTGCAAGAGGTCATCTTCGGGTGGCTTAAAATAGAAATTTTGACAGAGAAAGAGGTATGAAGCATGGCAAAGATTGATTTGACCAAGTACGGTATCACCGGAACCAAAGAAATCGTCTACAATCCTTCTTACGAGATGCTCTTCGAGGAAGAGACCAAGAAGGACCTTACCGGCTATGAAGTTGGTGTTAACACCGAGCTTAATGCGGTAAATGTTATGACCGGTATTTACACCGGACGTTCCCCCAAAGACAAGTACATCGTTATGGATGAGAACAGCAAGGACACCGTTTGGTGGACGAGCGATGAGTATAAGAACGACAACCATCCGATGAGCGAAGAGGTTTGGGCTGTTGTTAAGGATATCGCTAAGAAAGAGCTCAGCAACAAGAGACTGTTCGTTGTAGATGCTTTCTGTGGCGCTAACAAGGATACCCGCATGGCTGTTCGTTTCGTAGTTGAGGTTGCTTGGCAGGCTCACTTCATTAAGAACATGTTCATCCAGCCTACCGCTGAAGAGCTTGCAGCTTTCGAGCCTGACTTCATCGTTTACAATGCTTCCAAGGCTAAGGTTGAGAACTACAAAGAGCTCGGTCTTAATTCCGAGACCTGCGTAGCATTTAACACGACCTCCCGCGAGCAGGTTATCATCAACACCTGGTACGGCGGCGAGATGAAGAAGGGTATGTTCTCCATGATGAACTATTACCTTCCTCTTAAGGGCATCGCTTCCATGCACTGCTCTGCTAACACCGATATGAACGGTGAGAACACCGCTATCTTCTTCGGTCTTTCCGGTACCGGTAAGACGACGCTTTCCACCGATCCTAAGAGACTTCTGATCGGTGATGACGAGCACGGCTGGGATGACAACGGCGTATTCAACTTCGAGGGCGGCTGCTATGCAAAGGTTATCAACCTCGATAAGGATTCCGAGCCCGATATCTACAACGCAATCAGAAGAGATGCTCTTTTGGAGAACGTTACCGTAGATAAGGACGGCAAGATCGATTTCGCTGACAAGAGCGTAACCGAGAACACCCGTGTTTCCTACCCGATCAATCACATTAAGAACATCGTTCTGAACGTTAACCCGACCTCCGCAGGTCCGGCTGCTAAGAACGTTATCTTCCTTTCCGCTGACGCTTTCGGCGTATTGCCTCCGGTTTCCATTCTGACTCCCGAGCAGACGCAGTACTACTTCCTCAGCGGTTTCACCGCTAAGCTTGCTGGTACCGAGCGCGGCATTACCGAGCCCACTCCTACCTTCTCCGCTTGCTTCGGTCAGGCTTTCCTTGAGCTTCATCCTACGAAGTACGGCGAAGAGCTCGTTAAGAAGATGCAGAAGAGCGGCGCTAAGGCTTACCTTGTAAACACCGGTTGGAACGGCACCGGCAAGAGAATTTCCATCAAGGATACCCGTGGTATCATCGATGCAATCCTCAGCGGCGCTATCAACAACGCTCCTACCAAGAAGATCCCGATCTTCGATTTCGAAGTTCCTACCGAGCTTCCGGGCGTTGATCCGGCAATCCTTGATCCTCGCGACACCTACGCTGATGCTTCCGTTTGGGAAGGCAAGGCTCAGGATCTCGCAGGCCGCTTCATCAAGAACTTCGTGAAGTACGAAGGCAATGCAGCAGGTAAGGCTCTTGTAAAGGCCGGCCCTCAGCTGTAATTTGAGTGATAAATGAAAAGTACCCGGTGCGCTTCTGGCGCACCGGGTTTTTCATTTGTAGACGTTTGGGAGTGACTGCAGATGAAGAATTGTTGAATTGCGGTCATAGCTGGGGGTGCCCGGGAGTGACTGCAGATGAAGAATTGTTGAATTGCGGTCATAGCTGGGGGTGCCCGGGAATGACTGCAGATGAAGAATTGTTGAATTGCGGTCATAGCTGGGGGTGCCCGGGAATGACTGCAATGAAAGAATTCATGAAATGGGTCATACCAGGGGACCACCGGGAATGACTGCAATAGAAAAAACCATAAAATGAGTCATAGCCGGGGCGACCCGGCTATGACTGTAATTGAGGATTCTTTAAGATGAGTCAAAAGGATGTTTTTCGAGGTTGCCTGAAGCCGGCACCTGGCAAAGATTCCGGCTCACCATCAGATCCCAAAAGTGTCACGTGTTAAATGTGATTGACACTCCTGGCATTTTCCTGTATATTAGTCTACAGTTAATTGCTTTCCACCTTGGCTACTGCTTCCTCGAGGCTCAGGCCGTGGAAGTTCGGGGCGGCGAAACACCGGCCGGTCACACCTTTGTTGACAAATGCGCCGACGACCACGCCGGGCAGCGAGCTCTCGGGAGAATTCGGAGCGTTTGGTCCGCCGAGATCGGTCCGGCACCAGCCGGGATCGGTCAGGTTGATGCAGATGTCGACGTCGGTGTATTTGGAAGCCAGATCGGTTGTGACCTTATCAAGTGCCGCTTTGCTGGCGGAATAGCCGGCCTGCTCGGGCTCAAGGCGGATGCCGCTCGTTGTGTTGACGATTCTTCCGAAGCCGCGTTCAAGCATCTTCGGAAGAAGATGGTAGACAATCATCATCGGAGCGATGGTATTTACCAGAAAGCTGATTTCGTAATCCGAGGCGGGCGTCGTGAACCAGTCTGAACGGTACGCAATCTGAAGGCCGGCGTTGTTCATGATGATATCGACGGGAACGCCGAAGGAGTCTATTTTTGAAAGCATGGCCTGAACCGACTCGAGGTTTGAAAGCTCGGCCGAAACGGTCAGGACGGAAACGCCGAGAGCTTCCGCTTTTTCGCGAACGTTTTTAAGGTGCTCTTCCGAGCGTGCCTGCAGAATCAGGTTGCAGCCCTGCCCTGCGAGAGTGAGAGCGACGCCGTACCCGATGCCTCTTGCGGCGCCGGTGACGAGTGCCCAACGGTTTTTCACAGATATCATAAAGCATTACCTCCGCGGTGTTGTTGCCGTAAACGTAACACAAAAGTTTGTCGGCTTCAAGGCGGCGGAGCCATTAGAACAAGATACTACGTCCGAAAAAAGAAAAAGGATGGCATAAGCCATCGCGAATTAAAGGAGGAGAGAACAATGCTCAGCAATGTTTTTGGAGACTTTCAGCAGACGGCAGAGAACACCATGAAAAAGTTCATGATGACAGGGATGATTGTTATGGCGTTGATGATTCTCGGCGCAATTGCACTTGCCATCGGCAGAAAGGAAGACATCAAAGCCTTTAAAATTGCGGGCGTCGTACTGATTATCGCAGCTTTCGCAGTGTTTGTCGGAGTTGCTTTTTCAAGCTTTACCGGCTTGTTCAGCTTCTTCAAGTTCTAGCGTGAATGAAAAACGGCTTGCCGTGTATGCGGCAAGCCGTTGCTTGTTTTCAGGGACTGTTTACTGTTGTTTCCGGCTGCGGATGCCGCGGACGACGAGGTACACGCCGTAGCCGATCATGGCAAATGCCAGGAGTAACGGAATGATCAGAAGAGCCGGGTTCATCGGCTCGTCTTCGGACTTGGCGGCTTCGGTCGGAACCGGGGTGACGGGCTGTTCCGTTACCGGTTCGGTCGGTGACGGGGTCGGTGTGAATTCCGGAGTCGGTGTAGCGGTCGGGGTCGGCAGCGGGCGGTCGCTTCTCGGAGAGATGACCGGGAGCGGCGCCGGCGTAACCGATACGGTTACCGGACGGAATGAGGCTAGTGCAAGCTTTGCGTATACGCTTCGCGCACCCTCGTGAATGGTGCCGGTGAATTCCGTGCCCTTCGTGTACTTCGGGCTTGTGTACCAGCCGAGAAATTTGAAGCCCTCGAGCGTCAAATTCTTTACGTACGTGTCCTTTGAAGTTGCATAAGCATTTCCGTTCACACGGTACGTATAGGTGGTTTCCAGAGATGCAGGCAGGCCGAGAATGCTGACTTCGTAAATCAGGGAATCTGCCGCAGCGGAAACCACAAGAGAATCCATCTTCGTAGGAAGGTTCATGTCCTTTATCGAGAACCGGGCAACCTGATATCCGATTGCGTCCGAAACCGCCGGAGTGTTGTTCGCCGCGACAAGGTTTCCGCCGGCATCGAGGGTGCCGTTCAACTGAACGGCGGGAGCCTCCGCACCTTTATATACAACGGCAATCTGTCCGGTTTTTGAGAAGCTCAGCGAGCTGACATCAACAGTAACGGTCCCGTCGGAAGAGCCGTCCGGCGCTTCAAAAAGCACTCGTCCGCCGAGGATGCCGCCGGTACGCGGAAGCGATGCCGCATAGCGGATAGCGCCTCTCTTCACGGAATTCCAGCCCTTTTTCAGAGCCTCGAAAATCTCAGGAAAGACAACCTCGTTCGTGCGCCGTCTGATGTAGCTGTGGCATTCGCCTCCCGCTTTGCCGGCAGCACCGTTATCCCAGAGAATGATCGGGATGCCGTAGGTTGCGGCTTTGCTTGCGGTATATTCCGCCCAGGCCGCGCGCGCTTCGGTGTTGTCGCCGGAGTTGGTCGCTCCGGTCTCGCCGATGATGACCGGAATGCCGTTCTGGATGAACTGTGTATAAATGTCGCGGAACACGGAGTCAATCGAACCGGTATCTAAACCGTTGATGAAATTGCTCCGGGTGTCCGTCAGGCAGAACTCGTAAGGAGTGTAGCTGTGGACGGAAACGATCAGATTTGTCACGGCCTCGCCGTTGTAAGTCGGGATGGCAATGCTGCGCATGATCTCGGACGAGCAGGACGCGGCGTACCCGGGAATCATCAGGCAACGCTCGTCGTTGTGGCCGAGGTTGGTGCTGCGGACCGCGTTCACGAACACCTGGTTTAAGTAGTTGACGGCATAGTAAGCGTCGGCGTTGCCGTTCCACTCACCGGCCGTACCGGCCATGCGGGGCTCGTTCATGCCCTCAAAGATGAGGTGCTGATCGTAATTCGCGAAATAGGTCGCCACCTGCGCCCAGACGGCGTTCAGTTCTTCGCCGACTTCTTTGTATGCGGTGTCGAGGTCCTTGCGGTTGATCCACGGCTCGTGGTGCGCGTTGATGATGACGAACAGGCCGTCGTTATAGCAATAATCGACGACTTCCTTGATGCGCGCGAGATAATCGGGATTGATTGTGTAATTGCCGTCGTCTGCGATGAACCCGGCCCAGGTAATCGGAAGGCGGACGGTGTTAAAGCCCGCGTCGTAAATCGCGTCGACGAACTCCTGCGTCACGGCGACGTTGCCCCACTGGGATTCACGCGTTTTCACGGTTCCGCCGCTTGCGTCGAATGTGTTGCCGATGTTGAAGCCGAGCTCCATCATCCCGACGATTTCGTTCGCGGACCGGCCGGTCAGTTCGTTCCCGCCCGGAGCAGCGCCGAGAAGCGGTGCCTCCGCAGAAGCGCTCCCGAGAAGCCCCGTGAGCATCGCGAGCATGAGCAGCAGCGCTTTAATTGTAGTCCTGTAATGTTTCATAAGTATTCTCTTTCCGGCAAATGCCATTTATTACGCCTGCATTCCATATTATCGGATGGGGAGAGTTTCGTCAAGACGGGAAGCACTCTTGACAGGCCGGTTCCGGCTCGGTATAGTTTTGATAGATTTTATGACAAATGAGGACACAAATGACGCACGAACACGAAAAAATCAAGGCATATCTCCGAAAAGACCTGCCGGTCCGGTTTGATTTCCGCGAGGAGGTCACCTCGACCAATACGCTTTTAAAGCAGATTGGCGCCGCCGGGGAGGCAGAGGGCTATGTGATGGTCGCAAGGCGGCAGAATAGCGGCCGAGGCAGGCTCGGCAGAAGCTTCCTTTCTCCGGATTCGGGCATTTACATGTCGGTGCTTCTGCGACCGAAGATGCCGGTCACGGAGGCGGTAAGGATTACCTGTGCCGCAGGCGTTGCTGTCGCGGAGGCGATTCGGGAAGTGACCGGGCGCGAAGCCGTGATTAAGTGGGTCAACGACGTGTATTTTTCCGGCCGGAAGGTTTGCGGAATCCTGACGGAATCGGTTCTTTCGGGAGACGGAAGCATCGATTATGCGGTGCTCGGAATCGGCATTAATTTGGAGACGCCCGAGGGCGGATTTGACGAGACGATTCAGAACATTGCAGGCGCCGTTTACGAAGGAAAAGCGCCGGAAGGAGCCCGCGAGCAGCTGATTGCTGAGGTTTGGAACCGGTTCTTCACATATTATGAAGATCTGAAGAGCCCGGAACTCTCAAAGAAATACCGCGAGCTTTGCTTCCTTACGGGCCGCGATGTCCTTGTATATGAAACAACGGACGGACAATCCATAGGAAAGCCCGCCCGCGTGATTACGGTCGATGATGATTTCGGACTGACGGTCCGCTACGAATCCGGCGAAACGGAAACGCTCGTGAGCGGAGAGGTCAGTGTCCGAACGGTGTGAAGAATCCGCTGGGGTGACGGAAGCTTCGGACGGTGTGACATTTTTCACGGAAACAAACGTCAGGACTTTTTAAAACCGGAATTCGAAATCGGCTCGCCCTCCGTAAGAAGGTGTGCGACTTCGCCGAGTGCGCGGACACGGAACCAGGCCGTTCCGGGATCCCGTTCCTCGGTCTCGACAACGGTCAGGCCGGTGGGCGCGCAGAAGAAGCCGTGCCACAGAAGCGGCGCCGCGATGCCGGTCAGGTGCGCGATGATGCTTAGTGTCGCAATCATATGGCAGAAGATGACAATCGTCTTCTCCTCAGGCTGACCGTCCTTCCAGTCGGTCCGGTAGATGTGCCCCTCTCTTTGATAGCCGTATTCGGAAAGCAGGGCGTCGAAGCCCTCGGTGATGACGCGGAAGCCGTCGCGGCACGAATCGTTATCGTAAAGCGGAGACTGCAGCCAGGTGTCCTCGTGGAAGAGCGTTTCGTCCTTCGTCCAGTCGCCCGGGTAGAAGTCCCAGGCGTGCCTTACATAGCCTTTTCTCGGGTTCATCGTGCGCCCGGTGTATTCCTCAATCCACGGAAGCACCGTCGCTTCCTTACCAAGCGGCTCTAAGCAGACGCGCGCGGTCTCGCGGGCGCGTCCGAGCGGTGAAACATAGTAGCGAAAGACCTCCGGGTCTTTCTTTTTTATCCATTTTGCAAGACATGCGGCCTCGCGCTCGCCCTTTTCCGTCAGGAAGTCCTTCGCGTAGTCGGGGTCGCCGTGCCGAATCAGTATGATTTTCATAGAATCCTCCGCATATTGGTGTCGGATACAGTATAACGGAGCGGGCCTTATTTTGCAACCAACCGCATTGCATCTCGCGTGCTTCGGTGCTATAATGGAAAATGGTACAAAACGTGCCGGTTTCGGCAATCATTTTCGGAGGAGAATAAGATGGCAACGAAATGTCCCATGTGTGACAACCCTGTCGAAGAAGGAATGAAATTCTGTAACATTTGCGGCTCTCCGCTCGATGCCCCGCAGGCACCGGCAGAGCCTGTTCAGTCTGCCCCTGTGCAGCCGAACACACCGGTTGCTCCGGTTCATCCCATGTATCAGCAGACGAATCAGAACTCGTACCGTCAGCCGATGCAGTATCAGCAGCCGATGCAACAGTATATGCCGAATCAGCAGTATGCGGCAACGCCGTCGATGACCTACCGTCTTCCGACGGATGATGCGCCGAAGGTGAAGAAGTCGCTCGGCGCGGGACGCAAGGTGCTGGCCATCTTCTTCTGCTTCTTCCTGTTTCTGACCGGTGTCATCACGATGCTTTTCTGCGGTGTCCGGAAGTCCTTTACGAAGGAGAACATCAAGAAGACCGTTACCGGGCTCGAGTCGCTTGCCGACATGAGACTCGGAAAACTTGACAGCGATGATCCGGATCAGCAGCAGACGCTTGCCGAATTTGTTTATTCGGAGCTGCCGAAGGATGTGACCGACAGAATTACCGAGAAGGACGTCGAGGATCTTTTGAACGATAAGAAGGTCCGTGCCATTTTCGCCGACTCCATCGGTGAAGTGATGGAATACTATACCGGCGAAAGCGACACGCTTGAGGTTGATGCCGAAAAGATCATCAAATCCTTAAAGAAATACGAAAGCACGATTGAAGATTATACCGGCCAGAAGCTGACTGAGGAGGATTATAACGGAATCCGGAAATCCGTCGAGGAATTCAACGAATCCGACCTGCAGGACATGCTCGGCGACAACGATAAGGATACGAAGGATGCCATCAACATGATCCGGAAGTTCTTCTCCGACGCGCCGCTTTACATCCTGCTCGGCATTGCCGGCTTCTTTGCCCTGCTGGTTGTCCTTGTTTGCGGACGGTTCTTCTCCACGACGCTGATGAATCTCGGCGTGACCTCCACGCTTGCAGGCGGCCTCGTATTTTTCGCGGGCCGGTTCGGCGAAGGCAGAGCAAGAGACGCTCTGGACGGCAAGATTTCGGATGTTGTTGTAGATTTGCTTTGCGACGGCGTGATTAAGAACTTTACCTCCATCGGACTCATCGTTCTGATCGTCGGTATTGTTCTGATTGCCGCTTCCGTCATTTTGAAGATTACGAAGTCGATTGTCGGAAAGTAATCAAACGGAGGGCATTTTGAGCAGAAAGAAAAGGACAATCGGAATTGCCCTTTCCGTCTTTTTGTGGATCGGTCTTTGGACTTACCTTGCATACCGGCTGAATAAGCCGGTATTGCTGCCTTATCCGAAGGCAGTCGCGCAGACCTTTTTGAAGATGGTAAAGGACAGGGAATTCCTGCGGATCGTATGGGGAAGCTTTACCCATGTGACGGCGGGCTTTTTGCTTGCGCTTCTTTTGGGCATCGTCTTCGGCGCCCTGGCGGGGCTCTTTGAGACTGTCGAGATCCTGCTCATCCCGGGCGTCAAGCTTGTGAAGACCGTTCCGGTCGTGTCTTTCATCATACTTTTGCTGTTCTTCGTGAAGCCGGCCGTCATCGGCTTTGTCATTTCGCTTCTGATGGTATTCCCGGTCGTTTACGAAAACATGCGAAAGGGCATCGCGGGCGCCGACGGAAAGCTCCTCGAGGCAGCGAAGGTGTTCCGGATTCCGTTTTTGAACCGGCTCGCCTATCTGATCATTCCGGCAGCCGTACCGTATACGCTTGCGGCCTCTTCGGCCGGTCTGAGCCTCTGCTGGAAGGCAGGCATCGCCGCCGAGCTCATTGCGCAGTCGCCGAATTCGATCGGCCACGAGCTTTATTATGCGAAGCTTTACGTGGACGCGGAGAGCGTCTTTGCCTGGACGGCAATCATCATTCTCGTAAGCGTTCTCTTTGAAAAAGCTTTCCTGATCCTGTTCCGTCTTCTGACGGTACCGTTCACCGCGCCGACCGTGCTCCGTAAGCGCGGCAGACTCCTCCGGTATCTTCTCGGCATCACCAAGCCGAAGCGCGCGGAGGGCGATACCCTCGAGGATGCGGCAGCGGATTCCCTTACGGAAAATGAGATGCCTGACACCACAGTTGCTTCCGAAACTGTCGGGCAGGGGCCTGCTAACACAGAAACAACCGCACCTGCGGAAGCCTGCAAGGCACCTGTCGCCGTTCTTTCGGGCATTGGCAAATGCTACGACGGACGGAAGGTCCTTAATGATATCAATCTTTCGCTTGTACCCGGCACGGTTACCGTCATCAGCGGCCCGTCCGGCTGCGGAAAGACGACACTTCTTCGGATCCTTCTCGGACTGACCGAGCCGGACGAAGGAAGCCGCGAGATTGGAAAGGATGTCCGCTTTGCCGCGGTATTCCAGGAGAACCGGCTCGCAGAGCAGCTGTCCGCCCTTAAGAATATGAGGCTTCTGCCGAACCCGGTCGGAAAGCAGGAAGCCGAGACGCTTCTTACGGAAGCCGGAATCGGCGGGACGGCCGGGAAACCGGTTTCTGAATTCTCGGGCGGCATGAAGAGAAGAGCGGCCTGGTGCCGCATGCTGCCGGCTGAATCGCAGATCACGGTGCTCGATGAGCCGTTCACCGGCCTTGACGACGAGAAGAAGGACCGGATGATCCGTCTGCTGTACCGTTACAAGAAAGACAACGCAATTGTCGTTGTGACGCATAACGCGTCAGAAATTACGAAAATAAGGGAAGTTTTCGGAGGGGTCTTCATTTTCCATACAGTCGAAAAAGAAAACAATTCTGAAAAATAGAACGGAAAAGAGCTAAAACATCGCTAAAACCTCTAAATTGTCAGAATATTACAGCAAATTCATCTGATTGATAAACAAATTTCAAGATTTTTGAAAAATTGTATTGACAAATGGATTTGCGAGTGATAGAGTATAGACAACAAAAGAAACAACAACTCCGAAAGAACTAACGGAGAGGCTCAGAAAAAGCCAATACAAAAAGAAAGAGGTGAGACCGATGTACTAAGCGGCCGGTTCTGAATGAGATGAATAAAGAGACTGTTTAACAGGTAAGAAACACCGGAAAAGGATGGTACAGTCCAATGGACACCAAACATATTTGAAGATAACAAAGTGTAAAACGAAATACCCGATTAAGCAAGTCAATTCATATAGATCGTGATTTCAGACAGGAAGGTACACTCCAATGGGAACGTAAGATTGGTCGATTAAAAGAACCTGATTATTTTGGAACAACTTGAAAGGCAGGTATACTCCAAAGGACAGTTTTAGTTGAACCACCTCAAACCGATATTATGAAAGGTAGGTATACTCCAAAGGAAATCTTTAGCTGAACTACCCAAAACGATATTATGAAAGGCAGGTACACTCCAACAAAAACTTGAGTTGATCTACCAAACCAAAATAGTGAGAATGGATGGTACAGACCAATGTACTAGTTGAGTGATCTAAAATAGAATATGAAGAGGAGGCTACATAATCAGCCTCCTCTTTTTATGTGTTTTTATAAGATTTTGCGGGCAATCGGCGAAGCGCCTTATTTGCCGAATGTTTCGCCGAAGACGGCGGTCTCTTCAGCGGAGTAGGTCCAGTCGGATCCGAAGAAGGCGACCGAGACGACGGCGTTTTTATAGCAGAGCACGTAGCGGGCCATCAGCTGGCCGTCATAGGAAAGCCGGTATGCTTCCTCTGCGCCCCAGGGTTCGGCATCGACGAGAATGCAGTCCTTCGGCAGCTCGTCGTCGAACAGGTTCTTCAAATCATCAAGAAGCGAACGCTTTACGGTGTTATACAGGCAGGGCAGCTTCACGTAAATGACCGTGTAGTGAAGTCCCGGCAGATAGTTCTGAAAGATTTTCGGCGAATGATCGGCCTCGATTCTTCTGAGAAGCAGTGAACTGTCCTTTAAAACCTGGCTCGAATAATCCTCACATTCGAGATGGAGGATGTCGCCGACCGTTAACGGGAGCTCGTCGTTGTAAACCGGGTACTCCACGCCGTTATGCTCGTAATAGGAAACGGGTTTTGACGGGAACCGGAACGGCAGGAACTGTAATACAACCAAAACAACGCATACGACGATGAACAGCCGGACCGAAGCTTTCGAGAAGCTCTTCGGCTCTAAGAACCGCTGCTCGGTTGCGGCAATCTTCAGCGCCTGATTATGCCAGCGGTGGTACCGCCCGAGTCCCATCAGGATGGCGACCCAGATGAATATGAAAATGATAAGCGACACGAGCCGGTAGTTGCTCAAAAGCTCCTCTACAGGGTCGTGGAAGTAACCACGGATTGAAACGGCAAGCCAGAACATGCTTAACATCAGAAGCAGGTAGTAACCCATCAGCGCGCCGTGTTGCGCAACCTGGTTGATGGACTGGACCTGCGAAGTCGGATCGGTTTCAACAGGTTCGGCTTCCGGATCGGTATTACAGTAAATGGACATCGGCCGGTTCTGCGTAACAATCTTCCAGCCGGTCTCCATGCGGCGGTCTTCAAACCGGAGCTGCTCCTCCGTCGGGTCGGAATCGAAAAACGAAGTGCCCGCGAAAAATGCGACCTCAAAACGGTACGGAGTCGGCTGCTCCATCCGGTGGAACCGAATGAGCAACGAAGAAACGGAGTCGACCATCCATCCGGCGGCCGATTGCCGTTCCAAATAACGCTCCAAACCGGTTTTGTCGTAAAAGGCAAAAAGGTTGATTCTTGTTTTTCGATCTTTCATCCCCAAAGACCTCGCAGCATAGCATTTGTCAATATCATATTCTAAAAAGCCCGAAAGTGCAACATATTCTTGGCGTAAAGCGGGGAACAAGGCTTGCGCGATGGGGGAGTGGTTGCTATAATAGGAGGCACATAGCGGACGGAAAATGTCATATAAACGGAGGCAAGCCATGCATATTACGATTACGGGCAACCTGGGAAGCGGCAAATCCACAACCTGCAAGATCTTAGAGGCCAAATACGGTTTTGAGATCTTCTCGACCGGAAAGGTCATCCGTTCCATCGCGGACGAGATGGGGATTTCGGTTTTGGAGATGAATGAACGGATGAGCAAGGATCCGCAGTACGACCATATGATTGACGACAAGACGGCGGCCATCAGCCGGGAGAACCCCGACAAGCAGCTTCTGTTTGATTCGAGACTTGCCTGGAATTTTGTTGAGAAATCGTTCAAGGTATTTCTTTCCGTTGATTTGAAGGAAGCGGCCAGACGCGTTTACAGCGACGCAAGCCGCGGCGACGTGGAGACCTACAAGAGCGAGGAGGATGCGGCAAAGCAGCTGCAGGCCAGAGCGGACAACGAGAATGTCCGGTACGAGGCTCTCTATGGCATCCATTATTTTGATTTCAGCAACTATAATCTGATTCTTGATTCCAGCTTCCTTCCGCCCGAGCGCGTGGCGGACGCTCTGATCGGCGAAGCAAGAGCTTGCGATAACTGGAACGGCTACGGCGTGACGGGACGTCTTCTGATTTCGCCGAAGCGGCTCGGCATTGAAACGGACACCGAGGTTACCTTCGAGCACGGCTACGTTTATCCGATGCCTGTGAAGGTTAAGGCGGACGGCGACCGCTTCACCGTGATTGAAGGCGAGGAGTACGTGAAGAAAGCTGCCGAAGAGGGGTATGCTTACGTTTCCGCTTCGCTGTAGGCGGCGGGTCAGATTTTCCTTGACTTTTTATAAGAAAAACAGTACCATTTCAGATGTTATTGAGGAAAGCCCGAAGGGCTTAATACCAGGAGGAAAAGGCAAATGGCAGACAATTTTGTTGAGTCCATTACCAATATGGAGGACGATTTCGCCCAGTGGTATACGGACATTGTCAAGAAAGCGGAGCTTGTGGATTATACCGGCATCAAGGGATGCATGGTCATCCGTCCTGCAGGTTACGCAATTTGGGAGAATATTCAGAGGGAGCTTGACCGCCGCTTCAAAGAGACCGGCGTGGAGAACTGCTATCTGCCGATGTTCATCCCGGAAAGCCTTTTGAATAAAGAAAAAGACCACGTGGAAGGATTTGCCCCCGAGGTTGCATGGGTAACCCAGGGCGGCGGCGAGACTTTGCAGGAGAAGATGTGCGTACGTCCCACGTCCGAGACACTGTTCTGCGATTTCTATTCGCACATCGTGCATTCCTACCGCGACCTGCCGAAGGTTTACAACCAGTGGTGTTCGGTTGTCCGTTGGGAGAAGACGACGAGACCGTTCCTCCGCTCCATGGAGTTTCTGTGGCAGGAAGGCCATACGATTCATGCTACCGCTGAGGAGGCACAGGCCAGAACCGAGCAGATGCTGAACCTGTATGCGGATTTCTGCGAAGAGTTCCTTGCCATTCCGATGGTTCGCGGCCGCAAGACCGACAAGGAGAAATTTGCCGGTGCGGAGGCTACCTACACGATTGAAGCACTGATGCACGACGGCAAGGCGCTGCAGTCCGGCACGAGCCACAACTTCGGCGACGGCTTTGCCAGAGCGTTCGGCATCCAGTTCACCGACAAAGAGAATAAGCTTGTTTACGCGCATCAGACCAGCTGGGGCATGACGACCCGTATGATCGGCGCTATCATCATGGTACACGGCGACAACTCCGGCCTTGTTCTTCCGCCCCTTGTGGCTCCGGTTCAGGCTGTTGTCATCCCGATTCAGCAGAAGAAGGAAGGCGTGCTCGACGCTGCTTACGCGCTTCGTGACCGCCTCGCCAAGGACGTCCGTGTCAAAGTGGACGATTCCGAGAAGTCTCCCGGCTTCAAGTTTGCCGAGCAGGAGATGCGAGGCATCCCGGTTCGTATCGAAATCGGACCGAAGGATCTGGCAGCAGGCCAGGCTGTTCTTGTCCGCCGCGATACGAGAGAGAAGCTTGTTGTTGCGCTTGATGAAATCGAGACGAAGCTTGCAGAGCTCTTAAAGACCATCCAGCATGACATGCTCGAGCGTGCCCGCGCACACCGTGACGCCCACACCTACGAGGCAACGACGATGGACGAGATGAAGGACATCGCCGACAACAAGCCCGGCTTCATCAAAGCCATGTGGTGCGGCGACCGTGCCTGC
>JAFYYS010000005.1 GCA_017546025.1 Lachnospiraceae bacterium | reverse complement strand
TCCTCTCAGTGAACTCTGACTTATTTAATAAGCCTTTGTTTCCTGAAATTTACATTTGTTAAAGTTCGCTTCAGTCATTCAAAATGACAGAAACATTTCAAACGAATCTTCAAGGTTGTTTCACTATTCAGTTTTCAAGGTTCATTGCACTGAAAAATAACCGCCCGTAGGGCGTCAGCAAAGGTGATTATAACACCAGGCATAACCAATGTCAACAAGATTTTTCAGGTTTTTTCGGTCTTTTTTTTGCGCATTTTTCGCACCACTAGATATAGCCCCAAAGTCCCGATTATAACCACAAGAGCGCCCTTTTCCGATGCCTTATTTCCTTATAAAATGACAAATCCCGCAAAAGACAAAAACAGGACCGGACGATGAAACCGCCCGGTCCTCATTTGTCATTGTCAAAGCACAATCCTTACCATCTTGCGAGATGCACGGCGAAGCCGCCGAAATCCTGCTTCAGATAGATGAGCTTGATGTTTCCTTTTTCATCGCGCATGATGGAGTCGTAATCGAGCTCCATACCGTTACGCTCGAGATAAGCGATGGCGCGGTCCATGTAGTTGGTCGCCACGGCAATATGTCCGAGCCGGCCCTCGCCGTCATACTTCATGACCTCTACGCCGCCACCCACGAAATAGGAAATCGGAATCTCGTGGATGTCCATGCCGAACACCTTCGAGAACAGGTTCGCCGTGCGGCTTGCCTCTTCCTCGTTGGCGGAATTGATGCCGATGTGCTTCACGCCGAAGCCGAGCATCTTGTTAACGGCGCCTTTCGTGAGCGCGGTGATTCCGGCAAAGTCGCCGGCGTTGATCATGTCGGGCTTTACCATCCAGCTTCCGCCGCAGGCAATGATCTTATTGAAGTCGAGATAACTCTTCAGATTGGCCTCGCTGATGCCGCCGGTCGGCATGAACATCAGCTTGCCGTACGGTGCGGACATCGCCTTGATCATGTTGAGGCCGCCGCTTGCTTCGGCCGGGAAGAATTTGACAACGTCCAATCCGAGTTCGAGTGCCTGCTCAATCTGGGACGGATTGTTCACGCCGGGAACAATCGCAACGCCCTTCTCAAGACAGTACTTCACGACCTTCGGGTTCAGTCCGGGACTCACGATGAACTCGGCACCTGCTGCCAAAGCCGCATCGACCTGCTCCGTTGTCAGAACGGTTCCGGCGCCGAGAAGCATCTCGGGATACGCCTTCTTCATCGCCGCAATTGCTTCGCCCGCGGCGTCGGTCCGAAACGTCACCTCCGCAACCGGAAGCCCGCCGTCAATCAAAGCCTTAGCAAGGCTCACGGCATCCTCCGCGCGGTCGATTCGGACAACCGGAATGATTCCGAAATCCCGGAACTTCTTTAAAATCTCATTCATCGCCATACCTCTTTATTTCTTGAGAATTCCGGACAGCGAAACGAACCCGCCGTTCAACGGATTATGGTCATACCAATACTTCAGCACGGAGTTCTGCTCGATGCAGGACATCATGTTCTGTCCGAAGTCAAGGCTCGACGTTGCCGTCGCCAATACGAACAGAAGGAAAATGATACACGCCCCCATCAGCAGCCCGACCGCCATGCCGGCAAGACGGTTCGCGGCGCGAAGCCCCGGCGCCTTGGCAATCAGATTGAGTGCCATGAACGCGAGGAACACCAAAAGCCAGATCACCAGGAACGTAATCAGGTAGATGACCGCCTGCAGAATGATCGTGGCAAGCGAGGTCGCTACATAGTCCTTCGCGCCCTCCACGCCGAGATCCTTATAAGAGTCTTCCGTATTATAAATCCCGATTTCTTCGCGAATTGACTCGGGAATGTTCAGATCGTCAAGGATTTCCTTCGTGACGGTCTTATCAAAATGGATATCGTCCAAATGCAGCTTATCCGTGACCTTTTCCTTCACCCGGATGACGGAAGGCGAATCTTCCTTCACCAAAGCCTTCGAAATGATCGGCGCAACAATCGCCGTCAGAATCAGGGCGAGGGCAAATGCCACGAGATAATATACCATCTTAACCACGCCGAGCTTCAAACCGATGAGCCCGAGCACAGCCAGAATACAGATACAGGTAATGACAAGCCAGTTCATTTCTTACCTCCTTATTTCTTGTCCCCCACAAGACGCACCTTCTCAAGATAGGTGTCTCCCACAAATAAATACTCGTTCGTTCCGTTCAGGGCCGCCGCATAACTGAGCCCCTTCGTCAGATTCACGCGGATTTTATCCTTACCGCCGATCCGGTAGATGTACACCTCCGAATCGTTGAACATGATGGCGTCGTTTCCGTCAATCAGAAAATCGGTATACAGCTCGGCGATTCCGCGCTCATCGAGAAGCTTGCCCTCAAGATCATAAATCCGCGCCAGGAAATTCGCGCCCTCGCCGTTGTTCTCCACAACAAGCGCCACACAGGAATCCGAATAGGAAACCATGGTAATCGGCGTATCCGAAGTAATCTCATGCCGAAGGTCCGCGATTTCTTCCATATCGTAGATGCGCACGCCCTTGTCGCCGTATGCCGCCACCGTATTGTTGTTGACAAATTCGACGTCGGCGATCATTTCATCGGCGAAAATCTCAACCGCCACAAGTCCGTCGTAATAGTTTCCGCCTACGTCGCCGAAGTTATAAAACGACAGCTGTGTCTGCAGGTGGTCCTCCTTGAACGAGGCAAATGCCGTCACAAGCTTGGTGCCGTCGTTCGAAAGGGAAAAATCAATCGGGAAACCGCTCGTCGAAACAAGCGTGTTCATGTCGACGATAACCTTCCCGTCCGCCTGATAGAGACGGATGAAATCCTCGTCGCCGTTGTTCATCCAGACCGCGGTCACACCCTGTGAAGCAACCTGCACCTTCACAATCTGGTAAGCCGTTGTAATCGGCGTCGAGTTCCCGTTCGGGTCAATGATGACCAGGGATTTGCCGCCGACCTCGCCGACCGCTGCGGAGTTGCCGCACGTGTCGCCATAGGGACGGTTCATATTATAGGAAACCGCCACGACCGTCTTACCCTTCTGGTCGACAATCTCGGCGCCGTCACGCGTATAACGGAACACGCCCTTCGCAGACGGGAGGTAGTGCGCCTCACTCGTCTCGGCGAATTCCGTCGTCTTGCCGACAACGTCGAAATTCTCATAGGTTCTTCTGTCCCGGTTTCGCCGCGAGATGTACACCGACAGTACAATGATCAGTACCGCAAGCGCCGCAGCTCCGCCGATGATATGCCACTTATATTTCTCCATAACACTCCGCGGGATTACAATTCCCTGCGCCCTTCCAAAGCACGAAGCAGTGTCACTTCGTCAATATATTCCAAATCGCCGCCGACCGGCACGCCGTTCGCGATTCGCGTCACCCTGATGCCCGTCGGTTTAATGAGCCGGCTGATGTACATCGCCGTCGCTTCGCCCTCCACGCCGGAATTGGTCGCAATGATTACCTCGTCCACATCGCCCTGCAGCCGCACCATCAGTTCCTTGAGCTTAATGTCTCCGGGCCCGATGCCGAGCATCGGAGAAATCGCCCCGTGCAGTACATGGTAGACGCCGTCATACTGCCCGGTCTTCTCATAAGCCGCCAGGTCGCGCGGGTTCTCCACCACCATGATCACCTTGTGGTTTCTCTTGAGACTGCTGCAAATCGGACACTCCTCACGGTCCGTCAGCGTAAAGCAGGTCTTGCAGTACTTGACGTTGTTCCGTGCGGAAAGCATCGTCTCCGTCAGCTTTTCCACCTGCTCCTTGGGCTGATTGATGATGAAAAATGCCAGGCGCTGGGCAGACTTTGTCCCGATCCCCGGAAGTCTCCCCAGTTCCGCAATCAATTTGCTGATATGTTCGCTGTAATATTCCATTCCCTATCCTGTCTGAATCAGAACAGACCGCCGAAACCGCCGAGTCCGCCGATTCCGCCGGCAATTTCATTCATCATCTCGGCGCTCTCTGCTTCCATCGTGCGAAGCGCTTCGTTAGCAGCCGTCATGATGAGATCCTGAAGCATCTCCACATCGTCCGGGTCAACAACCTCGGGAGCGATTTCGATGCCGACAATCTCCTTCTGTCCGGAAACACGTACCTTAACGGCACCGCCGCCTGAAGTAGCCTCCCAGATCTTCTCCTCGAGCTCCTTCTGCTTCTCCTCCATCTGCCGCTGCATCTTCTGTGCCTGCTTCATCAGATTGTTCATGTTGCCGGGCATCATGCCGCCGCCGTATCCGCCTCTTTTAGCCATTGTTTAATCCTCCTGTGTAATCGTAAATCCGTTCAGTCGTTCATTCAAAACGGTAATGTCCGCTTCCTTGCGGAACACTTCCGCATCGCCTTCATAAGCCATCTCGACTTCAATGCTGACACCGACCATCTTCGCAATCAGCTTTCTGAGGTCTTCCTTCCGGCTGTCGCGGTCCATATAGCAATGGTCGGTCTTGTTGGAGAAGAGAATCTTAAGCCGGTTATCGCCTGCCGGGCACGGCTTTGCGCTTAATAAGGAAAGTCTGCCGGGCATCGGGAAGCTCTCGACAATTCCCTTCCAGTCCTGCGCAATCCGCCGAAGATCCTCGGGCAGCGCAACCGGTATCTCGGCCGGTGCTTCCTCCTCCGGCTCCGCGTTAGTCTCCGCGCTCGGTATCGCAACTCCCTCGCGCTTTAAGGTTTCGGTCGTTTCCTCGAGCTTTCTGATTCTGGCAAGAACCGCATCGTTGTCCGTGTCGCTTTCGGGCCGGCACATGCGCATGAATTCCATCTCAATCAGGATGCGCTTCTGGGTCGCGTAGCGGATCTTGTTGGTCAGCTCACAGCAGATGCTGATGAACCGCATAAGCTCCGCTTCCGTGAAGACCTGCGCCTCCTGCTTTAAGATTTCCATCTGCTCGCCGGAAACCTCAAGGATGTCCTGCACGTCTCCGCCTCCCGCCGTCAGCAGAAGGTTTCGCATATACCAGGTAAAGTCCACCACGAACCGCGAAAGCTCGCGCCCCGCAATGACCAGCTCATCAAGAAGCTTCATGCATGCGGAAACGTTTCCGTCCCGTACGTAACGGAGCATCTTCGCAAACACTTCCATATCGACGGTGCCGAGAATGCCGAGCACCTTGTCGTAAGTCAGCTCCTGGCCGTAGTAAAATGCCACGCAACGCTCCAGTAAACTTAACGCGTCCCGCATCGAACCGTCAGCCGCCTTCGCGAGATACGTCATCGCCTTAGCCTCGGCCGTGATGCCCTCGCGTCCGCAGAGGTCCATCAGCCGGTCGGCAATCGTCTCCATCCTGATCCGCTTGAAATCATACCGCTGGCACCGCGAAAGAATCGTGATCGGAATCTTGTGCGCCTCGGTCGTGGCGAGGATAAATACGACGTACGACGGCGGTTCCTCAAGCGTTTTCAAAAGCGCGTTGAAGGCGCCTTGCGAAAGCATGTGAACCTCGTCGATGATGTACACGCGGTATTTGCCTTCCGTCGGCGAATACCGGACCTCCTCCACGATTTCGCGGATGTTGTCGACGCTGTTGTTGCTGGCGGCATCAATCTCCGCCACATTCATGGAGCTTCCCGAGAGGATGTTTTTGCAGACCGCGCATTCGTTGCACGGATTGCCGTCCTTCGGATTCAGGCAGTTGATTGCCCGAGCGAAAATCTTCGCGACGGACGTCTTGCCGGTACCTCTCGTTCCGCAGAAGAGATAAGCGTGGCCGACGCGTTCGGACAGAATCTGATTCTTCAGGGTACGCACGATATCGTCCTGGCCTTTTACTTCCGAAAAGGTGTCCGGACGGAACTTGCGGTACATTGCCGTGTATGCCATCATTTACCTCCTGCGCAGATTAACTCATTCTGATAAATTGTACCACAAACATTGTGAAAAAACAATATTCGAGGGGAAATGCAAGAATATGCTACATTTTCCGGGGCACCCCGGGAAGCGTCGCGTTTTCCATCGGGAAAGGCCCGGAAATCTTGTTGTCGGCCTTTATTTGCGCTATACTTATTTTATAACAAATTCTCGCCTTTCCCCGGAAAGGCGGATTTGATTTACGCAAAAGAGGAGGTCGTTTCATGAATAACAAAAAACCTGTATTGATCCGTCTGATCGTGCTTTTTGCCGTGCTGGTCATTGCACTTCTTGTCGGATGGATTGGCGATTGGATTGATTTCTACGACCTGGGAGACGCGTTCGGCAATTTCCAGGGCGTTAAGCTGCTGTACCTTTTGTGCATGGTATGCGGCGTGCTGCTTGTTGAGTCACTGATTGTATTTGTCCTCGGCCTCTTTAATCCCGAGAATCACCGCGCGCGTTCCGTGCTTTCCATCGTTTCGAGCATGCTCAAGTATGTGACCGCGATTGTCATCCTCTGCTGGGGTCTTTCGATTCTCGGCTGCAACGTTTCGACCATCGTTGCCAGCGTCGGAATCTTAGCCCTGGTCATCGGTTTCAGTGCCGAGAGCCTGATCGCAGACGTCGTAACCGGAACGTTCATGCTGTTTGAAAACCAGTATAACGTCGGCGACATCGTGGAAGTCGGCGGCTTCCGCGGCACCGTGACGAGCATCGGCATCCGTACCACCTGCATCACCGATCCCGGCGGAAATGTGAAGATTGTCAACAACTCTGCGATGCAGAACATCCTGAACCGCTCGAACAAACCGTCCCGAAGCATCAGCGACATCGCGGTTCCTTACCAGACTGACCTTGAAAAGCTTGAAGCCGGCATCCCGAAGCTCATGGACGAGATCTTCGCCAAGCATCCCGATGTCATGAAGGAGCCCCCGAAGTACCTCGGCGTGCAGGAGCTTGCTGACAGTGCCGTCGTTCTCCGTTTCGTCGTCAACGTAGACGAGAAGGATATCTACAGCGGCGCACGTATTTTGAACCACGACCTTCTGCTCGGTTTCAGACAGCTCGGCGTGGAGTGCCCGTTCCCGCAGCTCGATATTCATACCGACAAGTCCTGATTCACGGTTCGTTAAGAACTCTGCATCAAGGAGGGATTTATGGAATTTAACCGTATACCGGATGAATACAATCGATTACCGGAAGAAGACCATCTTGCTCCCGAAATTGCTTTGCCGGCACCGGAATGTCCTCCCATGAGTCCGGAAATCACCGCCGTTCCTGCGGAATTCCCTGTTCCCGCGGAGGCAGAAGCTTCTGCCCCGAAGGCCGATTCGTCCCACAGCCGGAATGTCCTGAAGAAGCTCTTCAAAACCCTTCAGATGCCGGTTGCCGCAACACTTGCGACTGCTGCCGTGTTCCTGGCTGCATCCGGCGCTGACCCGCTCGGAAAGGACTTTTTAGCCGGGGCAAATGACGACCCGATTGCCGCCGCTCTTGCGACGCCGACGCCGACTGCGGAACCGACCGCGACACCGACGCCTACGCCGACTCCGACTCCGGAATACCTGAACTTCCCGGAGGGCTCCATCGCGGATGCAACCGAGAAGGTATTAACGGTCATCCACGCTTCGAACGAGCCGGATTACATCTTCGCGTCCTCGCCGTGTGAGACCGAAGAAGAGGCTATGGCTGAAGTCAAGGCATGGCTGAAGACATGGGGCGGCAATCCGAAGTTCCTGCCCGAAACAGACCGGACGAAGAAGTTCCTCGGCTATCAGCTGAGCGAGGATGCCATCACCTCCGGAAGCGGCGACAGCCCGCAGAACCTCGTGCTTCTCGGCGGAACGATCTATGCCGTATACCAGGTGGACATCTACTGCGATGCTTATCTGAGAAGCCACAGCGAAGGCTATTACGAGTTCGGTGACGCCACGCTTCCGATTCTGCCGAATCAGGATCCGGACTTTGCAGGCGCAATGGCCTGGAACGACTACGGCCTTCCGGAAGAATACGTCCGTATGGCCCTTGCAGGCGACACGGCATACCGGTTCTTACAGATGGGCGCGATATGGGAGACCATGGGCGGTCAGCTCGACGAAGTGCCCGGCGCCACCTACGACCCGAACACCAACGTCCTGACGCTTGAGAACTGCACGGCCGACATTCTGGACGTCAACCTGATGGGCAACGGCTTCACGATCAACCTGATCGGCGACAACCACATCGGCCAGATCGTCGTATGGGGCGCCATGTACGGCGGAAGCGTCACATTTTCCGGAAACGGATCTCTGACCGTCAACGAAGGTCAGAGCAACGGCATCGGCCTGTGGCTCCGGTCGGAGTACAGCCCGAGCGCCGTCATCGTAAAGGGCGGCGTCGAAATTGAAATCTACGGCGCTGACAAAGCGATTTCCGTTGACGAATCCACGTACGAAAACCCGATCTGCTTCCTCGGCGAGCATACGCTTCTTGCAGGCGGCGTCCGCAGCGTGACCCTGAGAACCGACAGCGACGGCACGGTCGTTTACAACGCAACCGTCGTGATTCCGGACGGCACGGCGGCAACCTTCGTCGGCTTCGAAGCACTCGATTAACCATTCATCGATTAAAAAACCGGTCTCCTTTCGGAGGCCGGTTTTTTGTGCCTTTATTTCGTTGAAGCTTTCTGCTTTTCTTCGTCACGCTTGATTTTCTGATAGATTTCCTCGGTCGCAAGCGCCATCTTCGTCACCGCGAAATCCTGCCCGTGCGGATACACGTACCAGGTGTCCTGCAGCGTGTTCAGATCGACGCAGTCGCCGTATTTGCCGAGGTACTCGTACTCGATGTGTACCGAGTACTGCGTCTTAGCGGGAATCTCCATGGCAAATGCCATGCCCTGATCATCGGTGCCCCAAACCCGGAAGCCCTGTTCGTCGTGCACCATCTTTCCGTTTCCGAGCCGCACATAGCCCTTCGCGTTCGGAAGCGAATCCACGTGGACGTCAAGCTCCCCGCTTGTGTAGGTGCCTGCTTCCACCTCGGCACGGACATTGGCCCGCTCCCATTCATACCAGTCGGGGATGTGGGAGAATTCGGTTTCGCCGGATTCCGCGGACAGCTCGTTCAACTCGCTTAAAACCCACGTCTTTCCGCAGGCAGCGCAGCGAAGCTTCGTGCCTTCGGTTTCCATGCGGAACTCGGTGCGGCAGGCAGGGCACTGGTAGAGTATCTTAGAAAGCCCTTCGGCACGCTTTTTGTATTTCGTCTTAAGGCCGCGTTCCTTCTGCCATTTGTAATCGTCATATTGGAACGCTTCGACAAGCTTTTTGTTGATCTCCTCAACGCTTGTTTCGGCAAGCTCCTCAGGGGTGAACAAAAGCGTCATCTCCGCTTCGGTCGGCTTGATGCCGCGGTCGTGCAGATTCCAAAACGGCGAGGTTACATGGTTGCCGTGGCAGATGAATGTCACAACCGGTACCTTCATGACCTTGCAAAGCTTTCCGAGCGATTCCGGCAGCACAGCGGTTGTGCCGCAAAGCGAGTAACGCGCCTCCGGATAGATGACCGCAATGTCGCCGTTTTTGAGTACCTGCTTGAGCTGCTTCACGAGGATGATATCGCTCGTGAACTTGCGCTTACAGATACATCCGACGTTTCGAAGAAGCTTCTCCCTGCCGATGAATCCGTCGATTGCGACAACATAGTTGGCGCGCTTCGGAAAGATTGCCTTTGTCAGCACTTTGAAATCCAGGAAGGAATTATGATTGCAAAGCATCAGATACGGCGGCTTGAGCCCTTCCGTGCGGGTCTTCGTAATCTTCGTCTTATGCTTTCTTACATCGGGCGCGCTCAGAATATACGTCAAAGGCCGCAGGTACCATTTCGTCCGTACCGGCGGCTTGCTCATGTCAAATCGCGTGAAGTTTTTGCTGTCCATAAACCCTCTCTAAAGAAAAAGGGGGTCCACATCGTGGACCCCCGTAAATTCAAGGGATCATCCCGTCTGGCGGGTCTGTCCTTTTATTCTAATATCCCATATCAGGTGCAGCGGGTGCAGCCGGCTGGGGCTCCTTCTTGATGGCGACAACTGCCTCGGTCGTCAGAAGGGTAGCGGCAACGCTCGTCGCATTTTCCAATGCGCAACGGGTAACCTTAACGGGATCGATGATGCCGTTCTCAACCATGTCAACGTACTCGCCCTTGTAAGCATCAAAGCCGATGCCGACCTTGGAGTTCATAACCTTATCGACAATAACGGTTCCTTCGTAACCGGCGTTCTTCGCAATGATGAGAAGCGGAGCCTGAAGAGCCTTCAGGATGATGTTGGCACCGGTCTTCTCGTCGCCTTCCATCGTAGCTGCCAGCTCGGCAACCTTACCGATGGTGTGCAGGTATGCGGAACCGCCGCCTGCGATGATGCCTTCCTCAACAGCGGCCTTCGTAGCAGCGATAGCGTCCTCAAGACGAAGCTTGGCTTCCTTCATCTCGGTCTCGGTAGCAGCGCCGACACGGATAACGGCAACACCGCCTGCGAGCTTCGCCATACGCTCCTGAAGCTTCTCCTTGTCAAATGTGGACGTGGACGCCTCGTACTGGGCCTTGATCTGAGCAATACGTGCGTTAACGGCAGCTTTGTCACCGTTACCGTCAACGATCGTGGTGGATTCCTTCTGAACGGTTACGTTCTTGGCTTCACCGAGCATGTCAACCGTAGCATCCTTCAGGGAAAGACCTACTTCCTCGGAGATTACCTGGCCGCCGGTCAGGATGGCGATATCCTGCAGCATATCTTTTCTGCGGTCGCCGTAGCCGGGTGCCTTAACGGCAACAACGGTGAACGTGCCACGCAACTTATTAAGAATCAGGGTCGAAAGAGCTTCGCCCTCAACGTCCTCAGCGATAATCAGAAGCTGACGTCCGCTCTTAACAACTTCCTCAAGAATCGGAAGAATATCCTGAATGTTACTGATCTTCTTATCGGTCAGAAGGATGAGCGGGTTGGTCAGGCGGGCTTCCATCTTGTCCATATCGGTAGCCATGTATGCGGAGCAGTAGCCCTTGTCAAACTGCATACCCTGAACGAGATCCAGCTCGGTCTTCATGGACTTGCCTTCCTCGATGGAGATGACGCCGTTATCGGTAACCTTCTCCATAGCGTCGGCAACCAAAGCGCCGACCTCCTCACTGCCGGAAGAAATGGTAGCAACCTTGGCAATGTGCTCCTTGCCGGAAACCGGAGAGCTCATGCCCTTCAGTGCCTCAACGGCAACCTCGGTAGCCTTCTTCATACCCTTACGAAGAACGATCGGGTTGGCACCTGCTGCCAGGTTCTTCATACCCTCGTTGATCATTGCCTGGGCAAGCACCGTAGCGGTCGTGGTACCGTCACCGGCAACATCGTTCGTCTTGGTGGCAACTTCTTTCAGAAGCTGTGCGCCCATGTTCTCAAATGCGTCTGCAAGCTCGATTTCTTTTGCAATCGTAACACCGTCGTTCGTGATGAGCGGAGCGCCGTAGCCCTTATCAAGGACAACGTTGCGGCCCTTCGGTCCGAGCGTAACCTTTACGGTGTCGGCAAGCTGATTAACGCCTGCCTCAAGTGCCTTTCTGGCATCTACATCATATTTCAGTTCTTTAGCCATGAATAATCCCCTTCTTCCTTACTCTTCTACAAGAGCAATAATATCATTCTGTTTCACAACGATGAACTCCTCGTCACCGAGCTTCACGTTGGTTCCTGCATATTTGGAATAAATAACCTGATCGCCTTCCTTGACGAGCATCGTTACTTCCTTGCCGTCAACCATTCCGCCGGGGCCAACCGCAACAACGACAGCCTCCTGGGGCTTCTCCTGTGCGGAAGTGGTAAGGATGATACCGGACTTCGTGGTCTCTTCCGCTGCCTTCTGCTTTAAAACGACTTTGTCACCCAAAGGTCTTAACTTCATGATACTGCCTCCTATTCTCTGTACCCGGAAACTGTCCGGATACCTGTTTCTCATATGTACGGAAACAACGTCTTCATGTTTCCGCTGCACAAACAGTTATAGCACGAAAAAGGGACGTTGTCAACAGAAAATTAGCACTCGCGAGTGACGAGTGCTAACAGATTTATTTTACGATTTCATCGACTGTTGAGATGGTGGTAAATGCCCCGCCGCTCTTCGCAATCAGTTCCTTAATCTTCGGCAGTTCGAAGTAGTTGACATAGCATATCAGCATCTTGTTCCGCCCGGAAATCATGCCGAACGAGTCCATCGCCGTGCATGTTTTGTTCATCTCTTCCTTGATGGCTAAGGCGAGAGCGTTCGCATTTTCCTCCTTCGTAATGATCGTCACCTGTTTGATTGCTTCGTAGCGGTCGGTGAAGTGGTTGATGATGGAAGATGCGACGACGTATACCAGAAGGCTCATCAGCGCCGCGTTCCGGTTCAGGAAAAGGAAGACCGCCGCATATACGCAGGCGTTGAAGCCGATCAGCAGATACGTCATGCTGAAGCTTTTGCCGGTCTTTCCGGAAAGCTTGCTGACCACGATGTTCGCGAAGATTTCCGAGCCGTCGATGCAGCCGCCGCTTTTCAGGATTAAGGAAAGTCCCGCGCCGAGAATCGCGCCGCCGAATACGACCGCGAGGAAATGCTCGGTGTTCAGCTCAAACGGCACGCGCTCGAAGATCGAGATGCCGGCCGTGTAAACGAGGGAGCCCCAGATGGCCCTAAGGCCGAAGCCCTTGCCGAGAATGATGAAGCCGAGAATCAAAAACGGCGCAAACACAGCCGCCACGCAGGCGGACAGATTCCAGCCGTTCAATTTGCTGATTAAAATGGCGATGCCGGCGGTGCCGTAATCAATCGCGTCGTTCGGAATCAGAATGCACACGACGGAAAAGCTCGCCAAAAGAGCCCCGAACATAATGACAACATACGAAAGAACCGTTTCAATCCGCTTGCTCATGTCAATCCGCCTTTCCGTGCACGTTCTGGGAAAAGTATAGCACACGACGGAAACGATTTCAACGATTGCGGCTTTGCAAAAACCGGTCCGCGTGCTATAATCGTCTCGTTTCCGAAAGAAAGGAGAGAAGCCGCGTGCTTCTTTGACAAATACCATGCAGTTTTATATGGCACCGCTCGAGGGCATTACCGGAGCGTTGTTTCGGACAATCTACCAGAAGCATTTCTACCCGTTCGACCGGCTGTATACGCCGTTCTTCGGCAACACCGGCTTCAACACGAAGGAACTGAAGAAATCCGAGCCCACAAAGGACGGCGTTCCTGTCATTCCGCAGATTCTTTCCAACAAGGCGGAGGATTTTCTGCAGGTTGCCGCGATGATGAAGGACTGCGGCTACGAAAGCGTAAACCTGAATCTCGGCTGCCCGTCCGGAACGGTTACCGGCAAGGGACGCGGAAGCGGATTTCTGCGGGACATCCCGGCGCTTGCGGCATTTCTTGACGAAATCTTTGAGAAGAGTCCTCTTCCGATTTCGGTTAAAACGCGCGTCGGCTACGACGACGAATCGGTCTGGCCGGAGCTTCTGTCTTTATACAACCGCTTTCCGATGACCGAACTGATTGTACACCCGCGGCTCAAGACCGACATGTACAAACCGCCCGTCCGGCTCGGCACATTTTCCTATGCGTATGAGCATGCGAAGATGCCGCTCGTTTACAACGGGGACATCTGCACGGTCTCGGATTACGAACGGCTGATTGCGTCGTTTCCGGACATTAAGGCAGTCATGATCGGACGCGGCATGTTGCGAAATCCGGGGCTTCTCGGCGAGCTGCACGGGCAGGCGCCGGCGAGCGACGACGAAATTCAGGCGTGGCTTACGGAACTGAAGGAGGAAAACCTCAAGGCTTTCACCGAAACACCGACGCTTTTCAAGCTCAAGGAGGTCTGGGCGTACCTGCAGGACCGCTACCCCGACCGCAAGAAGGAACTGAAACAGCTTTTCAAATCGAAAAAGCTTTATGAATATGAAAATGCCGCGGCATCCGTATTCCGGTGATGCTGCGGCATTGCTTTATTTCGTGGTAAATTCGATGTTGGTTCGTGCTTCCTCTCCTACGCATAAGGAAACAAACGTCCGGTTGCCCTCAGTCGCGAACCGCGGCACGAGGATGTCTCCCCGCCTCGTCTGGCCTTTGTACTCCACGCGGAAACCACTAAGCTCTCCCTTCGGCATAAAGTCCGTGACCATGGCGAGGTATTTGCTGTTGTTCACATGTCCGTGGAAGTCGATATGCTCTGAAATCACCGGGATCGGCTCGCCGTCTTCCATCGCTTCGGGAAGCGCGATCTTTCTTCCGGCATATTCCATCGGAAGCGGATCCTCAACAGTGTATGCCTTTCCGACGAAATCCGGAATCGGAACGATCCGGCCCTGCTTTTTGTCCATCATCGCCCAAATGCTGTCCGCCTTAGCGAGATACTCTCCGTCCGGCGTTTTGATGTAACAGTTTCGGTTTCCGAAACGGCTGTTGAAACGGTAAGGAAAGGTTCCGACAACAATCTTCTCGGCATGTCTCGGAAGGCGGTTGATTTCCACATTCCAGGACACCAGAAACCATCCGAGTCCGTGCGCGTTCAGGACATCCACGCCGACACCGGCCTCCTCGGCCTGAAACGTCGCTGCATCCTGAAAGAAGTCCAATAAAGCGGGAACAGTCAGACGGAGCTGTCCGTCCGTCTGACTGTATCGCACGATTTCATCCATTTCGAAAACCATTCATTCTCCCCCTGACGGAATTATTACTTGCGAAGACTCTTCAGCATAGCCTCCGCTCTCTGATCCGCGCAGATGAAGTGAATCTTTACGGAATACTCGGCATGCTTTAAAATCCAGCGGTCTACGGTCTGGCTTGCGATTACGGCGCACTCGCGAAGCGGGAAGCCGAACCAGCCTGAGCCGATCGGCGGCATTGCGATTTCGTGGATGCCGTTCTGCATTGCCAGATTCAAAACGCTCTGGTAGCATTTTTCAAGGAATTTCTTATCGTTACCGTCGCCGCCGTAACGCGGGCAGGCGGTGTGAATGACATATTTGGCGGGAAGGTTTCCGGCTGCGGTAATGACCGCGCTTCCGTTCTCACAGCCCTTGATGGCCATCGTGGCACGGCGAAGCTCGGCGCCGCCGCGGTCATAGAACTCATCGTCCACGCCCTTGCCGATGGAAAGCGTCATCGTCGTCACGTTGACCATGCACTCGGTTCTCGTGTCAACAAGCTTGCCGGTCGTGATGAATACCTTGCTCGGGTCGGCCGCTGCGCGGTGAATCTCTTCTGCCTTCTTGGTCTTCTCTTCAACAGCTTCGAGTGCCTTCGCGGCATCCTCTCTTGCCTTCAGAACCTTCTGCTCTCTGGCTTCGGCTTCCACTCTTGCTCTTGCCTCCGCCTCAATGCGGGTACGCTCAAGCGCAGCCTGCGCCATCTGCTTCATCTGCTCGGCACGGTACTTCGCGGCGAGTGCAGCCTTGCGGGCAGCCTCGGCTCTCGCGATTGCTGCGGCCTCATCGGCCTTTGCCTTGGCGATGACAGATTCGACGTCCTCCTCGGGTTCCTCAGCCGGTTCGGGAGCCTTCGCGGGCTCCTTCGCGGGTGCTTTATAAGGAATCGGTCCCGGTGCGATTTCGATTTGGTCGGGTGCCGTCATCGGCATCGGAGCAGGTGCCGGAATCGGTTCGGGCTCAAGGATGATCTCCTGAACGGGAGCAGGCGCAATCGGCGCCGGTTCAATCACGATTTCCTGAACCGGTGTCGCAACCGATACGGGAGCGGGCGCAACTACAGGCGCGGGTGCGGGCTCTGCCACAGGTGCAGGTGTCGGAACAGGTGCTGCCTGTACGACAGGCTCAGCCGCCGGGGCTGCTTCCTCCCTTGCCTTCTCAAGAAGAGAAGCCGGGTTACGCAGTCCGCCCTGATACCGCATCATATCGAACAAATCCTGCTTCATTTCGTAAAAGCCGGCAAACGGAATGCCGTTGATTCTGGCATTTCGGAACATCTGCTCCAGCTCTTCGAACGTATAATTCGTAATCTGCAGATCTTCATAGGAATGTCCGTGGCGGACATCGTAGAAGACCTCTTCAAGCCATGTGGAAACAATCTCGGAAACATACGGAAGCATGCATGCTTCATAAATGCGCATGTTCCAGATTGAGTTCTCATCTTTGATCTGCGCGGGCTCATAGTCGTCCCCGCCTCTGCCGCGTCTTCTCGTACGGACAGGCTTCGGCTGACGGAGGTCCATCGCGTCGACATATTCGGTAACACGCTCGCCTGCTACGGCACTCCATGCACGAAGATCCTCACGGACACGCATCAGCGCTCTACCGAGCAGGTTTCTGCCGCGCCATTCCTTCGTTTCCAGGGCGCGCGGATCGTCAACTCCGAGGCCGATGCCCCAGATGTTATCTCTCGGTGCACACTCCGCGAGAATTGCATTGCCTGTCCCCAACAGGGCAATCAAAAGCTCGGGATTCTGCTGGAACTTCGCCCGAAGACCGCGGCGCATGACCTGCGGACGGATTGTCTTCCACAGATTCTCGTTGTAGCGCGCAACCTGTCTTCCGAGCTTTTTGATCTCGGAAAGGTTCTTCGACTTCATGATCTTCTCGGCAATCTCGTCGTCACCGAACGTGAGTGCCTTCTGTTCCATCAGGTACTGTTCGCAGGAAAAGTACTGCTTTCCGGCATAGGTGAACGGCGAAACAAACCAGTTGCTCAAATACCCGTTCTCCTTATGCGGATCGTAAAACCGGATGATAGTTCCCATAATAATATCCTCCTCCTTGCTGCGCGTGCAGCTGCCCCTATAGCTTATGCGTTACTTTTTGCTTCGTCCTCCTTGCGGATCTGTGCCCGCTTAATCTTACCGCCGAGTGTCTTCGGCAGCTCGTCTACGAATTCAACGATACGCGGATACTTGTACGGCGCCGTTGCCTTCTTGACGTGATTCTGTAATTCTTTCACCAATTCATCGGACGGTGTGTAGCCCTTTGCAAGTACAACCGTCGCCTTTACCACCTGACCGCGGATCGGGTCCGGTGCCGCCGTGATCGCGCACTCAACAACTGCCGGATGCTCAATCAACGCGCTTTCAACCTCAAACGGTCCGATGCGGTAACCGGAACATTTGATAACGTCGTCGTGACGTCCCACAAACCATACATACCCGTTGTTGTCACGCCATGCAACGTCCTTCAGGTTGTAATTGCCGCCTTCAAAAGCAGCGTCGGTCTGTTCCTTATCCTTATAATATCCGATGAAAAGTCCGATCGGATGGTTGTCAATTACGTCGCAGATGGTAATCTCACCCTCCGCACCGTTTTCAACCTCCTGTCCGTCCATCATCAGCTTGATGTTGTAAATCGGAGATGCTTTTCCGAGCGCGCCCGGAATCGGTTCAATCCACGGGAAATCGGCAAACAGAACGGTTCCTTCGGTCTGGCCGAAACCGCTGTGAATCTTGCCGCCAGTCAGTGCAAGCCAACGGTTGAATACTTCCGGATTCAGCGGCTCACCTGCCGTCGCGTAGTTCTGAATGCTGCTGAGGTCGTATTTGCCAACATCCTCCTGCAGCATGAACCGGTACATGGTCGGCGGTGCGCAGAAGGTCGTCAGCTTGTACTGCGACATCTTCTCGAGCAGCTTGTCCGGATGGAATTTAATCATATCGTAAGCAAAGATGGTCGCGCCGCAAATCCACTGGCCGTAAATCTTACCCCAGCCGAACTTCGCCCAGCCGGAATCCGAAACGCTCATGTGCAATTTGCCTTTTTGAACCTGCTGCCAGTACTTCGCGGTTACGATGTGACCGAGCGGATGATGATAATTGTGCGTTACCATCTTCGGCATGCCGGTCGTTCCCGAGGTGAAGTAAATCTGCATCACGTCGGTTCCCTTCGTTGCTTCGTCGCCGACAGGACGCGCAAGAGTATCCGGGAACTGCATGAATTCCTTATTAAAGTTAATCCAGCCTTCTCTTTCAACACCGTCCACAACAGCGCGGTACTTTACGCCGGGCATCTCGGGAGCGGCAAGCTCCATCTGCTGCATAACGTACTCGTCGTCTACGCAGACGAACATCTTAACGCCGGCCGCATTGGCGCGGTACGCAATATCCTTCTTCGTAAGCTGGAGCGTTCCGGGAATCACGACAACACCGAGCTTGATAAGCGCTACGGCGCAAATCCAGTATTCCCAGCGGCGGCGGAGAATCAGCATGACTACGTCGCCCTTCTTCAGACCGAGAGACTTGAAATAGTTCGCCGCCCGGTTGCTTAATTTACTGATGTCGGTAAATGTGAACGTTTTCTCGTTACCGAAATCGTCACACCACAAAAGGGCTCTGAGGTCGGGCTCTTCCTCGGCCCAGCCGTCAACAATATCGAAGCCGAAGTTGAAATACTCCGGCGCATTTACCGTATAATTCTTCTTGAAATCCTCGTACGAGCTGAACTCGGTACGGGGAAGGTACTTCTCTAACATGTTTTCTGGTCTCCTTTAATCGCGGGCCTCTCCGCTTATTATTCCGCAATCATCGTCAGGAACGTACCCGGCTCATTGCCGTAGCACTTCTGTCCGTGCGGATGCGTAGGGTTGAAGTAAATGCTGTCACCTTTATGAAGGACGATCTCCTGATCGTCGAAGACGACGACAATACTGCCCTCGATTACAAGGTTGAACTCTTCCCCGCCGTGCTGCACAAGAGCCGCCGGCTTATCGGACGGATCGAGTGTAACCAAAAACGGCTGCATAATCTTATTTGTAAAATGGAACGCAAGGTTCTGGAAGCGGTAGCCCGGATAACGGTCAGCAGGCTGTCCCTGCCCGGCTCTGACGACCTGGTAGGTCCGAAGCTTCGCGCCGGTTCCGGTCATAATCTCCGAAAAATCCACACCGAACTTCTTCGCGATCGAATAAATCACGCTGATCGGCACGTCTTCCGCGCACTCTTCATATCTTTTATAGGTTTCGGGATCGACATAAATCTCCCGGGCAAGCTCCTCCTGAGTGTAACCGCAGACCTCCCGCAGTTCCCGGATTCGCGCAGCCAGCTCCTTTAATTCATCCATAGCACACCTCTTCTTCTCATATGACCGCATAGGTACTAGAATTATATACCTGTTTTTCGGAAAATGTCAATGTTTCCCTTGCATTTGCCGCGATAAATCGCTAAACTGTCTGTAATGACTTAAAAAAGGAGCATTGCCATGCCTTATTTTCGCGATATCCCCATGAAGACGATTCTTCTGATGAATTTCATACTCGGCATTGTGACCGGTTGGTTTTTTGTTCAGGGCATCAAGCTCCTGCTCGGGCTCTGCGTGTTCGGCGGTCTGAAGATGACCGGCGTGTTTTACCGGGTGCTCGGGGTGCAGCTTTCATTCCTGGTTTTCATCATTGTCTGGCTCATCGACCAGAAATACTGGCAGAAGCACCGTCCGAAGGGACAGCCTGTTGTGACCAAAAAGACCGCGGCCGATTACGAAAAAGCGTGCCTGACTGTTCTCGCCTATGCTGCCGGCGCGGCAATCATCAATCTTATCAGACTTCTGTAAATAAAAACGGATGGGAAACCCCATCCGTTTTTTGTTCTGACAGCCACTTACAGCTTGTCACACATGACATAAACAACCGCCAACGCACTGAAAACCGTACCGATAACCAGACTCTTCCAAACCTTCGGAACTTCACGGAGTTTCTTTCTATAGAGTAATTCCCAAATGCACAGAAACAGTATTCCGAAGACTCCGTACCACAACACATGCCTCAAGACAGCCATAATCAGTTCCCCGATTTGATTGTTTTCGAGAAATCTTCTGACCGCGGCATAATCATAAACGGTCACTCCGCTTCCCATCACAACAGTGAGGATTGCTGCAACCTGTAAACTTACATGCATAATCTCGCTTCGGTTACGCCCGTTGGTTCGCTCAGCAGGACGCTTCTTAAACGCAAGCCAGGCGACCAAAAGGAGAACCAGACCGAAGATTGCGAGGAACAGACCGGAATCGCGAGCAATTCTGAGTTCCCATGCTTCCGCCCCGAGTTCGATGTCATAATCCTCGAACAGCAATCTACTCCCGATGTTCCTGAAAGTATTCTCGAGTTTCACCGGAATCGTGCCGGAAACATCAAACTCTTCCCAATGAAAAATCATCTGCTTGTGGAAGAACAGTATCGTAACGCCGTCCATCAAAGTCCACAAAAGAACCACCCAAAACCCGACTCTTCCGAAATATCCGAACGTACCTGCAGACGCGCAGAAGCATAGAATTGCCATGGCCAAAAATACTAAATAGAGTGCGAGCGTAAACCAGATTACGCTTCCATAGAAGTATTTCCGAACCTGAAATCCTTTCGTCGCGGCAATCAGAATCATCCGCAAAAACATTTGCAACAGAAGAAACGCCGCTTCATACCCCGTTATCACACAAACTGCGCTTCCGAACATCTCATTTCTCGAAGGCGGAAGGCTTTGGTATAAGTCCCCCGCTCCCCGATCAAAGCATCCCCCGAGGAGCAGGTATAACATGACTGCGGGAAATACGATCGCCATAATCAGGTTCCCGCCCATAAAGCTGAAGTACTTCAACGTGAATGCAGCCCCTTCGCCCGGCTGAAGCACGCCCCTTGCGAGGATGAAAACCGTCACGTCCAAAAACAGCAGAAACGCAATCATCACCACCGCAACAATATTGGTTCTGATGAAATAATCCTTAATCACTTTTTTCCCCATCATTCTCCCCCCTCTCTTCATAGTCTATGGGAATCTGTTCCTTAACCCAGTCGAAGATCTGCTCTACGGGAACCTTCGGAAGAGCAAGAAGAATCGACTCCGTGCCCAGTTCGTACAGCATCCCATTTGGATTCTCTGTGTAACAGCTCAGATAAAAATGCGCCAAAACATATTCGCTGCTTTCATAAGCAACCTTTCCTGACAGATTGAGCATTCCTGCCAGCTCATCCGTCAGTTCCTCAGGAAGCAGCACCCTCTTCGTTAATCCACTCACATACCCGAAGCCTGCTGCCCCGTTTTCTTTCTGTCCGATATAATCAAGGAGGCGACGTTTGTCCAGTAGCTCTATCGAATCCACACCATTCTGAAGCTTCGGGTCGAAGGACAAACTGATTTCACAACGTTCGGCATGCTTTATGATTTCACTGATTCTCTCCCACTTCGGCGCCTGTATTTCTTCTATGTAATAACGTACGAGCTCAGGGTCGTCCGGGAACAGGAATGTATAGCTCGCATTACTGTCGTAAAACTGGTTACTGAGAAACATATGGACTTCGTAACCGCCGCCCTCAGGGATGGCATCGGGAATCGTGACAATCTTTTCTTTACAAAGCGACAGTCCACCGAACGCATTCACCCGGTATACCGGAATCTCTTTCTTGTAAACGTCGGGAATCCGTCGGAGAATCTCTTTATATTCCTTCTGCGAGGCAATATCCCCGCCCATCATCGGTTTGTTTCCGTACCGAAGAATTGCCTCGGTCGGCTCATAACGGTATTCAATCTCCGCGCTCCGATAATTCGGTCCTTCCTCCAGAACGGTTTCAATAATCAGTCCGTTCTCTTTTGTATCCGGGACCTCATAGGACCGGCTTCCATATTTCGTATAAACGGTATAGGAAATCGTTTTTTCCGCTTCCTTCCCGCCGTCCGCAAGACGCTTCTTCTCTGCCGCAATCTCGTCGTAAGCCTTTGATACGGCGTCCGGATTTGTGAAGAAGATATCCTCCTGCACGACCGCGATCACATTTTCCTTCTTCGGAAGGTGTCTGCCGGCAAGCGCCGTGAGTCCGGACACTCCCAGCAGCATAGCAAAGAACACTGCCGCAACCAAAAAGCATTTGCCGATTCGGACAAGGCTTTTCTCCTTAAGGAGCCTGCAAAACAGATAGATAATCAGGGCAAATAGTAACAGGAACAGAAGAACATTTCCCGAGAACCCGGAGTCGGTAACTACCAGCGTAAAGATATGGAACGCCAAAACCAGACTGGTTGAGACAAATACCATGAACAGCTTTTTGTTCCGGCTCTCCGCTCCGATGAATTCACTGCGGGACGATTTCGCGAACCGGCTTCCGAGATATGTCAGCCCGCATGCGACCAGGATTGCGATGACGATGGCAAGCGTATCGTATACGATGGCAATGTCGTCAAGCGTCTCCAAATCAAATTTCATAAAAGCCCTCTCGGTCAGACAGAAACGTGTAGGCCAGTAAACCGGAAGGTTCCCGAATCCGTTCGTGAACTCCTCCGTAAAGACTTCAAGCATCTCGAGGGAGAGATATCCCGTCAGAAGCGTTATCAAAAGAAGGCCGATGAACGACGCCGTAGAGTGCGTCAGCTCACGCATCACGCTGAGAAGCCCCATGAACAAAAGCCCTGCAGCAAAGGCATAGAACGCCTGTCGAACAAACGGCATGCCTGTCTGTGGAAAGCCGTGCTTCTTCACCATCATGATGCAGGCGAAGCATTCCTCTAGGCTCATGACAAGAATCATAACGGCCAGATTTGTTATCTCGGCAAGTCTTGATGTCCAGTACCATTCCGCCTTGCTGAAGGGAACCGTTTGGAACCACTCCCACTTCTTCTTTCTGTGAAAGGCGTGAATACGGATTTCCTGAAAGAAGGCAAATGTGATTACCAAAAGGACAATCGGCCAAACCGAAACACGGGCAGAGACCCTCGTACTTTCTGCGCATCCGTTTTTGTACGCATAAAACGTCAGCACCGCGGAGAACAGAAAGAAACCGATTCGAAGCACGCGCGTTCTTTCCAAGACATCGCGGTAAATCGTTTTTTTAAACGGCATTTTCATGCTCATCCCCCTCACTTTCCGTATCAAACGAATAGCCGAGCGCCTCCATCTCATAGGTGAAGATTTCCTCAAGATTCAGCGGAAGTACCTCGAGAAGAACCGGCTCTGCCGAACGGATTCTTTCCTCCAACTCCGCTACGCCGTCCTGCACGATGGCGCGGATGACCTTGCCTTCTTCCTTAAAGGAGAGGCATTTCGTTTCGAAGCGCTTCTCGAATTCTTCCTTCGTCATCGCTTCCTTAAAGGCCGCCTGAACTTTTCCGGCGGATGTTTTGATGTCATCCACGTCATGCGAGAAGATGATCCGCCCCTCGTGAAGAAGCGCCAATTCGTCGCAGAAGTTCTCAAGCTCGCGGAGCGAATGGCTCGTCAGGACCGCTGTCACGTTTCGCTCGCAAATGTCCTCATAGATGAGCTTTTTCACGGCATCACGCATAATCTGGTCGAGGCCGTCAAACGTCTCGTCGAAGAAGTAATACTTCGGCATACAGGAAACCGCAAGGATTGTCGCCGCCTGCCGGCGCATGCCCTTACTGAAACCGGAAAGAGCCTTCTTCGGGTTTAATTTGAATTCCTTCGCCAGCTTCTCGTACCGTTCCATGCTGAAGTTCGGGTAATAGAGCTGGTAGAACTTGGCCATGCGGTTCATGCTTGCGCCCGGGAGGAAGTACAAATCGTCCGAAACATAGACAAACTGTTCCTTTACCTTCGGATTATCGAAAACGGGCTCGTTGTCAAATGTGACCGTTCCCTCGTCCGGCTCATAAATTCCCGCGATAATCCGAAGGAGCGTGCTCTTCCCGGCGCCGTTGCTTCCGACCAGACCGTATACGCGTCCGTCCGGAATCTCGCAGGAAAGCCCGCCGATTGCTTTTGTATCTTCGAAAGATTTCGAAATGTTAGAAACCTGAATCATTGTTTTTACTCCTCCGTAATCCCGTTATTTTTCTCGTATAATTCCTGTACTCTGCGGATGACCTCCGAAAGCGGAACCTCCGCACGCCTCATGTATTCCACACCTTTTTGTAACAGTGCCTCCGCTTCGGAAAGGTCTTTCTTCAAAATTGCGGCCCCCTCCGCGGAAACAAACCTGCCGACACCGGGAACGGAATAGGTAATGTTCCGCCGCTCCAACTCGAGATACGCTTTCTGCACCGTGTTCGGATTGATTCCCAATTCCACGGACAGCGCGCGGACCGACGGTATGATGCTGTCCGGCTGTCGGATCCCGAGAATGATTTCCTTCTCAAAGGCATCCACCAGCTGCTCATACACCGGTGTCCTGCTTTGTTTGTCGATGTTAATCATCGAATTCCCTCCCCCTTTCGTTCAAGGTGTACTACTTGTATTAGTACACTTAATGTAGCATGGTTTGGAACGTTTGTCAATACCCTGAACATAAAAAGCCCCCGGCGCATTTCTGCGCCGGGGGCTCGGTAATCTTTACTTAATTCACTGTCCGAGAATCTTAGCCTTTCTGGCTTCGAACTCTTCCTTCGTGATCAGGCCTGCGGACAATGCCATCTGCAGGGTCTCAATCTTCTTCTTGGTTTCCTCTTCGGCGGACTTACGAAGCTCTTCTTCCGCTCTGCGGTAAGCTTCCACTTCGCGGAGAGCCTCTGCTCTGGCCTCTTCATCGGCCTTACGCAATGCTTCTTCCTGCTCCATGAGGGCTTTCTCTTCTTCGTAAATACGACGCTCTTCGGGAGTCATGGCTGCAAGAGCCTCTTCCTCCAGACGACGCTGCTCGGCTTCGAGACGACGCTGTGCTTCCTTCTCTCTGCGGCGGGCTTCGAGTTCGGCCTTCTTACGCTCAAGCTCTTCGTTTCTGGCCTTCTCTTCTTCGTCGAACTTCTCCTGCTCAGCCTTACGCTCAGCCTCGATAGCAGCCTTCTTACGAATCTCTTCTTCCTTTTTAGCGGCTTCGGCCTTAGCAGCCTCAGCTTTACGAATCGCGCTTTCCTTAAGCTGTGCAGCTCTGCGGCGAGCTTCTTCCTGAGCTTCCTGAGCCTTTCTGACTTCTTCCTCGGCCTTCCGGCGGGCTTCCTCGGCAGCTTCGGCAGCTCTTCTGGCTTCCTCTTCTGCTCTTCTCTGTGCCTCTTCGGCAGCCTTCTGGGCTTCTTCGAGCTGACGCTGAATCTCTTCCTGTCTGCGGATTTCTTCTTCTGCAGCTCTCTTGGCTTCTTCTTCGGCTCTTCTGGCCTCTTCTTCGGCCTTCTCTTTCGCCTTCAGAACTTCAAGCTCGGCAGCTCTCTTCTCGGCTGCGATACGCTCCTGCTTCTCTTCTTCAAGCTTACGCTTAGCTTCTTCTTCTTTCGCAACAAGCTCTTCCTCTCTTCTTCTGCGGTTAGCAGCCTTCTGAGCCTCAACCTTGTTGTAATGCTCGGTCATCTTCTGTGCTTCTGCAATACGGATGGCCTGTCTCTCAGCTACACGAACCTGAGCAACTTCGTTATCGGTGAAGGGCTCGGTCAGACGGTCGCAGAACCAAAGCATGGCAGCGGGAAGGATGAACGTAATCAGACGTGCACCTGCACCGGTACCTTTCTCCAGAATCTTCAACTCATAAGGAGACTTTGCGGAATACAGGAACAGCAGTGCAGCTGCCACAACGCCGAGGCCGGCGAGAATGGCAAATACCATCTGATCGTACCGCATGTTGAAATAATTCTTACGAAGATCGAAAATGAAATATACACAGTAGAAAGCACCGAGAATGGCGAAGAAAATGTTCACGCCGATGCTGAGTGCATCCATCGTGTTACCGCTCTTCATGAAAAGGACGATACCGCTGATGATCTGGGTAAGGAAGAAACCGGCCGTGCAACCGCACGCAATCATCAGGTATTTCCGCAGCTGTTCACGGATGCCGTAACGCCCGATTACGATATACGTAATACCGGCAGCAGCCAAAGCGGCATAACCCAAAGCTCTGAACTTCGGATAAGCTGCGCTTCCCTTGGCTCCAAAGGCGCCGATCATGGCTGCTCCTGCAAGAATCAACAAAAGAATTCCGCCGAGCGCCACCAGTTTACAAGTCTGTTCTGTCTTTTTGTTCGGATACATCTTCCTTTATATCCTCCTTTTGCTTAAACTCCCCGTCCTCCGGGTCTTGCTGTGAGTCTTCCTGTGAGCCTGCTTCCGTGTTCTCTTCGGAGTTCTCCTCCGGGTTCTTTTCAGAGTCCTCTCCGGCGCTCTCTTCCGAGCTCTCTTCCGCAGTCTCTTCTGCGTATTCCTCTAAATCATCCTCTAAGATATCTTTGCGTTTCTTCTTTCCGCCGTAGCGCTCGCACAGCGGGCCGCTCAGCTTCTTCACAAGCATCTCGAGTCCGTCAATCAGGAAATCCTTTGAAACGATTCCGCCGCTCCATCCGCCGTAATCCAGTTCGGACAGATAAAAACGGTCTCCCATATCGGTCGCTCCGCTTAAAAGCGGCAGCGATGCCTGCGTGAATGCATCGATAAATGCGTCCTCTTCCATCGGAAGCGGAAGGTCGGACATTGCTCTCGACAGACGGTTCCAGAACTGTCTGGTGGACTTGCTGCTTCCGACTCGCGGAAGCTCCGAAAACAGTTCCCATACATAATGGGTTCCCCTCTCCAAAGGAAGCAGGAACGGACGCTCCGCGTCCAGCTTATTGAGCTCCTCCTCCGCATCGGAGAGAACCGTATATGAATCGTATTTCGGCTCAATCGGTCCGTCTAACGAACCATAGTGCAAAGCCTCAAAACGATTAAAATCCCATGTCGGGTCTTTCTCTTTCTGAACCGCCGTCATACGGTCACATGAAGCCTTCTCCAGTATAAGAAGATCCATGTCAAGCTTTCTTCTGGGGTATGACATGCTGATAACTCTCTCATTATATCGTTCTTATAAGGAAAATAATATCACGCGTTCTTCGTTTCGTCAATAAAGTACAAATAAAACCATTGAAGTTTTTACGGGGAAAATGGTATTCTGTATGTAATCCGGCGCGGAAATTGGAAAAAAATCCGTCGATTTCCGAAAAGCGCGCCGACAGAACCGGTACAATCGTTCCGGTTTTGAAAAATGAAGACCCCCGGCCGGGGGTGCGTAACCAAAAAGAGGGCTTCATGAAAACCATACTCCGCTATATGAAACCGTACCGGTGGAAGATCACCTGGGGCGTTTCCGTCAAATTTCTCGGCTCCATGGGCGAGCTGCTGATTCCCTTTCTCTTAGAATACATGGTGGACGAAATCGTCCCGACAGAAAGCATGAAAAAGGTCCTGTTATTCGGTGCCTTCATGGTTTTCTGCGCCATCCTCGTCCGCCAGCTCAACATCTACGCCAACCAGTGGGCATCCAGAATCGCCAGAGACTGCACGAACGACCTTCGCCGCGACCTGTTCGCGGTTACGACAAGGCTTACCGGCGCGCAGTTTGACAGCGTCACCCTTCCGTCCCTGATCTCCCGCATGACTGCGGACAGCTACAACGTACAAAACTTCATCGGTATGATCCAGCGAATGGGCATCCGCGCACCGATCCTTCTGACCGGCGGCGTCATCATGGCGATGCTTCTTGACATGAAGCTGTCCATGGTACTCCTTCTTATGGTACCGCTGATGGCAGGCATCGTGCTTTTCGTCTCGCGCCACGGCGTTCCGCTTTATAACACCGTTCAGGAGAACGTCGACCGCCTGACGCGCATTCTTCGGGAAAATATCACAGGCATCCGCGTCGTAAAGGCACTCTCCCGTGAAGAGTATGAGAAGGCCCGTTACGACAAGGTCAACAACGAGCTCGCCCGCTCGGATTTCAAGGCCGGCGCGACGATGGCGCTGCCCAACCCGCTGATGAACCTGTTTCTGAACGTCGGCCTCGTATTTGTCATCCTCTACGGCGCGCACCGCGTGAACGAGGGCGGCATCAAGGCCGGTGTCATCATCACGTTCCTCGTTTATTTCAACCTGATTCTCGGCGCGGTGCTCGGCATCAACCGAATCTTCATCATGTACACGAAGGCCGGCGCTTCCGCGAACCGTATCGGTTCGGTGCTTGACCTCGCGGAAATCCGCCCGGAGGTGCTTACCGACCTGCCGACGGAGGATCCCGAGCCGTTCATCCGCTTCGAGCACGTCAGCTTTTCCTACCCGCACCTTGTGGAGACGGCGGAGTCCAACGACCGCGGGCATGCGGTGTCAGACATCACATTTTCCATCAACAGGGGCGAATCGCTCGGCATCATCGGCTCGACCGGATGCGGAAAGACGACGCTTGTTAATCTTCTGATGCGCTTTTACGACGTGACCGAGGGCCGGATTCTGGTCGACGGGCGCGATGTGCGCTCCTACGACCCGATTGAACTTCGGCGGCGGATTGGCGTTGTGTTCCAGAACGATACCGTCTTTGCGGACACGATTCGGGAAAATGTGACGTTCGGACGGGACATTTCCGACCAGACCGTGCGCGATTCTCTTGCGGATGCCAACATCCTCTCCTTTGTCGACTCGCGGGAGGAGGGGCTTTCCTATAAGGCCGCGAAGGCCGGCGCCAACTTAAGCGGCGGCGAGAAGCAGCGTCTTGTCATCGCCCGCGCGCTTGCCGGAAATCCTGAGATTCTGATTCTTGATGACGCATCAAGCGCCCTCGACTATAAGACAGACGCAGCGCTCCGTAAGGCCATCCGTGAGCATCACGGCGATGTGACCGGCATTACGATCGCGCAGCGAATCAGTTCCGTCCGGAACATGACGCACATTCTGGTCATGGAGGCCGGCGAGATTGTCGGCTACGGAACGCACGAAGAGCTGATGGAGTCGTGTGAGATTTACCGCGACATCTATCAGTCGCAGATGGGAGGTGAAGAGAATGCCTCCGCTTAGCAGTAAGACTGAAAAACCGAAGGACGCGAAGGGCACGCTTATCCGCCTGCTCGGCTATCTCGGACGGTACAGGGTCGGTCTGTTCTTCGGCGTTTTGCTTTCCGTTTCCGCCAACATCTGCTCGCTTCTCGGCCCGAAGCTTGCAGGCTCCGCCATTTCGGCGATGGGCGACGACAAGAACCCCGGCGTTGATTTCGACAAGGTTTACCGCCTTGCAATCATGATGCTCGTGCTTTACGTCTTCTCGTCCGTTGTGACCTACCTGCTGTCGTTTCTGATGATGAACATCGGCCGCTCCGTCGGACGCAAGCTCCGCTCCGACGTGATGGACAAGCTGATGCGCCTTCCGGTCGGCTATTTCGATACCCACCAGACCGGCGATATCATCAGCCGCGTATCCTACGATATTGACGTCATCAGCAACTCGCTTTCGACGGATATCACGCAGATTCTTTCCTCGATCATCACCGTCGTCGGCGCGTTCATCTTCATGCTGCGCGTCTATGCGCCGCTTGTGCTTGTCGTTGTGCTCATGATTCCGTTTTATATCATGTACACGCGCTATATGATGCGCAAGACGCGGCCGCTGATGTCCAAGCGTTCCGCCATGTACGGCTCGATGAACGGCTTCTCCGAGGAGATGTTCGCAGGGCAGAAAACCATCCAGGCGTATGCGCATGAGGCGCAGTCCGACCTTGACTTTGCCGTTTACAACGACGGCGCGTCGGATGCCTTTTACAATGCCGATTACCAGGCCGCCAAGATCGGTCCGACCGTCGGCTTCTTCACCAATGTGTCACTTGCGCTTTCGGCAACTGCCGGCTCCGTCTTCTACATGAAACAGATGATGGACATCGGCCAGATTGCGTCGTTCATTCTGTATACGAGAAAGTTCTCCGGCCCGATTAACGAGGTCGCCAATATTTCGAACGAAATCCTGTCCGCGCTTGCCGCGGCGGAGCGTGTCTTCCGGCTTTTAAATGAGCCCGAAGAGACCGCGGACCTTCTTGATGCAACGGAACTTACCGACGTGACCGGTAATGTGGAACTGAAGGATGTCACATTTTCCTATGTTCCTGAAAAGACGATTCTCAACGGGGTAAATCTGAAGGCCGACGCCGGAAAACTCATCGCCATCGTCGGGCCGACCGGCGCCGGCAAGACGACCATCATCAACCTTCTGATGCGGTTTTACGATCCCGTGAGCGGCGAGATTCACGTCGACGGGCAGGAGCACCGCAACTATACGATGCGCTCGCTTCGGAAGGCTTATGCGATGGTGCTTCAGGACACGTGGGTGTTCCACGGAACCGTGTACGATAACATCGCGTACGGGCGGAGCGACGCCACCGCGGAAGAGGTTGTTGCTGCGGCCAAGGCCGCCCATATCCACAAATACATCATGTGCCTCTCGAACGGCTATGACACCGTCATCACCGAGGACGGCGGCAACATTTCCAAGGGGCAGAAGCAGCTTCTTACGATCGCGCGCGCCATGCTTTACGATGCGAAGATGCTGATCCTCGACGAGGCGACCTCCAACGTCGACACGCGGACGGAGCGTCAGATTCAGGCTGCCATGCGGACACTCATGAAGGACAAGACCTGCTTCGTGATTGCGCACCGCCTTTCCACGATCAGAAACGCCGACCGCATCCTTGTCATCGGCGGCGGCAACATTGCCGAGCAGGGCACGCACGAGGAATTAATGGCACAAAAAGGCGCCTACTACCGGCTCTACATGAGCCAATGGGAGTAGGCGCGCAAGCGTCGGTTATTCAGGCCTGATTGAGCAGGGAACTGCTTAATCAGGTTTTTTATTCCGCCGGGGTCACAAGGCCGTCCTCGGCTATTTTTATTTTATTGCCGGAAATCTTCAGCATGTTTGCAACTTCCTTCTCGCGGTCTGCACCGAGAAGAATCGTCGTCGTGACATTCTTCTGTCTGGCCGGCGTATAGTACAAATCAATGTGCTGCTCGCCGGTGGCATCATCGCCGTGAATCTTCAGTTCAATCAGCATGGAACCGAGATCCTTGTCGTTAAACCAGAAATTGCTGTAGCCGTAAACAATCGGCTTCCCTTTATAGAAATCGATGGGGTCGGGCTTGTGCGAATGGCCGCCGATGATGGCGTCCGCGCCCGCGTCCAGATAAACCTTTGCGGAATCAATCTGCACCTGCTCAATCTTCTCCTGGTAATCCGCGCCCCAGTGCACGATGGCGATAACGAAATCCGCGTGCTGCCTCGCTTCGCGGATGGCCTCCACGAATACCGCTTCCTCGTCGGTCTTGATCTTCGGGTCATCGCCGATCCGATAGCAGCGAAGGATGCCCGGCTTCGTGTCCGTTGCCATGGGCGTCATGATATTTTTCTCGGCGCGGCTTGCCGCGACAAATGCGATCGTCTTCCCCTGTACGGTCTTGTAAACCGGGGTCTTCGCCTCCGCCAGGTTGTAACCGGCTCCGACGTAGTCAATGCCTGCGTTCTTCAGCGTTTCCATCGTGTCGGTAAGGGACACTTCGCCGTAATCGTATGCGTGGTTGTTGGCAAGAATGGCTATGTCGACGCCCATCTCGTGAAGGAGGGAAACCCTCGACGGATTGGCCCGGAACGTCCATGCCTTGCCGGCTGTCGCCGTTCCGCGCGTCGTATAAGTAAACTCGTTATTGATGACTGTGATATCGGCCGCTCTCATCTTTGCAAGAAGCTCGGGCGAGATGCACTTTGTCAGGTCCCCGCCGACCGATTCCAGCTTGGTCATCGGGATGCCGCCGTCCTCAAAATTGATGTCACCGCAAAAGCAAAGCGTGATATCGTAGCTCATATCCGCGACTTCCGTCGGTGTCGGCGTGATTTCCTCTGTCGGGTCCGGTGTTGTCTCCGGTCCCGTCGGCTTGTCCGGCGTCTTCGTGGCCTGCTGCGTAACGCCCGTCGGCTGCTTTCCTCCGTCTGAGGGTTCTTTCTTCGTCATCTTGATGATGCTGATGATTCCGAGCACAACGCAGACTGCCAGCACGGCATACAGTATTACGGGATTAATGCCCTGTTTTCTTTTGCGACGTACCGCCATGCTCACTCCTCCGGGAAGGTCTCAGCCTTCTTGTTCAGAAACTCCGTAATCTGTTTCAGTCCCTCGTCGGAAAACGGGAACGAATAATACTGCTTCTTCGATTCGTCGGTCTTTTCAAAGCAAACCTTGTCCGGATAAAGCACAACCGTAAGCTCGGCCGTCTCTCCTTCGCCGGTCATGGAAATGCGGTACCGCATCCCCGAAAGGCTGCCCGTCAGGGGTTCCTTCTTGTAAAAATTCAATGCCATCAAATCAATTCTTCTGACCATTACGTGCTCCCGTTCTAATCTTCCTCGATGATCTGAATCTCCAGATAATCGAAATCTATCTGCTCCGCGAACGAATCGTGGCGAAATCTCGTCTTTGAATGCTGTTTGAAGTCCTTAATGTTGCTCTGAAGCCATATGGGCTTTGCCAGATCCCACTCGCGGCACACCTCCTCAAGGGCGCGAAACACCTTGGTCGTCCGGTTGACCGGCTCGGCGTCCGAAAGCGTCATGTCCTTTAACAGATGCCCTTCCTTCCACAGCATGCACCACATCCGAAACAATGCCGTTCCCTCCTGCGTATGATTCTCTCAACCCTTCCGGCAATCCGCGTGCCGTCAGTTCTTCCCGTTTCGGTACTTCAGAAGACGTTTCCGCGCCTTTCTCTTAATCAGGACGCAAATCAGAGCCCCGATGATCGAGCCCGCGACAAATCCGCCGACATGGGCGGCGTGGTCAATCGTTCCGTCGGACCGTACAATCGTATAGAACATATACAGGGCAAATACCCCGAGACGGATAAACATCGAATTGTCTTCGCGGTCACGGTTTATTAACATCAGAACAAGCAAGGTCCCCGTGATTCCGTACACCGCCCCCGAAGCACCGATGCTGTACGCAGCCTCATTGCCGATCATATGGTAGACGCACGATGCGCAGGAGGCCGCGATTCCGGTCAGGAAATACGTGAACAGGAACCGGCGGTGTCCGATCTGCTTTTCAAGCTCCATTCCGATCAGGAACAGGGCAAGCATGTTGTTGACGATATGCTCCGTGCTGCCGTGCAGGAACATGCCGGTCACAAGCCGGTAATACTGGTGCCCATGAAAGATATCCGTCCAGCTGACGGCTCCCTTCGGAACCAGGCTGTCGTTGTGTCCCTGCCACAAAAAGATGATCAGGTTGATTGCCACCAGAATGAGCGTAATAACCGGCGTGCCCTTATCAATCAACGCGGGCGCCGAGGCCTTCGGAATCCTTGCCGGGGCGCGATTCACACCGGCCGGAACGCTTTCCGCCTGCCTTCCGTACTCATTGCGGACATCCCCGCCGAAATGCAGGTTCTGCTCCAAAACGCGGCGCAGCCCGTCAAAATCCTCCGGCTGGTTCTCATAGACAATCAGCCGTCCGTAGCTTTCGTCCGTAATCCAGAAAGGAGTGTCCTCTCCGATTTCCTTCGCTTTATTCGTATCCGATGTAAAAAACAGTGTAATCGAATGGATGGGATCAAAATGGTGCTTTGAAAAATCTGACCGGATCTTTTCGTAGTGGTTCAAATATGTTTCGCGGCTCATCGCCGAAAGCGCAGCATCCCCGATCAGCCAGACAAGCGAAACCGCCGTCCCGTTTGCAAGATAAAAAAGCGCCTCGTTTTCGGAGTGGAGATTCACCTCGGAATATCCCTTTCCCAAAAGGAGCCGGCTCATTCTTGCCTGCATCGATTCTTTCTGCATCTTTTCGTCCATACCCGTTTCTCGCCCGTAAAAAATCATATTACGCTCAGGGTTTTATGATATCACATTTTCAGGGGAGAATCAACGCATTACGAAATATAGCAGTGCTCCGACGGAGACCAGAAAGGCCATGCTCCAAAGAAACAGGATGCCGCGGCGCAAAAAGGCAAACCGTTTCGGCTTCGGTTCCTCCTCTGCTTCCTCACTCCAGGTGGAAACCTCCGGGATTGCCGGCTGCTCCTCCAATATTCTTGAGATAGACCGGAAGGTGCATCCGTCGCCGTGACACAGAACATGAAATGCGTAGCCGTTATAAACCGCCTTCTCGTCCTCTGCATCGAGGAAAGAAAGCAGCCAGGTGGACAGGGCCCGCATCTGCTCTATTAAAGGGCAATGGTATTCCGGATAATAGCACAGATACACCTCCTGTGTCTTCTCCTTTATGTAAATGGTTTCCGGAGAAACCATAAACCCGTCTTCCCGAAGAAGGTATTCCCTGGCGCCGCGGATTACGGCAAAGATGCGGGAAAACAGGGATTCAAATTCTTCTCCCGAAAGCTGCCGCCCCTGCATGAAAGCGGCCAGGCTTTTCATGCCTTCTATCCGGTACCGATGATACTTTTTCCCGTTAAGCCGCCCGCTTTCCATCGTCAGAAGTCCCGGAACGGAATTATATAAAAGCATCTCCTCCTCAAAGGATTCTTCCGCGGGAACATCGTCAAGAACCAGGTATTGCTCCTCCATGGAGCGAAGCTCCGTGATTTCCTGCATGTCTATCTCCTTTCCGCGCCTTACTGTTTTGCGCCCGTTAGTTTTCCAAATAACTCCTCCGTTTTCGTGAGCACTTCGGACAAGCCCTTTACTTTCTTGCCGGATGACCACGCCGCCGTCGTAATCCGGTTGGTGACCGGCAGGTTCTTTCGCTCTCTGGTAACCGAAACTTCTCTTCGAAACAGTTTGATGCCGAATCCGAAGAATACCGCCTTGATCCTGTCGTCCGGCTCCACCGTCATCCGAACAGTGACCTTCCCGTCTTTTGCTTCGGCAGTCACCCCTCTTCCGTTTGCGAACCAAAGTCTTCCCTCAAGAAGCCGCGATGCAAGGTCCGCAATGGTTTTCTCATCCTTCGCTGTCCCGTCATTGGAAAACCGTCTGATAAGCCCGTTATCGTAAAATCTCGCATAATCCACGCCGGCAGACTGCACGGAGGCGCAGTCACCGATATACTGTATGCCCTGTTCTGCCGCCGAAGCCGCCACCCGTTCCGCCGTCACAATGTCCCGATAAAACAGTGTTTGGGTAATCAAAAACAGAATAATCAAGGTGCAAAGAGGCACCAGAAAAGATGCCTCTACCGTATAGGAACAGGACAGTCTTCTGTTATCACAATTCACATGAACCTCCTTTACGGAAGAAGAACAAGGACAGCCAGCACCAGCTCGCCTGCTGCCAGAAACGGAAAGAACGGAATCCGTTCCTTCCTGCCGTACTTCTTCACAACAACCAAAACTAAAGATATCAGGGAAAGCAGCAGAAAACCGATGCACAGAACCGCCGCCGTCGCGGAGAATCCAAGTGCCGCACCGGTCAGCATAATCATGACTGCATCACCCTTCCCGACAGCCTCCTTCGTGATAAAACTAAGTCCGAGAAACAGCAGTCCTGTCAGAATCCCGAACAGTCGGGCTTCCGCCGGGATGCTCCGATCCCAAAACATAAGCGCGGCAATCCCTGCTGCCACGGCCGCGAAAAATGCTACATGGACGCTCCTTTTACGAATGTCCGTTATGCTTCCCGCGATTGTCACAGCAAGCATGTACCAATACATAATTCCGAGACTTTTCATTCCGCCCCTCCGCACTTGCTGCATGCCCGCAGGCCCTTGGCAATCGCCTCTTCTTCAGTCATCTCCGTATATGTTCGGAGCAGTTCCCTGCAGGAGATTGTCGTATGATACCGTGTTCCGTAAGGGGTTATGTATACGGACGCCCCGGCATTCTGAGACCCGCACACCTCGCAGGCATAATACTTTGCGCCGGAAGCATTTCTTCTTCCGGACACCTCATCAGGGGAAATCCGCTCGATTCTGGGCTTTAAGTAGGTGCAATCACTTTTTCTGTGATACACGGTTCCGCTCTCCGCAACGAAAACGATGTTCTTTTCCTCTTCTTCATCGTCTCCGTCGTCCCCGTCCTTTGTTCGGCTGACACCTGAGAAACCTCTCGCGACTACCTGCTGCGTCACAGGAATGGCACCGACTCCGAAAAGACCGTCATCAAAAACATAGGAATAACTGACGCGAATCCGGATTTCCGCACCTTCTCCGTACAACGAGGATCCGGCAAACGAGAAACCCGATGCACCCTTTTTGATATGCGAAAGCCACGCGGATCCGCCTGTCTTCTCGTCCATCCGAAAGCGCAGATATCCTTCCGCGCCGAGACTTTGAAGAATCGAGGCGGCATTTAACACCCCTGTCTCATCTTCGGATTCGCTCTCTGTCCCCGCAAGAACTGTCCCGACTGACATCAGCTCCCGGCTCATGTCCGCAAGCTCCGTCTGAATCCGCATCTGCACCTCTAAAAACAGGAACAGATTCAGGAAGACAAGCACTGCGAAAAAGGACAGCGGCACGACAAATGCCGCTTCCACTGTCATTGAGCCTTTCTTTCGCATGTAATCACCTCCGATAACCGCTCCGGATCAGTCCCGGAGAGAGTTTTTGAAATGTCCCGAACCGAAGCGGTTGTCGCAGACTTCCTCCATCCCGCAGGTTCCGCCCCGCCCTGAGATACGCGACAGCCGGGGCAGTCCTTCGGGATTACGCAATTGGGAGAAAAACTAATATAAGAAAGTTCCGAAGACTTCCATGGTACGACCATCGCCGCCCTCAGCCATCGGGACCGTAACAGCAGAATACTTCGACGGAAGATAAGCACGCACGGTGACGGAAACTCCTCCGTAACAGTCCCCCATCAAAAAAGACGGATCATAATAGGTCCTGATATGCTCCTGCATCAAATCCATCGACCGGTATACGATATTCTGCTCCCATGAAAGAAGCAGGAACAAAAGCAGGTATCCGTCATACTTCGGGGCAACCCCGTCGGCATCCTCATAGGCCTCGGCTTTTTGAAACCGAAGCGTTTTGTCCATCAGACAGATTTCCGCGTACCCGACCTGAAAAGATGCCGTCGTCACCAAAAACGGAACCTTCTTCCCGAGCATGATTTCCGCCGCTTCCAGCTTCGCATTCTGAAGCGCCCAGGCGACCAGAATCACATACTGGCAGGTCGTAATCAGAAACGGCAGCTCCGCGCCGAATATTTCCGTCGCAGTGGCAAGCGCTTTCGTCCGTTTGGCCGTATCCGTCAGGGTATGCACCAGATTCATCAACAGGCGCACCCCGAGAATGCTCAGGGCCGCCCGCCTGACGTTGTCCGCATCGCTGTTCTTTCCGAACAGGATGTATTCTGTCTGGTAACCAAGCACGCTTTGTTCCGCCGGCTCCCCGTAGGAAGAGAAATTCCCTCTCACATAGGAAACAAGCAGTGCCTTTTCGGAAAGATTCTCAAGCGACTGCCGAAGAAAAGCGGAAACCTGTGACAGCTTCAGCCCGCGAATGATCTTCCAAAGAGAAGCCGTTCCGGAATCCGATGTCACCTCCGACTCGGACAGTTTAAAAATATCAAACGCATCCGCGTAAACCGTTTGCGACGGAAGATTCTTCCCTTTCAGCTTCCTGTCCGAAAGTTCGGACTGATTCAGAATCCCGGAGGTCAGACCGGAAACAAACAGATTCCTTACGGCATCGAAAAACGATTCCTTGCCGGATTTAATACGGCGCATTCCCTGGTAACGAAGGCTCAGCCCCTCAAGCGTGTAGCCGTCAAATGCTTCTTCAACCTCCGTAAGCCGCTGTTCCCAGTTATCGGGGTCCTCATTTGCCGCATATACTTCAATTGCATCGGCGGCCTTGCCGAGCTTTTCCAGGTTTTCGGAAAGCCTCGTCTCCATCGCGGAGAAATCGTAGAATCCGGGCACATCTCCGGCATACTGCTTCATGGTCGCAATCGTGTCGGTCAGCGCTGTCTTCCATTCATCCCCGAGCGAGTCCCCGTATTCGGCAATCAGTTCCTGATACTCGTTCAGCATCGGTTTGATTTCTTCTTGGACGGTCCGAATATTTTGCACAAGGCTGAGTGCCTCTTCCGTTTTGGTTTTCGTCCCTTTGATGTAATACTGAAGAATCTCCGAGTGGTTCGGGTTGAAATACCGCAAAATATCTTCATCCTCGGGATTGTCAAACTGATGCCGCCATTCCCGCTCCTTTTCAAGAAGCCCGATGATATTCACATATTTCGGCTCTATACAGAGATACACCCCTAAAGAATCGATTCCGGCGAGCTGTTTGTTCGGATCTTCCGTCATGAGCTTTTTTGCGAACAGGATTTTCGGCTCGAATTTCCCGTCACTGTCACAAATCAGTCCCGTGTTTCCGGTCGGAACTCCGTCCAAAGCGGTCATCAGCTTGAGAATCAGGATGTCCATCGCGGAAAGCTTTTCTTCCACGGCGGCCTTTTCCTCGAGAAGCTGCAGCCCGGTTTCCTGTTCCTTCAGGATTCCTAAAACCTCGAGAATCTCCTCGAACAAATCTTCCGCGCCGCAAACCGCTCCGGCTTCCACCATCTGGCGTCTTGCCATCTCGCCGTCGGCCTCCGGAAGCGCATACTTCCCCTCTACGGAAACGGTTATGTCCGTGCAGGCATATGCGAACCCGGTGCTTCCTTTTGAGGACAAATCCCACGAAGACGGGTCGGAGCAGCCCTTCAGATAATTGAGAAGCGACTCCTCCAGGTCCTGCCCGTAAAGCCCGTATATCCCGAACTCATCAAATAAAGGGGCATAATACTGCCCGCTCAGGGAATCAAGTGCAAGAGAAAGATTGCCTTGGAGCACGGAGACCGACGCCTGTTGACGTGCGGACTCCACGCTCACCAGCACAAGAGAAATAATCAGAAACAGCACAAAGGAATAAAGGACCGTTACGGACGCCTTTACCCGTTTCTTCATCGTAAGATTGCTCCGGAATCGGATTTGATGGAATCGAAGGCGCTGTTGATAATCGATGTGATCTCGTTCTTAAAGATTAATACAAGGCCGATGACGATCACGAGAATCAGTATGATTTCCACCACGCCGATTCCGCTTTGGTCCTCCATGAGCCCTTTAAACGTGTCCTTTATTCTGTGTAACATTCTTTTCATGGTAACTCCTTTCGCCCGGCGTTTTAGAAACTTAGAAATGCCGGTATCATAATGATGGCCAGAATCAGAACGAGTATCCCCGCCATCGGCAGCAGAAGCCTCGTTCCGGCCTCTTCCCCACGCTGCTTCACCCGCTCCTTCCGGTCGGCAAAAGCCTCCGCCGCTTCCTTCCGGAGCAGGGGAATCAGTCCGCCGGTCCCCTTCTTCAGGTTCTGAACAAGCACGGAAGACAGTCGCAGATAACGGATGTTTCCGCAGTTCCTTCCGAACTCCTCATAAGCCGTCTCTTCCGGGACACCGGCATTTAGTTTGTTTCGCGCATTGCGCATTTCCTCATAGACATACCGCGGTCCGTCGCTCTGCCCCGAGGACAGATAATCGTCCGTGATTCTGTCCCAGGCCAGCCGAAGCGTCAGGCCCGCCTGCATCAAAAGTGTTATCTTGCTGACCAGCTCCGGATAGTCCCGCAGCATCTGATCCTCTCTTTCTGCGCGCAGACGCTTGTCTTCGGACACCCACTTTGCAAACAGTCCGACGGCAAACAACAAAAAGAGACTTGCAGACAGCCAGGGAGTTCTGTCCTTTTTCCTGTAAAATGCCACCGGGGTTTCCCCCATATCGGTCGGCAGCTCCCATTCCCGGTCGTTGACCCGGTCGCTGTCCAGCTTTTTAAGTTCCTCAACCAGTTGTTCCTTTTCATCAATTCCGGAGAGACTCCTGACGACACGGACCGGAATATCCAAAAACTCCGTGATATCCCCGTACTTCAGCCGCACCGTAACCGTGACAATGCTGCCCTCCGGCTCCGCTTCCTCCGGATGCACCTTGCCCTCGTAATCAATTAGCTTGTAATCGGAAGACATCCATACAAGGTCAATATTGGTTCCCGGAAGCTTTTTGACAAAGTTCAGCCGTTCCGCCACATCGTCCGCATCGGGATTGTCCCCGAGCATCTGCGTCGGAAGCGTCTCCTTTGCCATCTGCCAGATTTCCCGCACTTCGTCCGTTGTCAGCGTTCTCTCTTTGATCGGAAGCTCCATCTCGATATCCTCGTCTCCGAGCCTCGCCCGAAGGTGATAGACTTCCGTCCCGGTTTTCGGCCGCTCAATGGTTTCGATTTTCGAATCGGCATAGGCTCCCGATGCTGCCATTGCGGCAGTCAGTCCGCTGAGCGCAATCAGCATTCCGAACAGAAGCATCCCGTTCGTGCATTCCCGCTTAAGCCGCCAGAGTCTCGGATTCCCGTTCACCCTGACCGCCCGGCAGAACTGTTCTTCTCTTTGCTCCAACTGAAGCCTCTTAAGAACCATGCGTCGAATCACATAGAGCATGTAACCGCCCCGAAGGTACCCTTTTCCCGCCTCGCGAAGGATTCTTCCGTCCGGGTCATCCCCGGATGTCCTGACAAATCCCGCGACCAAAAGCCCGACGGCAACGGCCCCGAAAAACGCCGAAATCAAAACAACGGTCATGAACTCTTCGATCCCTCCTTTCCTGTTACATGGTGATATCCGCTATCTTCTCCGCATAACGGCACAGAAGCAGATACAATGTATAGATAACCAGCATGATGAACCGGCCGGTTATTCCCGCATATAAAGGTTCCAGAAAGCTCGGGGCGAACAGTCCGAAATATGCCAGAATCAGAAACGGCATCCACCGCATGATGGTGACCTCCAGCTGCTTGGCTAAAAGGACGGTTCGGATCTCCCGAAGCACTTCCTGTTTTTGATAGAGCATGTCATTCACGGAACGAATGACATGCACGATGTCCCCGCCAGAGCGGTTTGCGATGGAAAATACCACGGAAAAGTTTCGGATATCCTCCACGCCGCTGCGTTCTCCGAAATCGCGAATGACGGTTTCCGCGTCCTCTCCGTTTCGGAGCCTGTGACTCATCCGCCGAAAGGCGGCAACAATCGGGGCGCGTTCGTCGAACATCACGCGCAGATCCTTAATCGCGGCGTCCACGCTGTTCGGCACGCTGTACCCCGCCTCCAGGGACGACAGCATACACTGCATGCCGTCCCTGAACTGGGAGGCTAAAAGCCTCCGTCTCTTCTCTTCGGCTTCTTTCCGGTCCCGGTGCAGGCGGTACAAGAGATAGGGCCCAAGCCATAGAGCACACCAGGGCGTTCGGAAGAACAGAAACCCGGAAAGCATGACGAAAAGAAGATTTCGAAAAAAAACTTTTACATATACGACAAACACTGTTCCTCCCCGGCGGCCGCCAGCTTGCCGCGCCGCTTCAGTCGGTTCCCGAGATGCCGAAGCGTCCCGATGATACGGCCGTTCTCATCCTCCCCTTCTTCTTCAAACCGAAACAGGGGATTCAGAACAATCTCGCCGTTCACGCAGGCCTCTACTTCCACAATCTCGGTGACACGTCTGGTTCTGTCGCGAAGCCGCCCGAGCTGAATGATGATATCAATGGCCGAGGCAATCTGTTTTCGGATTGCCAGAAGCGGGATTTCCTCCCCGAGCAGCGCCATTGTTTCCAGTCGCGAAAGCATGTCCGCCGGGGAATTCGCGTGTCCGGTACTCATTCCGTTATGTCCCGTATTGAGCGATTGCAGCATATCAATGGAGGCCGCATCGCGCACCTCTCCCACGATGATTCTCGAGGGACGCATTCGCAAGGAGGTCTTGATCAGGTCACGGATGGTTACCGCGTGATTGCCTTCCACGTTTGCATTTCTCATCTCCAGGCGCACGAGGTTCGGGATGTTTTTAATCTGAAGCTCTGCAGAGTCCTCGATTGTAATCACGCGCTCCGTGGGCGGAATGTAATCCGACAGAACATTGAGAAATGTGGTCTTCCCGACGCCGGTGCCCCCGCTTACAAAGATGTTGTAGCCGGCCCGCACGAGAACCTTCAGATATTCCGCCGCTTCCTCCGTTATGGAACCAAGTTCGAGGAGCCGCTCCATGGTAATTCGGTCCCGCGGGAATTTCCGAATGGTCAGCACCGCTTCGCTCAGGCTTACAGGCGGCAGAACCGCGTTCACGCGCGAGCCGTCCTGAAGGCGCGCGTCCACAATCGGATTGGCTTCGTTGATGACCCGGTTCACACCGGATGCAATCTTTTGGATGACGTCCTCAAGCCTTTTCCGGTCGTAAAAATGCCTCCCGCTTTCATACAGCCCGCCGTCCCGCTCGAAGAAGATCCTGTCCGGTCCGTTCACCATGATTTCGGTCACGTCCGGGTCCTCCATCAGATCCTGGATGACATCGAGCCGCCGAAGCGAGTCGAAAACATCCTTTTTGGCCTGCCGCCTTTCGGAAACAGTGAGCCGGCGCTCCGTCCGGACATAGTCCCGGATGGTTTGCTCAATCATCAGCCGAAGCGCCTCATCGTCCATCTCAACAGACCCGTCAATCCGGCTTAACACCATGGCACGGAAGAGATTCCGAAACTCCTCACGCCCGGATTCCATTCCGACCTCCCTCGGCAAGACCGCTTAACGGCATGACGCGCTCCCGGAAATCGCCTTCCTCGGACTGGTTCAGAAGAATGTTCCGTTTCTCGGCATTCTTCCCCTCCGTGAAATAGATTCTCTCGCAAAGTCCCAAAAGCTCGTCCGTGCCCTTCTTCCCGAAATCAAAGATCAGGAAGCGGAATCCCGCCTGCCGGAGCCCCGTAATGAAATCCTTTGCCTCCGGACTGTTAAAGCCCCGCTCGTCTCCGAGCCTTGCGACTCCGGCAAATACGACCGCATTCCCGATGGTTTGCGCGCAATGCCCCATATGAGTAGTCCACTCCTCCCGATACTCCTTCAGAAGATAAATCAGCTCACTGAGCCCTGTTCCGTCCGCGGCAAATTCGCGGATTCCCGGCGCGCTGTCCAAGCTTAAAAACGCCGTTTTTCCCTCTGTCGAAAGAGTTACCGCTCTTTTGAATGCTTCCGTCGTGCAGCCCGAACCTCCCTCTGCAGCTGCATAGCCGTAGATTCGAAGCGGTTCCCCTGCCCCTCCTTCCGGGCTCTGCGGCCCGGAAGGCTTCTGCATAACAATCTCCGCGATTACGGAGGCTGAGCGGTACATAAAGACTTCGCCCTCCGTAACCTCTTTTCTGCCTACCAGAAACAGAATCCGGGCCGCACGGTTTTTGTTCCGTTCCTTAAATGCCGCCTGGTCATCCGTCATCGCGAGAAGAACGTTCACCGGAGCTTCCTTTACGAATTCTTCTTCGTTGGAAAATCCCATGACAACCCATTCTCTCGGCAGATATCTCGGCATTGCCTCTCCAATCTGCTGCAGGTAGGAAGTTTTCTGACAAATGATCGCCAATGTTTTCACCCTTGATCACGCTCCTTCGTTTTTGTGGCGCCATCATACGCCGCCGAACTTCGAAAAGTCAATCAAAAAAAGGCCTTCCGAAGCATTTTCGTCACCCTCGAAGCCCTTCCCGGATTTTTCCGTTTTTTTGCATTAGAACTATTGCACAACAACCGGATGCCCCTCAAAAAATGGTGCACAAAAAGCGTCTCCGGATTTGTTCATCCTGAACAAAAGCCGGAGCAAAGGAGCCAAAAAGAGAATTGTCTGAATTCAACATCAAAATCCGGTTTTCTCCGGCGGCGGATAAATACAACTCCCGAAAGACTCCCGGGGAAAAATCAACGGATATTCCATTGTCGCATTTTCCTTTTTTATGATATAATTACGGGAAACAAACCGCCATTTGAAATGAAGAAAGCAGGTAGCCGAGGTGAACCGTAACCGTATCATTTTATGCCTTCTGTGGGTGCTCGCCCTCGTCGGCATCTCCCTGTCCGGAGGTCCCGTGACCTACGGTTTCTTCATTATGGTCACGGCGGTCCCGCTGATGTCTCTCGGGTACCTGTTGGCGGTCCGGATGCGGTTCTCGATCTACCAGCAGCTGGTCGGCAAGACATTTGTCAGCAACCAGGCGATTCCGTACTTTTTTACGCTGCAGGATGAAGATTTCTTTGCATTTGCCTCGGTCAAGGTGTTCTTCTATTCCGACTTTTCAACGGTGCTTGACCTTCGGGACGGCGAGGAGTGCGAGCTTCTGCCGAAGACGGGCGTGAAAAAGGATACGAAGCTCGTCTGCAAGTACCGCGGGACGTACCGGGTCGGCATTAAGACCGTGGAGATTACGGATTTTCTGCGGATCTTCCGGATGCATTATCAAAACCCCGAGCCGCTTGAGGTTACGATCTACCCGCATGTCTTCTCTGTTTCGGATCTTAAGGGGCTGAATCTCTCGCGCATCTTAAACCGCGAGCAGCCAATCGGGACATCCGTTCTCGATCAGTTCCCGCGCGAATATGTCCCGGGCGACGACCCGCGGCACATCCATTGGAAGGCAACGGCAAGCACACAGAAGCTGATGACGCGCCCGATGATCGGCGAGGAGCGGCAGAATGTCAGCATTCTCCTCAGCACGTGCCGTCCTTCGGACGATATTGCTTCGTATCTGCCCGTTGAGAACCGGATGCTTGAGCTTGCTCTGGCGCTTTCGATGTTCTTCTTATCGCAGAGAATTCCGGTCCGCGCGTTTCACCGGACGGACCGTACCGTTTCTTCGTATATCAACGACCACGCGTCCTTTGATGCTTACTATCAGAAGCTTTGTAAGCTTGCCTTTTTGAAGCGTCAGGAGGACAGCCTGTTCTTTAAGGACCTGCCCGGTAAGGAAGGGCTTCTTAGCGGGCGCGCCGCGCTTTTGATTCTGAACCGCTTTACCGGCGATTCGGAAGAGTTCGTGCGCCTTCTGACCGGAAGCGGCGTCTCTGTCATCATCTACTTGGTTACAACCGGTGACGAGGCCCCTGCTGCCATTCCCGAGCTTCCGCACGCGGAGATTATCCGCGTTTCGCCGGATGCGCGCATAGAGGAGGTGCTGTGATGAAACGATACGGCCGCTGCCTCTATGACTGGGTGATTTCCTTCCCGCTTTCCTACGCCCTCGTGCTGTTCTTCCGCTATGAGCTCGGCATTCCGGACGCCGGCTTCGGCATATGCCTTTATACCGCGCTCTACTGCGTCGCTTTCGCCGTTCTCCGGTTCTTAAAGGGTCGTGACCGGCTGCTCCTTGCGGGTGCGATTGCCGTCTTTTTGGGGCTTCCCGCACTGTTCGGACCGCTTTCCGGCGGAGCGGAATACTTCTTCTCGCACAGGGAAATCTGGCTGATTCCCGCCATCGCCGCAGGCTCCCATCTGGCTGCCGTTCTCTGCGAGCGGTCCCGGCTTGCCCGATACGCCCTTGCCCTTTCGGTCATCGCCTGCCTCGTCATCGCGGTCGTATTTGATTACGACATCACAAAGCTTTGCGTCATGACATTTCTCTCGGTTCTGATGCTTCTCTTCGCCGACGAGACACAGCTTTTATGGCGGAAAAGCGGACACACCGACCATACGCTCCACCTCCCGTTCGTTGCCCCGTTCGTCTTCTTATGGCTTCTGTTCTGCCTGCTCTTTCCGGTCGGGGAAAAGCCTTATGAATGGCGGGTCTTCCGGGCTTTGTGGGGACACATTCAAAATCTCACAACCTCCCTGACAGGGCGCGGCGGAGCGGATGATTTCGACTCCTACATTCCCGGCTTCTCCGAGGGCGCGCGCCTTTCGGGCAGCAAGATCGATGACGACGATACCATCGTCATGTACCTGACCCCGCTTTCGGGAAACAGTCCTTCGGTCCGCCTCGCCGGACAGTATTGCGACACATTCGCCGATATGAAATGGGAGAGCACCGTAAAAACCGCCTTCGAAGCGGAATTCGATTCGCTGGAAACACGATGCGCCTTTTCGGGTTTTAGTAACTTCACCGATTACCTGCGGCCGATTGACCTTCAGGTTACGTACCGGACCTTCTCCTCGAGACACCTGTTCACCCCCGACAAGATGCTTGTCACGGGCTCGACGCTTCGCGATCTTTCGGTGAAGGAAACCGGGCGGAATCTCCTCTACGACAAGAAGCGCGGTGAGAACAACAGCTACAAGGTTTCCGGCTACAGCGTCAACCTCAAAAACAGCGTGTTCGCCGACTTCATGAACCGGCTCACTCCGATTTCCGAAGCAGATTGGAACGCGCTTTCGCTCCGCGCGGACATGTCCGCTTACACGCGGTCGTATTCGCATTTTCTGCAGTACCGCGAGCAATTGAAGCGCGATTACGGAAAGGCCGTCACCCTAAACCGATATACGAAAGAATGGGTTAACCAGGTGACCGACGGCGCCGAAACCGACTTCGACCGGATATTAAGAATCGCACAGGCACTGAACAGCTTTACGTACACGAAGGATCCCGGCCGGTTCCCGGACAGCGTTACGGATGCCGCCTCGTTCCTCGATTATTTCCTTTCCAAGCGCGAAGGCTACTGCACACACTTCGCGACCGCGATGACGCTTCTCGCCAGAGCCGAAGGGCTTCCGGCGCGCTACGTGCACGGCTTCAGCGTGACGCTTGACGGCAAGAATACCGTTTCCGTGACCGGCGACATGGCGCATGCCTGGTGCGAGATTTATTTCGAGAACGCCGGCTGGATTCCGTTCGACGTGACGCCCGGCTACTCCGCCGACAGCTACTGGCCTTTGAACGAAGATGACGTGGTTCCGACCGCCGAGCCGACACCGTCCTTAACGCCCGCGCCGCAGCCCGAAAGCCGTAAGCGCATTCCGTTCGGACAGATTCTCGTTGTGACGTTGCTGGCCCTCGCAGCGCTCCTCGCGTTTGCGGCCGCCGTTCTTCTTTCGGACCGGCTGATCACGAAGGCCCTTTACAAAAAGCTTCCGGCCGCCGAGAAAATCCGCGTGCTCTACCGGAGAAACACAAGAATTCTCTCCTATCTCGGCCATACGCAGGAGGAATCCGAAACGCTTGCCGAATTCCACACGAAGCTTCTCGCGGCACTGCCCGCCGGAGCCTCCGACTGGATTCCCGCTTACGAGCGCTATCTGTACGGCGCCGATGCCGACCCTGCCGCGGTCGTTCCCGTAATGGAGCAGGGCGCAGACAGCCTGATTTCCTCGTTCAAAGCGCAAAGGCCGCGCCTTTACCTGCTCTGCCGGCTCGGCAACCGTCTGATTCACTGACTTCCGTGGAAAATGTGACATTTTCCACGTCATGCCCAAATCCTATATCAATTACGCCATTGTTCCGCCGCGTTTTCACGTGGTATACTTAACAAAGAACTAAAAACGTTCGGGAGGATGTTATGATAGATCAATTAAGAAACGAGATTAACCGTGTCTTCGTCGGCAAAGCTGACGTTACGGACAATATTCTGGTGTGCCTTCTTGCGGGCGGCCATGTGCTCCTTGAGGACATGCCCGGCGTCGGCAAAACGACGCTTGCAAGAGTGCTTGCCGGAGCAACCGGACTGAAGTTCGGGCGCATCCAGTTCACGCCTGACACGCTTCCGTCGGATGTGGTCGGTTCCACCGTTTACAACATGAAAACCGGCACCTTCGATTACCGCGAAGGCACCGTCATGAACCAGATTCTTCTGGCCGACGAAATCAACCGTACCTCGCCCAAGACGCAGGCCAGCCTTCTTGAGGCGATGGCGGAAGGTCAGGTTACGGTCGACGGCGTTGTCCGCCCGCTTCCCGAGCCGTTCATGGTCATCGCGACCGAGAACCCGGCCCGTTTCCTCGGCACCTATCCGCTGCCCGAGGCACAGCTGGACCGTTTCATGATGCGGCTTTCAATCGGCTATCCGGACAATGAGACCGAAGTTTTGATGGCGCGCCAGTTCCTCGACGGCACCGACCCGACTTCCGTGAAGACCGTGCTCCGTCCGACCGCGCTTCCTGCCATGAAGAAGGACGTCGAGAAGCTTCATGTAAGCGACGCCGTGCTTTCGTATCTGCAGGACATCATCGACCAGACGAGACACGATGCCCGCCTCGAGTCCGGCGCGAGCCCCAGAGCGCTCCTGTCGCTTCTTCGCGCGGCGCAGGCCAAGGCTTACATGAACGGCCGTGACTATGTCGGTCCCGACGAAATCAAGGCCGTTGCCGTGAACGTTCTGCACCACCGCATCAGCCTGACCGCCGATGCCCGCATGGCCGGCGACAGCGAGGATGCCGTTCTGACTGAAATCATCCGTAAGGTTAAAGTTCCGAGAGAGTAGGTATCATTCGTGTTACGAAACCGTCTGATTGTTTTGCTGCTGTGGATTCTGTCCCTGGTCGCCATCACATTTTACGGCGGCCCGGTTTCTTACGGTTTCTTTCTGCTGATCACGCTGCTGCCGGTTGCGTCCGCGCTGTACCTTGTGTACGTGTGCCTCCGCTTCCGGATCTACCAAAGACTCATCGGAAAGACGTTCACCGCCGGACAGGCAATCCCCTATTTCTTTACATTGCAAAATGAGGACCCCTTCGCCTTCGCCGGCGTAAGGGTTAGGTTTTTTGCGGATTTTTCAATGGTTTACGCCCTTTCGGACGGTGTGGAGTACGAGCTCCTTCCGAAGACCGACCTCACGAGGGACACGTCCCTGATCTGCCGGTACCGCGGCGCTTACAATGTCGGCATCAAGGATGTCATCGTCACCGATTTCCTGCGGATTGTCCGCTTCCGGTATAAGAACAAGGAGCCGCTCGATGTCACGATCAATCCGGCGGTCATCTCCCTTTCGGAGCTTCGCTCCTTAAAGCTTTCCCCGATTCTCTCGCTCGATTCGCCGAACGGCACGGGCGTTTTGGAGCCCTCCCTTCGCGAATATGTCTCGGGCGATGACCCGCGGCGCATCCACTGGCTTGCCTCCGCGAAGGAGCAGAAGCTGATGGTCCGAAACACCACGGGTGAGGAGCAGAAAAGCATTCTGATTCTGATTAGCTCAAAGCACGTAAGCGATGAGCCGGCGCGCTATCTTCCGGAGGAGAACCGGATTCTCGAAATCGCGCTCTCGCTTGCCGATTTCTTCGAGCGCCGCACCATTCCGGTACGCGCGCTGTTCCGTTCCGACTGTCTGCATGAGCATATCATCACGAGCCGCCCTTCCTTTGATTTGTTTTATAACGCAATGGCAGGCTTTTCCTTCATGCCCTCGTATGAGGACGCTGCCCTCCTGAAGGACGCCGGCTCCGTTCCGTCTCCTGTTGAAAGCCGCGGGGCGTTCTTCGTGCTGCCCTCCCTTTCGACGGAAGCACTCGATTATGCCGCTTTCTTAAACGGAAACGGCATTCCGGTCGTCATCTTCGTGGTTACGAAGGATGACAGCGAAATCCCCGAGCTTTCGCTCCCGAGAACAACGGTCATTCCGGTGTCTCCGTTCGCTGATTTAAAGGAGGTGCTGTGATGAAACGACTCTACGGTTACCTCTATGAACCTGTCCTGGCGCTTCCGTTTGCCCTCGGTCTGACAATCCTGTTCCACACCGTCTTCGGCGCCCGGAAAGCCGGCATCGGAATCATTCTTCTGACGGTGCTCTCGATTCTCATCTGCACGCTTGTGCGCTTCCTTGACGGGCGCGAGCGCTTCATCCCCGCGGGCGTCGCCGTGATCCTGCTGTTACTTCCGCTTTTATACGGCCGCAAACGGCCCGGCTACCTGTATGCCCACCGCTATCTGTGGATCATCCCCGCGGTTGCCGTTTGCTGCTTCTTACTGGCCTGCTTCTGCCGCGCTTCGCGCTTTGCGAGATACATGTGCATCCTCGCGACGCTCGGCATTCTTGTCTTTTTGCTGATTGAAGAGTACAAAGTGCCCCGCGTGGGACTGACCTTCCTCTTCGCATTTTTCATCTTACTGCTCGCGGACGAGACGCAGACGAGATGGCGCAGGCAGGGCGACACCGAACACGCCGTGCACCTGCCCGCGATTGCGCCGTTTGTCGCGCTTTTACTCGTGATCTGCTCGCAGTTCCCGATCAAATCCGAGCCGTACGACTGGAAGTTCTTCCGAAACATCTTTGAGAAGATTGAAGACATCTCAAAGAGCATCTCCGTCCGGATTCACGGCACGCCCGACGACTTCGAATCCATCAAGCCCGGCTTCTCCGAAACCACGAAGGTCCGTGGCGGCACGCGCATGGAAAATGACGACCGCATCCTGTTCACGGCTTCGCCGCGAACGGTTTCCTCTAAGGCCCTCCGCTTAGGCGGTCAGGTTTGCGACACCTTTAAAGACATGGAGTGGTCAAGCACCGATAAGCTGACGGATACAACCGACTACGGCTATGACCTTCTGGAGACGCTCGTGGCATTTGACGCGGCGCCGCAGTTCTCCGACTACGCGCGCTGGAGCACCGTCGATGTTTCCTTTAAGGATTTCTCGACCGAGTGCCTTTTCGTGCCGTTGAAGTCGTTTACCGACCCGGATTCCCTGCTTCGCATCGACGCCGAGGAAAAGGGCGGAAACCTCTACTTCAAAAAACGGGCCGGCAACCACACGGATTATTATGTGGCATTTTTGCAGCTGAACCGTCTGCACAGTGCCTTCGCCGAATATGTCGCGAATCCCGAGCCCATCACCGAAGAGGCATGGCGCCGCGTTCTGGTTAGACAGGGCAGACCGCTTGCCGGCTGCACATACGCAGGCCTTGCTGCTTACCGGCAGCGCATGAGGCGCCTGTACGGACAGCCGGTTTCGATATCCGAAAAGACCCGCGCCTTCTTATCGGAGGCGACCGCCGGGACTGCAAGCGATTACGAGGCGATGCTCGCGCTTGAGCGCACGCTTTCGTCCTTTACATACAGCGGAACCGTTCCGGCGATGCCGAAGAGCGTGAATGATGCGTCGAGCTTCCTCGATGCGTTCCTTGACTCGCGCGTCGGTTCGTGTATCCACTACGCGACGGCGATGACACTTCTGGCAAGAGCGTACGGCCTTCCGGCCCGCTACGTGAACGGCTTCTATATCCCGCTAAACGGTGTGGATACGGTTTCCGTCACGACCGCCATGTCGCATTCGTGGTGCGAAATCTATTTCGAGAATCTCGGCTGGATTGCCTTTGATGCAACACCCGGCTACAGCACCGACTATTACTGGGCAACCCGTGAAGAGCTGGCCGAATCCGGACAGAGCGACGGCACCGTTCCGATTTATACTTTGATCACGCCTTCCGTCAAGCCGGTCCGCATCACCGCGACACCGACACCCGGCCCCGAGGACGACCCGATTTCGAAGGAAGAAGGCGGCTTCCTCTTCTTCTGTCTGATCGGTCTGGGCGGTGTACTGGTCTTCACCGTGAGCGCTCTTTTGATTGACCGTTTCGTGGCGAGAAAGCGCTTTAAGAAGATGTCCGCTTACGAAAGAGTGCTTGTTCTCCATCGAAGAAACAAGAGAATTCTCGGCTGGCTCAAGCTTCCTGCCGAGGACTCCGAAACGCTTCTTGAATACGCAGAGCGTCTGAAGCCGCTCCTGCCCGAAGACGGAACATCCTGGCTCAGAGCCTACGATTCCTTCCTGTACGCGGAGCCCGGAAACGCAGGCTGGATTGCCGAAGAGATGCTTCACGGCAATAAGATTCTTCTGAGCGCGTTTAAGAAACAAAGTCCGGTACGCTACCGCATCTACGGAATGGCAAACCGGTTCCTGAGATAGGCCGGCGTCACATTTTCCAAAGAAAAAAATAACACCCCCTTTGCCCGAGGCAGAGAGGGTGTTATTTTTGCTGCCGATAAACCCACAGCGTAAGAAGGAAACATGAAAAAATTGAGTTATTTGTTTTTTCGTTTTTGGCGTCTGCCGAGAACCACGCTCTGCAGCAGGATGAAGAAGCAAAGCATGCCGCCGGTCGTGATGCTCTGCCACCAGGGATCGTTCAGTCCGCTCGAGACAACGATCTTCTTGATGGTCGTAAGGCTCATGACGCCGAAAAATGTGCCGATGACATTGCCGACACCGCCGGTGAGAAGCGTGCCGCCAATGATCGAGGAAGCAATCGCGTTCATCTCCATGCCGGCTGCGTTCGTCGCATTTCCCGCGGCCGTGTGCATTAAGAACACATAGCCCGAAATGCCGCTCAGAAATCCGCAGATGACATAGCTCAGAAAACGGGTTTTCTTAACATTGATGCCGAGCATCAGGGCGCTTTGCTGGTTGCCGCCCATCGCGTAAAAGTTGCGACCGAGCCTTCCGAACTTCAGCAGCAGGAACACGATGATCACGATGATCAGCGCGATGACCACGCCGAACTCCATCTCCGCGGGGATGATGTTGCCGTTCGGAACCCGGTGGCCGAGCCAGCGGATCCGGATCTCTTTGTTGTTGTGAAGATTCAGGAAGCCCTTATGCGTAACCTTCTGCGGGTCAACCGAAAGAATCGTCGTCATGCCTCTTGCGAAGAACATGCCCGCAAGCGTGACGATGAACGGCTGAATCTCCAGGTAGCTGATCAAAAAGCCCTGCACGAGGCCGAATGCAAGTCCGATGCCGATGGCGAGCAGCACGGAAACGAAGATGTTGCCGCCCTTATTGAGATAAATGGCACAGCTCATGACGACAAGCGAGGTAACCGCGCCGACGCTGATGTCGATGCCGCCGCCGATCATGACGATAGTCAGGCCGCAGGATACGATAATCAGGCTTGCGTTATCATTTAACATATCGAAGATCTGCTGGGCGCGCAGAAAGCCGCCGCCGAGCAAAACCATCGCGAGAATATACATGATACAGAAGATTCCGATGGTAATCGTCATCAGAAGCTGGGTATCGGTAAGCGGTTCTTTTCTTTTCAACAGGTTCTTCATCACTCTTCCGCTCCTTTCGCCGATACTTTTTTCCGGTTTTCCGCAAGCCGCGTCATGAATTTCGTAAAGCGCTGCTTCACTACCGGAGAACCGATGACAACAAGAAGCACAATGACGATGGCCTTATAAGCCTTAACGTCCGTGGAGGAAACCTTCATCGCGTAAAGCGTGATGGTCAGCGTCTGAATGATATAGGCGCCGAGTATGCTGCCGATGATTTTGAAGCGGCCGCCGCCGAGACTGTTTCCGCCGATTGCCACAGCCAGAATGGCGTCCATTTCGATATCGAGAAGCAGCGTCTCATGGTTGATCAGGCCGAGGCGGGATACGCCGATGCAGCCTGCCACCGACACGCATGCGCCGAGCAGAACGAAGCTCAACAGCTTGATGAACGTCGGGTTGATACCGTTCAGTCTTGCTGCCCCGCCGTTGATTCCGACCGACTGCGTGAACAGCTCGAGCGATGTAAAATGGAACAGCAGCTTGAACAGAATCGCCATCACCACGACGATGATCACGGGCGTCGGTAACGGAATGCCCGGGATGAATCCGCCGATGGCGGAAAGGATTGAATTCGAAATCGTCGGTGTTGCGCCGCCGTTAATCCAATACGCGATGGAACGGCCGCACGTATACAGGATCAGCGTCGCAATCATCGGCTGAATCTTGAATACCGCTACCAGCGTTCCGTTGAACGCTCCGAACAGCATAGCCACGATGCAGGAAAGCAGGAATGCCAGTAAAACCGTTCCCCCGTTAATCGAGGATGCCGATTTCAGAACCTTTACGAACACGCTGCCCGCGATGGCCGCTGCCGCGCCGACACTGATATCCTGTCCGCCGCAGGCTGCCGTTACCAGCGTCATGCCGATGGCGAGAATCGCCAGTTCGCTCGCGCCGTTGATGATGCTGATGATGTTGCCGGATAAAACAGCATTTCCGTTGCTGTTATGCGCGATTCCGATGCTGAAAAAGCCCGGGTCGCGGATCAGGTTGAAGATTGCGAGAAGCGCAATCGCAACCAACGGGATGGTCAGCTGGCCGAGGCCGCCGCGAAAAAGTTTTTTGATGGCATTTTTCATCACCCTTCACCTCCCGCGATGGTCTTCATGACCTGCGTCTGATTCAAATCCTTGCCGGTCAGCTCGCCCACGATGTGACGGTCACGCATGACAATCAGCCGGCTGCAGGTACGGAGCATTTCTTCTACCTCGGACGAGATAAATGTGACGCTCACGCCCTCTTCCGCAAGCTTTAATACAAGCTTCTGAATCTCAAGCTTGGTTCCCACGTCGATGCCTCGCGTGGGCTCGTCTAAAATCAGGTAATCGGGATGGGTCAGAAGCCATCTCGCAAGAATTACCTTCTGCTGGTTTCCGCCGGAGAGAGAGCCGACCGGCGTCTCCCTGCTGGCAGTCTTAATGTTCAAAGCTTTTATATATTCGTCCGCGAACGCCTCCGACTCGCTCCGGCTGATCGGCTTGAAGATGCCGTTCATGACCTGAAGCGCCAGGATGATGTTCTCGCGCACGCTTAAATCCGCGATGATGCCGTCGCGTTTCCGGTCTTCCGCAAGATAGCCGATGCCGTGCTTCATGGCCTCGACCGGACGCGTAATCTTAACCGGCTTACCTTTGACGGTTACGGTGCCGCCGTTTACCTTGTCGGCGCCGAAAATGGCACGGACGCTTTCGCTTCTGCCCGAACCGAGAAGCCCCGTGAACCCGTTGACTTCGCCCTTTCGGATTGAGAAGTCAAACGGCATGGCCTCGGTGCTCGAGAGGCCCTTTGCCTCGTAGAACACTTCCTGCGCCATGATTCTGTTATCTTCACTGTCACCCAGGTTGCTGAGCTCTTCGAGCTCTTTGCCGATCATCTTCGAAACGAGCTGCACCTGCGGCAGCTCCTCGGTCAGGTATTCGCCGACGAGTTCGCCGTTTCGAAGTACCGTAATCCGATCGCTGACCTCGTAAACCTGCTCTAAGAAGTGGGTGACAAATATGATGCCGACGCCCTGGCCCCGAAGATCCCTCATCAGTTTGAATAACATCTGCACTTCGTTATCATCGAGGGACGAGGTCGGCTCGTCGAGAATCAAAACCTTGCACTGCATGTCCACCGCGCGGGCAATGGCAACCATCTGCTGCACGGCGAGGGAGCAGTTTCCGAGAAGCTGTGTGCTTCTTGCCGGAATCCCGAGCCTCTTAAGAATCTCATCCGCGCGTTTCTCGCGGTCCTTGTGGCGAATCACAAAGCCGCTCTTTCTGCCGATGAACATGTTCTCGGAAACGGTAAGATTCGGGCACAGGGTAATCTCCTGATATACCGTGCTGATTCCTTTATTCTGGGCATCTTCCGGCGAACGGATTACGATATTCTCCCCACTAAGCCGGATTTCTCCGCCATCCATCTGATACACGCCCGTCAACACCTTGATGAGTGTGGATTTACCGGCGCCGTTTTCTCCCATCAACGCATGGATTTCCCCTTTTCTCAAGGAAAAGTCCACGCCGTTCAACGCAAGAACGCCCGGAAATCTTTTTTCGATGCCGCGCATCGTCAGTAAGCATTCTTCCTGCATGCCAATCCTCCATTTCCATACGATTCCCGAAAAAAGCGCAGCCGTAACTGAATGCCTCAGCCCGGCTGCGCGATTTCGTCGGATTATCGATTAGTCACCAAGACCGTAAGTATTGATGTCATTTTCCGTAATGGTCTTCGCGTCGAAGCCCTTCTCTTCGTTGATGATCAGCTTCTGGGTCGGAGCCTTGCCGCTCTTGATCAAATCGCTGATAATCTTAGCCTGGAACGGGCTGCACTGTCCGTCGTAGTTCCATTTTCCTGCAAGGAGCTCACGAAGTGCCCACTTATTGCAGTCAAAACCGATAACAACAACCTTACCGTTTACACCGTGGGTGATGCCGGCTTCGTCAAGTGCTGCAACAGCACCCTTTGCCATACCGTCGTTCTCAGCGTAGATAACGTTGAAGTCCTCACCGCTGTTGATCACGGTCTCAACAATCTTCTTAGCCTCTGCCTCGTCCCAAGCGGCGGTCTGCTGAACAACCTTCTTCATCTTGCCGGAAGCAAACTGTGCATCAAGAGCACCGGTACGTCCAACCTGTGCGTCGGAACCCATAGCACCCTGGATGTGGATAACCTTGTACTCGTCAAGGTTCTGGGAAAGGAGCCAGTTAACGGCGGTCTCGCCTTCCTTGGCCATGTCGGAAACTACGGCTGCTTCATACAGGCTCTCGTCAACGGCGATCTTACGGTCGAAGATGTAAACCTTAACGCCTGCTTCTTTTGCCTTCTTGAAAACGTCGTCCCAACCGGTCGTCTCAGCTGCGGAAATCAGGAGGTAATCAACACCGTCCGTGATGAATCCCTTAGCTGCCTGGAGCTGCTCATCGTTAACCTTGCTGTAGAAGGTCTTGAGTTCGTATCCGTTCTCTTTGGAGAACACGGTTTCCATGTCTTTTACATTTGCTTCGCGGTAACCGGACTCAGACGGAGGGTTGTTAACAACACCGATCTTAATCAGGCCGTCTTTCTTGTCCTCCTTGCCGCAAGCGGTTGCCATGCAGCAGATTACAAGAACTGCTACCAGAAACAATGCTTTACACTTTCTCATTTATGCGATCCTCCTTTTCGGGCCGTCATCGGCCTTTACGAGATAAAGGATAGCGCATTGCCCGCCGGCAGTAAATCAACGTTCCCCCTGACTTAGTTCAAAATAATACCGCGTTTGGAAGCGGTTTCCAAACGCGGTTAAGAATCATTTCATTCCGGTTGATTTTGATACTGTGCCCGGTATTCTGACGGGGTCATCCCCGTGTTTTTCTTGAAAATATAACTGAAATAGTGGGAATCGTTGTACCCTGCCTCGCGGGAGATCTGCGAACTCCGTTCGCTCGTCGTTCTCAGGAGCTCTTTCGCCTTATTGAGCCTCAGGTAGATCAGATACTCCGTGAAGGTCTGTCCGGTCTGCTGCGAGAACACCGTCGAGAAACGGCTTGCCGACATGCTGACCGCTTTCGCCACATCCTGCAGCATAAGATTCGGATTTGTAAAATGCAACGACATATAAAGCTTTGCTTCGCTGATGACCGAAGGCGTCTTTTCATCCGTGGGTTCTCCCATCTCGCGGGCGCCGAGGATGATCGACTTTTCATCCGTCCGTTCCACCAAAAGATGCCGGATATGTCTCGCGGTCTTGAAGCTTTTGAAGATTTCTTCGGGCTTTCCGACAATTTCGCCGATTCCGGCCCGGATTTCCGTAGCCCCCGTATGCTCCAACTCGCGCACAAGCGTCGTGGCAAATGCGTACGCCCGCTCCTCCAGGTCCTCCGGATTCTCCCCGGAAATCAGGAATCTCGTTCCGACGCGTCCCGGGGACGGAAGCACTGCTCCGCCGGTACCGTCCGAGAGCTCCGATGCAACCGCCTGTCCCTCGCTGACCGGCGAAAATGCTGCGTCAATTACCGTATAAAACGGTGCCGGAACAGCGCCGCCCATCGTGGAAAGCTGCCTGAGCACCTCCGGTGCGTCCTCTTCCTTCGCTTCGTTGTTAAAAAGCGATCCAACCAGCTTCTCCTTCACAAGCTTTCCGCCGCCTTCCATGCGGGCGCGGAGGCTTGCCGCATGCTCAAGGGTGTTTCTTTCCGCCTTAAGCTGGGCGCTTACTTTGTCGAGAACTTCCTTCAAAGCTCCCGCGTTCACGGGCTTTAGCATGTATTCGCGCACGCCAGACTGAATGCACTGACGGGCATATTCGAATTCATCGTAACCGCTTAACACGATAATACCAATCCATGGCATCTGCGCATGCATGATGCGGCAGAGCTCGATGCCGTCCATGAACGGCATCCGGATATCGGTGATGACAATGTCGGGGTTGGTGTCCCGGATCATCGGAAGCGCCATCTCCCCGTCGGGCGCCTCGCCGACCAGAACATACGGCGTTTCGTCCCAGGGAAAGGACTCGCGGATTCCTTCGCGGACGACGATTTCATCGTCAACCAGAAACACTTTCATTTTCGTTAATCTCCTCTCTGGTTCTTAACGGTACGCGGAAGCTTACCGACGTGCCGTCCGGCCCGCTTTCTATCGAAAGGTCATCCGACAGGTTATAGTATAAGCGGATACGCATATTGACGTTGACAAGACCGAATCCGCCTCCGCCTTCGCTGACGGAAGGCTGTCCCTTTCGCATTCTCTCCTTCAAATCGGAAAGCTGCTCGGGCGTCATGCCGAGACCTGTGTCCTTTACCACGAAAGAGAGGAAATCGCCTTCCCTTCTTCCGCACACCGAAATCGTTCCGCCGCCGCGCTTTGTCTTGATTCCGTGGTAGAGGGAATTCTCAACAAGCGGCTGCAGCAGCAGTTTCAGGACATAGAAGTCGCCGATTTCATCCGGAATGTCGATTTCGTAATCCAGAATGTCACGGTATCTCGTCTGCTGAATCTTCAGGTAACCTTCGATATGCTTCTTCTCCTGGCTGATCGGAATCCAGTCCGCGCCGGAGGAAAGGCTGATTCGGAAGAAGTCACTCAACGCGCTTGTCAGCTGAATGACCTCGTCCTTCTCGCCCGCCTCTGCCTTCCAGACAATGGCGTCGAGCGTATTATAAAGAAAATGCGGGTTGATCTGCGCCTGCAGCGTCCGAAGCTCGGCCTTTCGAAGACGTCTCGCATCCAGATTGCTTTTGCTCATCATATCCTGCAGACGGTCCGCCATCGTATTGATCTGAAACGTCAGGTTCCGAAGCTCCGTGACATTGGTGTCCGCGATTCTTGTATCAAGAGATCCCTCGGCAATGCTTGCCGCCGCTTCCTCAAGCCTTTCGATCGGCAGACGAACGGACGACGCCGTCGCATTTACCGTCCGGTTCCGAACCCACAGGGCGAAGAGGATGATCAAAACCTCCGCAACAGCCGAAAACAGCACGCCGATTCGAAGGCTTAGGCTCAGCTTCGCGGTGGAATTGATTTCCATCGTGATATACTCATCGAGCATGCTGCCGACCAGCGCTGCGACGCCGCGCACCTCTTCGATGACCGCCTGGCTTTCGACAACCGGTACCTTCGCCTCGACGTTGTCGCGTATGCGGTCCACATAGTTCTCAAGCGTCTGCATGGTCCGCCTTGCCACGACAAGGGAAAGGCTGTTTTCTTCACTGGCTGCTTCCGTGATGGAATCGATGGACTCGTTGACCGAATGAATGGTGGCATAGATGCCGCTCTCCGGAATCGTCTGCCGCCCGCTTACGATGTTCCAGGCGCTTTCCGGGATTTCCTCGCTCACGATTGTCTGCAGCTTGGTCGCCGTTTCCATGCGCTCGATGGCGTTATGGTATTTGGTGGCATAGAAAAGCATCAGAACCAGGCTGATGATGATCGGGACAACCAGCAGAAGAACAAGCCGGTGGCTCAGATTGCTGATCTGCCCCAGTATGCTTTTTTCTTTCCTGCGCTTGTTCATGCTTCTCCTCGCTCTAGTAGCCTCTCGGCCCGATTTCGGACACGTTCATCTCATCGCTGAACACCTGCTCCACAGGGTGAATCACCGGATCCACCTTTTCGCCCTTCTTCAGCTTGAGCGCCGTTTCCATCAGTTCCTTACCGAGCTTCGGCGTGCACTCGACCACGCAGTTAATCTTGCCTTCTTTAAGCACATTAATGGCTTCCTGCCCGCCGTCAATCGAAATGATGATCATATCCTTTCCGGGGGCAAATCCAGCCTTCTCAATCTCGGGAATCGCGCCGATCGTCATCTCGTCGTTATGGGAAAATACGACGTCAATCCGATCCCCGTATTTGTCAAGATAATACCGCATGCATTCTTCGCCGCGGCTCTTCAAAAAGTCTCCGTCGATGCTTTCAAGCACGCACATCCGGGCATCGCCCGCGATCGTATCCATGAAGCCTGCCTGACGCTGCCGCATCGGCGTGGAGTTCTCCGTGCCCGTGATTTCCACGATGTTCACCTGCGTGAGCCCCAGACGGTCCGCCTTCCGGATCAGGTACTCTGCTGCCATCACGCCTTCTTTATAAAAGTCGGCGCCGATCAGGCATGTCGTGAGCCCTTCCTGGTCGGTATTGATGTCACGGTCCACTAAAATGATCGGAATGCCGGCCTCCTTGGCCTCCATGAGCACATTGTCCCAGCCTTCCTCAACGACCGGGGAAAATGCGATGACGTCCACACGGTATGCGATGAACCGTCTGATTGCCGCAATCTGATTCTCCTGCTTCTGATTGGCATTCTCAAGCCTGAGGCCGATGCCGAACGCTTCCGCCTGCTCCTCGATGTCCTTTGTGTTGCCGATTCGCCAGGCGCTTTCGCTTCCGATCTGGCTGAACCCGAGAACAAGCCCGGTCTGGTTGTTCTCCTCCTTGTCCTTCTTACAGCCTGTCAGCAGGAATGCTGCAAGAAGCACCGAAATCCACAGTAGTTTTCTAATCCTCATAACCCTCTCCGTAACTGAAAATGAGGGACGCCCTTCGCGCCGGACGTCCCTCTGGCCAACAGGTCTTTCAGCCATTGTACCACAAGAGCCGATACTTTGAAAAGCATCGGCTCTTTGTTTCGTGAAAAATATCACGCTTAATCCAATTCGGTAGCTCCCGTATAGAGCTCGTAGTAACGGCCCTTCTGCGCAAGCAGGTCGTCGTGGTCGCCCCGTTCGATGATTTCGCCGTGTTCGAGAACCATGATTGCATTTGCGTTTCGTACCGTCGACAGGCGGTGTGCGATGACAAATGTTGTACGGTTCTTCATCAGGCGGTCCATACCGTGCTCAATGTGACGCTCGGTACGGGTATCGACGGAACTGGTTGCCTCGTCGAGTACGAGGATCGGTGCCTTCGAAAGCGCTGCTCTTGCAATGTTAAGAAGCTGTCTCTGGCCCTGCGACAGGTTCGCGCCGTCTCCCTCAAGCTTCGTCTGGTAACCGTCCGACAGACGCATGATGAAACTGTGCGCGCTGGCGGTCTTCGCTGCCTCGATGACTTCCTCATCGGTCGCATCCAGACGGCCGTAACGGATGTTCTCCATAACCGTTCCGGAGAACAGGTGCGTATCCTGCAGCACCATCGCGATGTTTCTTCTAAGCACGTCACGCTCGATGTTCTTGACATTGACACCGTCAATCGTGATCTCGCCTTCTTCGATATCGTAGAAGCGGTTCAGAAGGTTCGTGATCGTTGTCTTTCCGGCACCGGTCGATCCGACGAATGCAATCTTCTGACCGGGCTTCGCGTACAGGTTAATGTCCTTCAGAACAATCTTGTCCGGGTTGTAGCCGAACGTTACGTGGTCCATGATGACGTAACCCTTCATGTCAGGCATGGCATTTGCCGTAGGCGCATCCGGAGCTTCCGGAACCTCGTCCATGACCTCGAATACACGCTCCGCGCCTGCAAGTGCCGAGAACATCGTTGCCATCTGCTGTGCGAGCATGTTAATCGGCATTGCGAACTGTCTCGAATATCCGGCAAATACGGTAAGTCCGCCGGTCGAGATCTTCTTGGCAATCATCAGGATGCCGCCGATGCCGACCGTTGCGGCGTAGGAAATCTGAGAGGTGTTGCCCATGATCGGTCCGGTCACGCCGCCCCAGAACTGTGCCTTGAACTGCTTGTCGCGCATGTCGTCGTTCAGCAGGGAGAATTCCTCCACGCAGCACTCTTCGTGGTTGAATACCTTGACGACCTTCTGACCGGTAACCGTCTCCTCGATGTAACCGTTCACGGCACCGAGGGCGCTCTGCTGCGCGCCGTAATACTTACGGCTCAGCTTACCGATGGCAACGCCGCCGAACAGGAAGATCGGGATAAATACGACCGTGATCAGCGTCAGAATCCAGCTCGTCGTGATCATGAAGATAAATGTGCCGACAAGCGTTACGGCGCCGCTGATCAGCTGTGTAAGCGAGTTGTTGATCATGACGTCGATGTTATCGATATCGTTTGTAAACCGGGACATGATCTCACCGGTCTGGCGGGAATCGAAGAACCGGACGGGAAGTCTTTGCAGCTTCTCGAACAGGTCATTACGGATCCGCTCAATCATGCCCTGAGAGATGGAAAGCATCAGGCGGGCCTGCGTATACGTGAGGATGATGCCGATGCAGTAAATGCTGCCGAGAAGGATCAGTGCCGTCAGAACATACGTCATGACCTTCGTATCACCCGGGAAAATCGTGCTGTTCAGTGCCTTAATCCAGCCGTCGGTAATCTTCTCAAAAGGAGAAACCTTCAGTTCGTCCGCGAGCTCGGGCTTCACCGCAAGCGTCAGCTTGTTGATGATCGGTGCAAGCAGGTAGCCGCCGACAAGGCTTGTAAGCGTCGTCAGAAGCATGCAGCACAAAACCATCGTGAAGCGAAGCCGGAAGCCGCTCATGTAAGTCAGAAGTCTTGCAATCGTCTTCTTCGCGCTCTTCGGCTTTCCGCCGCCCATGCCGCGTCCTCTGGGACCACCCTGCGGGCGCTGCTTGAAGGCGTTCTTTTTGGCGATGCTGTTATACTGCTGCTGCAGCTGTTCTAATGATCTTGCCATGACTCACGCCCCCTTTCCCGTCTGAGATTCATAGATTTCGCGGTACTCGGTATTATCCTTAAGGAGCTCGTCATGCGTTCCCATACCGGTGATCACGCCGTCATCCATAACGATAATGGTATCGGCATCCTGCACGGAGCTGATTCGCTGCGCGATGATCAGCTTCGTCGCACGCCTTAAGTTCTCGGTGTAAGGATCCGGAATGATTTCATCTTCCGTTCCCTTATTGGAGAAGGCCCGGCGGATCTGCGCCTCAGTCGCGGTATCAACCGCACTCGTCGAGTCATCAAGGATCAGGATCTTCGGCTTCTTAAGCAGTGCTCTTGCGATACAGAGCCTCTGCTTCTGGCCGCCGGAAACGTTTGTGCCGCCCTGCTCGATCTGGCTGTCGTAGCCGTCACGGAAGGAGGAAACGAATTTGTCAGCCTGCGCATAAACGGCCATGCGCTTCATCTCTTCGTCACTCACGTTCTCATCGCCCCAACGAAGGTTCTCGGCTACGGTTCCGGAGAACAGGGTGTTCTTCTGCAGAACCATCGAAACGCCTTCACGAAGATTATAAAGCGAGTAATCCTTTACATTTACCCCGTCCACGAGGACTTCGCCCTCATCGCAGTCGTACAGTCTCGGAATCATCGAAACGAGCGTCGTCTTGCCGCAGCCCGTGGAGCCGATGATGCCGACCGTTGCGCCGGCGGGGATTTCCAGATTGATATTGTTAAGTACCTTCTCTTCGCTGTTCTTATAGTAACGGAAGGACACATTCTTAAAGGTGATGGCGCCTTCCTTAACGGCCAGATCCTTGTGCTTTGCATCCACGTCGGTCAGGTCAAGCTTCTCGTCCATGACTTCGCGGATACGTCTTGCGGAAGCAAGCGCACGGGAGCTGAACATCAACAGGAACGTGATCATGACAAGGGAGGACAGAATCTGCGCTACGTAAGTAAGGAATGCCGAAAGATCACCGATTTCCATGCGGGTATCAAGTACCATCGGTCCGCCGATCAGGATGACGGCGATGATTGTGCCGTTCATGAACAGCGTCATGACGGGCGACATGAAGATCATGACCTTCGAAGCATTGATGCCGGCCTGCTTCAGTTCCTTATTGGCTGCGTGGAATTTTTCATTCTCGAAATCCTCACGTACGAAGCTCTTTACAACGCGGACATTCGTCACATTTTCCTGAACCGCGGAGTTCAGGCCGTCGACCTTCTTCTGCACCTTACCGAAACGCGGGAAGCCGGTCCAGACGATTCCGCCAACGGCGAGGAGCATCGTCGGGATGGAGACGGCAAATACGACCGACAACGGCGGGTTCAGAAGGATTGCCATCACGAGTGCGGCAATCATCATGCCCGGCGCACGAAGGGCCATACGAAGCACCATGCCGATGAAGTTCTGCACCTGCGTGATGTCGTTCGTCAGACGGGTTACAAGGGAACCCGTGGAGAATTTGTCAATGTTGGCGAAGGAATACTGCTGAATCCTTCTGTAGCAGTCTTCGCGGAGGTCAGCCGCGAAGTAAACGGATGCCTTCGATGCGAAATAGGCACCGCCGATTCCGCCGCCCATCATCAAAAGCGCGGTCAGAATCATCAGCCCCATGACACCGAGGCTTGTGGGAACAGTCAGGGTTCCCTTGTTCGCGCCGTTGATGACGACTGCCAACAGTCGCGGCATTACGACTTCGCCGACAACCTCGACAATCATGCAAAGCGGCCCGAGGATGAAGAAAGCCAGATAAGGCTTAATGTACTTCGACCATTTCATATAGTCAGTTTCCTTTCCGCCCGGAAAACCGGGATTATATACTCTTCAGATTATTCTGCATGCGGAGCAGCACTTCCATGAACGAAGTCAGCTCTTCGTCCGAGATTCCGGCACACATGGCTTCATCCAAATCGCCGAAAATCCGCTTGGTGCGTTCCACAATCTTTCGTCCGCTTTCGGAAACCGTAATTTCCTTTTCGCGCCCGTTCTTAAGCGTCCGCTCAATGAAACCGGCCTTCTCCAGCTTCTGAATCGTGCCCGTCACTGCTGCCGGACTGATTCCGAAGGCCTTCGCCATCTCAGCCTGCGACGGGGTGTTCTCACAGTGATAGAGATACATCAGCATCATATGCTGGCTCCGGTGGATGCCGAGTGTCGCGAGCTGGCTCTCGACGGCCGCACGGTGCGCCCGGTCGGTTGCACAGAAGGTCTGCACGATATCCGTGGACGAATGTCTGTCTGCCATATTTGCTCCTTTCTGAGGATTCCTTTTTCATCCTTGGACTTCTCTTCGGACAAAAAATTAACGCGTTAATTGTTAACGCGTTAATTTTATCACAATTCTGTCGATTGTCAATAACAAATTTTGCTTTTTTCGATGGAAAATCTTATCCTTCGACGATGGGTTACCTTGTGTTCAGTGCATCCATGGCCGCGGCAAATGCGGCACCGTTGATTTCGCGGTTATAAACTCTCTGTACCAGCTGGGAATACTCGTAGATTGTATTGGTATCCATCACACAGTCGCTGGTAAAGGCAAATGCGCCGGCCTGCTGGACCATTCCCGCAATCTGCTGGAAAAGCGGATTCTCACCGTTCGTAACGTAATTTATCTGCCATGTCGGAAGTCCCCAGCCGCCGAGGTACATATGCTTGGAAAGCAGCTGTCCGAGCTGCATCGCATACTGTGCCGCGAATTCCTTCTGCTCGGAATTGTTGTACACCGAAAGCGCTCCGCCCCAATTGATGAGAAGCTGATAGTTGCCGGCATTCGCGCTGTTGATTACCGGGAATTCAACCGCAACAATATCACTGCCGCAATGCGCGAAATTCTCACTGTTCCAGCTTCCGTTCACATAAAAAGCATACTGTCCGTTTATGAGTCCTGCCAAAACATCACTGTTTTCGCGGACGGATTCTGCGTCAGCCGAACCGAAATAGCCGTTCCGGACATATTCCTCAAAAAGGTCAACCGCTTCGATCACGCTCCGGTTCTGCCAGGATGCGTCATTCCGCCAGATTGCTTCAAGCGTCGAAGCACCGGCTTCCTTAATGATCAGCTGTTCAAGAAACTCACTTAGACACCAGTCCTCTGTCGCGCACCCGAACGGAACCACACCGCGCTGCCGTAACGTCTCACAACATGCAATCAGCTCGTCATAGGTGGAAGGAACCGTGTTGATGCCTGCCGAACGAAGCACATCCATGTTTACGTAAAGAACGATTGCGTTCACTGAATACGGAATGCCGTACATATGTCCGTCATAAGAAACGGTTTTGCGCATTGCTTCGGACAATCCATCCGAAAAATTCGCCTGTACGCTGTCTAAGCAGTATGTCTGTCCGAGTGAAACCAGATCGTCAAGTACATACTTTTGCCACGTACAGAAGATGTCGGGCGCTTCCCCTGTCTGGACAGCGCTCTTTAGTGCCGTATAGTACTCGTCCGGACCATTGAAACTCCGCCACTGAAACTCGACAGTCGGATACCGTTCCTGCATTTCGGCAATTGCCTGCTCATAAGCCACTCTGTCGTAAGACTCCTCAGATGCCAGGCACCACATGGTAAGCACGGTGCTTTCTCCCGAGGGGGTTCCCGTAGGCCCTTCGGTCGGATTATTCGTTACCTGTCCGGTCGGCGTTACGTTGCCCTGTGCGCTCTTCGAATTCTTATCCTTTTCCTTTGCCTTGAACTGCACGGCAAAAACAATTCCGCCGATGATTGCTACGCATACCAATGCGGCTACCACACGCATTGCCCACACAAACGCTTTGGACGGATTACGCCCGTCACCGGATGCGCCCCCACCCGGCGCATTCTTCAATACTCGATACATGCTTTTCTCCTTTTTCTGTTGTTCGTATTGTTCCTTGGCTTTCATAACCCTGCGGAACACTTCGTCATGATCTCTCATAATTATCCTCCGACTTCATAAGGTATCGGTCTTTCCGACGCCTCTCACCTATCACTAAGCTTCATACGAAGCGATTTCTTGGCGCGCTCAAAAAGATGATAGATTCCGGCCGAAGACTTTCCCATGACTCCTGCTATTTCACTGAGTTCCATTCCTTCGTAAAACTTAAGCGTCAGAACCTTCCGGTATTCCGGTCGCAGATCGTTCATTGCGCTTTCCAACCGTTGCCGTTCTTCCCGCTCCACCAGAATCGCTTCAGCGTTCCCCTCCCCGTATTCGCGACTTACGAGTTCCTCCGATAAAGGCTCCGTTTCCGGCGGCATGCGCCGGATCCGGTCAATTGCCAGATTCCGTCCGATTGTAAACAGCCATGTCTTAAATGACGACCGTCCCGCAAACCGCGGCTTCTTTGTCGCCAGCACAATCATGGCTTCCTCGGCACAGTCCTCGGCATCCGTGAGATTATTCAGATAGGCGTTCAGGTAAAGCGCCAGTCCGTCGTAATACAAATCGATAATCTCGCGGAGTCCCTCGTCATCACCGGCCAGGAAACGGCGGTAGCTACTTGCACCGTTGTCCATTGAGGCTCCCTCCTTTGCTCTTCTGTCCTTTAGACGGAAAATGTGACGTTTTTTCGCCACCCTTTCCGAAAAAACTTTTTCCCCCGTCTCATTATAGCAAAAAAGCGGAATCCCCGAAAGGATTCCGCCATGAAATATCTGCTATTTTCGATTTCTTTTTTCCTGCTCCGCAAGTTCCGAAAGCCCCCTTACGGTGTACACCCAGAGGATGCGGATGTAAACTTCAAGCGCTCCCCAGCCGATAACGAAGAACATGGCCAGAATGTAGAATACGGCCGGATTTCCCTCGCCCTCGCTGACGAAAAGGCGCTGAAATTCAATCGGTCCGACCATATACACAGTGATAAATGCCACCAGGCACGGCAGTACGACCGAGCAGATCCGCCACAGGTGTGCCACGGAAGGCTTGGAAAGCTTCGCCGCGCCGAGAAAACAGAGCACTCTTCTGGCCAGGAATACGGCGGCGAGCGCGGCAATCAGATAACTGTCATAGGACTTCACGAAAAAACCCTTAAAGCCAAGCGCTGCCAGAAGCACCGTCTCAACAATCAGAACAGGCGCCGCAGCCCAGAACAGCTTTGAAAAATATCCAAGTTTGTAAAACGCACCGCCAAGGAACACCACCGAAGCCGTAAGCAAAACGTAAAGAGCGGCCGGCTTCGAAACACATGCCGGCAGAACGATGTCATGCATGATGCATCCGAGCAGGAACATAATCAGGTATTTCTTTGCTGCCCCGGGAGACTCGACATTCGGTCTGTCCGAATTCATTCCTCCCTGAAACTGCACGATTTCCCTTCCGGGAAGCATCTGCGGCCGCAGCTGCTTCTCAAGCGGCGCCCCGCAGGAGGTGCACTTTTTCGCCGTTATGTCATTTTCCGCACCGCAAAAACCACACTTCATAAGCCCCTCCGTTAAACCCCAATCGTTTTTACAATTCCACGCGGTCGCCCGCATGCAGATACACAAGCTTCTCCTTCAAAACCGGCTTCATCAGTTCGTACGCCGGAATTCCCGTGCAGTGCCCGGTATAAAACATCACGCCGGTCGCCGCAAGCTCCTTTGCCACCTCCTGAATCCGCGAAACCGCAGCCTCATCGTAGCCGTCCGCATTCATCATATGAAAGCCGCTGACCACAGCGTCCGGATTGCTGCCGTACAGCTCGCGGTACCGCTCGAGGATATTGACAATCCCCTTGTGCGCGCAGCCGGAAACCAGAACCGACTTAGTCCCTTCCGTGATGACCGCATACATTTCATGCTCAAACGCGTCCTTAATGAACTGTCCGTCCTTCTTTTCATAAAGCGTCCGGTTGCCCTCCGGCGCAAAACGCGTGCCGGACACACCCGAGAAAAGCGAAAGCGTCTCGTCCGCTTTTGTAATGCCTTCACGGGGCGTCAGCCGAAGTCCCGGCAGCTCGAGAATCTTCAAATCGATGCCGATATATTTCTCATATTCGCGCAGATTATAATAGGGAAGCGCCGCATTGTCCCGAAGATAAACCGGTCCTGCATATCCCATTTTGGCAAGCCCAAGCATGCCGCCCGTATGGTCATAATGGCCGTGGCTCAAAACGACCGCATCGACGTCCGTTACCGAAACCCCGAGCGTCCCGGCATTGTCCCAAGTCTTATCCGAGGCGCCGGTGTCGAGAAGATACCGGTGTCCGCCCGCCGTCACAAGAAAGCTGAGCCCGTGCTCCGCAAGCACCGGCGCGGTTCCGTTCGTGTCTTCAATCAGGTTTTGAATGATCATCGCTGCCCCCTTGCCGCCCTTTGTGACAAATGCTATACTGATTCTGACAGTAACCCATATCTGAAAGGAGCTCCCATGCATCTTTTTGTCCTGCTTGTGCTTTTGTTCATCACAATCTGCATCATCGCAGGCCACGTCGAAATTTTAATCTTCGTCGGGGCACGGGTTTTGCTGCTTCTTTCGGCTTTATTGGTTGTGTTCTTTTTGATCTGCCTGATCCGTCTTCTGTTCATGAAGCGGAAGCCGGCACATTTTACACGGATTGATTATAAAACAGAGGACTCCTTCTATCAGGTTGCCTTCTATCAGGTCGGCGATAAGGAGTATCCCTGCATCTTCCCCGAGGAGGGAGTCTTCCGCTCTTTCTTCTATAATCCCGACCGGAAATGCCACGTCTTTTTAAACGAGAAAAAGGGGAACCTGTTCGATCCCGTTTCGTTCATCACAATCATTCTCGGCTTTATCGCGGGCATTCTGTTCGGTACCGTTATCTGGTTGTTATTCTTTTTCTGACAGTCTCGAAAACATCTCACAAACCCAGCGGTAATACTTCCTGTCCACCTGGTTCATCTCGCCCGGACGCAGTCTCCACTGCCAGTTCGTCCCGATTGTTGCCGGATGGTTGATGCGGCAATAGTTGTCGAGGTGGAGGTAATCCTGCATCTGGATGATGACAACGTTCGCGATGCTCTCATAGAGCTTGCGGATCATCTGGTCATGAAGCTCCTCGCGCTTAAGGATGCCGAAGTAGCCCATCATCCAGTTAATCTCCCACTCCTCACGGCCCGCAAGGAAGCCGGCAAGCGTCTCGTTGTCGTGCGTTCCGACATAGGCGATGCAGTTCGGGCTCTTGTAGTTGTGCATCAGATAGCCGTTCGAGGAATCGCCGGCCACGCCGAATTCCAATACCTTCATGCCCGGGTAGCCGCATTTTTCAATCAGATCCTTTACGGGCTGCGTCAGTACGCCGAGGTCCTCCGCGATGATTTTCGCGCCCTTCACGGACTCGTCAATCACCTTCGTGAGCTTCTCCCCGGGGCCTTTCTTCCATTTTCCGCCCTTTGCGGTCTTACACTTAACCGGAATCGACCAGTAATTCACGATGCCGATGAAGTGATCAATCCGGATGACATCGTAAAGCGCCGCGGTCGCCTTCATGCGCTCACGCCACCACTTGAAATCCTTCTGCTCCATCACATCCCAGCGGTATAACGGGTTGCCCCAGCGCTGTCCGTCTTCGGAGAAAGCATCCGGCGGAACGCCTGCAATGTTCTGCGCATTGTGGTCGATGTCGAGGTCAAACAGGTCGCTGTGCGCCCATGTATCCGCGCTGTCCATCGAAACATAAAGCGGAATGTCGCCGATGATTTCCACGCCCTGCTCGTTCGCATAGGCGCGAAGCTTGTGCCACTGCCGGAAAAACTCAAACTGCAGGAACTTCTGAAAAGCAATCTCGTCCGCGAGCTCTTCCTTCGCGCGGTCTACGGCCTTCTTCTTATGAAGCCTAAGCTCTGCATCGTCCCAGTTCTGCCAGCCCTGATAGCCCTCGCACTCCTTCACCGCCATGAACAGGCAGTAATCCTCAAGCCAGTACGAGGCCTCCTTCTCAAACTTCTGAAACTCCGCCGTCTCCGCACAACGGCTTCTGGCAAATGCCATGCGAAGCACCTTGTAGCGGCTTCCGAACTGCGCACCGTAATCGACATAGCGCGGCTCTGTTCCGTAGTAGCCCGAATCAATCTCGGCCTGCGTCAGGAGTCCGTCCTCCTTCAGCACGTCGAGGTCAATGAAATACGGGTTTCCGGCAAATGCGGAATAGGACTGGTAGGGGCTGTCGCCGTAGCTCGTCGGGCCGACCGGAAGCACCTGCCAGTATTTGTGCCCCATTTCCTTCAGGAAATCTACAAATTCATAGGCGGCTTTGCCAAGCGTTCCGATGCCGTAAGGGCTCGGCAAAGAAAAGACGGGAAGAAGCACGCCTGCGCTTCTTCCCCACGTATTCTGATTACTCCGTTTCATCGGTGTCACCTTCGTCTGCTGTCTTTTTCTTTCTTCTTGCGGGTGCTTTCCGCTTCGGTTTAACCTCGATGACAGGCTCTTCCATAAGATCCTCATCCGGAATCACCGGCTCGTCCTCCGGCTCCTCCATGGGCTCAACCTCGGGTGCCTCCGCTTCTTCTCCCAAAATCTCATGCAGCTCGGGAGAATCCTGAACGGCTTCCTCTTCCTCGACGACCGGTTCCTCCTCCATCGGAGTCGCCGGCGCCTCGTCCGCGAAATCGTCCACGTCGCTCTTCGGTTCCTCCACGCGCTCCTCACCGGTAATCGGCACCATGCGGTGACAGTGTGCCGCAACGCGCTTGGAATGGGTAAATACGACGATGGTATATCCGGCTCTGTTCAAAACCTCCAGGAAGTCCATGTAACGGTCCACATCCGCAGAGGCAAGAATCGCCGTCGGCTCATCTGCGAAGATGTACTTCGGCTCGGCAATCATTGCTCTGCCTGCCGCAATCTTCTGCATGTCAAGGTCTGAGAACTCTGTCGGGTAGAACCGTCCCTTGCCTTTCAGACCGAGTCCGCGAAGGACTTCACGCGCCCTCTTCAGCTTGCGCTTTCTCGACATGAACAGCCGATGATTCAGGGGCATCGTGATATTTTCGAAAATCGTAAGATCCGGAACAAGCAACGGCTTCTTTGTGATGATGCCGAACTTCTTCGCGCGGTGGTTCGCCAGAATAAAGGTTCTGCCGAAGCCGACAGGCTTGCCGTCAATCACGTACTGTCCGGAATCCGGTCTGTTCAGGCCGGTCATGATGTTCATCAGCGTCGTCTTTCCGCTTCCGCGCTTTCCGACGATGGCAACCATCTCGCCGTCCTTGATTTCCAAATTCACATTGCTGAGAATCTTCTTGCGCGGCTTCGTGATTCCGAGGCCGAAGGATTTATTGATATTGACCAGTCTTAATCCCATATCACACCTCCTCCGTTCTGCGGAACATGCGACCGAAATCGCGTACCAGAATCCAAATGATGATTGCCGCGGTCGGATATCCGGTCAGCCGGAAGAATCTCTTCACAAGCGGCTTGTAATCGGTCATTTGCAGCTGCAGGAGCTTTGTGATGGCAAAGGCAATTCCCACGGAAAGCGCCGCGGCAAGCACCGCCATCAATACGCCCTCAATCAGGTATAACACGGCCATCTCCGTCCGGTTGGTTCCGGTCATATACAGTGAGGAATAATACTCCTTACCGCGCCAGAACTTAAAGAACAGATATGCGGCGAACAGAAGCATTCCGAAGAAGAAGCCGTACTTTGTGAGCTTGATGATCCTCTGGCTGAGCTTCGGGGCATTCTCACGGTAAAGAATGCTGTTCGACGGATCTGCGCCTTCAATCTTATAGGTGGAAAGCGGATTCTTACCCGGGTTGTCCCTCCTGAAATCTTTCCAAGCCTCGTCAAGCAGGACCAGCAGCTGTTCCTGCGCCTCGTCCTCGGTCAGTGTTGTCGTGAAGTATCCGCAGTTCATCATATGCTGATAATGGAACAGCTTCAAGCGCTCATCCGCCTTGAATTCGCGCTCCTTCGGGCCGAAAGGCTCGTCAATCAGTACGGGCTCGTCGTCCCCGGGATTATCGCCCGCCTGATCCTCGGTCTTTTTCTCCTCTTCCTTCTTCGGTTCCTGCAGGAAGACGATATAGTCATCCAATTCGATTTCCATGCCGTAAACCGTCCAGGTCGCGCCTGCCGGAAGGACATCGACCGTCCTTGCCTTCGAAAGGGTCTTATTGATCAGAATATCAAAATCCTCGCCCAGCACAAACTTTCCGCTGTCTACGTAAGTTGCACCGATTACCGCACGGGAGTAGGTCTCCTTTTCCGCTTTATTAGCCAGAGACTTGAGCCAGGTAGGAATATTCTCTCCTTCCAATGCAGCACGTTCAATATACAGAGCTTTAACCTCTCCGTACATAACGCCGCTCTTCGTCTCGTTCTTCTTCACGGCCGGGTTATTCCGGTAGACGCTTTTCATTTCTTCGGTAATCAGCGCGTCCTGAATGAAAATGCCGTCCGTGTAGGAACCGGGTTCTTCCTCTTTAATTTCATAAATGTCCGCCAGCGAAATGAACGGGCAGAGAATGTAACTGTCGAGATTGATTTCCTCTTCGCCGATTTTGGCTGTGGCGCCGGGTTCCAGGAAGCCGACTACCACCATATTCTGTACGCCTTCGGTCGTATTTTTCTTGGTCTTTAGGATGTTGCCGACCTGATAGCCGCCGTCCATCTTGTATTCCGCACCGAGTACAACATAAATCTTACTGAGATAGTCATTGGGCATCCGGAAGATCTGGACTGCCTCCTGACCGAGATGAAACTCCTTCGCGAGACTCTCCTCCATCCAGATTGTGTTGACGGTCGTATATTTCGCGCCTTCGGAATCTACATCCTTATTGTTGTGGAAAGCATCCGTCAGATAACCCTTTACTGCGGAATCGGGACCGAGGAAAGACTGTACCGCAACGTATTCCGTCGCGATTTCGCGGTAATCCTTAATCCATTCCGCCTTCTTGAGCTGTTTGTTATACTGCAGCTCAGCCTTCAGATCACTGTCGGTCACCGCAGGATTCTTCTGTGCTACGGTTCCGCTGACATGTCTCTGCTCTGCAACGGTCGGCGTCTTCTCCTGTGCGTATTTTGTCGGAAATGCCTTCTCAAGCTCTGCCGTAAGGGTGTCCTGGAACAGCCAGGCGGCACCGCAGACAACAAAACAAATCAGGATGATGAAGAAAATATGCCTCTTCAACCCGAGAGAATAACGCAATTCTTTAATAAATCTCCCCATAGAAACCTCCAAAGAGCTTTCTCCTCACCGGCCTTCCGGAAAGGCGCGCAACTGTCCCGCTGCGCTTTTTCATAATAAATCAAAATATACGAGAATACAACGGATGCCCGGAAAATGTAACAGTTTTGTAAGAATTCTCCGGACAAAACCCCGGCCGTCCGCAGGCGGACGGCCCATGGGAAATCCTTTATTTATGCGGCTTTACGAGATCTCTGCGCCGGCAGGCATATCCTTTTCCGGAACCAAAAGACTCAGCGTGCCGTCCGCGTCCTCAGCGCACAAAAGCATGCCCTCGGAACGGATTCCGGCAAGTGTTGCGGGCTTTAAGTTCGTCAGAACAACCACGCGCTTTCCGACCATATCTTCAGGAGAATAATCCTTCTTAATGCCGGATACAATCTGCAGCATCTTCGATCCGACCTGAACCTGCGAGCAAAGCAGCTTCTTGGACTTCGGAACCTCCCGGCACTCACGGATGATGCCGACCTGAAGCTGAAGTTTAGCGAAATCGTCGTATGCAATCTCGGCCTTTGCTTCGATATCAATCGGAGCGGCCTCTTCCTTCTCTTCCTTTGCGGGAGCCTCCGGCTTCTCACCTGTTGCGGCAAGCTCGGCCTCGTATTCGGCCTTCTGCTTTGCCTGAATCTCAGCGATCTTCGGCTCGATTTCCTTGAAGTCAAGACGGGCGAACAGAATCTCAGGCTGATCGGTTACCTTGTTGCCGTTCGGATACAAACCGAACGTTGCCGACTCCTCGTAGGAGCGAAGGTTCGTATTCAGCTGTGCGGCAATCTTCTCTGCGGTTTCGGGCAGGAAGCTCTGCAGCAGGCTTGCACCGATCGTGATAGCCTCCGTCAGGTTGTAAAGCACTTCCTTCAGGCGGTCAGCCTTACTCTCGTCCTTGGCGAGTGCCCAGGGCATCGTCTCATCAATATACTTATTGCAGCGTTTGAACAAAGCGAAGATTTCGGTAATGGCATCGGCAACACGAAGGTCGTCCATCTTGGCGGCGACACGGTCTCTCGTTCCGGTCACAACGGCCTTGAGGTCGTCGTCAACCGCTTCCGAAACACCGGTGCCCGTTACGATACCGCCGAAATACTTGTTGGTCATGGAAACGGTACGGTTCACCAGGTTTCCGAGCGTGTTTGCAAGGTCGGAGTTCGTACGCTCCACGACAAGCTCCCAGGTGATGATGCCGTCGTTATCAAAAGGCATCTCATGAAGCACGAAGTAGCGGACTGCGTCTACGCCGAACAGCGAGATCAGATCGTCGGCATAAATCACATTTCCCTTCGACTTGCTCATCTTCTCGCCGCCCTGAAGGAGCCACGGGTGTCCGAATACCTGCTTCGGCAGCGGCTCGCCGAGCGCCATAAGCCAGATCGGCCAGTAAATGGTATGGAAACGGATGATGTCCTTCCCGATCAGGTGAAGGTCGGCCGGCCAGAACTTTGCGTACATATCGTTCTTGTTGCCGTCCGCATCGTAGCCGATACCGGTGATATAGTTGGTCAGAGCATCCATCCATACGAAAATGGTATGCTTGTCATCGAAGTCTACCGGAATGCCCCACTTAACCGAGGTGCGGGACACGCAGAGGTCCTGCAGGCCCGGAAGCAGGAAGTTGTTCATCATCTCGTTCTTACGGGATACGGGCTGGATGAACTCCGGATGGCTGTTGATATGCTCAATCAGACGGGGTGCGTACTTGCTTGCGCGAAGGAAGTATGCTTCCTCGCTCGCGGGATGTACCTCGCGTCCGCAGTCGGGACATTTGCCGTCCTTTAACTGCGATTCCGTCCAGAAGGATTCACAAGGCGTGCAGTACATTCCTTCGTATGTGCTCTTATAGATGTCACCCTGCTCGTAAAGTCTGCGGAAAATCTTCTGCATCTGTACCACATGATAATCATCTGTCGTCCTGATAAATTTGTCGTAAGTGACATTCAGATGGTCGCAGATATCCTTGATTTTACCTGCGATATCATCCACGTATGCCTTGGGCTCGATGCCCTTTGCCGCAGCCTTCTGCTCGATCTTCTGCCCATGCTCGTCCGTTCCGGTCTGGAAGAACACGTCATAGCCCTGCTGTCTTTTGAACCGGGCGATGCTGTCCGCGAGGACGATCTCATAGGTATTTCCGATGTGCGGCACACCCGACGCATACGCGATGGCGGTTGTGATGTAGTAAGGTTTCTTGTTCATTGTGCTTTGTTTCTCCTTCATTGTTCCTTAAGGGGCGGTCAACCCGCCCCTTATTTAAGCCTTGCGGCTTTCGGTTTTTCAACCGTAATTATTCTTTCTCTTCCTGAACAGGATAAATACGATCGCGCCGAGCACTCCGAGGATTCCGCCCGAGATGCCGAGGATGGCTGCCGGGTTGTTCAGGAGCCGTACCCAGATACTCGTGGATACGAGGAAGTTCTTTACTTCCTTCTCCGCTACGTTTCCTGCCGCGTCAATTGCTACAATCCGCAGGTTCTGTCTCGAATCGGACTGCGCCACTTCAAAGGTGAAGTACTTGCCGTTCTGACGGTAGTTGACTTCCTTATCGTTCAGGTAAATCTTAACCGAATCGAGACGGTAGTTGTCACGGATTTCAATCGTCGCCGTCAGGTAAGGCTGCGTGTAGGACTTCTCATCCTCAGGCGTAAGAACGATGGTGTTCGGGGCGATTCTGTCCACGCAGAAGGAAATCATCGCGTTCTTACCGGTCTCATCGTTTTCGTTCGTGTTTCCGGCTTTATCCGTGGATTTCACGTGGATGCTGTAATCGCCGTCTTCCGAGAAGACATTCTTACTGATCGTATACTTATATTCCTTCCAGCTCTTTCCAGCGGTCGCAACCGGCGTGACGATGAAGTCCTTACCGTATTCGAGCTCGATCGGCGAGCTGTCCTTAATGACATAAATCTTTACCGCATCCCTGTCGATGTCATCCACATTGATTTCGGTAAATACGATGTCCTCGGGATTCTGCAGATACTGTCCGTTCATCTTCGCCGCTTCCGTCATGTCGTAGGTCGAACCGAACCGGTTCACGGAGAACGTCTTTACAATCGTCTCCGCCTCGTTGCCGGCCTTGTCCGTCGCGGAAATCCTGAGCGTGTAGATGTCGTCATTTTCCTTCATCGGATCGAAGTTCCGGTACCGGATGATCATGCCCGAAATGCCTTCCTCGGCAATCTCTTCTTCGGAGTAAGGCTTGCTGATGACCTCGCCTGCCGAATTGAGAAGCGTGAAGCGCAGGCCGTCCTCCAGGTAGTTTTCGTCGGTGCAGGTGATGACCGGCTCAACCGCATCCTTGTTGGCGTCGTTCACGCCCGTAAGCGTCAGCTCCGGTGCTTTCGTGTCGATGATGAACTGCTCTTCGCCGAAGGCTTCGGAAACGTTTCCGGCCTTATCGGTTACGCTGATGTTGAAGAAATACTCGCCGTCCTCGGTGTAGGAAACGGTAATCTCATGACGATCGCCGTTTGCCGTCCAGTTGCCGATGGACTGTGCGTTTCCGTTCATGTTCACGCGGGTCACGTCGAAGTTCCGCTCGGTAACCGTAACGGTCGCCGTTCTCGTGCTGCTGTAGTAATTGCCGTTCTTGGAACGGTTGTTATCGTACGTCACCATGATCATCGGCTTCGAACGGTCGATGACAAATGCGGGAACTGCCGCAATCTGCGCCGCATTGCCGGCTCTGTCGGAGTATCCGATGCCCACCGTATACGTTCCGTCATGGACAAATGACACGGTCGCCGTATAAACGTTCTGGTTCGGATTCTGCTCGTCCTTTTCCTCGGTCCACTGCGAGATTGCCGGAGCGTTACCGTCTGCGTTCTTGATGTTCAGAACGAAATCGCCTGCCACGAAGTTCCGCTCCTTAACGGTAACGGTCATCGTTCTCACGTCGTTATAAACATTCGGATAATCCGGATCCGACGTGTTGTTGTCGAAGGTGTATTCCACGGTCGGAACGCTCTTGTCGATGCCGAGCGTGATCTGCTTCTCCGTCTTGTTTCCGGCGCGGTCCGTAATCTTAATCCGAACCACGATATCGTTGCTGTCATGCGTGATGGCAAAGGTTCTTGAAAGCTTTGTTACGAGGTTTTGGTCCTTCTCATCGGCGGTCCAGTTGTCACCGCCCTTGATCGTTCCGTCGTTCTCGACCGTCAGCGTTCCGGTCACGTTCTTGCCTTGGTCAAGCGGTGCAATAATCGACCACTCCACCTGGCGGATGCCGGAATTCGTATCGGTTACGGTAACCGTCAGATCCACGTTGCCGGAGTAGAGCTCCACGCCGTTAGCCTGGCGGAAGTCCGTCGCGGCTTTGGTAAATGTGACGTGGGCCTCGCCGTTGTGGCTGTCGGCCGTCTCCAAAACAAATGCCTTCGGGGTTGCTTCTTCGCTTGCATTGCTTACGGCGTCATAAGCGACGGCGTAAACCTGGCCCTTAAACGGAGCCTTCACCGTGTAACGGACATTTCCGTCCGCGTCGGGTGTGAGCGTGACTTCCTGGCTCTTAGTGCCGTCGGGACTCTTCAGTCCTGCGACAATCTTCTTAAGGCCTGTGCCGGTTCCGATATCCTTCGCGGAAATGACAACCGTTACATCCTCCATGAAGTAGAAGCCGTAGTCGGTCGGTTTGGCAACTGCCTCGCCTGCCTGCTCGCCGTCTGCCGTTTCAATCTTAAATCCGGAAATCTGCGGCTTAACCGTATCGCAGTAAGCCGTATTCTGATATGCTTCCGCTTCGTTTCCGACATAGTCGGCTGCCTTCACGACAAGCGTATAAGCAGTACCGTTTGCGGTAACCTGGGAAGACTTAATCTTAAACTCAATGTCCTTGATCTGTCCGTTTGCAATCAGGGAGGAAAGGGCGTTTCCGTCCGCATCCTTCGTGATCTGGGTTCCGTTCAGTGTAACCGTGAGGCTGCCGATTCCGGAGTAAGCATCCGAAACCTTAACGGTCCAGATGACTTCGGAGGAATACCAGGTCTTATCGCCGACCGTAACCTTGTTGCTTCCGGCAACCGTTGCGGAAACGGCGGGCTTTCCGGTATCAATCCGGACTTCGTCGCCGTGCATGCCGGAAACCGTTGTCTCGTCAAGTGCCTTCGTATCCGAAACGTTTCCGTACTTATCGGTTACGAAAGCTGTAATCTTATAAGCGTTGCCGTAATTCTCGGAAAGCGTTCCCTCGGGAAGCGTGAACACCGCTTTGCCGTCCTGAACGGTTGCCGTATAGTTGGTGCCGTTCACGGTAAGCGTCACTTTGTCAAGTCCGGACGAAGGAGCTTCGTCGCTGACTGCAACCGTGATACGGATCTTGCCGTTCGCATAGGTGCCGAACTCCAGATGCTTAATGACACCGCCGGCATCCTCTGCGGCAAGCGTGAAGCTGTTCACAACCGGCTTCTTCCGGTCAATCTTCACGGTTTCGGTAACCGTCTCTGTATTTCCGGCACTGTCCTCTGCAACGATTTCAATCGTGTAGGTGTCGTCATTTGCCGTAATATTTTCCGTGGAAAATGTGAATACTTCCGTCTCAGCAGCCGGCTCCGTTCCGCCGGAATACTTATCGGGGATTGCCACACTGCTGTCATCGGCCGTAAGCTTCGTTCCGTTCACGGAGATGCTCAGCTCTTCCATGCCGGAAAGGAGATCCTTTGCCTGAATCGTAAAGGTAATGTCTCCGCCGTACCAAATCTGATTGTCGATAGTTTTCTTTCCGGAATCCATCGCCGACGGAAGTGTCAGGATGATTTCGGGAGCAGTTGTTTCGATGACAAACTCTTCCGATTCGAAATCGGCATTGCCGCTTACGATATCGCCTGTCGTCTCATCGTATGCATACGGCTCAAGCGCCGTCTCATCGCTTTCCGTGCCGGCGCCGTCAATGGCAACCGCGCTGAAGACGAGAAGACCGTTTGCGTCTGCATCGGCCGCGGAAACCGTGAACACGGCGGTTCCGTTCTCATCGGCCGTTTCTTCTTTGAATTCCTCGCCGTTGATGAAAAGCTTAACCTTCTGCACGCCGGCCGTCGCTTCCGTCCCCGTCGCTGCTCCGTCCTCTGCGGTAACCGTAACCTTAAGGTCACCGTTCGCATAGTTGCCGTAAGAGAACTCACGGAGTGTCGTGCCGTCACCTGCAGGGGCCACATCAAATCCCGTCACAACGGGCTTCGTGTTATCAATCCAGGCTGTAACGGTATAAAATTCATGAACACACTGAAGGCCGTCCGTGACGCGAAGCGTGATGACATAAGAGCCGTCGTTATTCGGCGTCTCTCCGCTCAAATCAACAGTGAGCGAATTCGTCGAGACAGTCTGTGTCGGAACGTCGTTTTCCGGATCTCCGTTCAACCACATTTCAACCTGATTCACGCCGAACTCCGGAACCGTAACACCGATGGTATATTCCGGCGCTGCGGTGAACCAGTTCTTTCCGTCGTCATCCGTCATCGGCTCGGGATTGCTTGTGACTTCGTAAACCGGTGCCTTCGTGGAAACAATGACCTTTCCCCCACCGTCATTCGTCGGGGTATATACTTCGCTTTCATTGCCTACGCCGTCAACCGCGACGAACGTGAAGGCTGCCGTATATGTCGTCTCCGCTTCCGCCGTCCCGGGGAACGTGAACATATCGGTTCCGGTCAGCGTTGTATAAAGCTCTTCGCCGTTATAAACCAGAATCTTCTGAATGCCCGAAGCATAGCTTTCCGAATCCTCCGCGGTCACGGTGATTTCAACCTGTCCGTTTGCACAGAAAGCCCCGTTCAAAACATTCGTTGCAACACCGGCCGCGCCGGCAATACTATATGCCTTAACATCCGGGGCCACACTGTCCACATAGAAGGTCACCGTCTTCACGGTCTGCAGTCCCTGCGCATTGGTGCAGCTGACGGTGATGGTATTCAGTCCTTCTTTATAGAGTGCTGCACCCTGTTCGTCCGCCGGATCGGTAATGACAAATGCCACGCCTGACAGATGCTCTCCGGCAAATGTCGTGCCGTTCGCATCGGCGGCCAGAAACGTGTCATTCACGGAAACGGAATGAACCGTAATCACACCGGTTTCTCCGGCGGGATCCGTCAACGTAACCGTATAAGAAGGAGCTGCCTTGAAATAATTCTTTGCGTCCGCTCCTTCGCCGATGACAACCGGCGTTGCATCAGGTGCCGCGGTTACTTCGGGACCGCCCGGAACCGACGCAACAATGACTGCGCTCTTGGCAAGTCCCTTGTTCCATTCGGCAAGCGTCTTCGTATCACTTACATTTCCTGCGTTGTCCGTAACGGAAAGCGCAAGCTCGGTAAGCGTTGAAAAAGATTCCGCATCAATCGGAATGTTAACGCTGTTATCCGAAAGCGCGTGTGTATTGAATACCGTGAATTCCTGCGTTGATCCGGCCGGTCTTCTGTATACGGTCACGCTCTTTACGCCGGCGCCTCCGGCATCGTTGGCACCGATATGAAGATACATGGTTGCAGCGGAAGAGTATCCGTTTGCGGACTCTATAATTCCCGCATTGCTCGTCATTGTCTCATCGGAGAACAGCTGCAAAGTGGAAATCTCCGGCGCTTCCGAGTCCTCTGAAAACGTCAGCATAAGCAATTCAGAGTGATTCCCTGCTCCGTCTGTCAAAACAAACGAATAGATGCCTCCGACACTGTCAATCGTAACATCGTAGGAACTTGCCGGATTATTAACCGTCTCATGGTTCTCATCCTGCAAAACGGCTTCCGCCGATCCCAGATCGCCTTTGTAAATATGCAGCGTCTTTACGCCGCTGACCTCTTCTCCTTCTCCCTGCGGATCGGACAGATTAAGGCGAATCATATTTGCACTCTCCCCACCCCATGCCGTACTGCTCGTGGCGGGACGGAAATATGCCGGGTCCTCCAGGGTTACGACCGAAATCTCCGGCACGCGTGTGTCCTTTTTCAGGAAGGTCGCGGAAACCGTAAGGTGGTCAAAGACGTCAACCGTTCCAGTATAAGAACTTTTATCCGCAACCTCAAGCTCAACACTTCCGGCTTTAACCGAAGCAATCACATAATCTTCGTCCGGAGTAACGGTAAACGTCACGCTGCCGAGCGGAGTAATCTGATTCGTTTCCGAACTTGCGGTATAAACCGTTTCGCCGCATGTAATCGAGCCGTTTGCACCCGGGGCAAATGTGACAGTTGCGACGGAAAGCTCCGTCATTCCGAGGTCGGTACCCTCGGAAGAAAGCGTCGCATTGATGGCTGCGGAAACATAACCGTTCTTTTTAATCTCTCCGGCAAAGGAAACGCCCTCAGGTGCCGCAAGAGAAAACGCAAATGCTCCTTCCGCATCCGAATCTGCGGAAATCGGTGTGCCAAGCGCATGCCCGTCAACCGAAGTAATCGATGCAACCGCGCCGACAAGCGGATCTTCTCCCGCCTTAACGATGCCGGTTACAATAAGTCCGGTAGTATACGGTTCGCAGGTAACCGAAAGATTCGTACCGCCGACAAGGGCAGATAACGCAGTTGCTTCAGGCTGTTTATAAAACACCTGCGCATTCGAATCGAAAGCGTAGCCTTTTTCAAAAGTGATTATCAGGGAATAATCAGAGCCTTCCTCAAAGCCCGTAACCGTTGCGGTTCCATTTGCGAAGCTTCCGCTCACAACGGTTTCTTCGCCCTGCTTCAGGGCATAGCTTCCCGAAACATTCAGCGCCGTCTCGCCGTTCACAAGTGTAAACGTAAATGCCGGACCTTCGTCTCCCTCGCCGGCCTGCGTTGTGCGTGGCATGGTAGGGAGCAGATTGCAAGCCAGGAACACCGCGAGCATGAGTGCCAGCGCCCTGACAATCGGTTTTTCCTTTCTCTCTCTCATTCCGATCCTCCTCTGTCTCATACATACTCTTCCGTATGTACTACCGTCACGCTTCTTGTAATGACAAAATGGGAAATAATCTGAAGGTCCTCGGTCGAGCGGGGCTTCTCGCCCGGTTCGAAAACCACGGGACCGCCGGTTTCGTTCAGCACCTGTGTGATGCCGTTTTCCGGTTCCGGTCTTGCATTCAGGACTTCGGTTGTCGCCGGCGGACTAAGCAGCTCCGCCTTTCCTGACATTCCGAAATCCTCCGTCGGGCCTGCTCCTTCGTCGTCGTTCAGGTCAAGACGCTTATTCTCATGCGCCATCGCCATCGCTTTGAAGTCCGAAGTATGTCCGGAGTGTGTTCTTGCTGTTTTCTGAGCTTCGCTGTCTCCACGCAGGGCGGCTACCTCCTTCGCCGCCTGCCTACCGCTCAGATCCCCGATGACCCGGGGAATCTTATAACGAATAAACAGAAAGACGGAAAAGGCAAGGAATAACCCCGCCAGGGTGAAGCAGATTAAAGAAAATACCATCCAACCCGCTGCGCTCATTCCGTTTTCGTTCCTCCCTTGTTATAGTTCGTATCGATAATATCCTTTGCCATTTCGACCTTGGCGAGAATGGCTTCTTTCTTCGCAACATTCAGTTCGGAGATGGGGTTCGTGTCCTGCAGTCCGGCCACCACCTTTTCATATAAGGCGGAAACCTCGGAGTAGGACACACCGTCGTTACGGAAGCCCTTCATTCTTGCAATGACAGCATCGATGAACTGGTTGTAAATCTCGAGCTCGACAACCTCAGGGGTTGAATAATCGATGCTCGAAACCATCTCACGAAGGCTGATCCAGTGTTCCTTATAAGCGCCGCCGTCGCTGCCCTCGCGGATTTTCATTTCAATCGTGCTGTTGAATTCGCCGATATCCCGGTAGACGCTTGCCATCAGGTAGAATTCGTCATCCGTCTTGCCATAGGTAACCGCGTCGTTGAACCACTCGGTTGCGGCGCCTCTTCTGGACATCGTGTTGTCCGCCTGGTTCTCCGTGCCGTAGCTGTAGTAATACCAGTACAGTTTGCCGATTTCAAAGGCAAGCTCGGCATAATCGCCTTCCCGCTTCAGCGCTTCCTGATTCGGAATGACCAGTCGCTTAAGCTGCGTTTCTTCCTCTACATCGAAGACCATGTCTTCCTTCAGCATCTTGATGATGCCGAGATACGGTTCCGCGGCTCCGGGCTTGATGTCGATTGCTTTCTCGTAATAGTAAAGCTTCTCCTTGTCGTCCGTCGCACGAACCGCCTGGTTCATGTTGATTTCGAAGTCGGAATTGATCTTGCCGCGCCTCTTCCCGAGACCGACAAAACCGGCGATAAGGAAGATGACGGCCGCCGCAACGGCTGCGCCGAACTTCCACACCTTGGCGAGCTGCTTGGCGCGGTACTGGGCGGTGTATTCTTCGTAGTGCTGCAAAGCGTAGCTCAACTCCGCACACGACTGGAACCGCTCGCCCGGATTCGGTCTGGTACACTTTAAGATGATGGCTTCAAGTCCGCTTGAAAGCCTCGGGTTCCAGTACCGGATCGGGTAAATCTCATAGGGCGGCTCGCTCGGGTTCTTACCCGTCACGAGATAGTAGAGTGTAACGCCGAGACAGTATACGTCGGTTCTGGCATCGGTCTGTCCTTTTCCGCCGAACTGCTCAGGCGCCGCATAGCCCTTCGTTCCGAGACACTTGGTATCCTCGGTGTTATGTTCCTTATATTCTCTTGCGATACCGAAGTCGATGATCTTCACGTTGCCTTCCGGCTTCAGCATGACATTTGCCGGCTTCATATCGCGGTAAATGATAGGCGGCTTTCTGGTGTGCAGGTACTCAAGGGCGCTGCAGATCTGGATGGCCCATTCTATGACCTTTTCCTGCGGCTGGGCACCCTCTCTTAAAATGAGGGCGTTCAGCGTCTCGCCGTCAATGTAGTCTTCGATGATGAAAATCTTGTCGGGCTCGTCAATAATATCCACAATCCGGACAATGGCATTATGGTCCAGCTCTTTGATGAGGTTGGCTTCCGCGATGGCGCTCTGGATGATGACCTCATTGTTCTGGTCCCTGACCGTCTTGTCGATTTCCTTGACGGCCCACGGCTTATGGATATTCATATCCATGGCGAGATAGACACGGGACATACCGCCCTTGCCGATGAGCTTCAGGATTTCGTATTTATTATTGATTACCTGCCCGATCTCTGCCACTTTCAGTCTCCTCTGACGCCGATTAATACGGCGGAAATGTTGTCAGTCTCGCGTCTCTGTTTATTGAGTTCCACCAAAGAACGAAGGTGTTCCTCCATGGCCTGTTCGTCCGCGTTGGCTCCGGGACGAAGCGTGTCGAAAAATTCCTTTTCGGAAATAACATGTCGGAAGCCGTCACAGCAAAGCATGTAGTTCTCTCCGGCCTTCACCTCTCCGAAATAGAAGGAAGGGGTTACCGAGGACGACGCCCCGATGCACTGAAGCAGAATGCTGCGTCTCGGGTCGACCTCTGCCTCCTCGGGCGTCAGCCGGCCGGCCTCCACCTCTCTGGCAACGAGTGTCTGGTCCTCCGTCAGCTGCGTCACGCCGTCGTCCGTAATGCGGTAGCAGCGCGTGTCGCCGACATGTCCGATGATATAATTGCCCCCCTCCAGTACCAGGATTCCGGTAAATGTGGAGCCGAGGTTGAAGTTATGCTGAATGCCGTACTGGCCGATCCGGTAGTTCTCACTGACCATAAGCCGCGTCCAGGAGGCTTTGATCTCCTCAAGGATTCCGTTGCCCGCGAGGATGTGCGGCAAATCCTTTTCGAACCAATCGCTCCAGACCCGGATCAGCGTCGCACTGGCCACCTCGCCTTTAGCAAGTCCGCCCATGCCGTCGCAAAGAAGCGCGAAGAAAACGGTACCCTTGTCCGTCTCTGCTTCCCGGATGCAAAAACTGTCCTGGTTTGTGCTCTTGCGAATGCCTACGTCGGTGTGGCTTGCAAAGGTATATTTCATGCCTTCTCCTCTCCCGAAAACCGATGTTATCAACAGGTTCCCGGAAAAAATGGATACAATATCCCTATTTTTGACTATATATGGTATATGATAGCATTTTTCCCGGTGATAAGCAACTGTTTTATGAAAAATGCGACCTTTATCCGTCTTGCTTCGTAAGTTTTATTTACTTCAAAGGTAAAAAATATTTAACAAACATTTAACTTGAGTTTTCGCTCCCCGTTTTCTATAATATTTGTCAAAGCCGGACAGTAAGGTCCGCAGGGGTGTTGGCCTCAAAACAATGTGTTCGGTTTCGCCGCCACACCGGCCGAAACCGGGAAAGTGAGGGTTTTATGTTAAGCTTCCTTGAAGAAGCACTGTTCGAAAATGTCGAGCCCTGGATGATCATTGTGGGTCTCCTGGCAATCTGCTTAGTGCTGTACTTGATCGCCAGCTATATCAAGGCTCCGCCGGATATGGCATACATCGTTTCCGGTGCCAGAAAGAAGTCCAAAGTCGTTATCGGACGCGCGGCACTTCGGTTCCCGTTCTTCCAGCGTCTCGATAAACTGAATCTTCGCCTGATTCCGATTGACGTTAAGACAAGCAACGCGGTTCCTACCGCTGATTACATCAACATCAACGTTGATGCAACCGTTAACGTTAAGATCAGTAATCTTCCCGACCGCCTGCGTCTTGCCGCAGAGAACTTCCTGAATAAGCCTACCGATTATGTTGCTTCCGTAGCACGTGAGGTTCTCGAAGGTAACGTCCGTGAGATCGTCGGTAAGATGAAGCTCGAAGAGATGGTTTCCGACCGTCAGAAGTTCGCCAATCTCGTTAAGGAGAATGCCGAGCCCGACCTTGCAGCAATGGGTCTCGATATCATTTCCTTCAACGTGCAGAACTTCGTAGACGGCAACGAAGTTATTGAGAACCTCGGTATCGATAACATCGTTAAGATTAAGAAGGCTGCTGCCATTGCCCGCGCCGAGTCCGAAAGAGACATCAAGGTTGCGCAGGCCAATGCAGATAAGGAAAGTAACGATGCTTCTGTTCTGGCGCAGACCGAAATCGCAAAGAAGCAGAACGAACTCGCCATCAAGAAGTCCGAACTCCAGCTGGATGCCGATACCAAGAAGGCTATGGCCGACGCGGCTTACGAAATCCAGAAAGAGGAACAGCGTAAGACGATTGAGATCACGACGGCAAATGCTAACATTGCCCGTCAGGAACGCGAGATTGAACTGCAGGAGAAGGCCGTTCAGGTTAAGGAACGTGCCCTTGAAGCAGAGGTTAAGAAGCAGGCTGAGGCTGATAAGTACGCAGCACAGCAGAAAGCCGACGCGATTCTCTATCAGCGTCAGAGAGATGCAGAAGCCAAGCAGTTCGAAGCACAGCGTGAAGCAGAAGCCCGCAAGGCGCAGGCTGAAGCGTACCGCTTCGCTAAGGAGCAGGAGGCTGAAGGTATCCGTGCCGTAGGTGAGGCCGAGGCTAAGGCAATCGAAGCCAAGGGTCTTGCAGAAGCACAGGCCATGGAGAAGAAGGCAGAAGCTTACGCGAAGTACAACAAGGCAGCCGTTGCCGAGATGATGATCAAGGTTCTTCCCGAGATCGCAGCTCAGGTTGCCGCTCCGTTGCAGCAGATTGATAAGATTACGATTATCGGCGGCGGCGAAGGCGGTGCAAACGGTGTTGACCAGGTTGCCGGCAACGTACCGGTTGTCATGGCCAAGGTTTTCGAGTCCATGAAGCAGGCTACCGGCATTGATCTTACCAACATCATCAACGCCGAATCCTACGATGCCAAGGTTAACCGCAACATCAACGTAACCGGTCTTGAGAACGCCAAGACCATCGTTACCGACAGCAAAACCGTAAACGACGTAACCGAGTAAGCGGTTATCGTTCTAAGTACCCTACCGGTTCCTCCGGTACCGGCAGGGGCAGTGCCCACCCGAGGCAGATCGGCTGGCACCGCCTCTCCGGTCACTCGGAGGAACCGGTTTTTGTATTTGGGAAGGATAATCGGTTATATGCCTGGTTACGTCACGCGGCATGGGAGTCTCCCGGAACCGGAGCTCTGGGGGGTTCGCTCCGCCATGCCCCGTCAGACGGACTTATCAACCACCGTACGACAGGACAGGTTCTTTGCCCACGAAACCTTCAAATCACATGATTTCGTACGTTTTCACGTCCACGAAATTGTCTGATTGTCTGATTTCATGGGCTTTTCACAGTTTGTTTCTTTTTGTTTTTCCTACTGTTCTTCTAAATCTTGCAATCAGGTAGGACCACGGATCTGTCTTTTACATACGAAATTCTCCGAACCCCTTCTTTCGTATGATTTCTGCCCGCCGCCCCTTCCTACCAAATCTTAATCATCCTGAATCCGGTATGCTTTTCTGCGTTTTCTCTCCCACTGAGATTTCAAATCTTCTGTTTTCGTGGGAACCCGCCGTCATTGCGCTCGCAAAAATGAGCAAAAACTCTCCGGTTTCGTTAAAAATGAAATCCCTCCGAATGCATCCCCCGATTTCGGTCATTCAAACGGTATGCGAGTCCTGTATTTCTCTTGCAACCCCAGTCTGATTTTTATACCGATTCTCTGTTCTCAGGCCGGGCCGGCCGAGGGGATGGGTAGAGCCGTTTTCCTCGGTTATACACATCCCGCTCGGCATCAGGCCCGGCCGTCAACTATAACTCGTAACAAAAATCTTTCAGTTGCAAATTAAGGGTGCCTGTGATAGATTGATTGTAATCGAATTTTTTGGGAGGGTGTGCTATGTCACGAATTGAAACCAAGGCCATCCATGAGGGATGGAAACCCGGTCAGGGTGAACCCAGACAGGTTCCGATCTACCAGAGTACTACATTCAAATACGATACCAGCGATGCCATGGGCAAGTTGTTCGATCTGGAAGCAAGCGGTTATTTCTATACCCGTCTGCAGAATCCGACCAACGATTATGCTGCAGCAAAGCTGACCGCCATGGAGGGCGGATTTGCCGGAATGCTGACGTCTTCGGGCCAGGCTGCAAACTTCTTCGCAGTTTTCAACATCTGCGAATGCGGCGACAGCTTCCTTGCAAGCGAGACCATTTACGGCGGTACCTACAACCTCTTCGGAACGACGATGAAGAAGATGGGCATCGAGTGCATCTTCTACAACCAGTCCATGACCGACGAGGAGATTGAGGCCCTCATCAAGCCCAACACGAAGTGCTTCTTCGGTGAGACGATTACGAACCCGACCGTTCAGGTTTATGACATTGAGCGTTTCGCAAAACTTGCTCACAAGCACGGCATGCCGTTAATCATCGACAACACATTTGCTACTCCGGTAAATTGCCGCCCGATTGAGTGGGGCTGCGATATCGTTACCCATTCCACTACGAAATATATTGACGGCCACGGCGTTTCCGTCGGCGGCGCCATCATCGACAGCGGTAACTTCGACTGGGAAGCAAACGCAGAGCGTTTCCCGGGTCTGACCACCCCCGATGAGTCCTACCACGGCCTCACCTACACGAAGAAATTCGGCAAAGCCGCTTACATCACCAAGGCTACGAGCCAGCTGATGAGAGACTTCGGTTCCATCCAGTCTCCGCAGAATGCTTTCTACATTAACCTCGGCCTCGAGAGCCTCGCGCTTCGCATGGAGCGTCATTGCTCCAACGCCCTTGCCGTTGCGAAGTTCTTAAAGCAGAACGACAAGGTTGCATGGGTTCACTACGCAGACCTCGAAGGCGATGAGTATCATGATCTCGCCAAGAAGTACTGCCCGAAGGGAACCTGCGGCGTCATCGCATTTGCCATCAAGGGCGGCCGTCAGGCTTCCATCGATTTCATGGATAAGCTGAAGCTCGCTACGATTGCAACGCATGTTGCCGACGCAAGAACCTGTCTGCTGCATCCCGCAAGCCACACGCACCGTCAGCTGACCGACGAGCAGCTCATCGAGGCAGGCGTTGCGCCCGACCTGATCCGTCTTTCGGTCGGCATCGAGAACGTGGATGACCTCATTGCAGACCTGAAGCAGGCACTCGGCGAGTAATATTTCAAGCCACACAAAAAGGGCATGCCCACACGGGTATGCCCTTTCTTTATTGGAAAATGCGACGAAATCCCTTTATTCTTCCGTCTTCCCGCCGATCCATTCGCCCATCTTCACCGGGCACTCGGCTCCGGTTGCAAGCACTTCCTTAACGGCCGGAAGCAGTTCCATGCGCCCCTTCTCAAGAAGCAGCACAATCGTAGATCCCATCAGGGAAAAATGACCCATCGTCTCGCCCTTTTTCACCGACTCGTTCTCGCGCTCGTTGACGATGCCGCCGACGGCTAAGGCGCCGACCTCCACCTGAACGACCGGACCGAAATTCACGGTTTCAAGGAGAGTTCTGCAACGACGGTTCAAACGAAATACGGGAACATTGGCAAGCGCAATCGGCTGCACGCTGTGAAGCTGCCCTTCCCGAAAATGATGGCTGTGAACAAAGCCTTCGTCCACAAAGCAGTAGTGGTGATAATCATTCGGCGCGAGGCGGAATACCAAAGCCTGTCCGCCGCCGAAACGGCCGGCAAGCGTCGGATCATCCACCAGGTCGCTCACCCGGTAGCTCGAGCCCTTAATCGCAAAGCAGCTGTCCTCTGTAATCGGATACGCGGAAAGATGACCGTCGCACGGGCTGATGAAATGCTCCGGCACCGCATCAAAGCTGTTTTTTGTCTTTCTGCGCTCGAAGAAATCCGAGAAGGAGCGGTAGCCAATCCGCGGATACCCCTTCATGCTGATGTCGTATTTTCGAATGTAGCGGCGAATCATTCCCTTCGAAAAGGGCGTGTGCAAATACCAGGCCATCACCTTCGGCGCTTTCACCGCAAGCATCAGCTTGATGATTGCACGGCCTGCCGGGTTTCCGTACAGAAACCGCATTGCCGCATTGCTTCCGTCTCTATCCATATGGTTCTCCTTAAAAAGTAACGGGAACAGGTCCCGCCGTTCCCGTTAAACGTTTTATTTCAGCGTAACCCCGTAAATCTTCTTGCCGCGCGTGCCGACAACAACCGTGTTGTTGAAGACGGCGGGAGTTGCTTCGATGTTCTTACCGAGATTGATCGTGTCCTTTACCTTTCCGGTTGCACCGTCTAAAAGATGCATGTTGCCGTCCGAATCGCAAAGGATGATATAGCCGTCGCCGTTGCTGTTGTAAACGGCGACCGGGCTCGACCAGCTGTAATACTTCATGTCAACGCTCCAAACCTCACCGCCGGTCTTTTTGTCAATCGCGACAAATTTACCGTGCTTCTTGCCGCCGGTTCTTGCGATGTTGAAGTACACGAGTCCACTCAGGTTGTTCTCGCCGAGGCAGGCCGTTGCCTGTACGCCGCCGGAAACACCGTCCACGGTCTTACAGCTGTACTCGCGCTTCCACATGATTTCGCCGGTCGCCGCATTGATTTTGAAAATCGGAATGTCGCCGGTCTTTCTCTTGTTTGCCGTCCAGTGAAGGGACGTCGAAACATAGATATATGCCGTGCCGGTCGCGGGGTCAACCTCGAGAACCGGCGAAGCGTTACTGTCGTCCACGATATCCTGGCTCCAAACCAGTTCCATCGTGTTAATGTCGATGCACATCAAATCTCCGCTGTTGTCACAAATGTAAAAATAGTGGTCGTATGCACAGGCGGAGGACTCCATGCCGAGCCAGTACGTATCGTTACCGGTCCGGTTGGTCTTGTAGTTCCATTTGACAATTTCAGCCGGATCGATGGTCAGGGTCGTACCGTCCCATTTCGTATTCAGCTTCATCGTATACAGGATGCCGTTCTCGCCGGGCTGGATGATCGTATCGGTCTCGGCATCAAACAGCGGCGAGGAGTCAAATGCGCAGAAGTTGCCGTTGTCCGTACGGATGGAGAACGGGTCCTCGGCACCGTACTCGTACAAAACTTCTCCGGTCACGAGGCTTACAAGGAACGTTCTGGCAGCCTTTTTGCCCATATCGTCGCCGGCGCCGACCGCATAAAGCGGAATGCCGTTCGGATAGAGCGAACCCGTTCCCTTAATCGGGAATCCGAGGCTGATCTTCGGGCGCGTTGCGGAACCGTCATCGAGGTCCAGGAAATAGATGTTTCCGTCCATCGTTGCATAGATGACTTCCACAAGGCCGGATTTGTTCTTCTTCGAATCATACAGGTTCATGGCCTTCCGGGTGGCGTCGTCCCACTGCACCAAAAGCGGCTGTCCGGTCCATCCGCTTCCGGTCCATTCACCCTTCTTAACGGTCTTCTTTAAGGAGCCGGTATCGATATTCCAGGCTTTGGCAAGCTTATACGACGTCATATTTGCCACGCCGTAGGATCCCGAAGAACGGTAGTTGTCTCCGCGGAACGTCAGCACGCCCTTGACCTGCGCGTAATTCTTTCCCGTAAAATGGATCTCGTTCTGGCGGTAGAAACCGTCCACATCGATTCCGTTCACGTTCAGGTGCGTTTCAAAGCCGAACCGGGACGGCTCCGTAGACGAAACGGGCTTGCAGACGCCGGTCTCTAAAAGCTTCTGCTCCGAGGTAAGCGGCGCCGTGTTCAAACTCGGCGCAACAGAATCTCCCTTCTTCGGTTTGGAAATTGCCTTGCCGCAGCCGGGCAGGCTCGCCGCCATCAGCGCCGCCAGCGCAAGACACATCATTTTCTTCTTTGCTTTCATCATACTTCTCTCCCGCTTTGCGGGTCCCTCCTCCTATTACGGGTTCGCAGACAGATAATAGGCGAACTTCGTTCGCGCTGTCTGCGTTCACAAGAAGGAATCCTCCCGCTTCGCGGGTCCCTCCTTCTTGTAACTACCAATCTGAACTCCAGTCCGTTCCGCCGCTGTCCCAGCTGTCGTAATCGGAGCCGGAATCGTAGGAACTGCTTGTGTGCCAGTCATCCCAGACGGAGGACGTCTCTACGTCCGTGATTCCCCAATCTGCCTCCCAGTCGTCGCCGACGGAATAGGAAGAATAATCGTCATAGGGAAATGACACGTCGTCGTACCAGGTGGATGAGGTAGTGTCATAATAGCTCCACTCGTCTCCGTAGCGGTAATAGTACCGGCCTGTGTCGTCCCGATAGTATCCGTCATGACGGTGAAGGCCGATGTTGAAACCGGCTGCGAAAATCACGAGCGACAGGACAAAGGCGCCCATCCCGATGAGCATCTTCTTCTCTTTTTTGCTCATGCTCTGGGTCTTGTAGCCTCTGCTCGGCGCCGCGTCGGTGTAGGCACTCTCCCCGTTCGGATAGATGCCCCGCTTGTGGCACTCGTCAAGCAGCTTCTGATAAATCTCATTGACGGCAAATGCCTCGTCCGGCCCGCGGTAGCGGATGGCACGGACACCGGTATCCTTGTTCTTGTAAACAACAAAGTCCGAGCCGTCGCGATAGATTCCGAATGCCTTCGGCTGCTTATAGTCTTCGCCGATGAAAAATCGCATGCGGAGTAAAGGCATCTTCTTTTGCGCGCAATACTTCTGTAACTCTTCGATTGTCTGCGGATCGGTAATGGCCGCCTCTTCCTGCAACACCTCGCGCTCGGGTTCGGTCTTAGTGGCCGTATCATACATGACGGCGGTTCCGCCGGCACCGACAGCATACCCGTCGTCTACGAGCGCACCGCAGTTCGGACAGATTCTCTCCCCTTCGGGAATATCCCTTCCGCAATACCTGCACAATCTCTTTTCGTTCATGGTATTTTCCTTCTTATGACAAAGTCCGGCACCTGAAAAAGGTGCCGGACCGTTTCTTCTCAGGACTTATTTGCAGATGACATCCTTTACGGTAGCGGCAACATTCTCTGCCGTGAAACCGAACTTCTTGAACAGAACGGATGCCGGAGCGCTTGCGCCGAAGCCGTGCATCGTTACATAGCCGCCGTCAAGGCCGACATACTTGCCCCAGCCGAAATCGCTGAGCGCTTCTACGGCAACGCGGGCACGAACACTCTTCGGAAGAACACTCTCCTTGTACTCTTCGCTCTGCTCCTCGAAGATATCCATACAAGGCATGCTGACAACGCGAACGTCAACGCCGTCCTCGGCAAGCATAGCCTTTGCCTCAAGCGAGATGCTCACTTCGGAACCGCTCGCGATGATGATGGCATCCGGAACTTCCTTCTCGGAATCCTCAATGATGTAACCGCCCTTCAGAGCTTCCTTGGAGGAGCCTGCAAGCTGCGGCAGATTCTGTCTCGTAAGAACGAGTGCGGTAGGAGTCTCCTTGCTCGTTACGGCGCTGTACCATGCGGCAAGCGTCTCGGTAGCGTCTGCCGGACGGAATACATGGAAGTTCGGCAGGGAACGAAGCATGGCGAGCTGCTCAATCGGCTCATGGGTAGGACCGTCTTCGCCGACACCGATACTGTCATGCGTCAGAACAAATGCGGTCGGGATGCGCATCAAAGCGGAAAGTCTTGCCATCGGCTTTACGTAATCGCTGAATACGAAGAACGTTGCGCAGTAAGCGCGGAGGCCGTGAAGGGTAAGACCGTTGCTGATGGCAGCCATTGCAAACTCACGAACACCGAAGTGGAGGTTGCGTCCGCTGTAATCGTCCTTGCTGAAATCGCCGATTTCCTTCATTGCTGTCTTGTTCGAAGGAGCAAGGTCAGCGGAACCGCCGATCAGGTTCGGAACTTTATTCTTAAGCTTGTTAAGAGCCCAGCCGCCGAGATTTCTCGTAGCGTCTGCCTTCTCTTCGTAAGCCCAGTACTCTGCATCGTCGATGAGGTCCTTGGCGATGTCCATGTTGAACTCGTCGTCCCAGGCCTTCTTCATCTCCGGGAACTTAGCGCAGTACTCTTCGAACAGCTTATTCCAGGCATCCTCATCCTTTGCAAGGTCGGCAGCAATTGCCTTGTAGTTTGCATATACTTCATCCGGAACATAGAAAGCTTCCTGAGAAGGCCAGCCGAGGAATTCCTTCATGGCGGCAACGTTCTCTTCGCCGAGAGGCTCGCCGTGTGCGCTTGCCTTGCCCTGCTTAGCCGGGCAGCCGTAACCGATCTGCGTCTTAACGGTAATCATGGAAGGCTTCGTCTTCTCAGCCTTTGCAGCTTCAATGGCAGCACCGATGGCATCAAGGTCATTTCCGTCCTCAACAACGAGGGTCTGGAAGCCCATTGCACGGAATCTTGCCTGTACATCTTCGGTAAATGCGATGTCGGTATTTCCTTCGATGCTGATCTTGTTGCTGTCATAGAAAACAATCAGCTTAGAAAGACCAAGGGTACCTGCAAGAGACATTGCCTCGTAGGTAACACCCTCCATCATACATCCGTCGCCGCCGAGTACGTAGGTGTAATGGTCAACAACCGGATAGCCGGGCTTGTTGAACTTTGCGGCAAGATGAGCCTCAGCCATTGCCATACCTACTGACATGCCCATGCCTGCGCCGAGCGGGCCGGTCGTAGCCTCAACACCCTTGGTGTGACGGTACTCCGGATGGCCGGGGGTCAGGGATCCGTCCTGACGGAACTGCATCATGTCTTCTTTGGTCAGGCCGTAGCCGAACAGATGAAGAAGGGAATATAACAAAGTGGAACCGTGTCCGCCGGAAAGGATGAACCGGTCACGGTTCGCCCAGTCGGGATTGGCGGGATTGTGCTTCATGTGTTTTGCCCAAAGCTCGTAAGCCACTGCTGCGGAGCCGAGCGGCAATCCGGGATGGCCGGACTTTGCTTTCTGGATCGCGTCTGCTGCCAAAACGCGGATGGCATTAACAGACATCGTGTCGATAGATTTGCTCATGTTAGAATTCCTCCGGGGATTATTCTTTCCTGCCTTATCCTCGCAATAAACCGACAGGCAGGCGCAGCGTCCGTCGTCACGGGCGCATACCTGGTTAAATAATAGCATATTGAGCCGGACAATGCAAGAAATCCGCGCCGATTTGAGCAAAAAAGGCCCGCAGGTTTTTCCTGCGGGCCGAAACGAAGGACTGTCCTCATTTTCCTTCAATGATGTGCTTGTTGTAATACTTTGATTTCTTTTGAAGCAGCTTGTTCAGCTTCTTGAGACCGTAGCGCTCGCAGAGCGTCTGCTCGTCGGAGTAGAGATTCACGCCGAGACCGAGTTTGTTGCCTTCGATGGAAAATCCCATAGCAGCCAATGTCGTCGGATACATATCAAAAGCGCAGTAATCACGGTTTCTTCCGAGTGTGTACTCGACCGCGCTGTTCAGGATCACCGCGTAGGCCTTCCGGTCATAATTCTTGACGCCCTTCGAAAGGTTGCGGTAATACATGCTGTCCATGGTCGGATGATCGCCGACAATCACGACCGTCGTGTCCTCGTAAAACGGCTGCTGCTTAAGCCAGGTGATGAACTCCTCGACCTGATGGTCCGCGCAGAGAATCGCGTTGTCGTAGGAATTCTTGAATTCGTTGCCGCACTTGGGGCAGATATAGCCGCCCGTGAAATGCGTGTCAATCGTCATGATTGTTACGGCAAACGGCTGTCCCGATTCCGACGCGGTCAGGATTTCCTCCTTCGCGAACTCGTAAAGGCGGAAGTCCTCGTAGCCCCACCAGACTTCATAGCCGTCATAGGGCAGACGGTGGTTTTTGTTATAGTAATTGTAGTCGCGGACAATCGGATCGCCGTGCGTCGAAAGAAGCAGGTTTGTTCCGGCAAATTCAATCTTCGAACCCTGTAGGAACACGCTCCGGTAACCGTAATCCGAGAGGATCTCCCAGATGGATACCATGCCGGGAAGGAAGGTCTTGTAGCCTTTGCCCATGTTGTTCCGTCCGATCGGGACGATAAGCGGCGTGCCACACGTCTGCGAAACCAGAGAGCCGCACGTCCAGACTGCACCCTCCGCAGGCTCGAGACCGTTCAGCTTTCCGTCCACGGAGAAGCATTCGCCCTCGCCGAGCGCCAGGGAAGTCAGATACGGAATCCTGCTCTTATCCGTGAGACCGCCGACGCTCTTGTCCGCGTAGGTGTTCTCCATGGATTCCATGTAAATGTAAATCAGGTTCCGCTTCTTCTCGGGAGCCTTGATCATCTCCTTCTGCGGCGCCACGTAATGCGTCTCATACAAATTCGACGGCGTCAGCTGTCTCCAGAAGAACGAGAACACCCGCATCTTCGCCAGAACCACAATCGCGGCAATCGCAAAGAACAGCCCCGCCGAAAGAACCTTCCGCTTGTGCAGGAATTTCGGCTTTGTCGTCTTTTTGCGCCAGAAGTTTCCGAGCCAGTACTCGAAAACCGTCAGCACCGGAAGGCCGATTCCCATCGCAATATTGAGCGAAAAGAAATTGCCCGCATCCGCGCCTTCCATCGGCACCATCAGCTGGAAAATCATCGAGGCAACCGATACGCCGTTAAACAGAATATGCTGCCATACGCCGGCAATCACAACGGCATTGCCGAGCAGGAGGAAAATGATACGCCAAACCTTTTTTGCTTTTGTTTCCTTAACCGCGGTGTCCTCAACCGCAGGTTCCTTAGCCTCGGCTTCCGATGCCTCGGCCTCCTTAACCTCTTTCACTTCTTCGTCCATAACGCGCTCCGTCAACCTGAAATCTCTTTGTAAATCTCCCTTTTCGGAACTCCCCTGTCCCGTGCGACGGCTTTGATGGCTTCCATTCTTTCCATCCCTTCCGCCTCATATTTTGCTACATGTTCGGCAATGCCGATATCCTGCCATTTGGCCGCAGCCTCCTCCGATATTTCCTCGTCGGATTTGCCGGAAAGCACAAGCACGCATTCCCCCTTCGGCTCCTCCGCGGTGTAATGCGCTACCGCCTCGCGAAGCGTTCCGAAGAATCTCGTTTCATGCTTTTTGGTAAGCTCTCGAAGCACGGCAATCTGCCGCTCCTCCCCGACCGTTTCCGAAAGCTCCGTAAGCGTTCGAAGGAGCCGGTGCGGCGCCTCGTAAAGCACCACCGTCCGCCTTTCGGCCGCCACCTCCGCAAGCGCAAGCCTTCGCTGCTTCTTCTCCGTCGGCAGGAATGCCTCGAAGGCAAATCTTCTTGTCGGAAGCCCCGACATCGTAAGTGCGGTGACACAGGCGCAGGCTCCCGGCAGAACCGTTACGGAAATCCCGGCCTCATACGCCATCTTCACAAGCTCCTCTCCCGGATCGCTGATGCCGGGCATGCCGGCGTCGGTAATCAGAGCGATGTTCTGCCCCGCAAGAAGCTTGTCAATCAGCGTGTGCCCTTTTTCAATCTTATTGAATTCGTGATAACTCGTCATCGGGGTGTGAATCTCAAAATGATTCAGAAGCTTGATGCTGTTTCTGGTGTCCTCCGCAGCAATCAGATCCACCTCCGAAAGGATCCGGACAACCCGGTACGTCATGTCCTCCAGGTTCCCGATGGGGGTTGCACACAGGTATAAGGTTCCGCTCGTCTTTCCGTCCATCGGCCCGCTCCTTTCCATGGCAAATGCCATCCCGTCTTCACGAAATCGGTTCGTTTTCTCTCACGCCGGTACATTATAGCACATCATTTCAACAAAATAAACCATTCTTTTCGCCCGAAGGCACGAATTTGCTTGAATTCCGCCTCGTGATATGGTACTCTTTTGTGCGGCGTTCCCATACTGCGGGAACGAATCGTCCGGCGCAGGAATTCGCGCCGTCACTCGACAAAGGAAGGATTATTTCATGTCAGCTTTTGAAGACAATATAAAGAAACGCCGCACATTTGCCATCATATCCCACCCGGATGCAGGTAAAACAACGCTTACCGAGAAATTCCTGCTGTACGGCGGCGCCATCAATCTGGCCGGCTCCGTAAAGGGCAGAAAGACTGCCAGACATGCGGTTTCCGACTGGATGGAAATCGAGAAGGAGCGTGGTATTTCCGTTACCTCGTCCGTTCTGCAGTTCAATTACGACGGTTATTGCATCAACATTCTCGACACGCCCGGACACGAGGACTTCTCCGAGGATACGTACCGTACGCTGATGGCGGCGGACTCCGCGGTCATGGTCATCGACGCCAGCAAGGGTGTTGAGCGCCAAACGATTAAGCTTTTCAAGGTCTGTGTGATGCGCCATATCCCGATTTTCACATTTATCAACAAGATGGACCGCGAGGCGAATGACCCGTACGAATTGATGAGCGACATCGAGAACGTGCTCGGCATCCAGACGTGCCCGATCAACTGGCCCATCGGCTCCGGCAAAGGCTTCAAGGGCGTATACGACCGCAACACGAAGGAGGTCGCGCTTTTCACGGCTGCCATGAACGGCCAGAAGGAAGTCGCGACGGAATATATGGCGGCTGATTCTCCCGAACTGAAGGACCGCATCGGCTTCGATTTTTATGACAAATTACAGGAAGACATCGAGCTTCTTGACGGCGCAAGCGCCGAATTCGACCAGGAGCTGGTAAGCGCCGGCGAGCTTTCGCCCGTCTTCTTCGGTTCCGCGCTGACGAATTTCGGTGTTGAGACGTTTTTGAAGCATTTCCTCAAGATGACGAGCTCTCCGCTTCCGAGAAAGTCAGACCTCGGCGTGATTGACCCGTTCCGTCCGGATTTCTCCGCATTTGTCTTTAAGATTCAGGCAAATATGAATAAGGCCCACCGCGACCGTATTGCGTTCATGCGCATCTGCTCCGGCCAGTACGAGCCGGGCATGGAGGTCAACCACGTGCAGGGCGGCAGAAAGGTTAAGCTTTCGCAGTCCACGCAGATGATGGCCGACGAGCGCCATATCGTTGAGGAAGCTTACTCCGGCGATATCATCGGCGTCTTCGACCCGGGCATCTTCTCCATCGGCGATACGCTGTGCGCCTCCAATGAAAAATTCCGCTTTGAAGGCATCCCCACATTTGCCCCGGAGCATTTCGCGAGAGTGCGGCAGATGGATACGATGAAGCGGAAACAGTTCATGAAGGGTGTTACGCAGATTGCGCAAGAGGGTGCGATTCAGATCTTCCAGGAATACAACACCGGCATGGAGGAAATCATCGTCGGCGTTGTCGGAACACTGCAGTTCGACGTGTTGCAGTTCCGCCTGCAGAGCGAGTATAACGTTGAGATTAAACTGGAGCCGCTTCCGTACGAGCATATCCGCTGGGTACTGAATCCGGAAGAATGCCCTGTTGACAAGATTGTCGGTACTTCCGACATGAAGCGCATCAAGGACTTGAAGGACAACCCGCTTCTTCTCTTCATCAACGCATGGTCTGTCGGTATGGTTCAAGATCGAAATAAAAATCTTAAACTGGCAGAGTTCAGAGTAGAATAATCAGAACGCAAATAATACTGTGCGCGCCATATAGACAAAAAGACAGCAGCCGCGCCGCTGAGGAATTGTGAGAGGGCTTTTCCGCCCGGTTCACAATTCCTGCAGCAGGCAGGCTGCTTTTTGGTTGCCGTAAATGGCGCGCACTTGTTTTACTGAACGATTATCATCGGCGGAAGGTTCGGGTTGATGTTCTCAAGATCAGTATACTCTAATAGCATCATCAAAGTGCCGTTATTAGAAACTGACATATTCATGATGAAGTACCAGGGATCTGACGCAATATACTCAGTTCTGGTCAGTTTCGTTCCGTCTAACATATAAATGTAGTTCGGCTTGTCCCGCTCCGGCTCAAAGCCCTTCATCATGTCGAAATAGAGCTCTCCGTTGCCGCCGAGCGCTGCCAGAAAGGCATCGGTATCGCGCAGGATTTCGCCGGTTTCCAGATTCAGCAGGAAATGCGTAACGCTGAAATTCTCATAGTACATAATCCCGCTCTCCGTTACGATGAAACGGCTGACATGCATCAGGAATTCATCGCCGCCCCACTCGTCGGGAAGCGCTCCGGTATTCGCTTTCTCGCCAAGCGCCGTGATATCGCGCTCGGAAAGCTTGTTGAACTGCAGGTCGTACGTCTCGATGACAAGCTGCGTCTTTCCGTCCTCCGCGCGGGCAAGCAATACGTAAACCTGCTTGCCGTCGCTGTAAATCTGGCGAAGCGGCTGGGTTCCCTCCTGATAACGGAGCACCTCCTTCACGCTTCCGTCCTTCGGGTCATACAGATAGACCGAATCGGCTTTTTCGCCGCTCATGCCGTGGTTTCCGATCAGCAGACAGTCGTTGCAGCGGGCAAGCATTGCATACGCAAAACCGTCCTTGCAGATGACCTGCTCCGTAAGCGCTCCGGCCGGATCGATTTCGAGAAGAATGAGTGACTGAAGCTCCTCCCGGTCAAGCTCTCCCTTTACAATCAGCGTATAAATCTTTCCGTTCAGCTCCACCCGGTTGTAACGGGTCTCGTAGCCCTCGTCTCGGATGGTTCCGAGCTTTCTGTCCTCGCCGGTTTCGGCATTGAGAATGTGGTACTCGGCGTCCGCCTTGTATCTTCCCGTCATCGTGCAGAGTTTATAAAGAATCCCCGCGTCCGTCATGGTAGCGGACTCCATATCCGTGACCTCAGCGACCTTCCTGCCGTTCTTAAAGACCGTCGTGACAACCGGCGGATCGACGATTTCCGGTGCCGTAACGCCTGTCAGAATACCGCCCTCCCGGTCTCCCGGGTCAGTCTTCGTATCATTCGGGTCCGACACCTGCTTCGTCGGCTCGGCGGCGGAAGGCGAAACCTTCACGCCCTGCTCGGTTTTTCCTTCGTCCTTGCAGGCGGTCAGAAGCACCGCCGCAAGCACTAAAATCAATATGATTCGTTTCATCTCGTAATCTCCTCCCTATATCGATTCTCCCTCACACATTAATGAATCGCAGCTCTGATTTCTTTCAGTTCTTCCTGCGTTGCTCCGTCATCGTTGACAAGACGGAGGATGGTACTTCCCTGCTCCCATTCCTCCACCGTAACGCCTTCCACGTAGCTCACGGCCACATAGCGCATGACACCGTTCTCCGGTCTGAAGAGGTACAGCTTATACCGGTGTCCGCCTTTGGCAAATGCCACGTAGTACCCGTCATATCCCTTGTGGTAGGTCACCTCCGTTGCAAGCGCCGGAAGCTCAGGGTCTTCGCCCGTTTCATCCTTGAATTCGACCTTGGAATAACTGACAACCTTCGTTTCATCCACGCCGCCGGCAGTCAGAGCGCCGTCCGGCTCGTTCGTATTTTTCGGCTTTAAGGAATTCCTGTCCTTTAAAACTATCGCTCCGACAACGATGATCACAACTGCTGCCACAGCAGGAAGAAGCTTAAACCAAAGCGTCTTTTGGGACTTCTTTTGCGCATTTTTCGTGGCATTTTCCATTGCTGCCTTCGCGCGGATATTCTGAAGCATCCGTTCTTTGGCGCCCTCTGCCGGCTCGATCCGGTCAATCGCCTCGCGGATATTGGATTCATTCTTCTCCGCCATCATAAGCACCCCCTAGTTTTTCTCTGAGCAGATCCCGCGCTTCCTTGAGCAGGTTCCGGATTGTCGACGGGGATTTGCCGAACTCCTTTGCAATCTCCTCCGCCTTGTACCCGCAGTAATAAAACATCACCACAACTGTTTTCAACCGTTCCGGAAGCTTAAGCACCGCCTCACGGACATCGCTGTAATCCTCCTTTTCGGGCGCCGCAGGCTCGGGCGAGTCCTCCGCATCCAGAGAATCCGTCAGCCGAAACGCGCTGCTTTTCAGCTTATCCTTGCACCGGTTGATTGCCGCAACGCTGAGCCATTTTCGCTCGTGCTCCGCATCCGAAAAAACGATGCCGCCCGAAAGAATCTTCACGAAAACGTCCTCCGCGCAGTCCTCCGCGTCCGCCGCATTCCCCATGTAGGAATAGCAGATCCGGTAGACATACAGCCAGTTCCTCTCATAAAGCGCTTCGAAATCCGCATCCGTACGCAATGCATTTTCCGACATACGCTGACCTCCTTCTGCTTATATAACGATTCAACTTCCAAAAACGTCGGATGAAAAATGCCACGGTTTTTGCCCGTGGCATTCGTTACGTTTCGTTTAGCGGTCCCATTTGTTACAAAGCGCGTCGATCTGGTCGGCAAACTTGCCGAGATCTTTGTTCGCGCCGCCACGGTTATGCTCGATGACGGCCATCAGCCTGCGGCCCGCCATGAGAAGTCTTTCAAATACCGCATTGACTCTCGCGGACGCCTGCTTCTGCGTGCGCTCCGGAATCCGCTCGGTAATGCCGCGCTCTTCACAGAATACGTGACTTCCGAGTTCGTAAACACCGCCCGAATACGGCGCCTCCGCATCCCAGCCGAATACCTCGCGGATGGTCTGCGCGAACAGGTCGGTGACCTCGTCCGCACCGTGGTTGACGAACACCTTGATCGGCGGATTGTCCTTAAGTGCCGACAGCCAGCTCAAAAGAAGCGGTTCGTCGGAATGTCCGCTGATACCTTCCATCTGCATGATGTGCGCCTTGACAGAGATGTCCTCGCCGAACAGCCTTACTTCGTCCACGCCGGAAAGCAGGGCGTTGCCGAGCGTGCCCTCCGCCTGATAGCCGACGAACAGAATCGTGCATTCTTCGCGCCACAGGTTGTGCTTCAGATGGTGGCGGATACGGCCGGCCTCGCACATGCCGCTCGCGGAAAGGATGATCTTCGGCGTCGGATCGGCGTTGATCCACTTGGAATCGTCGCTTGTGATTGACGTCCGAAGGCCCGGGAAACGAAGCGGGTTGATGCCGTTACGAATCAGCTCCGCCGTCTCCTCGTCACAATAGGAAAGCACATCCGTGCTGTAAATATTCGTCGCTTCCACAGCCAGCGGGCTGTCGATCCAAACCGGGAACTCGTCGTGCCCGGTGATCATGCCGCGGTCCTTAATCTCACGGATTAGGTATAAAAGCTCCTGCGTTCTGCCGACGGCAAAGGCCGGAATGACCACATTGCCCCCTCGGTCAAACGTCTCCTGGATGATTGTCGCAAGCTGCGTGAAATAATCCTTCCGTTCCGGATGCTTCCGCCCGCCGTACGTGGACTCGATGACCAGATAGTCCGTCGGGGTCGGCAGCTCATAGTTTCTAAGAAGCGGACGGTCCACATTTCCGAGGTCTCCGGAAAATGTGATCTTTCTCGTCTCAGCTCCCTCTGTTACCTTGATTTCAATGCTTGCGGAGCCGAGCAGATGGCCGGCGTCCCGGAAGCAGATCTTCACGCCCGGAAGAATCTCGCGCTCGGTGTCGTATTCCGTCTCATCGAGAAGCTCAATCGTCGCATTTGCGTCATTCGTCGTATATAAAGGCGTCACGCCGTCCGTGCCCGCACGCTTGCTCTTACGGTTCTTCCATTCCGCCTCCTGCTCCTGAATGTGCGCGGAATCAAGCAGCATGATCCGGCAAAGCCGTTTCGTCGCAACCGTCGTATAAATCGGGCCCTTGAAGCCTCTTGCCACCAAAACCGGAAGCTTGCCGGAGTGATCGATGTGCGCATGCGTTAAGAGAACGCAGTCAATCTCGCCCGGAGCCAGCGGAAAATCCACATTATCATACAGGTTATTGCCCTGTTCCAAGCCGTAATCCACCAATATCTTATAGCGGTCCGTCGTCAAAAGCGTCGCGGACCCCGTAACCTCATGTGCCGCACCCAGGAATGTAACCTTCAAGTAACAGCCCTCCTTTGTCATCGTCCTGAATCGATTATATCGCTTTTAAAGGAAAATGACAATAGAGCTCTCCTTCGTCCGCGAAACGGATTGACGAGTTTTTGCGGGAACGATATAATCAAAGCAGAATCTGAGGCGGAGCGAGCTATGACCGACTGTTACCGTTTTGCGGATATTACCGCGGAAATTACAACCGAGCATGACCTTTTCCACGAAATGAGCCGGGATTACCGCGTTGACGGACCGGCTGTGCTTTCCGTGCGCACCGATGTGGAGGATATTTCGTATGAGCGGGAACGCTCGCCCGAAAACGCACCCGATGATTACCTTGAAATGATTGCCGTGCAGCGAAAGCTGTCGGAAGCTTTTCCGGCTTTCGGGGCTATTTTGTTTCATGCTTCCGCGCTTTGCATGGACGGCGACGGCTACCTTTTCGCCGCCCTCTCGGGCACCGGCAAATCCACGCACGCCGCCCTTTGGCGTCAGGTTTTCGGCGACCGCGTAACGATGCTCAACGACGACAAGCCTTTTCTTCGGATTGGCGACGACGTCACGGTTTACGGCTCCCCGTGGGACGGAAAGCACCGGCTCAGCGTCAATGCGTCCGCGAAGGTTAAGGCAATCTGTTTGTTGGAACGTTCCGCGGAAAATGCCATCACGCCGATTTCGTTTGCGGAAGCTTTTCCGCTTTTATACCGCCAGGCTTACCGGCCGAAGGACCGGGAAGCGCTCGCGAAAACGCTTGATCTTTTGAACCTGCTCGGCGAAAGGGTCCGGTTCTACCGGCTTTGCTGCAATATGGACCCCGAGGCCGCGCTTGTTGCTTACGGAGGAATGTGCCGTGAATGAATCCGAGAAGAATACCGTTTCTTTAGCTGACGGGAAGGGACCCGAAGCCTCCCCTTTGGAGCCGAAAATAATCCTTCCGAAGCCTTTTTTGAGCGGAAGCGCCCTTAAGGTGCTTGCGCTTCTCACGATGTTCGTCGACCATACGGCCGCCTTTCTGGCGCCGTTTCTGCCGACCTTCTTCTACCGTGAGCTGTTCCGGCTCGGCGACAGCACCGTCACCGTTTATGCCGTGATGCGCCTGATCGGTCGGATGTCGTTCCCGCTCTTCGCCTTTTTGATTGCAGAGGGCTGCTTTTACACGAAAAACCGCGTCCGCTACGCCGTATCGCTTCTCGTCGCGGCAATTCTTTCGAAACACGCCTTCGCGCTTGTTCATCTGATGACGCCGGACTCTGCAGGATCCTTACGGGCGCTAGTGCTGCCAGGGAAAGTGTTCACATTTGCCATATTACAGGGCTCTGATTACATTAGGGAAAATGTTTTCTTCACCCTGTTCTTCGGCTGCCTCGGCATCTGCCTATATGATTTTTTGAAGAAGCGGCCGGTGTTCATGGCCTGCGCGATTGCCGCAGTCGGCGTGCTTGCCTGGGCGTTCCGCGCGGACTACGGACTGGTCGGATACCTTGTCATTCTGCTGTTTTACCTCCTGCGGGAGTACCGGATTGCGGCCTGCATCGCGGCGTGCGGCATGCTCGGCGTGATGACGCTTCCGGCATATGTGATCATGGCATTTTACAACAGAGAGCGCGGCTTCATCCGCCGACCTGTTTTGAAATACCTGTTTTATGCCTTCTATCCGCTTCACCTTTACGTGCTGTTTGTGCTGCAGTACATCCTTCGCTAGAAAGGAACCGATTATGAACTACGAGCAATACCTTGACGAATTCGGCGAGCTGACCTATCGCTTCCGCGGGACGAGCATGCTGCCGCTTCTAAAGGAAAACCGCGACCTTTTCACCGTCCGCAAGAAGAAACCCGGCGAGCGTTTCAAGGTCTGTGACGTTGTTTTGTACCGCCGCGGCGACAGCTACGTGCTGCACCGCATTTTAAAGGTGCTGCCGGACGGCGGGTATGTCATTCTCGGCGACAACTGCATCAACCGTGAATACGGCACAACCGATGCGGACATCCTCGGCGTAATGACCGGCTTCCAGCGAAAAGGGCGGGATTACACCGTCCGGAACTTCCGTTACCGGCTCTATTCCCGTTGGCGCGTGCTGACGGCGCCGGTCCGGATCTTCTTCAAAAAGCTGAAAATCGCCCTCTGGCGCCGGATTAAGAAATAATCTTCTAAGGTCCTTCTGAACGTAACAAAAAAGCCTCAAAGAACCCATTTTGCAAACGATTCTTTGAGGCTTCATTTTTGCTTATTTTATGTGGCTTTATTGCTATCGGTAATCCGTTATTTTTCTGTCCTGTTTCCTTCTTGTTGACAAATGCCACGCAAAACAGATCCAACCGGGGATATGCCGGAAATCAGGCGATTCTTTGCAGCGATTCCTACAAACACAAAACCCTTGCAAAACGATAAATGAATAAGGCTTTGCAAGGGCTTTGTTTCATTATTGAAGCACGCGGGATTCGAACCCGCGACACCTTGATTAAAAGTCAAGTGCTCTACCGACTGAGCTAGTGCTCCATTTGTCGTGCCTATTACAAAAGGGAACGACGTGCGCGATACCAAATGCACCGCTTTACGCTCTTTTCCATACCAATGGGTATGAAAAAATGCCCAGAACCGGAATCGAACCAGTGACACGAGGATTTTCAGTCCTCTGCT
>JAFYYS010000036.1 GCA_017546025.1 Lachnospiraceae bacterium | reverse complement strand
TTGTTCTGGTTATTGTTTTGGTTGTTATTCTGGTTCGTCTGCGGCTTGTTGGCAGGCTGGTTGTTTGCGTTGCCGTTGTTCGGCTCGGGCGTCGTCTCCGGAGTTACCTCAGGCGTCAGCTCGGGCGTTATTTCGGGCGTCGGATCGGGAGTCGGGTCAGGCGTCGGATCGGGAGTGGTCTCCGGAGTCGGGTCAGGCGTCGGCGTAGTCGTAGGTTTCTGCTTGCGATTGCCTAAAATTGTTTTCTGCATATCGTCATCAAGTTTTCCGCCGGCACCCTTTACATTCTTCGGGTCCACATACGACGGAAAATACGACGCCGCATACGGAAGACTGATGTGTGAGATGCCGCGCTCAAGCTTGTCCGTTGCTTCGCGAACCTTGCCGGACTTGCCGTCCGGACGGGTATCACGGGGTCCCCAGAAGACGCGGTTGTTGTCAACCTGGAAGCGTCTTACGTAATCGTTTCCGGCAGTTTCCTCGACAGGCGTCACGACATGAATGCCGTTGCCCGCCGTCAGCGTGCGGTTTCTGTAGACGATATCGGCGCCGTCGACATTGTAAACCGTGACCGAGACGGTACCCTCATAAATGAAAATATCGGTAATCCAGCAAAGCTGCTGCTTGCCTGTCTTGGAGGTGCTTCCCGCGCCGTCTTCGCCGGAGTATTCCGTAACCGGAGTGTCCGCATCGGCCATGCCCTTTCTGACAATCGTCTGCGTAACGGTACCGCGGATGGCCATCGTCGTGTTGGGCGTAACGACATCGTAGGAGGAATCGTCGGAGAGCTTCTGCTGGATTTCCGTCAGCATGTTTCCTTCCTCAACATAGATGATGGTTCTGCTGTCGGCAGCTGTTCCCGCAGCCTGAAGGGAAATCGTCGTATTTTCCTCGAGATAGACGAACTTGTCCTCGTCCAGTTTAAGACGCGCGAGTCCGCTTCCCGGGACGCTCATGCCGTCGCCGTTACGAAGCCGCATGTCCTGATAGGCGGTGATGGACCCGCCGTCTCTTTGTACGGTTACATCGCCCTTAGTCTCAAGAACAAGGATGGTGCGGTACGTTTCCCCTTTCTTTTTGAAGAACAGAATCAGAAATACGGCGATGGCCACAACGACTATGCCGGCTCCTCCGTAGAGGAAATACTTTTTCTTCATGGAAACCTCCTGAAGTGTGATTTTCGTGGCAAATGCCACGTCAGTGTGAGTTATGCGATAAATCCGATAGTCTTCAAATAGTTAATGGAATCTTTCAGACGGTCGATCCCGGAAACCTCAATCAAAACGGAAGGGTCGTTCCGAAGAAGATTGGCATCCGAAAGAACCGACCAGTCCATGGCACCGCTTCCAACCGGAAGATGCAGGTCCTGCAGGCCGTCGTTGTCGTTGATGTGAATGTGGCGGACTTCCCGTGAGAGCGCCGTAATCCAGTCATAAACCGGAACGTCGGAGAGGAACGCATGTGCCAGATCGAGGCAGACGCCGAAGTTGCGCACATAGCGCATCTCGTTGGCCACCTTCGACAGAAGCTCCGGAGACTCGTCGAACATGTTCTCCAAAAAGACTTCCACGCCGGGATGCTTCTTGCAGATGTCCGTCCAGTAAAGGATGTTGCTTTCCACCCAGCTGTTCCGATATGTTTCGGACTTGAAATCCGAAAGGTAATTCGTGTGAAATACGACGCCGCGTACGCCGAGCTGCTCGGCGATGTCGATGCTCTGCTTTACGCGGTAGTCCGATGCGTCGCGGATGAGCGGGTCCGAACTCGAGATGTTGATATCGAAGAAAGCCCCGTGCAGCGTATCGTCAGACGTGTCGCGGTCAAGCCCGCGGTAGAGGTCGATGATTTCCTCCACTTTCTTCGGGTCGCTTAAGATGGCGGGGCGGAAGAACTCGTTATACTCAAAGCTCAGGTTGTATTCCTTTGCGAGTTCTGCCCATTCTTCTATGTTCTGATAGTCGGGAATGCATTCTAGTATCATAATTTCACCCTGTAAACAAAGATTTTGCGGGATTTTCCTTTGAGCGGAATTTCGCCGACGTCCTCGGTTTCGATGCGGCCTTCGAGCCGCTTTTTCACTTCTTCGCTGATGAGAATCTCGCCGGCTTTGGCGTTACTCTCCAGACGCGATGCGGTGTTGACCGTATCGCCGATTGCCGTGTAATCCATTCGGAATGTGCTTCCGATGTTGCCGATGATGGCCTCGCCGCAGTTCACGCCGATGCCGTAGCTGACTTTTTTGCCGAAACGCTCCATCAGCTTTTCCCCGAGCGCTTCGGAGGCCTTTGCTATATCGCAGGCGGTCATGACCGCGCGGTATACGTAATCGTCCAGATCGAAAGGAGAGTTGAAAACCGCCATGGCGGCATCTCCGATGAATTTGTCAAGGGTCCCCTTATTCTTAAAGATGGCATCCGTGATGACGCCGAAGTATTCGTTTAAGATATCAACGACCTCCTCCGGCGCGAGATTCTCCGACATGGTCGTGAAGCCGCGGATGTCGACGAAGAGAACGGCGATGTCCTTATGGCGTCCGCCGAGCTGAAGTTCATAGGAGCCGGAGCCGGCCACGTCGTCAACGATTTCCGGTGCGACATACATGCGGAAAGCCTTGTTGATCTTTTGCTTCTCATAATGCGCGGACAGATAATGGTAGACTACCGCGCCGACGCCGAGAAGCACGCAGCAAAGAAGCATCTTAAGAAGCAGAATGTAAACGCCGTTCTTATAAAAGATGACGGAGACAATGATGTAAAGAAGAGCGGTGCCGAGGCACAAAAGAACACCCTTCACGATGCCGGTCCGAAGAAGCAGGAAGCAGATCAGTCCGCAGATCAGGGCATAGACCGCTGCCATGACAAGCCGGTTGGCTTCCGTCTGCAGGCGGCCTTCATAGATGGCCTGGGTGATGTTGGCGTGAATCTCTACCCCGTACATGCGGGAGGAGGACTGGCCCTTCGCGGAGAACAGAACCGGGAAATCATCCTGAAGGCCCGGGGCATAGGCACCGACCATCACGATGCTGTTCGCGAAATCGCTTCCCTTGAGGGTGCCGTCGAGAATGTCAATCATCGAAACGCAGTCATAATTGCCGGAAGCAACCGAATAGGAGAAGCGGTACCGGTTCGTTTCTTCGGCGGAGTAGTCCTTAACGGAGATGTCGGCATACTCCGGATGATTGTTTGCGTATTCGGGGTGGGACTTCACATAGTCGGCAAACTTCTTAAGAATCGAAACCGCGAGGCTGTCGTGCCATTTGCCATCGAAACGCATGCCGGTATAGGCACTCGTCACGTAATCGTAGCGGTCGGGCGTGCAGTTCACGAGTCCTTCGTCTGCGGCTTCCCGAAGCTCCTCATAAGGATAGGCGATGGATTCGATTTTATTTTGGTGAAGGGAGAAGGAGGCATTCGTTCCGGCGATGACATTGCCGTACTTTTTCGCGGCTTCGGCAAATGCGATGTCGCCTACCGTGTCGCTCTTATGCCCCGTGAACATCAGATCGAAAGCAATGACCGCCGGACGGCGTTCGCTTTCGTTCAGCTTATCAAGAAGATCCGCATACACCTGCCGGCTCCATTCGGACGGCTGGGACTGCATTGCGGTTAGTGTTTTTTCATCGATTCGGACGATGGTAATCGGAAGGGAGTTGACAGACTCGGACTGATAAACCCGGTCGCTCAGCTGAACATCGAACGTGTTGAAGGCGCCGGAGTTCGTGAACAGAAATACGCAGACTGCCACTGCGAGTGAAATGATGAGCCTCAGCTTAATGTCCGGCATGGGATGCCGGCGACCGCTTGCCATGATGAAATCCCTCCGCATTTTGAAACATTCCTTCCTAATAATAGCAAAAGAAAAAGGCAAAAACAACCTTTTTTCTGTCGTGGAGACCCCCTTTGGAACGTAAAAATGCTGATTTAGCGAGGCGTTTGTTCACACTTTTTTCACAAAATATGTCGTTCATCAAAAAAATATGTCGTTCATCCAAAAGATGTTGACTGTAAACGAAGAAAGAAATTACCATTTTCCTATAGTCAGGAATTAACGGTTTGTTTAGAAAATATATTTGGAAGGAGAATGCCATGAAACTGATAAGAAACACAGTTTTTTTGTTGTTGATAGGGTTATTGTTTTTCGCTCTTTCGGGATGTGAGAACGAGGAGAAAAAGAAAAAAGAGAAAAAGAACGAAAGTATGTTTTTCAATTCAGATGCCATTTATGTTGATGTGAGGGCAGAGACTTTCGGGTTCGAAATCGTAATCCTGAGTAAAAAAAGAATAAAAACGGTGTCATTGGTAAGCTATTCCGGCAAAAATCTGGATCACGCCAACACAAAAACGGCATGCTTTAATAATTCTTTAGAGAGTTATAAGGATTATTTATATAAAGGCTTTTATTGTTCAAACTGGATGTTTGAGTTTTCTTTCCCAAGCAACAGCAATGTTGAAATCGATTCGGTAACGCTTAATATAGACGGGGAGAAAAGAGTATTAACGTTTGCGCATCCGATTCGATATTCAAATTCTGCTGATTACAAGTACATTATCAACGATGAGTTATATGCAAGGACATTTCCAAATGAGTTTTCGTCTTCTGAATTGAAAGGAAACGGTAGATACCATTACTTGTTTGAAGCAGCCCGGGATTGTGTTGTTAAGGGAATCAATACTTCGGGTAATGTAAAGATAGCTAACCCGGTTTTTTCTGTGGATGAAAATCCGGCCTCATTGGAAGATGGCGGAATTGCCTTAAAGGCCGGGGATCAGTTAAGCATAGAGCTGTCTCTGCAAGGTGAAGGAGCAGATGAATACAGTTATTGCATATCGGATTTCATAATTACATATGAGGTAGACGGAGTTGAAAGGAAATCGTCTGCAGCGCTTGTTTTTCATCCGTTGTTTCCTTTGGTTGAATTGACAAAGTTGGAACGCTATATGGATCATGAGCTGAATGAGGTCCTTCATATGTCGGAAAAGCAGTACGAATAACGGCAGTGGAGGAAGCCGTAAAGGGATAATAAAGTGATTCGAAAAAGTGGTTGACTTTGGATTCCGGAAAATGCTATAATCCTGTCTGCTATGCCCGTTTCCCGACCGCGCGCCGGAAACGGAATTGAAGAAAGACGGATGGAATATATGGCTGTAACGGAGTTTGAAGCTAAGCTTCAGGAGCTTGTGAAGCTCGGCAATAAGAATAAAGGAATCCTCGACAGTGATCAGGTCGCGGATATCATGAAGAATATATGCCCGGAGAGTAAGACGGATAAGGTTTATGATTATCTGGAATCGAAGGGAATTCTCGTTATAACGAAATCGGAAGAGGTTCCGGAGCTTGAGGATGGCGAGTTCCTCGAGATGGATGACGATATGCTTCCTCCCCCTTCGGAGGAGGATCTGAACGAAATGGCGGAAGCCCTTTCGGACGACCCGGTCAAGCAGTATCTTCGCGAAATCGGTTCCTACGCGCTTCTGACCGTAGATGAAGAGGTAGAGCTGGCGCAGCGCATCAGCACCGGTGACAAAGCGGCCAAGCGCCGCCTGACGGAAGCAAACCTCCGTCTTGTTGTCAGCATTGCAAAGCGTTATGTCGGCCGCGGCCTTTCCTTCCTTGACCTGATTCAGGAAGGCAACCTCGGTCTCATCAAAGCGGTTGACAAGTTCGACCATGAAAAAGGGTACAAGTTCAGCACGTATGCAACGTGGTGGATCAGACAGGCCATCACCCGTGCCATCGCGGACCAGTCCCGTACGATCCGTATTCCGGTGCATATGTCCGAAGTCATCAATAAGACCTACCGTGTGAGCCGTAACCTCCTTCAGGAACTCGGCCGCGAACCTACGGAGCAGGAGCTTGCCGACGAGCTTGACATGCCGGTTGAGAAGGTCCGGGAGGTATTAAAGGTCAGCGCCGATCCGATTTCTCTCGATACCCCGATCGGTGAAGAGGATGACAGCCATCTCGGCGATTTCATTAAGGATGAAAACCTGAAGGGACCTGAAGAGGCTACCGCATATAAGATGCTGCAGGAGCAGATTGAGAAGCTTCTCGACACTCTTACGGAACGTGAGAGCCGCGTATTACGTCTCCGGTTCGGACTCGTGGACGGACGCTGCCGTACCCTTGAGGAAGTCGGCGCCGAGTTCAACGTAACGAGAGAGCGTATCCGTCAGATTGAAGCGAAGGCGCTCCGCAAACTCCGTCACCCGAATAAGGTGAAGATGCTCCGCGGATATGAGTTAGACTGATACAGGCGTTTTTCGTGGCATTTTCCATGAAAAAACCGCTTGACAATTGATGATTGTTTTTTGTATACTGTATTTTGCGCGCTCTGGCGTTTGTTTTGATGCCGTGAGCGGGCGAAATGCAGTATTTTTTCTGTACCTGCAACCACGATTTAATCTTAATAGGAGGTAAAGGAATGCCTACATTTAACCAGCTGGTAAGAAAAGGACGTGAGACCTTTGCTAAGAAGTCCACGGCTCCTGCACTTCAGAAGGGACTTAACTCTCTTAGAAAGAAGTCCACGAACGCATCTGCTCCTCAGAAGAGAGGCGTATGTACCGCAGTTCGTACGACGACCCCTAAGAAGCCTAACTCCGCACTTCGTAAGATCGCAAGAGTACGTCTCAGCAACGGCCTTGAAGTAACGAGCTATATTCCGGGTGAAGGACATAACCTTCAGGAGCATAGCGTAGTACTGATCCGCGGCGGTCGTGTAAAGGACCTTCCCGGTACCCGTTACCACATCATCCGCGGTACGCTTGATACCGCCGGCGTAGCTAAGAGACGCCAGGCCCGTTCCAAGTACGGCGCTAAGAGACCGAAAGACGCTAAGAAGTAATTTCTTGCAAGTAACTGAGTAACAGACAGGATTTTTCATTACTATAAGATGCCGGGCATTTTCCTTAACCGAAAGGGAAGGACGCAGAGCTTTGTGGTTGCAGATGCGGCTTTAATAGGATTACCGAGCATGAACACAGTAATGTGAGTACCTAAGAATTAATCAAAGCCGGAATGAATCATTCCGGAATAATTAAGGAGGGAAGTACCGTGCCACGTAAAGGACATATTCAGAAAAGAGACGTTCTGGCAGATCCCATGTACAACAGTAAGGTTGTAACCAAGCTGATCAACAACATCATGCTTGACGGTAAGAAGGGAACTGCACAGAAGATCGTTTACGGCGCATTCGGCCAGGTTGCAGACAAGACCGGCAAGGAAGCCATGGAAGTTTTCGAAGCTGCCATGAACAACCTTATGCCGCTCCTCGAAGTAAAGGCTCGCCGTATCGGTGGTGCTACATATCAGGTACCGGTTGAAGTAAGACCTGACAGAAGACAGGCTCTTGCACTTCGCTGGCTTACCCTTTTCTCCCGCAAGAGAAGTGAGAAGACGATGGTTGACCGTCTCGCTAACGAGATTATCGATGCATCGAACAACACCGGAAATGCGGTTAAGAGAAAAGAAGATATGCACAAGATGGCAGAGGCAAACAAGGCATTCGCTCACTACCGCTGGTAGTCCGACCTTGTATATTGTATCAGGTTTAAGTTCGATAATAATAGGAGGACAATTCCTTGGCTGGACGTGAATATCCGCTTGAGAGAACCCGTAATATCGGTATCATGGCTCACATCGATGCCGGTAAGACGACCCTCACAGAGCGTATCCTGTATTATACAGGTATCAACTACAAGATCGGCGATCCCCACGAAGGAACTGCTACCATGGACTGGATGGAGCAGGAACAGGAACGTGGTATCACGATTACATCTGCCGCTACCACCTGCCATTGGACACTTGAGGAGAACAACAAGCCGAAGCCCGGCGAGTTGGAGCACAGAATCAACATCATCGACACTCCCGGTCACGTAGACTTCACTGTAGAAGTTGAGCGTTCCCTGCGAGTTCTTGACGGTGCTGTCGGCGTGTTCTGCGCAAAGGGCGGTGTTGAGCCTCAGTCCGAGACCGTATGGCGCCAGGCAGACAAATACCATGTACCGAGAATCGCATTTGTTAACAAAATGGATATCTCCGGTGCCAATTTCTTTAACGTAATTTCCATGATCGAGAGCAGACTCGGCAAGAACCCGGTTGCTCTTGAGCTCCCCATCGGTAAGGAAGATACCTTTAAGGGTGTCATCGACCTGATGGAGATGAAAGCATACTACTACACCGATGCTAAGGGTGATGCCGTAGATATCAAGGACATTCCGGATGATATGGTTGCCGAGGCAGAGGAGTACCGTGAGAAGATGGTGGAAGCCATCTGCGAGACTGACGATGAGCTCCTTGAGCAGTACCTTGAGGGTAACATTCCCGAGGTTCCGGCTCTTAAGAAGGCCCTTCGTGCGGCTACCATCACGACCGAGATCATCCCTGTTCTTTGCGGTTCCGCTTACAGAAACAAGGGTGTTCAGAAGCTTCTCGATGCCGTTATCGAGTATCTTCCCGCTCCTACCGACGTTCCGGACATCAAGGGCGTTGATGAGGACGGCAACGAAGTGACGAGAAAGTCTTCCGATGAGGAGCCTTTCGCAGCACTTGCATTCAAGATCATGACCGACCCGTTCGTTGGTAAGCTTGCTTACTTCCGTGTGTACTCCGGTACGCTGAACTCCGGTTCCTATGTTCTGAATGCTACCAAGAATAAGAAAGAGCGTGTCGGCCGTATCCTTCAGATGCATGCCAACAAGCGTCAGGAACTGGATAAGGTTTACTCCGGTGACATCGCCGCTGCCGTAGGTTTCAAGCTTACGACGACCGGTGATACGATCTGCGATGAGAACCATCCCGTAATCCTTGAGTCCATGGAGTTCCCGGAGCCCGTTATCGAGGTCGCTATCGAGCCTAAGACGAAAGCCGGTCAGGACAAGATGGGCGAGGCACTTGCAAAGCTTGCCGAAGAAGATCCGACCTTCCGTGTATCGACCAACGAAGAGACCGGTCAGACCCTGATTGCAGGTATGGGTGAGCTTCACCTTGAGATTATCGTTGACCGTCTTCTCCGTGAGTTCAAGGTTGAGGCCAATGTAGGCGCACCTCAGGTTGCTTACAAAGAGACCATCACCAAGGAAGTCGATGTCGACAGCAAGTACAAGAAGCAGTCCGGTGGTTCCGGTCAGTACGGTCACTGTAAGGTTATCTTCAGCCCGATGGATGCCAATGCCGAGAAGACGTATGAGTTCGAGAATACGACGGTCGGCGGTTCCATCCCGAAGGAGTACATCCCTGCAGTTGACGCCGGTATCCAGGATGCTATGAAGGCCGGTGTACTCGGCGGTTATCCGGTACTCGGTATTCATGCAAACTGCTATGACGGTTCTTACCACGAAGTAGACTCGAACGAAATGGCATTCAAGATTGCCGGTTCCATGGCATTCAAGGATGCAATGCGTAAGGGTGATCCGATTCTCCTCGAGCCTATCATGCGTGTTGAGGTAACCGTTCCCGAAGATTACATGGGCGACGTAATGGGTGACGTAAGCTCCCGTCGTGGTCAGATCGAGGGAACCGAGGATGTCAACGGAACCAAGCTGATCCGTTGCTCCGTACCGCTTTCCGAAATGTTCGGTTATGCTACCGCACTTCGTTCTAAGACGCAGGGCCGTGGCGCTTACTCCATGTTCTTCCAGTCCTATCAGAGAGTTCCGAAGAGCGTACAGGAGAAGGTACTGAACGACAAGCCCGGAAAGTAATATAAAAGTGAAAGTTCATCTTGCAAATGTTGACAATTTGAAATATAATAGGCACATATTGAGCTTTCTTTATCAGTTCTGAAAAACAAAAACTATTTAAAAACATTTTTTAGGAGGAATCAAAGATGGCAAAAGCTAAATTTGACAGAACCAAGCCGCATTGTAATATCGGTACCATCGGTCACGTTGACCATGGTAAGACCACTCTTACCGCTGCTATCACCAAGGTTTTGGCTGAGCGCGTTCCCGGTAACGAGAAGGTTGACTTTGAGAACATTGATAAGGCTCCCGAAGAGAGAGCACGTGGTATAACGATCTCCACCGCACACGTTGAGTATCAGACCGAGAAGCGTCACTATGCTCACGTTGACTGCCCCGGCCATGCTGACTACGTTAAGAACATGATCACCGGTGCTGCTCAGATGGACGGCGCT
>JAFYYS010000035.1 GCA_017546025.1 Lachnospiraceae bacterium | reverse complement strand
ACCTGGAATAAGCAGGAGGCCAATCGCAACTGTTTTTGAAGGCCTCTGCCCGAGGTCTTATTAAAGTTGAGCCTTTTTTCGACATACAGCCAGAATAAAAATCTTAGGAATTTATTCTTGACTTTTCATAGCTGGTCTCCTAAGCCGGCAGGCGGATTTCGATGGCAAATGTGTCGCCGTTTAAGGTCGCACCAATCGTGCCGCCCATCCGCTCCGTCAGTTCTTTCGCGATGGCAAGACCGAGTCCGCTCGAGGACTGCCGGTGGAAGCGGTCGGCTGTGTAAAACTGTTCGAATACACGTCCGATTTCGATTTCCTCCGGATGTTCAACACGGTTTGCAATGACCAGAAGCGCGGTCTTCGCGTCTTCGCGTTTCAATTGAATCTGCAGCGACTGCCGTCCGTGCACCATGGCATTTTTCGTAATGTTTTGCAGAATTCTCTTCACCGCGATTGCGTTACCGTCCATCATGAAGGCCTCGTCCGCGATTGCAATCTCCGGCTCGATTCCGGCCGCCTTCCAGACATCATAGTACGAAAGCACGGTCTCACTCACGATGCTGCGAAGCGATACCGGTTCCAGCTCAAGCTCGTACGCTTCGTTTTTTAATTTGGTAAATGTGAAAAGATCCTCTAAAAGGTCCTTGAGCGTCCCGATTCTCTCTTCGATGATTGCCGTATACCGTTCCTTCGTCTCCTCGTCCGGCGCCGAACGTAGAAGCTGCACATAGCCGTCAAGGGACGTTAACGGAGTTCTGATGTCATGCGACAGATTCGCATAGGCGTCAGCAATCAGCTTTTCCCGCTCATGCATGGCGCGCTTTTGCTGCCGCACATCGTCGAGCACGCGGTTGATTTCCTCCGAAAGCGCAAGCTCGCCGAATGACTGCAGATTCACGGATACGCGCATCGCAGAGTCATTCTCCCGGATGAAAATCAGCTGCCGCTTCAGTATGCGGTGCTGGCGCCACAGCAGCACCAGAAAGACGGCCTCCGTGACCGCAAGCGCTGCTGCCGCAAGGAAGAGAATCCATTCCGTTTTCATAGTAACCTCCGAACTGATCGATTGGCTCTTTGATGCGGCACATGACCGCAGAAAAAACCGGTGCAGAACGCACGGAAGACACAGCCACCCCGCGGCGGCTGTGTCCCGTTATTATACCAAATCTTTTTTTGTGACGAAAATGCTGCTTACGACAAGGAAAGCAACGAAGAAGATTCCGGCAATCAAAAGTGTCGAGCCGAGAATATTCGTTCTTCCGGGCGCATATTCCATGATTCGGCCGCTGACGGTGTAATGCACGATGTTGGCGTTCTTCCAGCCGGCCTTCACAAGCGCCTTGTCAAGGAGCGCATAGACTGCTGCCAACGCATGCATGGAGATGCAGACCGTCAGAATCATGCTCAGAAGATTGCTCCGAAGAATCATGCAGATGCAGGTGATGACTGCGGCAAATACAATGTGCAGCACGGTCTGTACCCCGAGATACCCCATCGCGGCGCCCATCTTCTCAAAGACGACCTTACGTCCCGCTGCGTAAACGCCGATGCAGCCCGACACGCCGAACACCACCAGAAATCCGACCGTGTAAAATGCCACGGAAACGACCTTCGATACCACAATCTGATACCGGTGTTTCATTGCTCCGCCGTAGTTTTTGATATCTCCCGTGGAGAAATCGGCGGTGGCGAAGATGACCGTGAAGATGCCGATCAGAAGTGCACAGAGCATACCGCAAAGCGGAGATGCCATGACGTCAACGAAATTATAATTGCCGTCTGCCCGGGAAGTAACCGTAATGTTCATTCCGATGTTGGACACCGGATCGTCCTTGGTCTCTTCGGCCATCTGGAGCAATTCTGCCTGCTTGGGGTCGCTTTTCATCTGCTCATCAATAATCATGGTCGCGATGTTCATGACAACCGTGATGATAACAATGACATAAAGGCTTTTCATCCGCACCAGGCGGTATAAATTCATACGAATCAGATTCAACATAGTATTTTCCACCATTCCTTTCTTCAGTCCGCCGTCGTCGTTAAGAAGAACGACTCAAGGCTCTCGTTGTTCACCATGATCTTGCTGACAAGCACACCGGCCTCATTGAGCGCGCGGTTAATCTGCGCAACGTCCTCGAGACGTTCCGAGATGTTGATGGTCTCCTTGTCAACGACCTTGTAGTTGGTGATTCCGAGTCTTTCGAGAACCGTTCCGGCAATCTCCGGTCTGTCCACAACCGCCTCGATGCGGAGGCTGCAGCGGTCGGCAAGTTCTTCCGCCGTCAGCTGTTCCACCAGACGGCCCTTGCTCATGATTCCGTAATGGGTTGCCACCTTCGAGAGTTCCTCGAGGATGTGGCTCGAAATCAGAATGGTTACACCCTTTTCCTTGCTGAACTGTGTCAGCGTATCACGAATTTCCACGATGCCTTCCGGATCCAGTCCGTTAATCGGCTCGTCCAAAATCAGCAGATCAGGCTCTCCGACCATTGCCATCGCGATGCCGAGTCTCTGCTTCATACCCAGTGAAAAATGTCCGGCCTTCTTCTTTCCGACGTTCGCCAGTCCCACACGCTCCAGCAGCTCTTTGATGTAGGCGTCTCCTTTGACACCGTAGCAGAGGCATTTGGCCTTGAGGTTTTCAAATGCCGTCATGTTCGGGTAAAGGCCCGGCTCCTCAATCAGGCAGCTCACACGGCCTCTCACATCGGCCAGCTCGCTTCCGGTCTTTCCGAAGAGGGAAAAGCTTCCGCTCGTCGGCTTGGCCAGTCCGCTGATCATCTTAAGAGTCGTCGTCTTACCGGCTCCGTTCTTTCCGATCAGTCCGTAAATTGAACCTCTCTCTACTTTCAAATCAATGCCGTCTACTGCGACCTGCTTACCGTATACCTTTTTCAGTTCATGTGTCTGCAGGATTATTTCGCTCATGTTGAGCACCTCCGTTCGCTTGTTATGGCTTTATCATAAACGGCATCATTCAAAACATCGTCAAGCAAAAGTAAAGATTTTCTAAAGATGTTAACTCGGCCGGGTTTCATATCCGGCCGAGTGGGTTACATGGAAAAGTGCTGCCGCTTCGGCCCTTCTCAGCCGTTCTTCATGCGGTAGCCGATGCCCCAGATTGTCTCGATATATTCGTGATTGCTTGCCTGCTTCAACTTCTTTCGTAAGTTGCTCATATGTACGTCAAGCGTCTTCGTTTCGCCGATGTACGGTTCCTGCCACGCGTATTCGTAGATGGCGTCCTTCGAATATACCCGTGTCGGATGCTGCACCAAAAGCTCCAGAATGCGGAATTCCTGCCTCGTAAGCTTCGGCACCTCAACTCCGTCTGCCGTCACGGAAAAATGCTCCCGGTCCATCGAGAGCCCGCCGTAGCGGAGCATGTCCGAGGGCGTCTCCACACGCTTTCTAAGCTGCACGCGGATGCGCGCGGTCACTTCCTTTATTTCAAACGGCTTTGTCACGTAATCGTCCGCGCCGATGCTTAAGACATCGACCTTGGAATCCAGATCGTCCTTCGCACTCACGACGATGACCGGCATGTGATTGCCGCTCTCTCTGATCTCGCGAAGCACCTCTTCACCGGTCTTTCCGGGAAGAGCCAGGTCCAAAAGGACCAGGTCGTAATGCTCCACCCGAAGCATCAGAATGCATTCCGAGCCCGAATATGCCTGCCCGCAGGCAAAGCCCTCCCGCTCAAGCGCCTCCTTCATCATCAGATTGATGCTGTTGTCATCGTCCACAATCAGGATTCTTTCCATCGCCGTTCCCCCGTTGTTTTGTAGTGATTCATTATATCACATTTTCCATGAAAAACAAACCCGCAGGGGCATGCCGCAGGGATAAGAAAATCGGCAAACATTATCCATTCCCGCGGAAAATGCCATGTATTATACTTTTGGTATCCAATGATTTCAGTGGGTCTTCGGGCCCACTGAACTTGTTTATCACATAAAACGGTAGGAAATCTCAAGTTCTCATTCCCACTTTTCTTTCTCGCCTTGCCATTTCGTATGAATCCGGATGTGTCATTTTCCTACAGAACAAAGCGGATGAACAGAAAAGTAGGCTGCCTTGCGGAAAATCATACCCACTGTTCTTCACCTTTCTTAAGTTTCGTGTGTCATTTGTCATTCTTCTTTCCTACGGAATCCTCAATGCTTGATAATTCATGGGTTTCGAGAAAAACTCCGACAGAAAAATGCGCACATACGGAATGTACTACTCGGCAACTCTGTCTGATTAATCCGTAAAAGGTGACCTGTAAACAACGCCTGACGCCATGCCGGCAATGCATCAAAGCAGAAATCTTTGGATTAACGCTTCAACCATCAGCGGGTCCAATGGTTCGACCGATGTTTCAAAGGTACAAAGCAGGTTATGTCCCGGATAAATGCCGCTCTTCTCATAGATTCGTGTTTTCTTCAGATATTTCCTGACGTATTCGGGATTGTCCATCATACCGAAATGCTCCCAAATGAATTCCTCGCGGGTTCGCACATTAAGCGCCAGGAAATCCGGATAAAATGTGCCCCACCCGCGGAGCTTCAGCGGATACTCATAGCGATACGGAACACCTCGCAGAGCCAGCATATCGGCGATAATCTTCTCTGATTTTGAGCGGACTGTCTCACCGCGTTCCGTGAGAAATGTCCTCTCCGTCTCATCGATTTCCTTTCCCACGTACGCAACTTCGCTCCACGCCCGCGCATACTCCTCGTCCGGAACATCAAGCGGCTGAACCAAAGCCCTGCGGAGCGGATTCATCTCTTCCCAAACCTTTGCCAGAATGTCCTCCTGATATACTGCCGCCAGCGATTCCATCTGCTTCAGTTCCTTTTCCACCTGACGAATCACTTTTTCGCAGTACCGCCTTTGCGCCAGCTGCTCCGCTATCGTTCTGTTCTTCACGTGCAGGTATACATCCTTTTCGCCTCCGCTTTGATAATACTGCGGCTTTCCTGCCTTTTCGGCAATCCGAAGCCTCCCCTCCGGCAAATGCGCCAACTGTCTTCTGCACTCCTTCAAAATGTTCTTCAATTCAAGATTTCGCTTTTTCAGCGCAGCAAAAAAAGAGTCCATGCTCCCTCCTTCAGATAAAACCAGTGAATGGAAAAAATAAGATATAGAACTGTAAAGAAATAGTCGACACGGTTCCCCAAGAAACCGCATGCAAGAATAAAGATGTGTATGGAAATATTACCTGCTTTGTGCTCATTTTGCAAGCACAATCTTTTGGCTTTCCTACTATTCTGTTTAATTGCTAAATTTGGTATGAACGACGCTGTCGGATTTGCCTACGGAAAATGTGAAACTCGCTTTTTAGTAGGTGGCATTATTACAAGGGGTTCCTACCCTTTTCCCCTATCTTTGATTTCCGTATGCAAAAGACAGATCCTGATTCCCACAAGAATCCTTTTTCTTAGTATTCCGTAGGAATCGCCTCGTTATCGATTCCTACGGAATCTTGTCTGCAAATAGTTTCGTAGGAAACATGCTCTTATCGATTCCTACGGAATCCTCCAGTTGAATAGTTTCGTGGGAAGCGCCATCTTGCTTGAAACAAAAAAACTGCCGCACCAACCGGTGCGGCAGTTCTCATTTCTAAATCAGTTCAATTAGCAAACGCCCTGTGCAAGCATTGCGTCAACAACCTTCTCGAAGCCGGCGATGTTAGCGCCTGCTACGTAGTTGCCTGCCATGCCGTACTTCTTGGCAGCTGCGTCAGCGTTGTGGAAGATGTTAACCATGATGGTCTTCAGCTTCGCGTCAACTTCCTCGAAGCTCCAGGAAAGTCTCTCGGAGTTCTGGCTCATCTCAAGAGCGGAAGTAGCAACGCCGCCGGCGTTACTTGCCTTACCGGGTGCGAACAGAACGCCGTTTGCCTGGAAGTACTTCGTAGCCTCGATCGTGGTAGGCATGTTAGCGCCCTCAGCTACAGCGATTACGCCGTTCGCAACAAGGGTCTTGGCATCGTCGATGTTAAGCTCGTTCTGGGTAGCGCAGGGAAGAGCGATATCGCACTTAACGGTCCACTGGTTCGTACCCTCAGCAGCCTTGTCATGGTATACAGCGCTCTTACGTGCAGCAGCATACTCGGTAAGACGTGCTCTCTTAACTTCCTTAACTTCACGAAGAAGATCAACATCAATGCCTTCAGCATCATAAATCCAACCGGTGGAATCGGAGCAGGTAACAACCTTAGCACCGAGCTGCTGAGCCTTCTGGATAGCGTAGATAGCTACGTTACCGGCACCGGATACAGCAACGGTCTTGCCCTTGATGTCGATGCCGTTACTCTTAAGCATCTCATCGGTGAAATACAGAAGGCCGTAACCGGTAGCTTCCGTTCTTGCAAGGGAACCGCCGTAGGAAAGACCCTTACCGGTCAGAACGCCCTCGTACAGGCCGCGGATTCTCTTGTACTGTCCGAACATGAAACCGATCTCACGAGCGCCGGTTCCGATGTCACCTGCGGGAACGTCGGTGTCAGCGCCGATATATTTGCAAAGCTCGGTCATAAAGCTCTGGCAGAAAGCCATGATCTCACGATCGCTCTTGCCCTTCGGGTCGAAATCGGAACCACCCTTACCACCGCCGATCGGAAGGCTGGTAAGAGAGTTCTTGAAGATCTGCTCGAAGCCGAGGAACTTGATGATACCGATATTTACGGAAGGATGAAGACGAATACCGCCCTTGAACGGTCCGATAGCGGAGTTGAACTGTACACGGTAACCGGTGTTCACACGAACCTGGCCCTTGTCATCAACCCACGGAACACGGAACTTGAACTGACGCTCAGGCTCGGTAATGCGCTCCAGAATTGCCTCTCTCTTATACTTCTCTTCATTGGCCTCAATTACGGGCTTCAGGGATTCGAAAACCTCGGTAACGGCCTGAATGAACTCGGGCTCGCTTGCATTTTTCTTCTTTACGAGCTCCAAAACTTCATCAACATAAGACATAGTTTTTGTCCTCCTATTAGAAAATATCAATCAGGATTGCGTGCAGGAACATTTCCCTAAAACAATCTGTCCGTGCGGAAAATGAACCACACGGACAGATTATATAACAGGATTTTTTCAAATGCAAGATTTTTTTGTATACAATAATACAAAATTGTACAATTTTCTGCGGATTGTTTTTTTCTTTGGAAAATGCCACACCCCCGCCGCTCCTCCGCGCACGGGAAAACACCCCCCGCTGACAGCGGACGGACGCCCGGAAACTACAGCATCAGACGGTAGATGTTGCGTACGTCTTCCTCGGAAAGTACCGTGAAGCCGTATACTTTTCCATTGCCGTCACTCTCGGCATCGCCGTAGCAGCAGGTGTGGGCAAGGTAATCAATATCGGCCTCGTTGGCGCCGAGTTCTTCGAAGTTTCTCGGCATGCCGATGGAACAGAGGAATTCCTGAAGCGCATCGATTCCGGCAAGCGCCGTCTCTTCTACGTTGCCGTTATCCTTAACGCCCCAGACGCGGGTTGCAATCTGCGCGAAGCGTGCGGGATCGTGCTTCATATTATAACGGAATACGGCAGGCATCGTCACCGCAAGACCGGCGCCGTGCGCACAGTCATACAGTGCGGAAAGCTCATGCTCGATCTGATGGCTTGTCCAGTCCTGCGAACGGCCTACGCCGCAGGAATTGTTGTGTGCCATCATACCGGCCCACATGATATTTGCCCGTGCATCGTAATCGTACGGATCGGCGATGACCTTCGGGGTCTCCTCAACCATGGCCATGATGAGTGCCTCAATCATGCGGTCGGTCGTCTGCACGTTCTTCGTGTTGGTCAGATAACGCTCGTAAAGATGCGCAATGATGTCGGTCGCGCCGGCTGCGGTCTGATAAGGCGAAAGCGTGCATGTAAGCTCCGGATTCATGATGGAGAACTTCGGGCGGTATGCAGGGCCGCTTGCGCCGCGCTTGATCATGCCTTCTTCCTTCGTGATGACGGAGTCCGGAGAACCCTCGGAGCCGGCTGCCGCAATCGTCAATACCGTTCCGACCGGAAGTGCCTTCGTCACCTGCTTGCCTTCGTAGAAATCCCAGAAATCGCCGTCATAAAGCGTGCCGGCTGCGATTGCCTTACTGGAGTCAATCGTGCTGCCGCCGCCGACTGCGAGAATGAAATCCACACCTTCCTGACGGCAGATGTCGATTCCCTGATACACAAGGCCGCTTCTCGGATTTGGCTTAACGCCGCCGAGCTCGACATAGCCGATGCCCGCGTCGCTTAATGACTTCTTCACGCGGTCCAAAAGACCGGAGCGTACAACCGAACCGCCGCCGTAGTGAATCAGAACCTTCGTGCCGCCGAACTTCTCAACGAGCTCGCCCGCGCGGTTCTCTGCGCCTTTTCCGAAGGCAAAATAAGTAGGTGCGTAGAAACTGAAATTATCCATGTGTAAACCCCTTTCGGACATAATCTCCGGCACAACCTGCCGTGTGTATACAACGCTTTCCTGTATGATAACATTGTATCGGATTTTCTATCGGTTGAACATAGAATATATTATCCGGTGAAGGGAGAATCCTGTCAAAAAAATGTGAAAAAGGGGCGCGTCTTTTTGACGTGCCCCTTTCCGAAAAATCTCTTTTACTTAAACAGCGCCACATTCCGAAGCACCGAAACGAGTGTGTTGGCTACCGTGCTCATCATCTTGATGAAGATGTCGAGTGCTACACCGACAACGTCCTTACGGGTGTCGCCGATGGTGTCGCCGATGACGGCTGCCTTGTGGGCCGCGGAGCCTTTTCCGTGGCCTTCGAGGTTGCCGCCCTCAATGTACTTCTTCGCGTTATCGAACGCGCCGCCGGAGTTACCCATGAAGATTGCTTTCGGGATGGCTGCAAGCGTCGAGCCGATCAGCACGCCACCGACAAATTCAAGGCCGAACAAAAGTCCTCCGACAATCGGTACGAAGATGGCAATTGTGGACGGAACCGTCATCTTCTTTAACGCTTCTCTGGTTGCCAGCTCGATGCAGCGGTTGTAATCCGGCTCTGCCGTTCCGGCAAGGATGCCATTAAGCTGCCGCTCGCCTTCGTCGGCCATCAGAACCGCGGAGTCAATCGTATTTTTCGTAAGCATCGCCGAGAAGTATTCGACCAAGGCAACGCCGATGATCGCACCGGACATGACAACGGCGGATGCGATGTTGAGAACCGGTTCGCCCGAGGAATATCCGCTGACGAACGAGGTAATCCAGGAAACCGTCGCAAGCGCCGCGGAACCGATGGCAAAGCCCTTACCGATGGCTGCGGTCGTATTTCCCACGGCATCCAGCTTATCGGTAATCTCACGGCATTTCGGGTCGAGTTCGCACGCTTCCGCGAGACCGCCCGCGTTGTCGGAAATCGGACCGAAGGCATCGATTGAAACCGTCGTGCCGACGAACGAAAGCATGCCGAGTGCGGCGATTGAAATTCCGTAGATGCCGCAAATCTTAAACGAAGCAAATGTTGCAAGCGCGATGCAGAGGCACGGAACCAGAACACTTCTGCTTCCGAGTGCGTCGCCTAACGTAACGAGGAAAGCAGGACCTTCAGGAGAGCTGGCGGCCACACCCTTGGTCGGCTTGTAATCGCCCGAGGTATAGAACTCGGTAATCTTACCGATGGCCACGCCGACGGCGATGCCGAGAAGCGCTGCAATGAACGGGGATACCCAGCCGAGCTTAAAGCTGTCATAAAGCTCTTCGCCCGCAAATACATAATAGGAAATTCCGAGGCCGCCGAGCATCGTGAGACCCGCGGAAATGTAGGTTGCAAGGTCGAGCTCCTTAGACGGGTTGTCACTCATCTTCCGGACGGTTACGATGATGATTCCGATCAGGCAGCTCAAAAGGCCGCAGCCCGCGAGAAGAATCGGGAAGAGCACCGTCGCGTCAAACAGGCTCTTCGCAACCGTTTCGGATTTATTGAATATGGAAACCGCAATCGCAAGCGTTGCCGCAATCGTTGCAACGTAGCTCTCAAGAAGGTCTGAACAGTTACCCGCAATATCGTTTACGTTGTCGCCGCAGAAGTCGGCCATGACGTTCGGCACGCGGTGGTCATCCTCCGGCATGTCGTGCCTTACCTTCGCGAGGATATCCGCCGAGATGTCCGCAGCCTTCGTGAAGTTACCGCCCGATACACGGTTGAACATCGCCACGATGGAACAGCCGAGCGCGTACGTGGTCGTCATCATGATCGTCGGATTGCAGGCGGACAGCTTAATCAGTCCGTAGCCGGATGCAGCCGGATCCACGCCGCCGCGGATGCAGAGAATCAGTACAAGGCCGAACGTTCCGCAAGCCTGCACGGCAAGGCCGGAAATGCTTCCGCCCATCAGCGCCACTTTCACGGTTTCGCCGACCGAGAACGTGTTCCGCGCGCGGTCGGTCGTGCGCACATTTGCATGCGTCGCGCTGTGCATGCCGAGAATGCATACCGCCGAGCTCATCGTCGCTCCGAGAAGGAATGTCAGGCCGCTCCACGTCTCAATGAACAGAGAAAAAACAATGGCCAGGAACACAACAACAACGGCGACTGTCCGAAACTGAATCTTAAGAAACGTTTTCGAACCGCCGCGTATAATCCCGGCCAGTTTCATCATCATGGGAGTGCCCTCGGGCATTTTCTTAATCCTTACATACGTCACCATGACATACAGCATGACCAGCACGGCAACCGAAAGAATGATATAGTACATAAGCTGTACCTCCCTCATATAAAATTGTATTGCGGAAAATGTGATGCTTTACGCTTTCGCTCTCAGATATTCATCAATTCCCTTTGCAGCGGCTTTGCCTGCGCCCATGGCAAGGATGACGGTGGCGGCGCCGGTAACGGCATCGCCGCCGGCAAATACGCCGTCTCTTGTCGTCATGCACGATTCCTCATTGATGATGAGGCCGCCGCGGCGGTTGACATCAAGACCCTTGGTCGTGCTCGTGAGAAGCGGGTTCGGGCTCGTTCCGAGCGCCATGATGACCATGTCGGCATCGATGACGAACTGCGAGCCGGGAATCTCCACGGGACTGCGGCGTCCGGAGGCATCGGGCTCACCGAGCTCCATGCGGATGCAGCGGATGCCCTTTACCCAGCCGTTCTCGTCGACCAGGATCTCTTCGGGATTGCAAAGAAGGTCGAAGACAATGCCTTCTTCCTTCGCGTGATGAACTTCCTCCGCACGGGCCGGAAGTTCTGCTTCGCTTCTTCTGTATACGATATGCGTCTCGGCACCGAGACGGAGCGCGGTTCTGGCCGCATCCATCGCAACGTTGCCGCCGCCGACAACAGCCACACATTTGGCACGCATGATCGGCGTATCGCTGTCCTCGGCAAAGGCCTTCATCAGATTGCTTCTTGTGAGATACTCATTGGCGGAATAAACGCCGTTTGCCTGCTCGCCGGGGATTCCCATGAACTTCGGAAGTCCTGCGCCGGAGCCGACAAATACAGCTTCAAAGCCCTCGTCATTAATGAGCTGGTCAATCGTCACGGATTTGCCGACGATGACATTGGTCTCGATTTCCACGCCGAGCTTTTTGATATTCTCAATCTCCGGAATCACAACGCCGTCCTTCGGAAGACGGAACTCCGGAATGCCGTAAACAAGTACACCGCCGGGTTTATGAAGCGCTTCGAAAATCGTTACGCTGTAACCGAGCTTTGCGAGGTCGCCCGCACAGGTCAATCCGGCAGGACCGGAACCGATGACAGCCACCTTCCGGCCGTTTTGTTCTACAGCTGTAGTAGGCTTCCATCCCTCTGCCCTTGCCGTGTCCCCGACAAAGCGTTCCAGCTTGCCGATGGCGATGGATTCGCCCTTGATGCCGCGGATGCATTTGCCTTCGCACTGGCGCTCCTGCGGACATACGCGGCCGCAAACCGACGGCAGCGAGCTCGACTCACTGATGACGGCATAAGCCTTTTCGAATTCACCGCTTTTCACATAGGAAATGAAACCCGGAATGTTGATGTTAACCGGGCAGCCCTCTACACAAAGCGGCTTCTTGCAGGTCAGGCAGCGGCTTGCTTCCGCAACTGCTTCTTCTGCATCATAACCGAGGCATACTTCTTCAAAATTCGTCGCACGCACCTTCGGGTCCTGCTCGCGGACCGGCACCTTCTTCATCGGATCACCCATTACTCTTCACCTCCGCAGTTTCCGCATCCCCCATGGTGCGTATTGCCTTCCTTCTCCTTCAGATAAGCGCGGCCCTCTGCCGTCTTATACTGCTGCGCGCGCTTCATGGCCTGGTCGAAATCCACGAGATGGCCGTCAAACTCAGGGCCGTCCACACAGGCAAATTTCACCTCACCGCCGACACTCAGACGGCAGCCGCCGCACATGCCGGTTCCGTCCACCATGATCGGGTTCATGGAAACAACGGTTTTGATGCCGTATTTCTTCGTCGTCAGGGCGCAGAATTTCATCATGATCATCGGACCAATGGCGACGCAGACATCGTAATGCTTTCCTTCTGCAATCAGGTCCTCAATGCACTTCGTAACCATACCGGAGCGGCCGTAGGAGCCGTCATCGGTCGTAACGTATACATTGGCTGCAACAGCCTTCATCTCTTCTTCGAGAATGACAAAATCCTTATTCTTCGCGCCGATGATGACATCGGACGGCACACCGTGCTCCTTAAGCCACTTGACCTGCGGATACACCGGTGCGGTTCCGACACCGCCGGCTACAAAAAGGATACTCTTCTGTTTGAGTTCTTCAATCGGAGTCTCACAGAATTCGGACGGCTTTCCGAGCGGTCCCACGAAATCGGCGACCTCTTCTCCTGCCTGTACCTTCGAAAGTCTGAGGCTCGACGCACCGACAATCTGGAACACGATTGTAATCGTGCCTGCTTCGCGGTCATAGTCACATATGGTAAGCGGAATCCGCTCGCCTTCCTCGTCTACACGAAGGATGATAAACTGTCCCGGCAGGCAGTTTTTCGCCACGCGGGGTGCTTCCACAACCATCGTGAAAATGTTGGCTGCGGGCTCCGTTTTGGAAATGATCCGATACATTCTTTTGCTCCTGTAGTTTTATTTCTGCGTTACTTATAATACGAAAATATCATTGTTGTCCGAGTCCTGCGCAGGCTTCTGCGTTTCGTTTTCGGATTCCGTCTCCGCGGAAGCGGGTACATCCGGAACGGTCGGTTCCGTTACGGGGTCAGCCGAAACAGGCGCGGCCGGGGTCGCATTTGTCACATCATAGGACGGCTTTCTGGGTGCCACGGGCTGTCTCGATGCCGACATGCGGTCAAGCTCCTGATTGTCAAGTACGAGCGAGAAGCCGCCGGACCAGGGGGTGCTCGCATAGAACTGCTCCGTTTCAGCCTCCATGCGTTTGTCCTTCTTGTCGTTTACAAAACCGAGGATGATCATGATGACGCCGATCAGGAGGAATACGCCGCCCGCAATCATCAGACCGAAGGAAGCCTTCGTCGTCTTCAGCTCAACATAGTAGCGTACGAAATAGTCGGGCTTTGTCTCGTAGTCGTTAATGAACTTGTCCAGATATCTCTCGACATCTCCGTCCACCTTCTTCAGTCTGCCCTGGAAGCTGATTGTCTTCGTCAGCGCGTCCGTCTTGTGCTCAAGATAATCCCAGGTGGAGTCGTAAATCATATCGTAGCTTTCGTACAACTTGGAATTGACCTTGATTCCGAGATACAAAGGCGTCAGGTCGTCCTGCGCCGGAACGAGGTACCAGCGGAACACTTCGTTATTGTTATCGTCGTACTGACCGCAGTAGCAGGCAAATACCATGTCTGCATGACCGCGAACCATCAGCCCGTCCTCATAATCCGATTCCTTGAGTGTGGAAACATCCGGTGCCGTCTTCAGACTCCGATAGTCCTTCCATGCCGGAATCAGCAGTACCAAACCGAGAATGATGCAAAATGCTATGCCGATCCATGTCTTGCTGTTTTTCATCCCAATCCTCCGTTTTCGCGCTTTGCGGCGCGCCTTCCCGCGCGACGCAAATGTCTATGAAAAATATTATACTTGCCCGAAGGGAATTGTGCAACGGAAAACGAAAATCCGTTGCATTTTTTTCTCCTTTTTGGTATACTTTATCCACTATGAGCGTCTGAAAACGCGGAAAGAGGTACTGGGATGAAGAAACTGATTGGATATATCATTGGGGTTATCGGTGTTCTGGCCGGAATTTACGCCGCTATCCGCATCATCAACCGGAAGCGGTTTGAGAAGCAGGATTTTACCGAGGGCAATGATGAGGAAGACATCTTCGAGAAGGACCCTGTTGTGGGCGATGAGAATCCCGTTTATGTTTCCGATCGCACCGGCGACGGCAACATCGATACGTTCATGATGGACACGACCGGCGACGGCAAGATTGATACCGTCCTTCTGGATACGACCGGTGACGGCGAGGTTGACACGGTTCTGACCGACACGACCGGTGACGGCGAGTTGGATACCATCTATACCGACTTCAACTGATTCATTCTGATCACAGCAAAAAGAGCTGTTGCACAATATGCAGCAGCTCTTCTTTTTTGTTCGTAGGGGCGTGGCATTTGCCATCAGAGAAAAACAAGGGACTGTTGATGCAGTCCCTTGTTTCGTTTCGGCTTACAGTTCTAAGTCGTCAAATGTCATTTCGCTGTTTCGGCGGCGAATCTCCTCAAGTCTTTCCTGAAGCTTTCTGATTCGCTCCTTTTCGTCCTCCGATGCAGGTGCAACCTTGTCCTCGGTTTCCCCTGCCGGAAGGTCCGGCTCAGCTTCCATCGGAAGCTCGGGCTCGTCATCCATCGGGATTTCAGGCTCGTCATCCATCGGGAGATCAGGCTCTTCATCCATCGGAAGCTCCGGCTCCTCGTCCATCGGAAGCTCCGGTTCCTCATCCATCGGAATTTCGGGCTCTTCATCCATCGGGGCCTCAGGCTCTTCGTCCATCGGAGCGGCGGGCTCTTCCGTCTTGGCTTCTGCCTGCGGTCCGACCGGCTTTCCGAAGTCGTCATCGTCGTCGTCTTCTTTCAGCCAGGAGAGGTCTTTCTTCTTGGTGAAGGACTTCATCTTGTAACCGTTCGGATTGAAGTAAGGATCTTCTTCCTCTTCCTCCTCGCTGTCTTCGGGTGTTTCAAATCCCGAACCGCGGAAGGTCGGCAAAACAAAGTTTTCAATGATCTTTCTTTCGGTGCTTTCCGGCAAATCCGTAATGTCTTCGTCGTCCTCATCCTCCGGATAGGCCGGCTCATCTTCGAACTTCGGCTCGTCGGAAGGATAATCGGTATAAGGCTCGTCGTCCTCGCCTTCAAACGGATTGAAAATCGGTTCGGGCTCTTCTTCAAACGGATTGAAAATCGGCTCGGGTTCAGCCTCGGTGCTCTGTTCCTCTGCGCCATATGCGTTCTGCACAATCGGCGTGTCATCGCTGAGCGATGCGTAGAATGCGTTGTTGAAAAAGCTCGGTGCCTGGGGCTCTGCCTTCTTCTCGGAGAACAGCTCCGAAAGAAGCGACTCGTTCGGGTTAATGTCTTCCGATGCTTCGACCTCGGGCTCCTCAGCAGGCTCTTCAACCGCCTCAGCCACAGGCTCAATCTCGGGTTCTTCAACTGCTTCAATGATCGGCTCTTCAACCGCCTCGATTTCGGGCTCGGCTTCAGGCTCCTCAGCAACCTCGATTTCAGGTTCCGCTTCAACCTCCTCAGCTGCCTCGATAACAGGTTCTTCAACCGTTTCAGCTTCGGGCTCAATCTCAGGTTCTTCCGTGATCTCTTCAACCGCCTCAATCTCAGGCTCTTCGGTAATCTCCGGAGCGGGCTCCTCGGTCTTCTGCATCATGCCGGGCGTCGTCTCCCGGATGGCGTCGGCGTATTCTTCATAACCTTCGAAAATAACCGGCTCAATCGGCTTTCTGAAATCCTGACGGAAGCTGTCTGCGAAGTCTTCCGGAAGGAAGCCCTCAGCCATAGCCTCTTCGTAAGCCTTGGCCATCTCGTCCTTATCATAATGATCGGACAGGTTCCCGGTAACGCTTTGCGGCTCTTCGGTAATCGCGGCCTCTTCGGCAGCAGCAAGTCTCGCTTCTTCTTCGGCTGCAAGTCTTGCCTCCTCGGCCTTTCTCGCCTCCTCCTCGGCTGCAATCCGGGCTTCCTCAGCCTTTCTTGCTTCCTCGGCTACGCGGGCTGCTTCCTCAGCAGCGAGTCTTTCTTCTTCAATTCTTCTTGCTTCCTCTTCAGCTGCAAGTCTGGCCTCTTCCTCGGCTCTTCTTGCTTCTTCTTCGGCAGCGATTCTTGCCTCTTCCTCAGCTCTTCTTGCTTCCTCTTCGGCTGCAAGTCTGGCGGCCTCGGCCTTTCTTTCTTCCTCGGCGGCACGGGCTGCTTCCTCAGCGGCAAGTCTTTCTTCTTCGGCACGTCTGGCTTCTTCAGCAGCGCGTGCTGCTTCTTCGGCTTCCAGTCTCTGCTGCTCGGCAATCCGCTGTGCCTCTTCCTCGGCGCGCTTCGCTTCCGCTTCCGCAAGGGCGATTGCCTCGGCTTCGATTCTGGCAGCTTCCTCGGCTGCGAGTCTGGCCTCTTCCTGCTCACGGGCTGCCTTTGCGGCTACAGCCTGCTCACGGGCACGGGCTTCACGCTCGGTGCGTTCGTTATCATCTTCATCCATCGCCCGAAGTGCTTCTCTGAGGCGGGCGATCTCATCCTCCTGCGAAGCCAGCGTAACGGGTTCGTCGGCCGGCATGCTGACCTCTTCGGCCGCGGTCTCGACAACCTCCTCGGCAGCCGGAAGAATCGGCGTTTCCTGCGCCCTCATTCCGAGCGCCTTCACAGTATTCGAGAGTTCCGCGGTTGACGCCAACAGCTTTGCATACATCTCCGTCATGCGGGCGTATGTCTCGGACAGACTTGCGATGCTCTTCTCGTCCTCCTCCAAACGGTTGGCGAGAACTTCTTCCCAGTTGCTTTCCTCATGAACAACCTTTCGTTCCGTAACGATGGTCTTCATGTAGTATTCTTTATAAGTAACGTTGTTACCGAATACACAGAACAGGGCAACACCGATGGCAATCAGCATGATGCCGCAGATGGTCCCGTAATCGAGCTTGACCACTTCGGTTACCATCAGAATGCCGGCAACCATCATCAAAAAGCTTACCGCCATACCGATGACCGAGAAGGCACGGACTACATTTCTGTGCTCTAACTTCTGATCGCGGTCGTAAACGATTTCTTCCTTTAAGGACTTCTGCAGGCGGGAACCGCTCACCGGAACGGTGATTACCGGCTCGGCGTCGGTCACGCGCTCGGGCTCTGCCGCTTCACGTTCCTCCTTCACTTCCTCCTTCGGTTCCTCGGCTTTCACGGGCTCCTCAGACTTCAGCGAATGGTATTCCGGCGTGTGCGGCTTGTCCTTTTCCTTGTCCTTGCCCTTCTTACCCTTCCTGTCATCGGATTCCGACGCACTGTCCATGTTGCTGTACAGCTTCTTCATGGACTCAAAAGGATCTTCGGAACTGCTTGCCGCTTCCTGATGTTTCTTTTTCTTCTTCACGTCGTCACCCTCCTGTCCTTCACCTTCTCCGGCGGTCTTTCCTTCCTCTGCTTCCTCCACCGCGTACTGGCGGGTGGTGGAACAAAGAATGAGGAAAATGACACAGAGAAATGAAATCTCATGTATAAGATAGGATACGTTCCAAATCTGACGGTCGGGCAGCCCTGCCGCCTGTTCCGTGCGGTACAGGTACGGGCGGTACCCCTTGAACAGCCCCGCCACAAAATCGGAAATACCCGGAATGCACAGCAGCACGGTCACCACCGTACCGAGAATGCAGATCCCGATGGCCAGCCATTTGGTTCCGTCGGTCTCCCCGCTCACTGCCAGCCAGAATGACCAGCCAATCAGAAAGATGATTGCGAGGAAAATCCAAAGCCCGCCTTCCACCATCGAACGGAGCACCATTCCGACTGCATACACCGAAACGGGGATCAAAAGCGTCATCAGGGAAGTTCTTCCTTTTACAAACAGGAAGATGATCAGGGCGACGGTTCCGACCAGCTGTAAGATCCATCCGATTCCGTTCAGAACGTCTGCCTTAAACGGATCGGCAATCAATACTTTCGTTCCGCCGCTTCCCGCCTCCCACTCCAGAATCAGCATCGCCACGGCAAATACAGAAACAATGACGGCCAATACCGGAAGGAAGGATTCCCTTCGTATCTGAAGTCTAGATTTTATCATCCGACATGCCTCCAAAAGGGTATGGAAATAGTATTATATGTTATTGTACCACATCCCGCCCTTTAATTCCATAATAATCGCAAAAAAAGACCCGTTTTCGAAAAAAACTCCCTTGACCGAACTTCGGTCAAAGGAGTTCACATTTTCCATAATAATTTGAATTACGCGTCTATCGGAGTGCCTGCTTCAAAACCTCCAGGTTGTCGGTCATGACGGAAAGATACGTGGTTCCGGCCTCAATGTCCTTTTTGGTAACGGACTGCATGGAATTGAGCGAAAGAATCTGCCGGTTCTTATCCTTTGTATTCGAGATGACGGCCTCCGCTATCTTCCGGCTCCCGCCGTCAATCGTGAGAACGGTGTTAAGCCCGAGCTCGTCTGCTTTTCCGGCAAGAAAGATTACCGTTTCAAACGAAGCCTCGGTCTCCGCCGAGCAGCCCTTAAACGCCGCGTAATAGGAAAGCCCGAATTCGTCCACCAGATAGCGGAACGGGAACCGGTCCGCAAGCAGAAGCGTCTTCTTAGCGGAAGCGTCAACGGCCTTCTGATATTCCGCCTTCAATGCACCAAGCTTCTCTGCATATTGTTTCGCGTTGTCTCTGTATTCCTGCGCATGGTCCGGATCAAGCTTACCGAGCTCCGCAGCAATCCTGTCGGAAAATGTGACGGCGTTCCCGAAAGAAAGCCACACATGCTCGTCATACTCCGCCTCATCCTCTTCACCGTCTTCGTTCTCCATGCCTTCGACAGTTTCCTCCTGCTTGGCATTTTCCCCGAGGACTTCCATCAGATTGATGACCACGCGTTTTTTATTCTTCGGATTCTCAAGCGCCTTCTTCACCCAGGCGTCGGACTCGCCGCCGACATAGATGAACAGGTCGCAGGTCGAAATCTTCATGACATCCTCGGCAGTCGGCTGGTAGCTGTGCATGTCAACGCCGTTGTCACATAAAAGCGTAATCTCCGCCGACGAAGCGCGGTCGCCGAGCACGTTCTTCACCCAGTCATACTCCGGGAAAACGGTTGTCACAATCTGCAGCTTATCCGAATTCTTTCCGGTTCCGCACGCAGAAAGCAGTCCGATCGCGAGAACAAGCGTAAGAACAAGGGCAAATGCTTTCTTCATGTCCGAAACCTCCTGAATGATGTGTTTATGCCGCTCCCACAGGCAGCGAGCCGATTATAGCATCTTCCTTACGGGGTGTCAAGAAACCGGCGCCTCCGCGGAGCTTTCAAAATATACCCCAAGAAAAACCATAAATCAGTTGAAAATCATCCAAAAATGCTAATATAATCTATGTTACGGGTGCGGCAGGCATGCTATACTCATGGCAAGTAACAAAAAGGGGGTTTACCTATGAAGATTCATGTTGACCAGCTCGGGTATCGTCCGGACAGTGAAAAATGTGCGGTTCTCACGTCAGATACCGAACCCAAGGGCTGGGCTTACCTGAAAAGCGAGGATGGTACTACATCAGTAGAATTAAGCATTTCCGCCTTTGGTGACGATTCCTACTCCGGAGATGCCGTCTATACGGTCGATTTCAGCGATGTCAAAACGGAAGGCCGTTATTTTATCGAATACTACGACTGTAGCCGGCCCGGCGGGGAAGCCGAATCACCGGTTCGCTCCGAGACGTTCTCCATCTCGTCTGCCGTCTATCAGGAGGTCTTCAAAGACCTGATTCGTATGTTTTATTTCATGCGCTGCGGCTGTGAGCTGCCGGAGAAGTATGCCGGAGCATATCATCACAAGTGCTGCCACGACGGCTCGACGCTTCGTTACGATGACGGTGCCGTTCTTCCGCCGATGACAGGCGGCTGGCATGACGCCGGCGACTACGGACGCTACACGACGCCCGGCGCGGTTGCCGCTGCTCATCTTCTGTATGCTTATGAGCTCTACTCCCAGAAGTGCCCCGAGCTGAACATTCCCGAAAGCGGAAACGGCGTGCCCGACATTCTGAACGAGTGCCGCTACGAACTCGAGTGGCTTCTTAAGATGCAGAAGGAAGACGGAAGCGCCTATCACAAACTGACCACTGAGAAGTTCGCACCCTTCATCATGCCTGAGGACGACCGGGAGCAGATGGTACTGTACCCGATTTCCTCGATGGCGACTGCCGACCTCGGCGCGATTGCCGCTCTCGGCGCACGGATTTACGAGCGGTACGACGTCGCATTTGCCACAAAGATGAAGAAAGCCGCGCTTGCGGCACGTGCCTTCCTTGCCGACCATCCGGACCTGATCGGATTCCGCAACCCGCCCGGCAACGCGACCGGCGGCTACTGGGACTGGGATGACAGGGACGAGCGCATGTGGATGTATGCCGAGCTCTACCGCCTGACGGGTGACGCAGAGGATCTGAAGATGCTACAGACACTCGCCGGCGACAACAACCCGCCGAAGTATCCTCCGGAGCTTTTAGCGAGCCCGTTCTTTAAGAAGCTCAACCTTCCGCAGAGCGTTGATAAGACCGTCCTCGGCTGGGGACAGGTCGGCGGCCTTGCCGGCATGAGCGTTGTCTTCGCTCCCGCGGACACGTTCCCGGACGAACTGGTTACCGTCTTCTATGAAGCCTTCCGTGAAAAAGCCGACAGCCTTCTCGCCGTCATGGGCCAGAACGGCTACCGCCTGGCGATGCCGCGCGACGGCTTTGTCTGGGGCAGCAACATGAATGTCATGAACTGCGCCGCAACGCTTCTGACGGCCTCCTTCCTGACCGGAAACGCCGCTTACGCTGCTGCCGCCGAGGAAAATGTGCACTATCTTCTCGGGCGCAACCCGCTTGACACAAGCTACGTCACCGGGCACGGTGCGAATGCGTTCCGCAACCCGCACAACCGTCCGACTGCAAGCGACGGTGTGGACGATCCGTTCCCGGGCCTTGTTTCCGGAGGACCGAACGCACACCCTATGGACGAACCGGCTCGTGCCGTCATTCCCGAGGGTGCTCCGCCGATGCGGTGCTACCTGGACGACGTAGGGGCGTTCTCGACCAACGAAATCGCAATTTACTGGAACTCCATCACTGTGCTGGTTTTCGCTTATTTCGCTTAGGGCGGATGGCGGCACGACGGGGTTAGGTAACAACAAACGCAGCCTGCCGACGGTAACGGTTGCGGAAAGGAGGAAAATCCTTTCCCGCAACCGTTCCGGGCGCGGCTGCGTGTTTTATTATACTGACCGTCGTGCCGGAGACAGTAAGGGAAATATGGAAATAATAGCAGTGACGGAGCGATGCTTGCTTTCTTTTCAAGAAACGGCGTGCCGGAGACAGCATGCGGAATATAAAAAAACAGTAACGGAGCGATACTTGCTTTCCTTTCAAAAAACTGCGGGTCGTGGTATTTTCCCCCTGCAAATAACAAAGCCTGCGGAAGAAAATCTCCCACAGGCTTTTTCAAACGGGTGCGCCCCGGAATATTAGCTCAGTCGTCGCTGTTTGCAACAATTCTCAGGATTCTCAGGAAGAGGTTGGTGATGTCGAGGTAGATGTCCACCGCACAGTCCACGGCATTGTCCACCGTCTTGGTGAACTGCTGCGAGCGGTAAATATCATAAGCGATATAAAGGCTGAACAGCGCCGCTCCGATCCAGGAGAATATGTTGTTATTATAGCCGAGCAGCAGCACGACCACTTCCGCGACAATCAGACCGATCAGGCACGGAAACAGTATCCCGCCGATCGTTGCCACAAGATCGGGCTTCGTGACGGCGAACAGCGCCATCACTGCGGTCACGCACATCGTAATCAGGAAGGCCTCGGCCACGACGGTCGACTGCACACCGCCGTAAAGCTCCACGACGGTCGAGACAACCAGTCCGATCGGAAGTACAATCATGTTGTATCCGATGAAGGAAACCATGGCATTGTCCGATTTCGATGCGATAAGGCTTCCGGCAATTACCAATACGAAATACCCGATGAAGAACGGGATCGGATTGATATATTCGTAAACATTACCGACCGTGATACATAAAATGAAATTGATAATTAATCCCCACAAAACTGCGCCGCATAATACAATGTTGTATTTCTGCTCTGTGATCAGTTCCGAAACGCTGTAAACTGCGTTTAATCTCTCTTCTCTTCTGTTTGCTGCAAAGCTTGACATGTTTCATTGCTCCTTTCCGCAGGAACCACGCTGCACCGTTTCGGCAGGGCATTAACCGCTGCCGTTCATATCGATATGTTGTCTCTGTGCTTGAAAGAGATATTACCACAACGCCCCGCCTGTGTCAATCTCATTTACCGTTGATTTAACATTCTCTTAACAATCCACACAGTACTGCCCTCCCCTGATTGACCTTAGGAAAATGCTATGGTAACATATCGTCAGGGGGTGATGAAATGAAACTTTTTGAGACGGGAAGAAAGCAGGAAAGACTGAACGATTATTCGGTATTCGCAAAAGATGTTTCTGCCGGGACCTTCAACCTGATTCAGGGCGGCATCGTGGTCATCGGATTAATCATCAACTGGGTTCTGCTTGTCCTCGCGCACGATTACACGAAGGACCTGAACCCGATCGTCCTGATTTTCATCTACATTGCAGTCTGGCTCTCGGGTGTCGTTCTCGCGACCGAGGTCCCGAATACGGTTGTTGTCTGCATTGCCTATTATATGATTGTGGCTCCGATCGGAATCATTGCCGCTTCCGTCATTGACCTCTTCTCCGTAAAGTCCGGCGCGGAGGTCGCTTTGCAGACCGTCATCATTGTCACATGCGTGACGGCAGCGGTAACCCTGTTCGCAACCTTACGTCCGGAGCAGTGCGATAATCTTCTCACGCTTTCCGGTATCGGCGGCATCGGACTGGCTGCTGCCATCACGATTGTTGCGCTGGTCAGCAGGGATACAAGCATCTGGGCATGGTTCGCGGCAATCTTCATCTGCTTCTGCTTCCTCTATGACATGGCGCATTCGCAGGTATTCTCCAAAACGGTGAAGCACGCCGTCGACTGTGCTGTCGACATCTATTTGGACGTCGCATTTTTCATCATCAGGGTTCCGATTGTGCTGTTCAGCATGTATATCGAATCCTATCGCTGGAATAACTGAGCTCAGCTTACATAACATAAAAAACCGCACAGCCGTTACCGGTTGTGCGGTTTTTTTCTGTCGGTAAAAACTACTCAGCGTAGTCAAATCCCATCTTGATTGCCTTAGCGTTCAGTTCCTTGAGGTCCTGATGGCGGGCACTTACAATCTTGTCAATGATCTTGTCGATGTTCTCGGTCGAGATGATGCCGGTTTCCTTGATCATCTTACCTACGAGAATCATGTTGGCAAGCGTAGGCATTCCGTTGTCGGCAGCAAGCTTCGTGGCGGGAACGGCATAAGCCGTTACGTCGGTTCTTGCAACCTTGCGTCCGATGAGGGTCGAATCATAGAAAATCTTACCTCCGGGAACGACAGAAGCTTCGTATTTGTCAAGGGAAGGAAGGTTCATGACAACGAGGATATCAGGGTTCGTAACAATCGGGGAGCCGATGATTTCATCGCTGAATACAACGCTGCAGCTTGCGGTACCTCCGCGCATCTCAGGGCCGTAGGAAGGAAGCCAGCTGACCTGCTTATCGGAAATCAAGCCGTCGTAAGCGCAGAATTTGCCGGAGAACAGAATGCCCTGTCCGCCGAAACCTGCAAAAAGCATACCGGTCTGTGCCATTTTACTTCTCCTCCTTCGTCTTGTCTTTGTAAACGCCGAGCGGATAGTAAGGAAGCATGTTCTCCTCGAGCCACTCCATAGCCTTCTCAGGCGTCTTGCCCCAGTTGGTCGGGCAGGTGGAAACAACTTCGATGAGGGAGAAGCCCTTGCCTTCTACCTGGTTCTCGAAAGCCTTCTTGATGGCCTTCTTGGCTGCCTTAACGTTCTTTACGTTGTTCACGGCAACACGCTCCAGATACGTCGGACCCTCGAGCTGCGAAAGCATCTCGCAGATGCGTACCGGATAACCTACGGTGTTAACGTCACGGCCGTAAGGAGAAGTCTGGGTTACCTGCCCCGGAAGGGAGGTAGGAGCCATCTGACCGCCGGTCATGCCGTAAATGGCGTTGTTGATGAAGATGATGGTGATGTTCTCGTTACGTGCAGCCGAATGAACGGTCTCAGCAGTACCGATGGAAGCAAGGTCGCCGTCGCCCTGGTACGTGAAAACAATCTTAGAAGGATCGCTTCTCTTCACGCCGGTAGCAACAGCCGGAGCACGTCCGTGTGCGGCCTGAACCATATCACACTCGAAATAGTTGTAGGTAAATACGGAGCAGCCTACGCTGGCTACGCCGATGGTCTTGCCCTCAATGCCGAGCTCGTCGATTGCTTCCGCAACGAGACGGTGCACGATACCGTGCGTGCAGCCGGGGCAATAATGAAGCGGAACGTCACACAGTGACTTCGGTTTCTGAAATACAATCTCACCCATTACTGTGCACCTCCTAACTTATTGGCTTCGACAATCTGAGCAAGTACCTGCTCGGGAGTCGGGATGCAGCCGCCTACGCGGTTCGCCATGAGAACCGGCTTCTTGCAGCGGGTTGCAAGCTCAACGTCCTCAACCATCTGGCCCATGTTAAGCTCAACGGTTACGAAAGCCTTAACCTTGTCAGCGATAGCGGCAAGAGGCTTCTTCGGGAACGGCCAAAGGGTAATCGGACGGATCATGCCGACCTTGATGCCCTGTGCACGTGCAGCCTTGATGGCGTTACGGCTTACGCGGGATGCGATACCGAATGCAACAACACAGATGTCTGCGTCCTCGGTCATGTACTCTTCCCACATGGGCTCGTTCTCTTCGATCTTCTCGTATCTCTTATAACGCTCCAGGTTCCACTGCTCGAGTTCCTCGGGAAGCAGGGACAGGGAGTTGATGATGTTGTGCTTTCTCTTGCAGTCCGTTCCGGTGAGAGCCCAGGACTTGTCATGGTCCTCAACGGTGATGCCTTCAATCGAAACAGGCTCCATCATCTGACCGAGCGTACCGTCGGCAAGAAGCATCGCGGGAACGCGGTACTTTTCAGCTACGTTAAATGCATGAGCGGTAAGGCTTACCATCTCCTGTACGCTTGCCGGAGCAACAACGAAGAGGTGATAGTCACCGTGTCCGCCGCCTCTGGTAGCCTGGAAATAGTCGGACTGGGAAGGCTGAATGCCGCCGAGACCCGGGCCGCCACGCTCAACGTTAACAATCAGCGCCGGAAGGTCGCATCCTGCCATGTAGCTGATGCCCTCTTCCTTAAGGGAGATTCCGGGGCTTGAGGAGCTCGTCATAACTCTCTTACCGGTAGAAGCAACACCGATACACATGTTAATTGCTGCAATTTCGCTCTCTGCCTGAAGGAAGGTTCCGCCGATCTTGGGCATACGCTTTGCCATGTATGCGGCAACCTCGGTCTGGGGCGTAATCGGATAGCCGAAATAGAATCGGCAGCCGGCCATAATGGCGGCTTCGGCAATGGCTTCATTGCCCTTCATCAATACTTTATCTGCCATGCTCTTAACCCCTTTCCACCGTAATTACGCAATCCGGGCACATCGTTGCGCAGAATGCACACGCGATACACTGGGACTGGTCGGTCATTTCCGCCGGATGATGGCCCTTCGCATTGATGACCGTCTCCGACATCCGAAGAATCTTCTTCGGGCAGGCTGCCACGCAGAGGCCGCAGCCCTTACAAAGGTCCGTGTTGAACGTTACTTTGTTCATTTCTTACCTCCTGTAACTTAAATCACATCTTCCGTAATGGAAAATGCCATGCATGTACGTCTCAGTCATTCCAAAGCCGTTTGTTCTGTAACCTTAGCGGTACGACATTCGGAATTACTTTCGCCACCTCTTCCGCGATGTCTTCCTTAACGGTCGTCATCCGAAGCGGCAGCCCCGTGTCCTCAGCCATTTCCATGGCGTAGGCGTGGGTTTTGATGACATCCTCCGCGGTCGTCTCCCTTCCGAGATTTGAGTTGTTCACAATCCCGGTGAACGGAATCCCGCCCGCGATTTCTATCTCACGCATGACCTCCAGGGTGCTTGCCGCATCCGGAGTCAGCGGACGATACTTGTTGATGACGAGGAGCATTTCGTAGTTGTTCTCCTCAAGGATTGCCGGAGCATACCGCCCGAGCGCCAAAGCGCCGCGGTCGTCGCCGCCGATATCCATGATCCCGTAACGGTCCTTCTGATCGACCAGGGAATAAAGGGCCTGCGGAAGTGCCGGTACATCGACGTTCGAATTCGCGTATTCGGAACTGATCAGCGGAATTCCCGCCGCCTCAAGCTCCTGCTCGCTGTCCTTCGTCCGGTAATACGGATTCACGATATCGAGGTCCGCAATGACAACATTCTTCCCCTCTTTTTTAAGGTCGATTGCCACATTGACCGCAATATTTGTTTTTCCGCTGCCGTAATGCCCCGCAAAGAGCACCAAACGCTTAAAATCCATAACATCACCTTAACTTAATAACTATACCCTTTATCACGGGAAAATGCAACCTCTATCTGCCTTAGCGGCTTAACTCACCACCTTGTGGTGCTCTTCATCGCGGTCCTCTTTCGTGAACCGCCCCTTGGGCGCAACAAAAGGCGTGTATTCGAAGGCTTTGCCGTACCTCCCCGAGCCACTCGCCGAGTACCGGGCAAGCAGGTTTCCGTAGCTGTCATATTCATAGATTTCCACGAACCGGACTTCGCCGTTTTTGATGCTGAACTGCATCACGGTGTTCTCATCCGGGAAGAAATACTTGTATTCGGTGACGTTTCCTGCCTTCCCGTCCCGGATCTCGTATTCCTTAACCCGCAGACGGTCGTGTTTGAAGCCTCCGACCGTGCCGAAAAGAACGATATAGGTTTCTTCCTTTTGCGGCTTTGTCCCGGTTATTGTCTTACGAACCGTTCTGGTCAGATTGCCTTCTTCGTCATACTCCTGATAAAAGGCTTCGTATACTCTCTTACTGTTGTAACCGTATTCAATCCAGGCGGTCCTCCTGCCGGCCTTATCAAACGTCTTTTCTTCACGGAGCAGCAGCTCATTGTCTCTCTCCATGATTGCAATGTACCTGCGCTCGGTGTAGCTGCCGTCGTCACGGTACTCGTATTCGGTCCTTGACTGCGGCTTTCCGTTCAGCTCAAAGTCGTCCGAGATGACTCTTCCTTCGTCGTCATGCTCAATTCTTGAGCGGACCTGCCAATATTCGAACTGGTTCTTTGTCGAGATCTGAACCTTCCCGCCCGGCTCCCAATACATCTGCCCGATCAGCTTGCCTTCCCGGTCATACGAATGCTCGGAAACCGTCCGGCCCGTACTGTCGTATTCGGGAACCGTCTTTTTGTAATGCATCGTATGATAATCGCCGTGCCCGTTCTGAATATCGAGCATGTCCTCATAATACTCACGCAGGGTGCCGTCCTCATTGTAGGCATATCCCTTATCGGCCCATAAAAGCCCGTCGGAAAAATACCTTTTTTCCGAAACGACCCGGTTCTTTGCATCATAGGTGTTCAGCCAGCGGTCTTTCCCTTTTGTGATAAATGTCACGCAGTTGCCGCGCTCATCATACTCCCAGCTTTCCCGGTCCGTTTCCTGAAACACAATCTCGATACCGGGATCAAACACAGCGCCGGGCTCGCAGTACCTTGCGCCGTCCTTCATGAACCAACGCTCGCAGGTACAGGTATTGTCCTCCCGGATGCGATAAACATATACGTTTCCTTTTCCGTCACGCTGTTTGATGTAGTTGTGGAGACGGTCATACTTCCAGTCTTTCATGGAATCTTCGTCTTCGTCTGCTTCATCAACCGTTTCGAGTCTGCACTTACGGGTCATCCGGAAGAATACCTCGTATCCTTCCGGAATCCCGGGAATGTCATAATTCGGATGCTTCATTACAGTTTGTTTCTCTGAATCTTGCCGCTGATGGTCTTCGGAAGTTCATCCATGAAGACAACGATACGCGGGTACTTGTAAGGTGCTGTGTGCTTCTTAACGTAATCCTGGATTTCCTTCTTGAGCTCATCGGAGGGCTGTGTACCCTTTGTCAATACGATGCTTGCCTTTACAACCTGGCCGCGGATCGGGTCGGGGGCGGCGCTGACACCGCACTCAAGCACATACGGAAGTTCCATGATGACGCTTTCGATTTCGAACGGTCCGATACGGTAGCCGGACGACTTGATGACGTCGTCGATACGGCCGACATACCAGTAGAAGCCGTCCTCGTCCTTCCACGCGACGTCGCCGGTATGATAGATGCCGTCATGCCACGCTTCCTTCGTGCGCTCGGGATCGTTATAGTAGCCGCGGAACAGTCCGCAGGGCGTCTTGTCGTTTGTGTAGATGCAGATCTCGCCGTTCTCGCCGACCGGTACGGGCTTGCCGTCCGGATCGAGGATGTCGACATGATACTGCGGCGTAGGCTTACCCATGGATCCGAGCTTGCGCTTCTCGCCGTACAGGTTACCGATGACAAGCGTTGTCTCGGTCTGACCGAAGCCCTCGTGGATGCGGAGACCGGTCTTCTCCTTGAAGACGTTGTAAACCTCGGGGTTAAGGGCCTCACCGGCGGTCGTTGCATGCACAATCGAGCTGAGGTCGTATTTGCTGATGTCTTCCTTGATCAGCATGCGGTACATCGTGGGCGGTGCGCAGAACGTCGTGATATGGTACTGTGCAAACAGCGGCAGGATGTCCTCTGCATGGAAGCGGTCGAAGTCATATACGAAAACGGGTGCTTCGCACAGCCACTGGCCGTACAGCTTGCCCCAAAGCGCTTTACCCCAGCCGGTATCGGAAATGGTCAGGTGCAGGCCGTCAGGCTCAACCTGATGCCAGTACTTGGCGGTTACATAATGACCGAGCGCGTACTTGTAGGAATGGCACGCAATCTTCGGATAACCGGTCGTGCCGGAGGTGAAGAACATGATGAAACGGTCGGAACCGCACGGGCTGTTCTCGACGCGGTCGAAATGCGAGCTGTACATCACATACTCTTCATCGAAGTTGCGCCAGCCTTCTCTCGGAGCGCCGACACAGATCTTGTGGATCAGTGTCTCACAGCGCGGTGCCGCAAGATCAACCTGGTTGGCGGTATCACCGTCGCCGGTACAAACGATTGCCTTAACGCCTGCGGACTTGAAACGGTACTCAAAGTCATGCTCCTGAAGCTGATAAGTAGCCGGGATTGCGATTGCGCCGATCTTATGAAGCGCAAGCATGCTGATCCAGAACTGGTAATGGCGCTTCAATACAAGCATGACGCGGTCGCCGGGCTCGATGCCCAGGGACTTGAAGTAGTTTGCGGCCTGGCCGCTCTTCTTACTCATGTCAAGGAATGTGAAGCGTCTCTCGTTCTTGTCGCGGTCCAGATGAATCATCGCAAGCTTCTCGGGATTCTTCTTCGCGATGGCGTCAACAACATCATAGGCGAAGTTGAACTTCTCTTCGTTTACGAAATCGATGGACTTCAGGCGGCCCTTTTCGTCCTCGACAGTCTTGATGAATTTGTCACAGACGAAGCTCTTCTTCGCGGTACGGCCTTCCACAAGCGTATCGACGATTTCCTTCTCGCCGACATCCTCACCGGGCAGTACGACTGCGATGAAGGTACAGTCCTGATCGTTGATGGCAATCATGCCGTGCGGCGTCGAGCTGTTGTAGAAGATGCTGTCGCCCTCGTGCAGGATTTCGGTGTGCTCACCGACCTGAACCTTCAGGCAGCCCTTCATGACGATATCGAATTCCTGACCGCTGTGCTTGGTCAGATGAATCGGCTTCTTCTGCTGCTCGGCGGAGTATTCATAGCGAACCCAGTAGGGCTCACCGAGTCTCTTCTTAAAGTTGGAAGCAAGGTTCTTGATCAGGATGCCTTCCTCTTCGGAAGTGATCTGACCTTCGCCCTTTCTCGTTACGGTGTAGCTGGTAAGCTTTGCCGTATGGCCTTCAAGCAAAGCGCTCATTTCGACGTCAAATGCGAGCGAGCACTTATGAATGAACGTAAACGGCATATCCGTTTCGCCGGCCTCATAAGCCACATACTCTTCCACGCTGACATCCGTCTTGTCTGCCATCTCGCCTTCGGTAAAGCCTGCGATCTCACGCATCTCGCGGATACGTGCGGCGACTTCCTTAAGCTTCAGATCCATGTCTCCCATTGTTTTACTCTCCTTTGTTTTTTGTTGAGTGATTCTCTGAAAGGTTGTGTTCCCTGAGGCAATAAAATAAGCCCGCCCCAAACGAACGTTTGAGACGAGCCTTTCACCCGCGGTACCACTCAACTTGCGTACACTGTACGCCACTCTTCGGATTCCAACAAATCCTATGCCTTGACGCGGCAATCACGGAAGTTCTTACTTTCCACAAGGGGTTCAGACCTTCAGCTCGGAAGGGATAGGTCGATTCGTTCTGCAATACCGGTTCACACCAACCACCGGCTCTCTGAAAATGCGTTCCCGAGACCGTCTTCGTCACAGCCTTTGAACGATATGAAGTTGTAAAATTAGGCACATTATAAGACCTTTCCCGCCGCTTGTCAACAGTTTTTTCGTTTTTCGAAAGGTCCGCGCTCAGACGGTCGGTGTTCCCTCTTTCCAGTAGCTTTCAAGTTCATCGATCACATTTGTCTCAGGCGGGGTTTTCTCCTCGCTCGGACGGGCCAGCCGGTCAATGGCATCGCACACCGTTTGTAACGTTTTCACCGCGCGCTCCATCTCGTAATCCATGTCCATTTTGTCGATATAACCGAGGTATTTCGGCGGCTCCAGATGGTCCGTGCCGGTGTCAATCAAAAGAAAGATTCTGCCTTCTTTGAAGCCAATCACAAACCAATCCTTAATCAGGTTTGAAAGCTTCACAATGCTTCTGACATACTCCGGAGTAAGAAGCGTCTCCGCCTCAGTTTGATCGGTAGTCAGGCAACGGAATTTCTTATCAAACGCCTCATCACCCGTTTCATAATACATCTCCCCGCGCGTGTTCCCGGAATACAGGAAGGTCTTCCGCTCGATATCGTCAAGCATGTCCTTTGTGTAGATATAAAGCGTCGAGGAAAACTTCACAGGACACGGGAAATCAATATACTGTCCGAGAAAGACACGGTTCGTCGAATAAAAGTTGACATGCGTCGAGGCTGCACTTGCCTCAAGATCGGCGCGCCGGAATTCGACACCCCGGTAGAAGCCGGTCAGCAGATTCGTGCTTCTTCCGAAGTAGGAATACGGCAGCACTTCGTTGAGCGGAATGTCTTCCTCTGCGATGCCATTTTCCATGTCATAGGAATAATGATGGAACAGCTCCTGCGCGGCATGGTTCACAACCAGCGACTTGAACGCAACAACCAGTTCCTTCTGCCGCTCATCGTACTCCTTCTGCCGGTCATGCCCGAATATGGCAGTCACGCCGACAAGGATTAATGCGATGGCAAATGCCACGACAAACGGGATTGGAGGCAGCACTCCCATGCACAACAGCAGGAACGGAATTCCCAGCAGGGTGAGCTGCCCAAGCGCAATGAACGGGGCTCTGTCCGAGTGTTTTGCAATTTTCCGCGCCTCCTCGGTCAATGCCTCGGGCGTTATCATCGAATAGTCTTTCAACCGTTTACTCCTTGAAAATATCCCGGTCAATTGCCAGCGCGTCGATGACGTTACAGATTGCCTTCAGCTCGCGGCGGGTCTTTTCAATCTCAAGCTCGGGCTTCAGTGCCTTGAAAACCGACGGTTCCATCGAATCCTTGCCGGTGTTGACGGCGATATGCAGGGCGTTGTTGACAAATCCGACCATGAACGGATGCATGAAGTCGGCCTGCAGCAGCTTCAGCATCTGCATGACGCGGGGCGTCAGCAGGTAGAATGCTTCGGAATCGTTCTGGCAGGTCACGTTGAACATGTTGTTGAACTCCACGTCCTCCGTCTCGAGCTTATGACGGCGGTCTCCGCTTCTCGTAAACAGGCGGCTCGTCTTCTTATTGGAAAACCCGAAAGCCTTGGACATGACCTGCACATCGGAAACGAATGCTTTGTTGTAGGAGAAAATCATCCACGTTCCGCGCAGATATACGGTCGTATGGCTGCTCTTACCGCTCGAGGTATGCTGTGCGATATACATGTCGGCACGGCGGAACGGAACGCCCTTGTAGCGTCCTTCCACGAGGTCCTCACTCTTATACCGGTTGCCCATGTACATGATGCCGGTGGCCTGAATCTCCCGGTAATCAAAACCCATGCCCGCGTAGTAGCTGTACTCGTCAAACATGCCGGTCGCGGCTCGGTTCACCACAAGCGCCTTGTAATCCTTCCGGTAGCCGGAGTTGCCTTTGCCGAAAATCAGCCAGCAGATTGCTCCGGGAACCATGCCGAAAAGAATCATGAACGGATTAAAGAAAAGCGGATGCTTCGCCATGAATACAATCGGCAGAATCAGTCCCGCAACAAGCAGGATCGTTCCGATTATGCCGAGTAATACCAGCTGCTTTCTTGTCTTGTTCAGTTGCTCCCAATCGTTGTTATACATTTTCTTCCTCCTCGTTAATTACTCCCACGCATTTCGTATTTTTCCTCCGGCAAATCGACGTCGTAGTCTTCGTTTACCGGAGCAATGTCGTAGTCTTCGTTCACCGAAGTTATATCGTAGTCTTCGCTCGCCGGAACAATGTCGTAGTCTTCTTCCTGAAGGGTGCCGTCAGGGATTTCATGTGGCGAAGTCATCACATTTTCCATCTCCGCCATGACATAATCGGCGAAAATGCTACGGCTCATCATCATGTCATCGATAATCTCACAGATGACGCGAAGTTCTTCCTGCGTCTGGTGCAGCGCCTGACCGAGATCAAGCTTTCCCTTGGCCGGTGCCGGAGCCGTGTCCGTTCCGTTGATGACAATCATATGAAGCTCCTGGTTTACCCAGCCCATGACGAAGGCGTTGCGCCTCATATAGCGCATCGACAGCAGCTTTCTGCGTACCGCCGGCGTCAGCAGAGACAAAGCCTCTTCCGTGTCCTGGCCGGAGCAGGTGAATTCCCTGTCGAATTCTTCGTTGCCCGTCGTAATGATGTGGCGACGCTCTTTTTTCGGAACGAAAAGACCCTGCCGGATTCCGCTCTCCTGCTGCATGAACCCGCAGGACACCTGCAGGTCGCTCTTAAAAGGCTTCGGAAACGTGAAGATGGTCCAGTAACCTTTGACTCTCATATCGGAAATCCGATTCTGTCTCATAGAGAAATCAGCGCGGGCAAATCCGACATCATGGTATTGTCCCTTAAGAAGCGTGTCACTTCTGTAGCCGTACTTAATCCGAATCAGACCTTTCGACTTAACTTCTTTCTTGGGGAATCCCCACTCCGGCAGAAACTCGTACTCATCAAACAATCCCAGAGCGGCCCTGCCTATCACGTAGGTCTTGTATTCCTTTTCGTACTTCTTTTGTGTACGATTCTCAAGCAGATATCCCCCTATCATGGCAATGACAGCCGCCGCCAGCACAAGACACGTTTTCGCTGTAAGGTCCCAATCGGCGAAATCAAAAAACAGATATAAGAGTCCCAGCATCATCAAAACGATTCCGGCCAATTGTAATACAGTGCCGCCGTATCTGCCAAGCCTTGCCGTTTTTCGCCGCTTCTCGAGTTCCTGTTCCGTAGTCACTGTCTTCTCAACCCTTTCCCAATCACAGGCTCCGAATCCACGGCCTGACCGTACATGGCATATTCGGAGAATACTTTGTCACCGATGACCAGTTCATCAACGATGTCGCACACAAATTTCAAATCTTCCCGTGCTTTCTCAATCTCCAGCACGGGGTTGACATCCATATCAACGGACGGATGCACGGTATCCTTTTTGTCCTCTACAATGACGTGCAGGCGGCCGTCAACCCAGGCCACGATGAACGGATAGCCGTTCTTATTATAAAACCCGCACAGAATCTTCATGAGCTGCGGTGTCAGGAGTTCACGGGCTGCCTGCTCATCCTCGCAGCCGCAGAAGAACAGGCTGTCAAAGTAATCATCGCCGGTTGTAATCCCGTTTTCTCCGTTGTTCGAAAACTGAATAAACTCTGTCCTCAGCCGCGAATGGGTGAACAGTTTTCTTGTCGAAATCCAAATCTTACGGGGTGAGGCTTTGGAAAATGAGAACACGTTCCAGTTTCCGAAGTACTGCTTTTTAAACCGTCCCGTAAGGCCATTATAGATTTCGATATCGGCTCTTGCAAACCGGACGCCCTGATAGGTTCCCTCAAAGAAATCATTGCTCTCGAACTTTTTACCCTCAAGGTCCAGCAGGTTTGTTTCTTCAAGCACCTCCCGGTCGAAACAGCCGTCCGGAAAGTATTGGTACTCGTCGAACAGGCCGTCTGCAGCGCTATTGACAAGATATGTCTTGTATTCCCTGTATAGTTCCCGGGGAACTCTTACCCAGGCATAGAATGTGGCTGCTGTCATTATATAAAAAGCAATCAACGGGACACAGGTTCCCGCAATATCCCCCGAAGACACTGCCAAATAAGTGAAAACCAAATCCATGGGTATCAACAGCAGCAGGACATAAAACAAAACCCTTCTGTTTTCTCTGGTGGTTTTCTGCAGCCCTCTGATTTCTTCCAGAGTTCTTACTGTCTTATCATTCTTCACTGTCTTCTTAATTCCTCTCCGTGTCCCGCATCAACAGGCATCGAATACTGCTCAAGCGCATACTCCGAAAAGACGCTGCGGCTCATAATCAGCTCTTCAATGACTCTTCTGGTCAGATAAAGCTTTCTTCTCGTATCTGCGACCATGGCCTCAAGATCCATCTTCGAATGGATTCTGTAACCGTACGGGGCAAGCGCATTTCCGGTGATGAAATGCAGCTCGTTGTCCTTCCATCCGACAATCATCGGAAGCCCGGTATCCTGATAGAGTCGGATCAGCCGTTTTCTGACTGTCGGCGTCAGCAGTGTCATAGCCTCCTGTTCATCCTGTCCGGAACACACAAATATGCTGTCGAACTCCGGATCACCGGTTTTGAACAGATGTCTCTTTTCTTCTTTTCTCGTAAAGATTGTGCGGTTCACACGGCTGTGCGCCACCATCTCCTGCGTCGTGACCTGCAGATCCGAAATGAACGGTTTCATAAAGGAATACAGCGTCCACGATCCGTGAAACGTACTGGATACGGTGCTTCCCGTATTAATGCTGACATCCCCGCGGCAGAACTTCACATCATTATATTCTCCGCGCATCATGTCGTCGGTGCTGCAGGAATAGACTCCCCTCATCATATCCGCTTTGTCTAACACATCTACGCTGAAACCCTCGTCCGGATTATAGGAGAAGCTGTCAAACATCCCATCCGAAGCAGTTTCCACAAGATACTTCTTGATATCCTTCGAAAACGACGAAGAAAGGTCGAATAACGCAACACCGAGTCCCAGAATCACCATGGTAAACAAAACCCAAAGAACCATAATCCACGGAAAAGCGCGGTCCCACTCCAATGCATCGTTCAACGCACCGGTTATGCATGCGCCGGCGATAATCAGAGCGACAATCCATCCCCAATAGATGATATTTCTTCTTTTCGCCCTTTTCTGAATCAGTTTGATATCTTCTTCCGTTCTCACTGTCTTCTCAATCCTTCTTCGTGCTCTGTATCAACAGGCATCGAGTACTCCTCGAGCGCATACTCCGAAAAGACGCTGCGGCTCATGATCAGTTCTTCTATAACTCTTCTGATCAGATAGAGTTTTCTTCTGGTTTCCGCAAGCATGGCCTCATAATCAAGCGTTGCTTCCAGTTCATAACCAAACGGGGCAAGCGCATTTCCGGTAATGAAATGCAGCTCCTTGTCCTTCCAGCCGATAATCATCGGAAGTCCGGTGTCCTGATAGATGCGAATCAGCCGTTTTCTGACTGCCGGCGTCAGAAGTGTCATCGCTTCCTGCTCGTCCTGTCCGGAGCATGCGAACAAGTCGTCAAACTCCGTGTCTCCCGTCAAAAACAGATGCCTCTTCTCATCTTTCTTCGTGAAAAATGTGCGGTTTACCCGGCTGTGAGACAGCATCTCTACCGTTGTAACCTGTAAATCTGATGTGAACGGCTTCAAAAACGAGTATACTGTCCAGGTTCCGTAAAACGGCGCTCCGAGGGATTCACTATCGGCATTAATCGTTACATCCCCATGGACAAACGTCACGTCATTATATTCTCCGACCATCATATCGTCGGTTTTGCAGGCACGGATTTTCATCATATCTGCATTGCACAGATCATCCACCAGGAACCCTTCTTCCGGCCTGTAGGAAAAACTGTCGAACATCCCCTCTGCGGCGGTCTCAACCAGGTAACATTTTATCTCTTCCGAATAATCACCTTTCAGATTGTGAATTGCCATACCCAATCCCGTAACACTCAGGGCTCCCAGAATCCATAAAAGCATAATGGCAGGAAAACCCTCATCCCCCATTCTGTCTGCCAGGAAAGCGGTCAGGCCAAGCACCGTCACGATAACTAAAAAAATCCAAATCCCGAGGAATCTTTTTTTACTTAAAGCTTTTGTTCGAAATTCCTCAATCTGTTCGATTTTCTGTTCATCCGTCATCATGGTTTCTTAACCGGATTCCTTCCCCCGCATGGTGCCTGAAGGCACTTTTTCAAGTCTTTCATTTGCATGACAGTATAGCATTTGTAAGTCACATTTACCACAGTATAGAGGCCGATTTTACCTCGATTTAACATTCAAATCATAACAACACCCTTCAAACCGGTTTTACTGATTTGAAGGGTGGAATTGATTATTTAAACTTCTTCTCTCCGTCAGGCTTGTGAGGGCCCTCCGGCGGTCTGTGACCGTGCGGATGCGGCCTGCCCTCGCGGCCGAACTTCTTCTCTCTCGAAAAGCCGCCGACCGTCCCCGCAAGGGTGAACAAAAACGCAAAGAGCACCCAGCCGATCAGCGTCAGCGCTTCCAGGAATTCCTCCCTGATTCCGCTGAAGATACCGGTTGCATTCATATCGGTATATACCGTCGCGGCAAATATGCCGAACAGTCCTGCCACCGTAATCAGAATGCAGCCGACCTGCCCGATGATGTGGCATCTGCGGATCTTCGGGAAACGCCCCCTCATGATGAAGAACCACAAAAGCATGAAGATTCCGAAGAACAGCACCGCTCCGATGATGTAATTGGTGAGATTATAGGAATAGAGCGTTCCGTTCAGAAATGAACCCGTGTGGGATTCGCCGGTATCACGGATTTCGGAGACCTGAATCTCACTGCACACAAAGGAAAGCCCTGCTGCCAAAAGCCAAAACAACGTCACGATACAAAACTGTCTCACGGAATTATTCTTTCTGCGCTCTTCCATCGTCTTTGCTCCCTTCAACCGTATGGTTCTTAACAGAATTATTATATCGGAAAATGAGGACGCTTACAAGGGGTGTCAGCTATCTTTATCCTCTTCTTTCGCCGCCGAGCGGCCTGTCCCAGAACACCTCTGCATTCTGCTCTGCCGCCAGTTCGTCGACTGCCGTCCGGAAATCCGCAAGGAAGGCCTGCTCACGCTTTTTGGAACGGCGTCCCTTTCCCTCAAACAGCATCTTTTCGAAGAAGGCATCGTAGGATACCGCAAAGTCCTCTTCGTCCCGATGCGGGAAAAATGTGACACCCGCGCTGTAGCGGATGTTGCCGTCGCAGGAATCCGCCGTCAGCATGACAAGCGCTGCCTTTCTCGGCACGCCGTTATATTCGCACGAAGCTTCGAAGTACTGCTCATACACATTTACCGTAGCCATGTAGCCTCCTTACCTGCCGTCAAGCGGCGGCAGTTCGTGAATATCATAATTATCATAATAGATGTCAAAGGCGGTCTCGATGTTGCCCGAGATTTCGATCAGCGCGCCCGCCTGGAACATCCGGGAAAGCGTTCCCGTGGGAGCATCCCACGCGGCGTTCGAAACGACCTTGACACGGGCTTCTTCGCTTTCGGCATGAAGCATGGACTCCGCCTCAAACAGCAAAACGCCGGTCGGAATGTGATAGTCGCTGGAGATGATAGCGAGCTTTTTGACTTGAGGGTATTTCTCATGGAGGATGCCGAGGGTGTAGATGGCATTCTGCGCGGTCGTGATGGACCGGTCCTCGACGATAATGCGCTCCGGGGCGATGCCAAAGGCGATCAGCCATTCCGCCATCTTACCGGCTTCCGTCGCTTCCGGATTGTCCGCTGCCGTTCCGCCGCCCGTGCAGACGATCAGGGCGTTCGGATACTTATTTGCGCTCTTATAAAGCACCTTCAGCCGTTCCTTCAGTTCCGTCAGCATGCTTCCGTCAGATGCAAGCTGGAACCCCAGTGCCACAATACAAAGCTCGTCCGTGTCGGGAAGCCCGTCCGGGAGGCAGTCAAAGTTCACGGCCGTATCGTCAATCGACTGCCACATCGTTACGATGCGTTCCCATCGCTCCGCTTCAGCCGGGTCCATCTGCTTGAGATCCGAAAGAAGTGTATTCACACGGTTCTTCGCAGCGCCCCCGAATGCGCCGTAAGCCGCAAGCATCTCATCGATGATGCCGCGCTTGGTTCTCGGAACCTCCGTCGGCGTATTCTGCGGCTTTTCGGGGCTTGGCTCCGCCTGCTGCTCCTTTGTGGGTTCGGGTGTAACCTCCCCCTCCTTCGAAGCACTCTTCTTACCGCATCCGGCAAGCCCGAATACAAGACAGGCCGCCAAAACAAGTGCGGTTATCTTACGAATCATTTCGCTCTTCATTACGCGTTTCCTCATCCATAGTCCCGAAGGGACTTTTTCGTCAGACTTCGGTCCCATTATAGCAGATTTCACCGCGAAAGACAACGTAACTTCCGCCTCGGTTATTTCTTGAATCGGCAGGTGTTCTATGGTACAATTAGAGAATCAAAAGAAAAGGAAGGTCATTTCCATGGGACTCTTTGATAAGAAATTCTGTGATTTCTGCGGAAACAAAATCGGTCTTCTCGGCAACCGGAAGCTCGAGGACGGCAACATGTGCAAGGACTGCGCTTCGAAGCTTTCTCCGTGGTTCAGCGAGAGACGTCACAGCACCAAGGCTGACATCGAGCAGCAGCTTGCTTACCGCGAGCAGAACAAGGCTGCCGTTGCCGCTTTTCATGTCACGAGAACGCTCGGTAAGTACACCAAGCTGTTGATTGATGACAACGCGCGTAAGTTTATGGTAACCTCGGCCACCGATCTGGTGAAGGCCAATCCCGATGTGCTTGATTTTTCACAGGCGCTCGGCTGCAACCTGGACATTCAGGAAAGCCGCAACGAGCTGAAGCAGAAGGACGCTAACGGACGTCTTGTCAGCTACAATCCGCCCAGATATGAGTATTCCTACAATCTGAAGGCAACGATTCGCGTCAGCAATCCTTACTTCGACGAGATGGAATTCGGTGTTTCGAGCGGCTACATCAAGACCGGCGAGCAGCAGATGACCGCCAATCCGAACGGCTGGACCATCCACACGACCGGCATCGGCACCAACCTTCGCACAAAAGAATACTATGACTGTCTGAACATCGGCACGCAGATCAAGGATGCCGTTGATCAAATGAAGAACGCTGCTCCTACTGATTTCGGCGCACGTAACGCTGCCCCGGCACCTCAGCCGGCCGCTCCCGTTGAGCCCGTAATCTGCCCGTTCTGCGGTGCAAAGACCGTTCCCCAGGGCGGCTGCTGCGAGTACTGCGGTTCACAGCTGAACTAATTAATTCGGGCGGCACACTCTTTCGGGTGTGCCCCCTTATTATCATTAAGTAATGAAAAGAGGATGATTATGAGAAACTGGCCCGGATATGAACACGGCATTAATTTCGGCGGATGGCTTTCCCAATGCCGCCACACGGAAACGCATTACGATTCCTTCATCGGCGCGGACGATTTTAAGAAGGTGGCTTCCTGGGGACTCGACCACATCCGCATCCCCGTGGACTATGATTTGTTTTTAGGAGCGGACGGCTCGTTCCTTAATGACCGCTTCCGTTATATCGATTTTGCCGTTGCACAGTGCCGCGAGAACGGCCTTAACATGATTCTTGACCTGCACAGAACGCCCGGCTTCTCTTTTGACCCGGGTGTAAAGGAGAACGGCCTTTTCGAGCTTCCCGAGTGTCAGGAAACGTTCTACCGCATCTGGGAAGAGCTTGCGAAGCGGTACGGCAGCTGTACCGACTGCCTTGCGTTCGAGCTTTTAAACGAAGTGACCGCGAAGGAGTACTGCGAGGCTTGGAACCGCGTTGCGGACACCTGCATCAAAAAGATTCGCGCGATTGCTCCCGACATCTCCATTCTTGTCGGTGGCTACTACAACAACAGCGTTGAGGCTGTCCGCGACCTCGGAATGCCGCAGGACGCGCATATCATTTATAACTTCCACTGCTATGAGCCGCTTCTGTTCACGCACCAGGGCGCGCCGTGGATTGCTTCTATGGACACCTCGTTCCGCTGCCCGTTCGGCATGAAGTACGCAGATTATGCGAAGAAAAGCGTTGAGCAGCTTGGTGCCGCATTCTCCGCTTCGTTTGACCGTTTTAACCCCGACGGCACGCCGGACGAAAACTACTTTGAAGCACTGTTTGCAGATGCCATCAAGGTTGCCGAGGAGCGTAACGTTCCGCTTTACTGCGGTGAGTACGGAGTCATCGACCGCGTCGATCCCGAGGAGGCTCTCCTCTGGTACAGCGCCTTCCATAAGACGATGCGCCGCTACGCAATCGGTTCCGCCGCCTGGAGCTACCGCCGGATGGATTTCGGCATCGACGACGCCCGTATGGACGGCGTGAGAGACCGCCTTCTTGCGGTAATGAAGCACGAGGCGTAGTCACATTTTCCACGAAAAGAAAAGAGCTGTTGCAAATTCGCAACAGCTCTTCTTTTGTGCAGTTGATGGGACTTGAACCCACACCCAAGTACATGGACATGAACCTGAATCATGCGCGTATGCCAATTCCGCCACAACTGCAAGCAAAAGTTATAATATCAGTTTTCCTGCGTTGTGTCAACAATTTTCGAAGGAAAATATTACTTCTCCTCTGCATAGTGCACGACGGCCGCAATGATGGCAAATACGACGCCTGCAATCGGCCAGATGACCCAGGAAATGCCCCATCCGTCGAAGACAAAACCCCAGAAAAGGAAGGCCGCGGTCATGGTGAGCCAGTATACGGGTGCGATGAGATTCATCAGGGAATGATCCTTCTTCGCCTTGGTGAAGTCACCCTCCTGGAGCAGCTTCTGAAAGCCGCTCTGGATGATGCCTGCGGATACAAACAGGTGCACGGCCGCAGCAATTGTGATCAAAAGGAATCCGGCCATGCCGATGGCAACACCTTCATTCTCATTGCTTAAGAAGGTCGCCAGAACGAGTGCAGTCACGCCGAAGATAATCAAAAGGACGCCGACAGTAATACTGGTTACGAAACGGCTGCGGAAGCGCTCTGCGCGCTCACGGACCATGCCGTTCACGCCGTAGGCCGTGTCAAAGGACTCTTTCTCAAGCCAGCTGTAGCGGCTGTTTGCGATTCCTGCGGGAATGAACAGGGCAAGCGCCGAGGCGATGAAAACGAACAGCAACGTTACGCCGAGCGCGGCGACGGCATTATCCGAAAGGGAAAGCCAGCCGAGCTTCTGCGCCGCGTGGAGCAGAAGAAGCGGCACCGGGCATGCTACGCAAATCGGTACACCGATTGCAATCTTCTTCGAGAATTTTTCATTATGGATAAGGAATTCGTTTGCATCCTCTAAGGAAACCATTCTGCCGGTCCGTCCGACCTCATCATAGTCCTCCTGGATGCGCACGCCTTCTTCATCCTTTAAAAGGTAGTCGGTGCTGACACCGAACAGTCTGCTCATTTCAAGGATGCGCTGCAGATCGGGAACCGACTGTGCACTCTCCCATTTGCTGACGGCCTGTCTCGAAACCCCGAGACGGTCTGCAAGTTCTTCCTGAGACCAACCGTTTTTCTTTCTTTCATCAATAATCTTATCTGCTAAAATCATATCATTTTCCTCCGTTTTTGTTCGGACCCAAGCGCTTGTGTCTTTGTGCCCTCATCATAGCGGAAACGTCGGTTACATGCCATAAAGCCGACCTTGAAATGTGTCAACTGACAGTTGCAACTGCAGGTTTCGTGCGGTTTCCGCGGGGGTTTTAACGGTTCGGAAGCTTGACCCATTCATAAAAGTATGTCACTTTTTCGCCGCCTTCAAGTTCTTCCGTAAAACTGACTTCTGTCAGATTCCCGCGCTCGTCGAAGGAGTACTCATAATTGTTATGCGCTCCGTTTGTCGTCACGTCGGCGCTTATGCAATACCCCTGCTCATCATAGGAAAGAGAGATTTCATTACCGTACTCCGAGAAGCCAATCGGGCGGCCTTGCTGATCATACTCCCAGGAATCCTCTTTCCTCATGCTTCCGTCAAGATAGGTAAGCTCAGCGGTGAGTGTACAGAATTTTCTCCCAAAGGGAAACACATTGTCAATAAAATACGAGTCGGAAGGGAAATTGCCTTTCAAAACAAGATAGCGTGTATCGCCTACGCACTTCTCTCCGCGATAGTCCTTCAGTGTCTCTCTCTGCTTTCCGGAAAACTCTGCGACACAATATGTTTCTTCCCCATCACCATAGTAGTTTCCTTCATAAAAAGTACGAATCATTTTGTTGTTTGCATAATCGTATTCCAGCTTGGACGTGATTCTGTCGCCGTCTTGTGTCCAGTACTCTTCCATACATTTCACACGGTCAAAGGAATCATATTGAAAGATGAAATACCGAAAAAGCTCCAGACCGCCGTTCATAAACGAATAATCCTTCATTTTAACGGCCCGGTCCTGATCATCGAATTCAAATTCCCATCTTTCGTATACCTCTTCTGTTTGGTTATACACCTTTGAAACTTCAATCAGATTTCCGCGTGTATCAAACTTTTCCGCAAAGGAGTAATCTTTTTTGTATCCGCTCATCAGCGCGGCAAGATTGTCGACAAGATTGCCGTCTTCCCCGCAAAGGGCGATGTATCCCGTAACAAATACGCCATCCTGTTTCTTCACATTCTGGTAGCATTTTTCCTGATTATAGGAACCGGTCATCTGCTTTTCTCTTCCCGATTCATCGTACTCGTATTCCAGGTACAGTTCTTTCTCACAGCCCTCATACTGAACAAACACCCTTGCAACCTTCCACACATTGTTCATATCTTCAGGCCCCGCCGGTGCAGGCGTCCCGGACTGCTGCCCGGACTGCTGATTGGACTGCTTATCATTCTTCTTTTCATTGTTCTTCTTGGAGAACACCTTGGTTAACAGCAGCACCTCCGCAATTGCCAACACAACGCACACCACAATGATGGTAATGATGAACGGCTTGCGCTTCATAATGAATTTCTTCTTTCCTGACTCCGCCATAAAATTTCCCCTCACTTCACTTTTCTTATATTTCCTAAACAAACTTTCCAAGGTCCGCAAGTGTCTCCGCCACACCGTCAAGATACGGCCGCATCTCGTCCGCCGGAGTCTGGTCGGGCACCATGACAACCTTGCACCCCGCGCGGTAGGCTGATAATACGCCGTTCGGGGAATCCTCAACCGCGAGGCACTCTTCCGTGGGAAATCCCACTTCTTTACTTGCCAAAAGATACACATCCGGGGAGGGCTTCCCCTCCGCAACCTGTGTGGCGCTGATGATCCGGTCGAAATACTGCAGTATCCCGACCTCCGTCAGATACCGCTCCGTCCGTTCAATCGGCGAAGCCGTCACGACAACCGCCGGAATCCCGCGTTCCTTCAGCTCCGTCAGGATTTCCACGGCGCCGGGCCTTAACTGAAGCCCGTCAATGGCAAACTGCGCCTCCATCATCTCGGTACGCTTGGCGCGAATCGCCTGGTAATCGGTTTCGGGACCGAACCACGCTTTCAGCTGCGCCGGGGCGAACGGTCTGCCGAGGCTTCGCATGGAAAGCGCCTGCTCGTCACTCATCTCGTACCCGAATGCCGCAGCGGCCTTCGGCCAGAACCGGCGGAAATACTTCTCGGTATCAATCAGCGTCCCGTCCATATCGAAAAAGACAATCTTAATCATGTTATTTGGTTCTCTTTCCGCAGGTTCTTTTGCCGGCAGGCTTTTTCACAAGCCCGTCAATCGCGGTTCCGGCCAGGTCGTTCTTTACGCCGAAATAGCCGAGAATCGTCTGCGCGATGTCGGAAAAGCAGTCTCTCGTTCCGAAGTTTCTGCCTGCTGCCACGTTCTTACCGAACGCGACAAGCGGAATGTACTCGCGGGAATGGTCGGTCGACGCCGTCGCCGGGTCGCAGCCGTGGTCAGCGGTTACCATCAGAATGTCACCGTCGCGAAGCTTTTTAAGCATCTCAGGCAGCTTCGAATCGAAATAGCTGAGTGCCTTCGCGTATCCGGGAATATCGTTTCTGTGTCCGTACTGCATGTCGAAATCGACAAGGTTCGTGAAGCAGAGTCCTTCGAAATCCTTATCCATCTCCTCAATCGTGCGCTCGATGCCTTCCGCATTGTTCTGCGTTCTGACATATTCCGTGATGCCGCTTTCCGCGAAGATATCGATAATCTTGCCGACCGAATGCACGGCAAAGCCTGCGTCCGAAAGCACATTTAACATCGTCGTCGGCGGCACAAGCGAAAAGTCGTGGCGGAGCGCCGTTCTCGTATACGGCCACTCACCCGTGAACGGTCTCGCGATGATTCGTCCGACGCCCCAAGGCCCCTGACAGATCTCACGAGCAATCTTACAGTATTCATAAAGCTGCTCGGTCGGAATCAGCTGATCATGCGCCGCAATCTGCAGCACGCTGTCCGCCGACGTATACACAATCAGAGCACCCGTTGCAAGCTGCTCGCGTCCGTAATCCTTAATGACTTCGGTACCGGAATACGGCTTGTTGCAAAGAATCGCCCGTCCGGTCCGTTTCGAAAGCTCGTCAATCAGTTCCTTCGGGAAGCCGTCCGGAAATGTCGGCATCGGCGAGGCGCTGACCACGCCGCCGATCTCCCAGTGACCGGTCGTGGTGTCCTTTCCCATGGAACGCTCGGCAAGTCTGCACACCGAGCCCGTAAACGTCTTCTTTCTCTGCTCTCCGAGCCCGGAGCCGTTCACAACGCCGCGCACGCCGTCAATGTGGAACAGCCCCAACCGTTCCATGTTCGGCATGGAAAAGCTCTCGTCGCTCGCGGCGCTCCGAAGCGTAAAGCTTCCCTCGTCCCCGAAAGCGGCTGCATCCGGCAGCTCACCGACGCCGCAGCTGTCCAGTACAATCAAAAATACTCTTTTCATAAACCCCTCCTCATGCGTTTTATTCTACCGTTGTAGAACTATGGCATTTTCCATCTTTGGAAAATGCCATACGATTCGTGTCTTATAAAACCGGCCCTTATTAGTCGATGTAAGTGTAGAAAATACCGTGGTTGTCGAGCGTGTTTCTCATTCGGCTCAACAGGATCGTTCTCTGCCTGCCCTCGCCGGGGCTGATGACATGCACGATATTGGCCGTGTAACCGATGACAACCATCCAGTGATCATCCAGATAGGTCACGAGAAGATGTCCGTCCGAAACGAAGTTCAGCGCTTCCATCATCGTGACGCCGGTCAGATCAACCGCCTTGCCGGGGATGTTCTCGTCCACCCAGGCGAGCATGCCCTTTTCGTCGAGGTTGCAGTCCCATGCATTGACCGCAGCGCCCTTATAGCTTAAAAGAATCTGCAGCACGGCCTCTTTCTCGCCGATGGTGTCGTTCGTGAAAGTAGGCGTGACATTTCGTAAAAGCGCGGAATTCGCACGCATGCCTCGCAGCCATACAATTTGTCCTCTTTCGTCGAAAACGCCGCCGTAGTTGGCGTTGGCGTATGAGACGCAGTACGCAAGGTCTTCGGATACGGAAATTACCTTACCAAACGCCTCCACATAATAAACGGGAACCGAACGCTCGTTGGTGCGAACCGGCGTACGGCCGCTGCCCTGCGTGTTCTTGACGGAAATCATCGTCGGTACTACCGACAGCTTAAAGGATGTCGGCAAGTTCAGATAGTACTCACGCCGCATCGGCTCGGAGTAACGGGTGCTCAACTTGACGCGTTCCGTCTTCGGTTCGGTGCTCTTCAGAATGTTGTAGGTTCCGATGTCCTCGTACGTCGCATGCGTGAATGCCGTGCCATCCTTTTTCACGCCGGAAACCGTTCCGGTCTTCTTATTGATGTTAAGCGCAAGGCCGTAATCCGAAAGTTCCGCATCGAGATAATACTCGTCCGGGTGCTCTCTGACATACGTTTTCAGAAGCTCATCGTCGCTGTTCTCAATCCGAATGCGGTACATCGGCACGTGCGGCTGCCCGTTGTCCTTAAAGGACAGGTCGGACTTGTGCGCATCACCATAGATCAGGTCGCCGTCGATGCTTCCGAGGAACAGCACAAGGTCGCCCTCGTCCGCCTCGCGGTAATCGGTCGTATTTGCCTCAAGATCGTAATATACGATACGTGTATTGACGTCATTTTCAGCCTCCTGATAGACCAGGCGGCTGCCGTCGAGATAGAACGGCTCATGCATGTTCTCGGCCACGATAACGGTATCGTGGAGCGTTGTACGGTAGCGGTACAGCGTGCCGTACAGCGTGAAGAAGAACTCATCGAATTTGTTCATGTAGCAGATGTCGCCGAACTCTTCCTTCAGTATGTCATACGGCACCGTAACCGGCGCAAACATCAGCTCTTCGACTCGCTGCTCCTCGGCGTAGTAGCGGTAATACAGGATGCCGACGCGGCCCTCGTATTCGCCGCGGATGATATAGCCGTAAAAGACGAAATCGGCGTTTCCTTTGTCATCGACGGAAATCAGCCGGAAATTGTGGTTCCGGTTGTGATACCGCTCGTTGTCGCCGCCTTCCCGGTCGAAGGAGAAAAGCGGAATCATGACATTTTCCGCCATATCATATTCCCAAAGATCGCCGTCGCGGACGAAAATCAGGTATTTTTCATTGTCGCTTAAAAGGGCGTTCAGCTTCTGCTCGCCCGTGATGCCGAGCTTAATCTGCTGCTGGCTCAGGTTAAAATATTCCGGGGAAAATACGACCTCCATCTTTCGCTCAAACGAGAACAGATAGTTGGTCTTGGTTTCCGTACGGAAACGGTAATGCTCGACGCATGCGTAGGTCTCAAGGCCGTCGTTGCTGTAGGCCTCCACGTAGAATTCCTTCTCCGCGGCAACATACTGCGTCGTGTACTCGACGAAGCGGGGTACGAAGGTCTCGACCTCCTTCGGTTCCATCTGCCCGTAGCCAACGGAATCGACCGTGTCACGGTGCGTGATACGGCTGAAATCGGAGCCGGTATAGCCGTCCTCCGTCTCAAGGTATTTCTCGACCTCGGTACGGCGGTCCTCTGTCAGAATCGCCTCATGGAAATTCTCGAGAAACTCCACTTCCCGCTTCGGATTGCCGTAGGTCGGCAGGAACAGACGCGTATAGTAATATGCCACCTTGCCTTCACTCGTCGTGATGGTGATGCGCATCGTGTATTCCGTATTGGTCGCATAGTTGGCGGACAGGAAGAACTGCCCGGACAGGCGGCCGTCCGATGTCCGCTTTAATGACATCAGTTCAATATTGTCAAGTACGACACCTGTTACGACCTCGGAAACGGTACAGCCGATTTTTCTGACATTGCTGTCCTTTTCGTCGACCAGAACGGTAAAAGTTCTGTTCGTCGGGGAAACCGGCGTGATACTCTCGCGCATCTTGCCTTCCTGCGGGATGAAGGTATAGCCGAGGGTACGGTTAATCTCCGCCCCGGATGTCTCAAACGATATCACCGGAAGGGTTGCGTCCACGGAACGGACCGTGTGGAACTCGTTGACCAGAACATGATTATCTAAAGTGCCGTAAAAGAGTGCCAGGGAGATGATAAATACTCCGAAGAACACCCAGACATGAATTCGCATATAACGAAGCTTCATACAAACCTCACACCGTAAACTGACTTCTGTGTATAAAACACCAAATTATATTATATGCTTTTTCCGCTCTCTTTGCAAACCTTTTCGGTTTCTGCGGGCCATGTGCCGCCTGCATAAACGGAAACAGCGGACGCTTTCGCGTCCGCCGTTTCCTAGGAATACTGTTTATGATTATAGGATAATCATCAGAATTCTTCTCTTCTGCTCTTCTGACGGGCTACAGCAAGAGCTGCAGCGCTAAGCAGAGCAATCAGAGCAATTACATACCAGAGTACAAGAGAACCGGTGTCACCGGTGGAAGGAGCATTGTCGCTCGTAGCTGCCTGCTGTGCGGGCTGCGTGGGCTCTTCCTTAATCTGGGTAACCGAAATCTTTACGTCAACTTTGTCTTCGCCGATATCAACGGTAAGAGTGTGCTCACCTTCGGTGAGGGTCTTCAGGTAGTCAGCATGAATATCAAGCTTGATACTGCCTTCGGTAGCATCGTAGTTGACCGTTCCGACAACCTTGCCGTCCATCTCAATTCCGCCGAACTGGGAGAAGATCAAAGCGTTACGCTTTGCATTCGTGTGGATAATATGAAGCTTCATATTGTCCTTGCCGTTAAACTTGGTGTCGCCTTCTACAACGAACTCACCTGCAGGCTCAGAAACAGATACCGTGTAGGTAGCCGCCTTGCCGTGGTAAGAAACGGAAAGAACAAGAGCCTTGTTTTCTACTTTGCTATTGAAGCCGGATACCCATTCCTTCTTAACATCTTCCTTCGTAACGTCGCCGTTGGTCCACTTAACCTCTACAGAAAGACCGGATACATCCAAATCTTCGTCAATCAGGTAATCCTTCTTAGCCTGGTCAAATCCGCCAAAGGTAATTTCTTTGATTTCAGGAACAAGCTTTCCAAGCGGGAAGGACTCTCTGCTGAGAACTTCACCGCACTCGGTGCACTTCACGATCATATCGTAGCTGCCCTCTGCCTCGAAGGTCGCAGCAGCAACTTCTTCTCTTACTGCTTCGCCGGGAACATGAACAGCAAGAAGATTTGCAGCAATCATGATTTCTTCTTTGTCATTGAGCACCATCACAGAATTAGATACCAACGCATCACTCAGATCTGTTTCACTGCTAAACTGCGTCACATCTATTGCTTTCAGTGCTTCTTTACCATAGGTTACAGTCACTTTTGCATCGGAAGCCAGCTTATGGTTCGCATCAAGTTTAATCTGCAGTGCGCCCAAGTAGTTCTTGCCGCCTTCAATCGTTCCGATGAAGAACCTGTAATCCGATGAAATCTCCTCCTCGGATAAGCCGATTAATGAGAACATACCGGAATAACTTGCATTTTCATCGCTAAATGCTACAGTAACATTGTTCCAATTTTGTTTAAATCTCAGGCCCGCAGGAATCGCGCGAAGCATGCCCTCAGCCAGCAGAGGTTCAATTTCAGTACCGCAAACGAGCGTTCCGATTGTAACCGTAAGCTCCTTAACTTCCTTCGGAGAAATTACAAATGCTTGTTCTTTGAAATCATCAGAAATCTCATAGTTGCCATTATCGAGAGATGCATGTGCAGTGTGTTTGCCGGCATCCGTCTGAACACCGGTTACAATAACATTACACTTATCCGATCCGCAAAGCTCACCGGCCTTTACAGATGCAGAAGGCTTCTTCTCGGTACCGTCGTAAACGAACTCGGTGTTGCTCCAAACGAGTTCAATCGGCTTCGGAGCAATGGAGAAACCGCAAGATTTTGTGTCGTCCAAAATCACATAGTTGTCATCGTCAATCGACGCAGTTGCAACATACTCATTGCCAACCTTTGTTGCCTTGTTGCTAACCGTTACATTTACCTCATCGCCTTCAAAGATGCTGTCCTCAGTGAGTGCGGCATCAGGTCCCTGCTCGGTTCCGTCATAAATCAGTTCCGTATTGGTCCAGATAACTTCAACGGTCTTAGGAGCGATAGAGAACAGCTGCTCTGCATCTTCCTCGGCGATTACGTAATTCTTATTGTCTACGGAAACCTTAGCAGAATAATCGTCTCCGACATTCTTCTGTGCACCGCTTACCGTCACATTGACGATGTCACCTTCAAGGATTCCCTCTACATCAACCTTAGGTGCCTGCTTATCGCCGTTATAGGTAAGAACGAGGCTTTCTTCATCCCAGCCAACCGTAAGCGTCTTAGGGCTGATTGTAACCGAAATGGTAACAGTCTTGGCTTCGTGTGTATCAGTTGCTCCAACGGATACGGTAACATCTGTCGTACCAACACCAACGATTACAACCTTATTATTCTCAATCTTTACAACTTTTTCTTCGCCGCTTGTTACAACAGGTGTATCAGAAGCTGCTTCGCCGAGAATGGTAATAGGCGTATCTCCGTATGTCGCGGAAATGCTCTCCGTTACTACGTCTACAAAACCGGCGTTCTTCTTAACGGTTACATCATAATTGAATGTACGTCCATCGTAGCTGATGGCAACAGTCTTGCTGCCTGCAGTTGAGAAATCATAGTCGCAGTTATTGCGGGAGACATCATATTCCTTTTTGGTCCCGTCAGCATAAGTATACCGAATCTTAAGACCGGTCGGATTAAACGAATCACCGACATAGTATACATTCTGTGCAGAACCAGCTAACTCGAATTTAATCAGTTTTGCAGCCCAATTTGCAACAAATGTTACATCACCGTTAACAGTGAAATCACCGCTTACGGATTCACCGTTCAGAGTCCAACCGGTGAAGTCGTATTTGTCAGAATCCTCAGTCACATTTGTCGGAAGGGTGATGGAATTGCCTTTTACAACCTTCTGATCGCCATACGAACCAACAAAGGTCTTACCGTTTGCATCAAACTTAACAGTATACTCGGTCTTCCAACCGGCGTAGAGGTCAAGGTTTGATTCGAGTTTAGTAGCCTTATCATATGCCTTCGTGCAAGCTTTATCCGTGAACCAACCAAGGAAGGTGTCATGAACTGTATCGTCACTCGTAAGCGCTGCGGGAACAGCATAAGTCTCACCTTTATAGATGGTATCAGTACTATCGTCATTTCCATGACCGTTAGCATGAAGAGTAACGGTTACGGTAGGTTTCTTCTCGAATTTTGCATAAACAACAGTATTTGAAGTAATCTTCTTCAGAGCGAATTTGAATTCTTTTGTGCAAGTTATGTCTTCATACCAACCTGCAAACTCATATCCTTCATTAGCCGACTTGGGCGTTACAGTAGGAACAGTAGCATAATGGTCTTTCTCCACATCCTGACTATCGGGTACATCAGCATTCTGATCAAACGAGAAGTCCTTTCCTGCCGCGAAGCTTACCGTATAGTATGTTCCCCATTTTGCATACAAAACTACACTAGAAGTAATTCCGTCTGCTGGCTCTGTGTATTGATTCGAATTAAACTGAGGATCTGTATACCATCCAATGAATTTATGGGTGCCAGCAAAAGGAGAAGTACATACTACATTTGTCGGGATTACATTCGTAGTTCCGGGTTCGACCCAAGTCACCACCGGAGCATGACCATATCCATGACCGTTATAGTACAATGTAACACTAACCTTAGACGTCTTCCACTTAGCAGTCAACGTAATGTTTTCTTCAACTTGCTTGCTGAAATCATACGCATTTCCTTTTTCATCCTGCCATTCAACGAACTCATATCCGTCAGTAGCCTGAGGTTTAGCAGGTTCTTTCGCTTTTTGACCCGCTGCGAAAGTCTGCGAAGGAATCTGCGTTCCATGACCGTTCATATTGAAGGAAACGGTTACCAGCTTGGTGCGCTTTACATAAAGATCAACCGGAGCGGTAATTCCCTTTGTAACATCAAAATCAGTATAAGTATATGTTGTTTTATGCGTCAAATAATCATAATGAGCTTCACGAGTCTGCCATCCGGTGGTGTATCCTTCCTGATTATAAGAAGCAGGGATCGTTACAACCTGATTATACGGAACCTTAATATCTTCCTTTTTTTCACCGTCGTGCAAAGTAACTCTGACCGTATAGTTAACCTTGACTTCGTTGGACATTACAGAGCAAATCTCGTTGTTGTCTTTATCCACAAGAATAATCTTACAACGGAAAATTGCTCCGTTGCGGGCAACATTCTTTCCATCTGCCGAAGAGATAGGAAGAGAAATATTCATGTTCTGCCAACTACCCCAGTAAAAGTACTTACTAGTTGCAGCGTCATGAGTAATTTCGCTACTAAGCTTTGTATTCTCCGGATGATTCTCGTCAACGATAAGAGGGCTGTCGACAAAAACATCTGAGCCGGCATGTTTTTCCTGCCAGTTGAAAATCAGTTTCATTCCATTCTGATATACAACGTTCTGAACCTTCGCCGTTATATTGAATGTCGGCTTCCAAGTGGAAGGTTCTCCGTTCTGATTATAGTAGTCGATACTCGTCGGCGGTACGGAAATCGTAATCGCCGGCGTTTTAGCGTTATTATTTCCGCTGGACGCGTTTGCCGTTCCGAACGTCCCGGCAACCATAGCAACGCATAAGAACATTGCTAAGATCTGCATAAGACGATGGAACTTACTTGATTTGTTCATTGTTTGTTCCTCCCAATGGTTTAATGGTTTAATGGTTAGTTCTTCTCGGAACCTCGCATCATCATAACAGTTTCCTTGAAGTGAAAAAAGATTTTCCAACGATGCTAATTATAGCAAAGGGTGTTTGGAAAATGGAACGCCGTTTCGAGTAGTTTTATACACAGTTTGAGTAATTTGGTGCATATTCGGCGAATATTCCGTATAAACGAATGAAAAGGAGGGCCGTTTTGGCTCTCCTTTTCTCGTATACGCGTATACGCGTACGTGTGCGATTTTTCATATAGTAGCGTTTTCAGTACACTACTTCTGTCGAATTTTCGGACCCCTGTTTTTCTACTAACGTAGTCCGTTAATCACTTAATATACATTACCACCGAAACACGGAACCTGTCTTCGTCTGCTTCGAAGTTTACCGTTCCCTTATGTCGTTCCACAATGCCGCGGACCGATTCCGTTCCGAAGCCTTTGCCTTCGTGTTTGGTCGAGCGGATGGAACCGTCCGGATCCACTTTAAGTTCATTCCGACAGGAATTCTCCACGTCAAATGCCAGAACACCTTCATTCAGCATTCCGCCCTTCACATTCACGAAAGCAGTCCCCTTCGGGAGCTTGGTGCAGGCCTCTACGGCATTTTCCAGAATGTTGCCGAGAAGTACGGAGATGTCGCAGCGGTCGATGTGCACATTCTCCGGCATGAAGAAGTCGACCTTATAGGCGGTTTCCTGCTCTGCTGCCACCTGACCGAAGTATGTCAATACGGCGTTGGCCGTCACGTTTTCACAATAGGTCATGACCTCGTCGAGACGGTTCACGGCCCGGAACTCGTCGATGTAATCCCGAAGTGCCTGGCGGTCCATCTTCTCGGCGATGTTCTCCAAAACGGCGAGGTGGTGTCTCAGGTCGTGACGGGACTTTCTCGCGTCATTGATTCGGTTGCTCAGGTCATTGAATTCCATAACCTGCATCTGCAGCGAATGGGTCAGAATCTTCTCCTGCAAAAGGCTGTCGTGCTCGACGACCAGCCGGACGACCATATGATAGATGAACAGCGCCGCGATCTCAATCGTTCCGATGAAGATGATATTCTCGGCTTTGCTCGCGTAATCAAGCGTCGCGCCGTATGTCGAATAAAAGCTCTGCATCCAGAACAGATAAAATGCGCCGGGGATCAGCCACAGATAACGCCACATCGTGCTGTCTCCGGTCTTGCCCATCGCCGCTTTGAAATCCTTATGAATCAGGAATATGATCGGCACCAGGACGAATGTGTTGACGATGACAATGGAAACAGACGCCGTCCAGCGGTATTTCTGATATGCCATATCATGGACAAATGTGATTTCTAAGTATTTCGCCAGAAGCGAAATAAACGTACCGAGTGTATATAATTCAAACAGAACGAACAAAAGCTTGCCCGGTCTCTCCTTGATGGCAATCAAAAGGACAATGACCATCATGACGGTCTGCGCCACTTCAATCTTCGGCTCGAACGGGATTGATTTGATCGGTTCGGTGTACCCGAGCATGGCGATGATAATCCACAATACCTCGAGAAGCACAAAAAAGAATTTTGTTGTCTTCTCGGAAAATCTTCCCTTGTCGCGCAGGAAGGGATAGGCGAACAGAACCAGTACTCCCGTTCGCAGCACATTATACATGACAAATTCCCAAGGCGCGTATTCCATAAACTATCCTCTGTTTCGGAGACTGCGAATGGCAAACTCCGCGTGCGCTTTCTTCAGTTCCGGACGTCTTGCGCGGCTCACCGGCACAACATCCCCGTTACATAATTTCACACAGTCTTCGTCCAGATCGCGAATCTGCTCGAGACTGATCAGAATACCCTTCGTGCAGGTGAAAAAGTCCCCGAGCCCGCACAACAGGTCCTCCATCTCCGTCTGGGACATCCAGACGCTGTGCGTCCGACCCCCAGTCAGGTGAATCGTGATTTTGTGGTTGGAATATTCCGTGTAAATGATATCGTGAAGCCGGCACTTGCTTCCGTCCGGAAACTCCACGGTACGCTCCGCCTCGAACCGGTGCAGGTCAATCATCCGGATCATCTGCCGCACCTCTTCGGTGCCGAAAGGCTTCAGCAGATAATACGACGCTCGAAGGCGGTAGCTCTGGTTGGCATAATCGTTGCACGTCGTCGTGAAGATGATGCTGACCTTGTCGTCCATCTCGCGGATCTTCTCCGCTGCCACTACGCCCGTGATGCCTCCCATGAAAATGTCGAGGAAAATGATATCGTACATCCCGGGCTGAAAGTCATTGAGGATGCTCTCTCCGCTCGGGAAGGCCCTCACATTGTCCATCGTATAGCCGAACTCATTGAACACTTTATAGAGTTCCGCCCGCAGGTGTTCCATGTCCTCCCTGCTGTCATCCGCAATAGCAATCCTCATAATCAGTATTCCCTGCCGTTTCTTAGCATAAAGTACATCAACGGAAATATTATAGCAAATATCCCATTGCGTCGCAATACGGAAGGCGTTTTTTCCCTTTTATTCTTTCGCAAAAAGTGGTAAAATATTTCCTGAAGTACAACTCAGGAGGTCACCCATGAACGATAATTGCATTTTCTGTAAGATTGCTGCGGGGCAGATTCCTTCCGCCACCGTATATGAGGACGACGATTTCCGTGCCATTCTCGATATTGCTCCCGCCCACAAGGGCCACACCATCATCCTTCCGAAGAAGCATGCGGCCAACATCTTCGAGCTTGACGAAGAGACTGCCGCGAAGGTTTTCCCGGTTGCGAAGAAGGTCGCTCAGGCGGTAAAGGATACGCTCGGCTGTGACGGTGTCAACATCCTGCAGAACAACGGAACAGCTGCCGGCCAGTCCGTATTCCATCTGCATGTTCATGTTGTTCCGCGTTATGAAGGCGACGGCATCCTTCCGGTTTGGCCGCAGGGAAGCTACGAGGACGGCGAAGCAGCCGGCCTTGCCGCAAAGCTTCGCGCCGCCATCGACTGAAAAGCTTCCTTATTTTGCTGACAAAAAAACTGAGGGCAGCGGATTGTCTCCGCTACCCTCGTATTGTTTTCGGTTTACTTCCACTGAATGTATCCGTCGATTGGAAGCAGGTACTGATTGTCCGTAACCGGCTGATAACGGCTTCCGGAATAGTTGTCGAAGAAGTCAAGCGGTGCCCGGTAGATTTCGTTCTTCTCCGTGTCGTAGACTCTCTCATATCCGAGTGTCGCATCGCTCTGCTTCTGGGAGATCCGGTCGTAAGCTGCCTGTCTCGACTCCCAGCCGCTGATGACGATATCGGTTGTCTGCGAGCAGATTCTGGCGATTTCCCTTGTCGCCTGTCCGCTTGCAATCAGCTGCTTATTCAGCTCTGTCTGATAAAACTGGCTGTATTCGATTGAACCGTATACATGCTCAAGCACTTCAATCCAGTTGCTGAGCTCGCCCTCCGGAGCGGTCATCATGACCATCCCGTAAACATTGGCAAAGTTCACATAATACATATTAAGGATCTGGAAGGAGCACCCGAAGATGCCCTCCACCTTCTTCCCGTCAGGGTCAAGCGCCGTGGCATGAATGATTTCCCCGCCGAACGGGTCTTTCCCGAGGGTCTCGATTTTTTCAAAACCCGACAGCCTGCGGAAGGTGAAATAGTTTCCGTCGATTACGGCTTTGAAGAACGCCGGGAGGATTCCCATAGTGGACTGTTCCTCGAGCCAGGGGTTCTGGCACAGAATCGAGGTCGGATAGAGGTTATGGTAGAAATCGTAATCCGCCTTCGTAGCCCAGTAATCACTCGTCTGCATGTTATAAACGATGCGCAGATTCGGGTTCTCCGGATCGTAGATCTGGAACGTGTAATGAATGTAATCCGACTTGTCATGGGTTTCCACAACCCAGCCCTTCGGAACCTGCGCACTGAACAGGCCGTTGTCGTATTTGACATAGGTGACCTGCGAAGCAGGGCTTGCGACCACCTTGAAGTTTCCGTCAGGATTCGGTTTGCCGGTCGGCTTCGGCGTATCCGTCGGTTCAGGCTTCGAGACAACACTGCCGTCCGTTAAGGAGAAATAAATCGCAGCGTTTTCGAGTGTTTCCATCGCGTCATTCATCATGTCCTCGTCACCGTCAGCATACTTTGCGGTGAAGTATATGATGTCGCTTCCGAACTGCCCGACCAGGCGGTATGCGCACAGGCGGTTTCCGTATGCCTCATACGTGAACGTGCACCCGTAGAACGTCTTTTCCGTGCCGTCGGCAAGCTGCGCGTCAAGCTTCTCCACGTCGCTGTACGAGATGAGGTCACTCCCGTAGTTCTCCTTGAAGAACGGAATTCCCATCTGCTCAAAGTACTGGGCTGCGGTACATTTCGCATCCCGGTAGCGGTAGATTAGCACGTAAGGAACGTTGCTCGGCGTGCCCGGACCGACGCCGATATAGAAGCCGGCATCCTCGTCATATTCCGTCTGCGCAACGCTCGATGCCTTCGTTTTGAAGCCGAGCTCCTTGCAGGTCACGGTTACCAGCCCGGAGGCCTCCACGTCGTCCCGAAGCGCCTCCGCCGCATCCTTCAGTGTCTTGCCGGTCAGCTTGTACTCTTCGTTGCCGTCGTCCGTCTTATAGATGAATCGCCCCTCAGAATACAAAATCTCAATCTCCTTGCCGTCGCTCCATTTAAGCTTCAGCGAGTTAAGTTTCTTCTCCTTGGTCGTTCCCTTATAATCGCCGATCGTCACTTCCGAGAGAACGTTCATGAAGTTTTGGATATGACCGGCGTCCATCGTCATGTACATATCCGTTCCGTTGTCCGACTGCTCGGTCAGGTTGACGCTCTTCGGAAGCTCAGACCCGATTTTGAGTGCTTTGCAAAGCTTTTCACCCGTTTCCAGCGTTCCTTCCTCGGTCGGTTTCTTCCGCTTTCCGCCGCCGTCATCGTCGTCTTCGCCGCAGCCGCCAAGCGTCATGGCCGAAACCATCAGAAGCGCCAGCAGGACTGCAAAAGCTTTTTTCGTATTTTTCATATAAACCATCCTCCTCTCTTCGCCTGATACGCGTCCGAACAAATAAAAAGTCCGTATTGATACTATAATAGTACCCTACGGACCTTGTGTTTTGCAAAAGCTTTTACGGACGGTTTTTGTGAAAAATGCAAATAAGACGCATATTGCGTCACTTTCCATTGAAAAACACCGCAGAATGTATGTCACTCTGCGGTGTATCCTACTGTTTCACGAATCCGTTAAGCAGTCCGACAATCGTTTTCACGGCATCGCCGGTTTCGCTTTCCGACATCGTCTTTGTATATTCGTCTTTCTTTGCAAAGAGCTCCTGCACCTTACCAAGAAGCTTCTCCTTCGTGATTTCCTCTTCCTGCAAAACCATACTGAAGCCCTGCTTCTCAAAGGAAGCCGCGTTCAGAATCTGGTCGCCTCTGCTCGCCTCGGCGGACAGCGGAATCAGAAGATTCGGCTTACGGAGTGCGAGAAGCTCACAGATGGCATTTGCCCCGGCTCTTGAAATCACGATGTCGGCCGCTGCGAACAAATCCTTCATCTCCTTATCACAATACTCCATCTGCACATAGCCGGGCGTGCCGTCAAAGGACGGGTCGGTCTTGCCCTTTCCGCACAGATGAATTACCTGATACTCCTTCAAAAGCTCCGGAAGGATGCCGCGAACCGCCTCGTTCACGCGAAGTGCTCCGGTGCTTCCGCCGACCACCAGAATGACCGGCTTGTCAGCGGAAAGGCCGACGAACGAAAGCCCCGCTTCCCGGCTTCCCGTAAAGAGCTCCTGCCGGATCGGCGTTCCGGTGTGAATGCCCTTTCCTTTAAGCTTCGGCAGCGTCTCCGGAAAATTGCAGCAGATCTTCGTCGCATACCGCATTCCGATCCGGTTGGCAAGTCCCGGTGTCATATCCGACTCGTGACACACGACGGGAACTTTACATTTGCCAGCGGCCCTTACGACCGGCACGGTCACGAAGCCCCCCTTGGAAAATACGACGTCGGGCTTCAGTTCCTTCATGATCTTCTTTGCTTCCCGACAGCCCTTCAAAACCCGAAACGGGTCGGTGAAATTCTTCCAGGAGAAATAGCGGCGAAGCTTACCCGAGGAAATGCCGTAATACGGAATCCCGAGGTTCTCAATCAGCTGCTTCTCAATACCCTCTTTCGAGCCGATATAATAGACTTCAAATCCTGCTTCCTTAAGTGACGGAAGCAGCGCGATGTTGGGGGTGACATGACCTGCCGTTCCCCCGCCCGTCAGAACAATCTTCTTCATTCCGGGTAAAACTCCTTCTTTCCTATCGGAATTCTTACAGCTCCTTCGAAAGTGCCTGCGCCAGCTGGTCCGGGCAGGAGGTGGACTTGAAGCCGCAGCGGATTCCCTTCAGCTTCTCCACAACTTCCTCTACCGGAAGGCCTTCCACCAGACGGCCGATGCCCTGCAGATTGCCGTTGCATCCGCCGATGTATTTTACGTTACGAACTACTTTCTTTCCGTCTTCCTCAACGATATCGTAGTGAATCTCGCGGGAACAGGTTCCGCTTGTCTGATAAACCATTATGCTTCCTCCTTCAGTAATGCAAGTGTCAACCTTACCATATGGTCGATTGCTTTCTTTTCAAATGTTGTATAATCCTCGGTCGCGGAATCGTCCGCCTTGTCCGAGATGGCACGGATGATCAGAAACGGCATGCCGTTTTTATAAGCTGCATGCGCGATGGCCGCGCCCTCCATCTCGGTGCACATGCCGGCGAAGGTATCGGAAAGCCACTGCTTCTTCTCCTTTTCCGCAATGAACTGGTCGCCCGAGAGCACGCGTCCGCGGAACACGGAAATGTCGGGGTTGACCGTTTTGCAGACTGCCTCGGCTCTTTCGGCGAGTGCCTCGTCCGCCGGGAATGCGGACACCTTCTGCTGAGGGATGACACCCGGCTCATAGCCGAAGTAGCGTGCGTCCATATCATGCTGAATCGCGTCGGTCGAGATAACAATGTCTCCGATATTGATTTCGGCGCGAAGCGAGCCGGCGATGCCGGTATTCCAAATGCTGGTAATCGGGAAAAGGTCACACAGGATCTGCGTGCAGATGGCGGCGTTGACTTTGCCGATGCCCGAGCGGACAACCACACACTCGGTGCCATCTATTCTACCGCAGTAGAATTTCATTCCCGCTACATTTTCCGTTTTCTCAACTACCATTGCCTCACGAAGTCTCTCGACCTCGGATTCCATGGCTCCGATAATTCCGATCATATTTTTCTCCTCTTCGCTGCAGGAATTCAGTCGGCGTAACCGTTCGGGTTCTGCGACTGCCACTTCCAGGTATCGCGGCACATATCGTCAAGCGTCTTCTCCGCTGTCCAGCCGAACAGTTCCTTCGCCTTATCGGCGTTCGCGTAGTTGACTGCGATGTCGCCGGGGCGGCGCGCCGTAATCTCATACGGGATCTTCACGCCGTTCACGCGCTCGAACGCCTCAACCATGTCAAGCACGCTGCTGCCTTTACCGGTACCGAGGTTGACAATCTCGCAGCCCTTATGGCTTTCGGTATATTTCGCGGCGCACACATGACCCTTCGCCAGGTCAACGACGTGAATATAGTCGCGGATGCATGTTCCGTCCGGCGTCGGATAATCGTTACCGAACACATTCAGGTGGTCTCTTCTGCCGACAGCCACCTGTGCGATGAACGGCATCAGATTGTTCGGAATGCCCTTCGGGTCCTCCCCGATTATGCCGCTCTCATGCGCCCCAATCGGGTTGAAGTAACGAAGCAGCACAACGCTCAGCTCGGGGTCTGCTGCGGCAGCATCCACCAGAATCTGCTCAATCATCCACTTCGTCCAGCCGTACGGATTCGAGCACGCCTTCTTCGGCGCATTCTCGAAAAGCGGCAGGCTGTCCGGGTCTCCGTAAACCGTCGCGGACGAGCTGAAGATGAACTTCGTGCATTTGCATTCCTTCATCACTTCAAGAAGCGTCAGCGTCGTATCCAGGTTGTTCCGGTAATACATCAAAGGCTTGGCAACCGACTCGCCTACTGCCTTCATGCCCGCGAAATGCACAACCGCCTCAATCTTCTCTTTTTGGAAAATGCCACGCATCGCTTCCTTATCGGTGGCATCCGCTTCATAAAGCGCAATCTTCTTACCGGTAATCTTCTCCACGCGGCGAACTGCCTCGGGACAGCTGTTATAATAATTGTCAACGATGACAACCTCGTGTCCGGCGTTCAACATCTCTACCGCCGTATGGGTTCCGATGTAGCCGGCTCCCCCTGCAAGTAATACCTTCATTCTTCTCCTCCTCAAATGTTCTCCGTATGCTTCTCCAGTTCCCTGTGCGTCAGCAGAACGTAGTTGCCTTCCTCGCGCATGCGCTCGGCAAATTTCTCGGCAAAGCATACCGAACGGTGTCTTCCGCCCGTGCAGCCGAACGCTACAACGAGCTCGTTTTTGCCTTCCTTCCGGTAATAGGGAAGGAGGTACGAAATCATGGCTGCCGTCTTGTCGAAGAACTCTCTGCTTTCGGCAAATCCCATCACATATTCCTGCACACACGCTTCCGTTCCGTCGTGTGTCTTCAGTTCGTCAATATAGTACGGATTCGGCAGGCAGCGGACATCGAATACCATATCCGCGTCGGAGGGAATTCCCTCCTTGAAACCGAACGACACAACCCGAAGAATCAGCCCGCCCTTCCCGTGCGACGTATCGACGAGGCTCTGTATCTTCTTTCGAAGCTGCATCGGCTTCAGTGTCGACGTATCGACAATGTAGTCCGCGCGGTCCATCGTGGACTTTAAGAAGTTGCGCTCCTCCGTGATGGCTTCCTCGAGGGAGATGTTCTCCTCCTCCATCAGCGGATGTCTTCTTCTCGTGTATTTATACCGGTTGATTAGCGTCTTGGTGTCCGCATCGAGGAACAGAATCCGGTACGGATACTGCTTCCTCCCGAGCTCCTCCATGGCCTGGAAGAAATCCCCGAACATATCCTTGCCGCGGATGTCGACAACCGTCGCGATGTTCTTCTCAAGGTTGCTCTCCGACATGCCGTACAGATCGGCAAAGCTTACCAGAAACCGCGGCGGCAGATTGTCGACGCAATAGTATCCCATATCCTCAAGGGCATTGATTGCTATCGATTTGCCGGCTCCCGAAAGACCGGTTACCACTATCAGACCCATCTCTATCACCTGACCTCTTTATGGTATTTTACACAAGCAGGAGGGCACGCCGACCCTCCTGTCATCAGAAACTATTTTGCCTTGCTTGCCATCTGAATGCGGACAAGCGCGCGCCGTAAAGCAAGCTCATCACGAAGCGTCTGCTCCATGGCAAGCTTCCGCTCAGCGCGGATCTTCGCCTCTTCGGCTCTGTGGATATCAATCTCCTCCGGCCATTCGCATGCCTCGGAAAGGACCGTAATCTCGCGCGGCAGCACCGTCGCAAATCCGTCCAGAAGCGTTGCCTCGCGCACCTTGCCGTCCTTCGTGATCCGAAGGATTCCGGGCGCCACAACTGCCGTTAACGGAATGTGGTCCGGATAGATGCCGAGTTCGCCTTCGGTTGTGACAAATTCGACGAAATCCGCCTCTCCCTCATAGAAAATCCGGCTCGGCGAGTAGATGTTCAATTTCAGCTGCTTATCACTCACGACTTGTTACTCCGTTTTCGTTCCTTCTGCTTCAACCTTCTTCAAAACATCCTCAATGGAGCCGCAGTTCAGGAAATAGCTTTCCGGAATGTCATCATGCTTACCCTCGAGGATTTCCTTGAAGCCCTGAATCGTATCGGAAAGGGATACGTAGGTTCCCGGAAGACCGGTGAACTGCTCGGCTACATGGAACGGCTGGGACAGGAAACGCTGTACCTTACGGGCACGGCTTACGAGCATCTTCTCGCTTTCGGAAAGCTCGTCCATGCCGAGGATGGCGATGATGTCCTGAAGTTCTTTATAACGCTGTAAGATCTCCTGCACGCCTCTTGCAACCTTATAGTGCTCTTCGCCGACGATTCTCGGGTCGAGAATGCGGGACGTACTTTCAAGCGGGTCAACGGCCGGGTAAATACCGAGCTCAACGATGGAACGGGAAAGAACGGTCGTTGCATCGAGGTGGGCGAAGGTCGTGGCCGGAGCCGGGTCCGTCAGGTCATCGGCAGGTACGTATACGGCCTGAACCGAGGTGATGGAACCGTTCTTCGTAGAAGTGATTCGCTCCTGCAAAGCACCCATTTCGGTCTGCAGGGTAGGTTGGTAACCTACGGCACTCGGCATACGGCCGAGCAGAGCGGATACTTCGGAACCTGCCTGCGTGAAACGGAAGATGTTATCGATGAACAAAAGGACGTCCTTGCCGCCTTTGTCACGGAAATACTCTGCCATCGTCAGTCCGGAAAGACCGACTCTCATACGTGCCCCGGGGGGCTCGTTCATCTGACCGAAAATCATCGTCGTCTTATTGATAACGCCGGAATCGATCATTTCATAGTACAAATCGTTACCTTCACGGGTACGCTCGCCTACGCCGGTAAATACGGAATAGCCGCCGTGCTCCGTTGCGATATTCGTAATCAGCTCCTGAATCAGTACGGTCTTGCCTACGCCGGCACCGCCGAACAGGCCGATCTTACCGCCCTTCTGATACGGGCAGAGAAGGTCAACGACCTTGATACCGGTTTCGAGAATTTCGGTCTCCGTAGACTGCTCCGAGAAATCGGGAGCCTTTCTGTGAATCGGATAATACTCAACATCCGTCGGGGCCGGCTTCTCGTCAATCGGCTCACCGAGTACGTTGAAGAGACGGCCGAGCGTGTTCTCACCGACGGGAACCATGATCGGGTGACCGGTTGCTACGGCATCCATGCCGCGCACAAGTCCGTCCGTCGGTCCCATGGCGATGCAGCGAACCGTATCGTCACCGAGATGCTGGGCAACTTCCACGATGAGCTTTTCCCCGTTCTTACGGGTGATTTCCACGGCATCATAGATTTCGGGGAGCTCGCCGTTGTCAAACTTAATATCCAAAACAGCGCTGATAATCTGCGTTATTTTGCCGGTATTTGTAGCCAAATCCTTGTCCTCCACTGCTGTTATTCGTTAAGCGCATTGGCTCCGGAAATAATCTCCGTGATCTCCTGTGTGATGGAGCCCTGACGTGCCCGGTTGAACTGGATCGTCAGCTTTTCGATCATTTCCTCTGCGTTGTTGGTCGCATTGTCCATCGCCTGCATACGGGCACCGTTCTCACTCGCGAGCGATTCGATGAGCGCGCCGTAAATCTCTCCGCTTACGTACTTCGGAATGATTTCCTTAAGCGCTTCCTCGGCTTCCGGCTCGAAGTTCATCAGTGCTTCCGCACCGGTGTTCGGATCGGACAGCGCGCCCGGATCCTCCGTCGGCAGAAGCCGTAACTGTGCCGGAATCTGGCTCACGGAATTCTTGAAGATGGTAAATACGACGAATATTTCATTCACTCTTCCGTCTTCAAACGCTTCCATGACGTCCTTGCCGATGTCCGAAGCATCGCTGTATAACGGGCTGTTCATCACCTCGGAATAATCCTTCTCGATGTGATAACCCTTCCGCTCCAACGCTTCCCTGGCTTTTCGTCCTACGGCGTACACCAGGATGTCATCCTTCGAAAAACCGCTTCCGGTAACCGTCTTCACCACGTTCGCGTTGTATCCGCCCGCCAGTCCGCGGTTGGAACTGATGACGATGAAGGCTTTCTTTCCGCCGGCGCTCTTCGTGATGTAACGGGCTTTCACTTCGGGCTCCGCCTTGGCGAAAATCGAGGCCACGGTTTCATACAAATGGTTGAAGTACGGCTTGGATTCCTCCGCGCGTCCTTTGGCCTTCTGCAGCTTGACCGTGGAAACGAGCTTCATCGCTTTCGTGATCTGGCCGGTGCTTTCGATGCTGCCCCTGCGCCTTTTGATGTCTCTCATTGAGGCCATAACGTCAATCCTCTCTCATATGCCCGGCATGTCATTTGTCGGAAAGGAACTCTCTCTTGCACTCTTCGATAGCCTTTACCAAAAGCGCTTCGGTCTCGGGCTTCAGTTCCTTCGCGGTGCGGATGGACTCCTCCACCTCGGCATATTTTGCATAAATCAAGTTAATCAGAGCCGTCTCGAACGCAAGCACTCTCGCCACCGGAATGTCGAGGAGATACTTCTTCGTTGCGGCATAAATGATGATAACCTGCTCGGATACCTTCATGGGCTTGTACTGCGGCTGCTTCAGGATTTCACGGATGCGTTCGCCCTGTGCAAGCTTTTCCTTCGTGTCGGCATCGAGGTCCGAACCGAACTGGGAGAAAGCGGCAAGCTCACGGTACTGTGCAAGTTCAATACGAATCGGACCGGCAATCTTCTTCATCGCCTTAATCTGTGCCGCGCCGCCTACACGGGACACGGACAGACCGGCGTTAACAGCCGGACGGAAACCGGAGTTGAACATTTCGGTTTCGAGATAAATCTGACCGTCGGTAATCGAGATTACGTTGGTCGGGATGTACGCGGAAACGTCACCTGCCTGGGTTTCGATGATCGGAAGAGCGGTCAGGGAACCGCCGCCGAGCTTATCGGAAAGTCTTGCTGCACGCTCGAGAAGACGGCTGTGCAGATAGAAGACGTCACCGGGATAAGCCTCACGCCCCGGAGGTCTCTTAAGAAGAAGGGACAGGGTACGGTAAGCCGTTGCATGCTTGGACAAATCATCGTAGATGATCAGTACGTCCTTGCCCTGCTCCATCCATTCCTCACCCATGGCGCAGCCTGCGTAGGGTGCCAGATATTGTAACGGTGCAAGCTCACTTGCTGCGGCGCTTACCACGGTCGTGTAAGCCATGGCACCGTGCTCATTCAAAGTCTTAACAATGCCTGCAACCGTAGATGCCTTCTGACCGATGGCAACATAGATGCAGTTCACGTTCTGTCCCTTTTGGTTGATGATTGTATCAATGGCGATAGCGGTCTTACCGGTCTGACGGTCGCCGATGATGAGCTCACGCTGTCCTCTTCCGATCGGGATCATGGAGTCAATAGCCTTGATACCGGTCTGAAGGGGCGTATCTACGCTCTTTCTGCTGATGACACCGCTGGCAACACGCTCTACCTGACGGAAGTTCGTCGCATTTACGGGACCCTTGCCGTCAATCGGCTGTCCGAGGGCGTTAACTACACGGCCGAGCATGCAGTCACCGACCGGAACCTCTACCACGCGGCCCGTGGTCTGTACGCGGTCACCTTCGCGGATTGCGGAGGAGTCGCCCAGCAATACGGCGCCTACATTGTCCTGCTCAAGGTTCATGACCATGCCGTAAACATCGCCGGGGAACTGAAGAAGCTCACCCTGCATGGCATTTTCCAGACCGTGAATACGGGCAATGCCGTCCGCCACCTGAATAACGGTACCGACATCCGATACAACCATGATCGAACTGTACCGCTTAATCTGTTCTCTGATGACAGAACTGATTTCCTGGGGTTTCAAATTCAAAAGTCTTTACCTACCTTCCTGCATATTCACTGTTCGTCGACGGATACCCGGCGAAGGCTCTTCGTCAGTTCGTTGAGCTTCGTGCGGATGCTCGCATCCACAACCCGGTCGCCGATCCGGACGGTCATTCCTCCGATGAGGTTCCCGTCCACGTCATAATGCATTTCAAACGAACGGTATTTCGTAATCTCCGTAAGACGCTCCGTAAGACGGGTCTTCTGGTCCTCTGTAAGAGGCATGGCGGAAACCACGTGGCATACGCCGATGCCGCGGTACTCGCGCACCTCATCGCAGAACTCCGTAAGCGCGGTCACGATGTCGTTCTGGCGGCCGTTCTTCACCATAATGCAAAGAAAGCCCGTCATCTCGTCGCTGACTCTTCCGCGGAAACTCGTCTCCGTCATGGCAACCTTCTCTTCGATATCCACACGCGGATGCGAGAGAAGCTTTGTAAAATCCGGATTGGTCTCGAATAAGCTCCGGACAACTTCCGCCTCTTCGACGAGGCTGTCAATTGCTTTTTTCTCCACGGCAAGCTCAAACAGAGCATGCCCGTAGGTGCCCGAAACTACTCCTGCCGCCATGTCGCATCACCCATTTCCCGAATCACGTCGTCCACAAGAGCTGCCTGCTTCTGCTCGTCCATCTTATCCTTGATGAAACGGCCGGCCATTTCGCCTGCAACAGCAACAATCTCCTGCTTGATTTCGTCCTTTGCCTTGCTCTTCTCAAGCTCGACTTCGGCCTTGGTGCGCGTCATAATGCGGGCCGACTCTTCCTTCGCTTCCGCAATGATGGCTTCCTCACGGTCCTTGGCGCGACGCTTTGCATCGGCCAGAATGCCGTCAGCCTCACGGTCCACATCACGAAGACGTGCATCGTATTCCTTCTTGAAAGCGAGGGCGTCCTCTTTCTCCTTTTCCGCAGCAGCGATATCCTCCGCAATCTTGTCGCGGCGCTTCTGCATCAGGTCTCTGGCGGGATTAAACACCAGGTAGGAAAGCAGAAAGAAGAGGAAGAAAACGGCGCAGGCCACAATCAGTGCGTCGAAGATGAGCTGCCAGTCCAGGGCAAAGATTTTGTCTTTCAGCACCGGTTCTCCTGCGGTCTCAGTCAGATACAGAAGCCCGGCGGACAATAAACTGCTCACAATCATTCCTCCGTAACGGTGCCGTAATTATTTCGTATAAGGATTGGCGAAGATAAGGATGATGGCAACAACAAGGGAATAAAGACCTGTCGTCTCCGCAACTGCCTGTCCGAGAAGCATCGTGGTCATAACGGAACCCTTTGCACCGGGGTTACGTCCTACTGCAGCACAACCCTGGCCGGCAGCATAACCCTGACCGATACCGGGGCCCATACCGGCGATCATGCCGATTCCGGCGCCGAGACATGCAAGGCCTTCCACGAAAAACTTGTTAAACTCTCCCATTTTGATATCCTCCTGAAGATATTGGTATTGATTGGGGGTCGGTCTTTTGACCGGTTATTCATCAATCTTCGAAATTCTTCGCGATAAATACCATGGTCAGCATCGAGAAAACGAATGCCTGGATGGCTCCCGAGAAAAGATCGAAGTAGATATGCAGTACGCCCGGCCAGAACAGAAGCAGAAACTTCGGTAAAAGACCGTATATCAAAGCCATAATAATGGTACCGCTCAAAATGTTGCCGAACAGACGAAGGGACATCGAAATCGGTGTCGCAACCTCGCCGATGATGTTGATCGGCGTCAACGGAATCGGGTGGAACAAATCCGTCAGATGTTTCATCTTCTGATACCGGAAACCGTTGATATGAATTAAGAAAAATGTGATGATGGCAAGACCGAAGGTGATGCCGTAATCAGCTGTCGGCGGCCGAAGCCCGAATATGCCGATTGTGTTTGACAAAACCAAAAAGATCATCAAAGTTCCGATGTAATTGCAGAACCCGCGGAAATGCTTATCGCCCATGTTCGACCTCGTGATGCCGTCTATGGCATCTACCACGAGCTCAATCACATTGAGCGCCTTTCCGGGCTTCTTCGCCGGATCGGCCTTTTTGATGACCCGGTTGGCTAAGATTGCCAGTATGGTGATGACAAGCACTACAATGATGACGGAAATATGGGTATTGGTCAGCCAGAACGTCTTACCGAACATTTCAAAGCTGGCATATCCGTTAATTCCGAGATCAAGACCCTGCTCCATTGTCATCTGCCTCCTTTACCGTAATGCGGCGGCGCAGTCTGCGGAATAACGAATGCAGATACGCTGCCGGTTTAATCGAAAATGATGCCGCTATCGTTCCGGCTCCCATCAATACACCGCCGAAGAACATCGTGACGGCGTAGACGGCACAAACCAGAAGATACCGGAGAACCGCCTGCTTTCTCGAGTACCGGATGGCTCCTTCCGGCGCAAGCATGACGGCTGTCGAGACGCTTTGATACATGCGCCCGACCAAAAACAAAGCAAGTGCACAGCCGATGGCCACACCGCACAGATACTTCCAATGCGGCGTTAAAAAGATGCCGGGAATCAGGCACACAAGCGAGATCACGATGATGCCGAACCGAAGGTCTTTCAGGGTTTCCTCAGCGTCCCGCATCTCCTCTTCGGCGCGGGTGCTGTTCGCCGGAATGTAATCCGTGACTTCGTCCGGATCTTCCTGCTCAGCCTTCTCGGCGTCCTCTTCCGCGTCTATGTCCTCCGGTTTTTTGTAATCCTCCGGAGAATCCTTGAACATCTCCCGAAACATCCCGCGAAGACCGGGGTATTTCTCCCTCATGGCGTGCTCCTGTCTTCTTTCGCTTCTCTTTCCTGTTTCCAGCGGCGGAATTCCGCTTCCGCCTCACTGACGGTTTCCGGCTCCTCCGTAACGGGCTTATCGTCCTTCACGTAGCGCCGTACCATCACCCAGACGTTTCGGTATCCGACGGCTATGCCGAGAAACATGCAGACAACAAAAACCGGAGCCTCAGCATGTACGAGGCGCCCCAGATAATACCCGCCGACCGCACACAGCGCAAGCGGCGTCAGCATGCCGATGGCAATGCCCGTGATCAGCGTGACGACGGAATACTCCGTCTTCTGTTTTCTGCGCTTAAAAAGTTTCATGACAAGCCGTTACCCGTCGCCCGTTTACAGATTACTCTTCAATCTGGGCAATCCGGTTGATGTGCCGCTCTTCTCCCGAGAAGGGAGTAGCAAGGAATGTGTCAACAATCATCAGTGCAAGTCCGGGGCCAACAACGCGGCCGCCCATGGCAAGCACGTTGGCATCGTTATGCTGTCTCGTTGCCTCGGCGCTGAATACGTCATGGCAAAGTGCGCAGCGGATGCCCTTCGTCTTATTGGCGGTAATCGAAATGCCGATGCCGGTACCGCAGATCAGGATTCCCTTCTCGCAGCGTCCGGAAGCAACCGCCTTTGCCACTTTCTTGGCATAAATGGGATAGTCAGTCGGAACCGGAGAATCCGTTCCGTAATCTTTAAATGCAATGCCCTTGCTCTTCAGATGCTCTTTTACTTCCTGCATCAGGGCATATCCGCCGTGATCACAACCAAGTGCTATCATGTCTGCCTGCCTTTCCCGCGTTACACGCGAACAATGTGATAACCTGCGGCTTTCAAAAGCCGGTTCATAATGGCGCTCCCGACTCCTTCCGAGCGGAAGCATTCGCCGAAGATATAATCGGCGCCCATGTGGTCAAATTCCCGTAATGTATCAAACAGATGTGCCGCAACCGCGTCCTCGTCGTCGCGGCTTCCGAGGGAGCAGACCGGGAAGCCCTCGTAGCATCCCTTCGTCTCCTCCGAAGCAAGAATCGCAACCTGAAAGCCCTGCGCCTTCTTCTCTTCGGCTGCCGCTCTCACGGCCTGTGTGACATCGGCCAAAGTCCCTTCATAAATGGTCAGCTGGCCCTTCGGCGCGTAGTGCCGGTATTTCATGCCGGGCGCCTTCGGGTGCAGCGCCTCGGACGGCTTTTCCGCAAGGATTGCGGGGTCGTACGCCGCGTCCGGGAGAATCTCCCGCAGCTGCTCCGCGGTGATGTAACCGGGGCGGAGGATGAGCGGCTTCTCGCCGGTCAGATCGATAATCGTGGACTCGAGTCCGATTTGGACCGGTCCGCCGTCAAGTATCATCGGAATTCTGCCGTTCAGGTCTTCATAGACATGATCGGCGTTGGTCGGGCTGGGCCTTCCGGACGCATTCGCGCTCGGTGCGGCAATGAACAGTCCGCTCTCTTCTATCATCATGCGGGCAATCTTATCGGACGGAAAACGGATTGCGACGGTATCAAGACCGCCCGTCGTTTCCTTCGGAACGATATCCCGCTTCTTCAAAATCATGGTCATCGGCCCGGGCCAGAACCGCTTTGCAAGCCGGTACGCACACTCCGGAATGTCCTCGGCAAGCTTTGCCAGATCATTCACATCCGCGATATGGACAATCAGCGGATTGTCGGAAGGTCTTCCCTTTGCGGCATAAATCTTTTCGGATGCTTTCGGATCCAGCGCATTCCCGCCGAGTCCGTACACGGTTTCCGTGGGAAATGCGACGAGCTCGCCCCGTTTCAACAAACGTGCCGCCTCGCTGAACTGCTCTCTTTTCAAATCCTTCCGGTCAAGGACAATCACCCGGGTTTTCATGCCTGCCGTGCCTCCCGCACATGCTCAGAAAGGGTCAAAAGGCATACCTTCCTTTTTAAACCCCATACATAGTTTATCATAACATAAAACACAGAAAAAATACACCCCGAAAATGAAATTTTTCGGGGCGGATTATTTGGCATATTGCATAGTATTTTCCACGAAAAAAGAGAGCCTGTTATGAGGCTCTCTTTGAAACATCAAACTGTATGCGGTTTAGGACAGCTTCGTTCCGCACTTGTTGCAGAATGCCATGTCATCGGTAACCACGTTGCCGCAGTTCGGGCAGGTCTTCTGCACGGGAAGCTTGGCGCCGCACTTGTTGCAAAATGCCATGTCGGCCGTTACGGCGTTGCCGCATGCGGGGCATGCTTTGCCGGTGCCCTTACCGAAGAAGCTGTTGGCCTTGGCTGCGAGCTCTGCCGCTCTTGCTGCACGAAGCGTTGCGGCCTCTGCCTGCTTGCGCTCCTTCTCAGCCTGACGGGCTGCTTCCTCATCGGCAATCAGCTGCTGGATTCTTGCAAGCTCTGCGTTCGCATTCTCAATCGCAGTACGGGAAGCCTTCACGGCCTCATACTGCTGCATAATCTCATCATCAAAAGTCATGCCCTCGTCGAGCTTCTTGAGAAGCAGAACACCGAGGGTGTACTGATAGCCGGAAATCTTTCCGTTCTCAGCCTTAATCTGTGCGTTCACCTGATTGATTTCCGCGTTGTGGGGTCCGAAAAATGCCATGGTCTGTCCTCCTTTTACGTGTCACATGCCGCACGAAAGGTCTGCATCAGTCCCAATCGCGCTCGGGCATATAATAGTAATCCTTGTGAGTACCTACATACTTATACGCCGGACGGATGATCTTACCGTTGTTGATGATCTCCTCCAGGCGGTGTGCCGACCATCCGCTGATACGCGAAATGGCGAAAATCGGCGTGTAGAGCTCTTCCGGTATTCCAAGCATATCATACACAAATCCGCTGTAGAAGTCAACATTTGCGCAGATTGGCTTGAACAGATGACGGTTCTCCGAAATGACCTCCTTGGCGATGCGCTCCACGCGCTCGTAAAGCTCCATTTCTTCGGTGCGGCCCTTGGCTTCGGCAAGCTTTCTCGCATAGTCCTTCAGGATGACCTGACGGGGATCGGAAAGGGTGTAAATGGCATGTCCGATGCCGTATACCAAACCGGCTCTGTCGAATGCTTCTTTATTGACAAGCTTCAAAATATATTCGCGAATCTGGTCTTCGTTCTTCCAATCCTTGACATTGGCCTCAAGGTCCTCAATCATCTTACGGGCCTTGATGTTCGCACCGCCGTGGCGGAAGCCCTTCAGGGAAGCGATGGCTGCTGCCATGGCCGAATACGTATCGGTTCCGGCACTTGTAACAACGTGCGTGGTAAATGTGGAGTTATTGCCGCCGCCGTGCTCAGCGTGAAGCACAAGGCAGATGTCGAGAACGCGGGCCTCAAGCTCGGTAAATCTTCCGTCTGCACGAAGCATCGTCAGAATGTTCTCAGCGGTCGAATACTCCGGATTGGGGTTACGGATGATCAGGCTTTCATCCTGCTTAAAGTGCAGGTATGACCAGTAAGCATAAATCGAAATCAGCGGAAGCTTTGCAATCAGGTTCATGGACTGCTTTAAAACGTTCTCCGTGGAGATATCGTCTGCTTTGTCATCATAGGAGTAGAGCGTCAGCACAGCCTTCTGCAGCCCGTTCATAATGCTCGGACCGGCCGCCTTCATGATGACGTCACGGATGAACTTGTTGGAAAGCGTCTGGAACGACGTGATAAGTTCGACAAAAGAACGCAGCTGCGTCTCGCTCGGAAGCTCACCGAACAAAAGCAGATACGTGGTCTCCTCGAATGCATAGCGGCGGTTCTGCAGACCCTTCACCATCTCCTGGACATCGTAGCCCTGATAGTAAAGCTTGCCTTCCGCGGGAACCTTCTTGCCGGCAACCATCTTCGTACCGGTAACGTCACTGATCTCGGTAAGACCGGTCAGAACGCCGGCGCCGTTAGAATCACGAAGGCCTCTCTTTACATCGTATTCCACATAGAGATTCTGATCGATGACACCGGATTTCATGCACTCCCGGAGCAGGAACTCAAAATCGTCTTTCAAATTTCCGTCTAATTCCATCATGTTGGCCATGACTGTATCCTCCCCGACTTCAAAAGCCGTTAATGTATACACTTATACAATGCCGATAATGTGGATATAATACAACAGAAAACGCCGAAAGGCAAGCACTTTTTTAGAATGCTCCTTTCGGCGTGTGTTTTCTTCGTAAACCGCCCTAGCGGTACAGGTTTCTCCATTCCAGATCCCCGTTGTTCATGCCCTTCAAGAGCATTTCGGCGGTCGCGATGTTCGTCGCAAGCGGGATGCTGTACTCGTCGCACAGCGGAATGACATAATTGAACTGCACATCATAACTGATGGTTTTGTCGGCATTCCGAAGAAAGATGACCATATCGATCTGGTTCTGCTCGATCATCATGGCAAGCTGCTGCTCGCCGCCGAGGCTTCCCGCCAGGAACTTATGCACATGGAGGTTGGTGGCTTCTTCAATCATCCGCCCGGTTACGCCAGTGGAATACAGTTCATGTTTCCCCAAAATCCCCTTGTATGCAATACAGAGGTTTTGCATCAGCGTCTTACGCGTATCATCCGCTATCAATCCGATAATCATACCTTATCCCCTTTTCTTTGCTTAACACCCTTACCCCCATAATGAATATAGCACAATCGCCTGTCTCCGTCAATAAAGAAAGGCCTCCCCGGATTCCCCCGTTGTTGCATTATGCCCAATGATACGTCGGAAAATGCCATAAAATTCAGTCTTTTGCCTCTTGTTTTTCCTGTGGAAAACGATAGAATCTTAAGTTGAAGCATTAATTAAGGTAAAAGGGTCTACGGAGGCTTTTCATGGACAAAGGCAATATCGTCTTTTTGAATCTGGCAATCATCATCGCCACCGCAAAAGTTTTCGGCATGCTTGCAAGAAAGCTGAAAGCCCCGCAGGTTGTCGGTGAGATCATCGCCGGTCTTTTGATCGGGCCGTCCGTTTTCGGTCTGGTCAAATCGTCTGACTTCCTTTCCACGATGGCAGAAATCGGCGTTGTTTTGCTGATGTTCTCCGCCGGTCTTGAAACCAACCTCAGAAAACTTGCCAGCTCCGGTTTTGTTGCCACCCTGATTGCCTGCTTCGGCGTTGCCGTTCCGATGGCAGGCGGTACCGTTCTTTATGCCGTATATTACGGAATCGGAATCCACGATCCGCAGTTTGCCAATGCCATTCTCATCGGCTGCATCATGACGGCCACAAGTGTCGGCATCACCGTTGAGTCGCTTAAGGAAATGGGCTACTTAAACGGTAAGGTAGGTACAACAATCCTCAGTGCCGCCATCATCGATGATGTCATCGGAATCGTCGTCCTCACATTTGTCCTCGGCCTGAGAGACAAGAGCATTACCCCCGGACAGACCGTTCTTCATACATTCCTCTTCTTCATCTGGGTAGTCGTATTCGGATACATTGTATACCGCGCATTCCGCTGGTACGATGCAAGGCATCCGCACACGAGGCGAATCCCGATTGCGGGCCTGGCTCTGTGCCTTTTCATGGCTTTCAGCGCGGAAGAGTTTTTCGGAATCGCCGACATCACCGGCGCATTTGCCGCGGGCATCATCCTTTGCAACGTCCGCGACTCCAAATACATTGCCGAGAAAATGGACATCAACTCTTATATGCTGTTCGGTCCGGTATTCTTCGCCAGCATCGGCATTAAGACTGACATTTCGCCCTCGGACATCGTTCCGCTTCTCGGCTTCTCGGTCTGCTTTGTCATTGTTGCCATGTCCACGAAAATCATTGGCTGCGGCTTCATAGCAAGGGTTTCCCGCTTCAGCTGGTCAGATTCCTTAAAAATCGGCTGCGGCATGATGACAAGAGGCGAGGTTGCCCTGATTATCGCCCAGAAGGGCTTGGCCACGGGCATGATTGAAGCCAAGTACTTTACAAGCGTAATCCTGCTGATTCTTGTTTCATCGGTCATCACGCCGATTACGCTGAAGCTTTTATACAGCAAGTTCCCCGAAGCGCCCGAGCCCTCTCCCGTCGGGGAGGAAGGCGAATGGCGCTGACTTTTGGATCCTTCTCATAAAAAACGGGCTGTCCTCAGACAGCCCGTTTATTCTATCCGTTTATTCCTTTTAGTACTGACTCAGAAGACTCCACACATCGGAAGACTCGAGCCCCAGCTTCCAGCCGGCGTAACCCGCAAGGTGATAGGCCGGAATCAAATCAAGCTTATACTTCAATGATTCCTTATCCTCAATCCAGTACTGATAGCGGATATCATTCTGTTTGTATTCCGCGTAATACTGCTTGCAAACCTCGTCCCACGTCGGCGTAGCGTTCTTATACGCCGCCTCGGCAATCTTGGTCATGCCGCCGCTCTCAAGCGTGAGCTTTCCGTCCTTGTCGGTCATCCAGACACGGTTGAAAAGCGGAATGCCGAGAACAACCTTCTCCGCCGGCACAAGCTTTACGGCACTCTTCACGGCACTCTCCACCCACGGATAAGATGCCACAGAGCCCGCCTCAGAGCCCTTATAATGTTCATCATATGCCATGAAAATCACATAGTCGAGAACGTAGCCCTGGTCCGCAAGCTGGTAATGCGCCTTGCCTGCATTCGGAACGAAGTTGTCCGTCGAAAGGCTCAGTCCGTTCTTTCTGCACTTGATATAAAGCTCTCTGATGAACTGCAGATAATGCGGCGCCGAATCTTTCGTGATGAACTCGAAGTCAAGGTTGATGCCGTCGGCTCCGACTCTTACCGTCTCTGCAACCAGATTGTCCTCAAGCGCGTTACGGGATACGGTATGGGACAGAATGTCATAGCCTTTGACATCGGCTGCAAAATCGCTGCACAGCGCCCATACGAGCAGCCCCTGCCGGTGTGCCTCCTCCACATAGGAAGCATCGGCTAAAGTCGTAATATTGCCGTCCGTATCCTTAAAGTCAAACCACGTGGGGCAGATGACATTGATGCCCTGCGTGTCCGAAAGCGCCACGCGAAGATCGTTCGCGCCGAGCTTCGACCACATCTGATGCCACATCAGATGAACGGTTCCCTCGGGAAGTCCGATCCGGCGGTAATTCTTCGTGCTCGGCTGAAGCATCCAATCTCCCGCTTCGGTCATATCGGAAAGCGCCACATAACCGACCTGTCCGTCCGAAGTGGAAACTGAAATGAATCCGTTCTTATTCTCTCCGGTCGAGATGACCCTGTCACCGGCCTTGAGTTCCGTCACAATATCCTGCTCAAACGAGGTCCCGATCCGGATGGCCGTGTCCTTCGCCGCGGTCACGGAGGAAAATGCCACGCCGTTCCGGAACAGAACCACTCTCTGCGGTCCCGACAACAGCACCGTGCTGACATCGGAATACTCGGCGAACACTTCCGTCGAAACATACAGTCTCGAATCGAACGCGCGGAACATCGGAACGGTATCGCTGACATACAGACCGTTCACCGTATGCTCGGTGCTGTTCGGTTTATACACCAGGACATCCGTCGGTGTGGTGATGATCATCTGCTCTTCTGTCTTATTATAGTAAAAGCGGGCATCCAGGCTCTTCGCAACGCTGTACGGAATATAAACCTGCCCGTCACTCTTAATGGACCGGTCCTCATTGACAACACCGTCAATCACCGTCAGATACAGTGCATCCGACAGCTTATAGTAGGTCTGCAGGTCCGCCTTCTCGGTGGATGCCTTCGGTCCCCTGTCCTTCTTGTCGCCGTCCGCGCCTCTGTCAATTGTACATGCCGTCAGCAATAAAAGTGCCAGCAGGCATGCGGTCAGCCGGGTCGTTCTTCTCATGTTTCTCCTCCTGCTTTTCGCAAGCTTCACGTGGCATTATACCATATTTCAGCCCGAAAGAAAAGAAAAAACGGTGAAATCTCCCGCCCGGGAAGCCTGCGTGTGAGGACGGGTGTTCCCGATTGATATTGCTTCCCGGCGAAAGAATCCGCTGCAGGTGCTGTTTCCGCTGCCCGTTACAACTATCGGGGCGGCGGGTTCCGTTTCAGATAAGAGATCACCCCGCAGTATACCTTCCCACATTCCCGGAACCGTTTTTTATTAACGTTTCATCTTCAAAAACCTGCTGCACTTAAAGTATAGAAAACGCCGCGCGGATATTCCATCGGCGAAAGAAACAAGGATGCATTTCTTTTTTGTAGCTTATGGAAAATGCAAGGAAATCAGGCGTTTTGCGGCTCGGCACTTTTCACAAAAAGTTCATTGACTTTGCAGCACATTTACCTTATACTTTCAGTACTAAAAATGGTATAATAGAATTAACCAAAAGAAAGGAGTACAGGCATATGAAGATTGAAAAGATCAATGAAAACCAAATCCGTTGCACCTTAAATCCTCAGGATCTCGCAGAGCGTCATCTGAAGCTCAGTGAATTTGCCTACGGCTCCGGCAAGGCGAAGGAACTGTTCCGCGACATGATGGAACGGGCATCGGAGGAGCTGAATTTTGAAGCGGAGAACATGCCGCTCATGATTGAAGCCATCCCGACCTCCGCGGAATCCTTGGTTCTGATTATCACCAAAGTCGATAACCCCGAAGAAATCGATACGAGATTCTCCTCTTTCACTCCCTATCATAAGGAGGAAACCGAGGAAGAGGAAGAAGAACGTGACGATGCCGTGCTTCCGGGTCTCAACCACCTTGACAACAACGTTCTCGAAACGCTTCGTAAGCGCATTGCGGAATTTACCGCAGAGGACGGAACCGTCGACAAGAAGAAGGCCGAGGCGACCGTCCTCGAGTCCAAATGCTTCCGGTTCAGAAGTCTTGACAACCTCGTGGCATTTGCCAAAGCCGTTCGTGACTTCTACTCCGGCCCCGGCGTTTTGTACCGGACCGATAAGGACCGCTCGTATCTGCTCTGCTTCTTCTTGCTTGGCACCACGGCACGGGATTTCAACCGGATGTGCAACATCGCCTGCGAGTACGGCGAGATGCTTCCGAAGGCGGATATCCTGTTCTGCCAGGAGCATTATGCATGCCTGATGACCGACGATGTCATCGCACAGCTTTCCGATTTCTGAGGATTACGGGGGAGGAACCATGCAACAGAAGCGTCCCATATTACGCAATAAGCTGTATTTGTATCTGACCGAATTTTTTGCCGGAATGTCCGTTATGGCAGTAGAACTTGGCGCAAGTCGTTTGCTTGCGCCATATTTTAGTTCTTCACAGATTGTCTGGACCATCATCATCGGCACCATCATGATTGCCATGGCACTCGGCAATATCTACGGCGGACATGCCGCCGATAAAAACCCGAATCCCGACCGGCTGTATGTGAGAATCCTGATTGCGGCCATCTGGATTGCCCTGATTCCGGTCGTCGGCAAGTATATCATTGTCGGCATCTCGGTTCTTCTGATTTTCTCCGTCAACAGCAACTTTCTGATCATTGCGGGCTTTGCCGCCTGCATGGTCATCTTCGTCTTCCCGCTCTTTTTGCTGGGCACCGTCACCCCGTCACTAGTGAAGGTCACGGTTGACAGCCTCGATGACAGCGGCAAGACCGTCGGCAACCTGAACGCCTTCAACACCGTCGGAAGCATCATCGGCACATTTGTCCCGACCTTCGTGACGATTCCCGCGGTCGGCACCGCCATCACGTTCCTGCTCTTTGCGGGCATTCTTCTGCTTCTGTCCCTCGTTTATTTCATCAGCTCGGGCATTGCCGTTAAGAAGATGAAGAAGGTCCCTGTTGCCGTCATCATCTTCCTTCTCTGCTGCATCTTCGGCCACAATGACAGCTTCGCCTTCTGGGACAAGGACCTGACTTACGAAGGTGAATCCGTTTACAATTATCTGCAGGTTTACGAGAACGATTACGAGGTTTCCCTTTCCACGAACGTTCTCTTCGGCGTCCAGTCCGTCTACCGCAAGGAACGCGTTCTCACGAATGCGTATTACGACTATGCGATGGCCGCACCGATGATGGCAGGGCTTAACGAACGCGACTGCATGGATATTCTCGTTCTCGGCATGGGAACCGGCACATATGCCACGCAGTGCAACCGCTACTTCGACAGCATCCGGTTCACCGGCGTCGAGATTGACGGAAGGATCACCGAGCTCGCGAAGGAATATTTTGCCTTAACGGATGACATTCCCGTCTACACGTATGACGGACGCGCCTTTTTAAATGTCGATCAAAACCGCTACGACGTCATCATGGTCGATGCATACCAGGACATCACGATTCCCTTTCAGATGTCCTCCGTCGAATTCTTCCGGCTTGTGCACGACCACCTGACGGAGAACGGCGTGATGGTCGTAAACCTGAATATGCGCGGCGGCGGTGAGGATTCCATCAACGCGCATCTCTGTGACACCATTGCTTCGGTATTCCCGCAGGTTTACACAATCGACGTCCCCGACTCCTCCAATACCGTTTTATTTGCTTCCGATCATCCGGAGCTGATGGATCGGTTTCATCAGAACGCAGCGCTCGAGAGCGACGGCGACATTGTTCAGCTGATGAAACGGATTGATGCGAATCTTGTCCGCTATCACGGCGGAGGCCGCATCATGACCGATGACAAAGCACCGGTTGAGCTTCTCGGCATGAAGGTCATTGACGGGCTGATTTTCGAGGAAGTCTCCTACTACAAAGACGTTTACAAAGAAAAAGGCCTCAAGGGCCTGATTGATGCGCTGAGCAACTGATTGCCGGTATCCGGCGTCGCATTTTCCATGAAAAAAGCCTGAAGCTTTCGCTTCGGGCTTTTATTCTCCTGTTCCGTTCTTTCTGTAATCGCCAGGTGTCATGCCGGTTGCTTCCTTAAACTGCCTCATGAAATAGAATACCGTTGCGTAACCGCACCGTTCGGCAATCTCACGCTGCGTGCACTTGGTGTTGGCCAAAAGCAGCTTGGCAAGACTGACTCTCGCGTTAATGACATCCGCGGAAACCGGAATTCCGAACACCTTTTTGTACATATGCTGGAAGCCCGACCGGCTGACACCGATCTGCTCCGCCATGCTGTCTACGGATCTCTCAATGCCCGGGTTGTTGTAGATGTCCACACGCAACTGGTTCAAAAGCTCCAGACGGCTTCTGTTGATTCCGTAACTGTCCTCACGGTTCTTCATCTGACGCACAAGCATCAGCATGATGACCGCAAGCATATGGGACTCAAGCTGGATATGCACGGAATCGTTCAGGTAGTGCTCATAATTCGCGATTGCAAACAGTTCGTCTGCCTCCGTCACCGAGTTAATCGGAACGGGGGCATTAATCAGGACACCGCACTTTGTAAGAATCTCAGCTTCTTCCTCATCGATGTCGCAGGTAATCCAGCTGACCACAACCTCTTCTTTCGCGAGCGATCGAAGAGTAACATCCGCATCAGGTCTTACCAGCGCATACGAAGGAGGCGTGATCTCATAGGTCACACCGTCAACGATATATATGCCTCTCGATTTAAACACGGAAAAAAGCCAGAAACCGGCCCTGTTCAGGTGGATATCATCGAACGAACTTCCGTGTCTTGTATTGATTCCGATGTTTCTGATCTTCATACTAGCGCTTCCTTTCCGAACAAAAAGGTCCTACGCCGGTGCACACTCCAAAAACTCGTTGATCTTGTCAACCAGCTCATCGCTGTCAATGCCATGTACCATGCAGGCCTGTTCAAGAGTCTCTCCCTGAGCGGAAGGACAACCTACGCAATGCATTCCGGATGCCATCAGGATCTCCACAACCTCAAAATTCTTGCGGATGATGTCACCGATTTTCATGTCTTTCGTAATCATAATTTAACTCCTTTTCCGAAAACCGCATCGGTTTCCGATTTCATTATACCCGACCTGTAACCTCTCCGTCAATACTTCGCGGAAAATGTGACGACTTTTCTTCAGGAAACAGAATGATCACAAAAATGTAAAAAAAATTTACTTGCATTCCCCGGAAATTTGAAATATAATGTTGCTGACGGCAAGAGAACGTCGAGTAATGGATAGGAGGTTACTGAATATGGCTTATGTAATTGGTGACGCTTGTGTAGCTTGCGGTTCCTGCGCAGATGCTTGTCCCGTTGGCGCTATCAGCGAGGGTGACGGCAAGTACGAAATTGATGCGGATGCTTGCCTTGAGTGTGGCTCTTGTGCAGCTCAGTGTCCGATGTCTGCTATTTCCGAAGGCTAATCTAAGCAATCATAAAAAACCCGATGCCGCGACGAAAGTCGCGGCATCGTTCTTTTTTAATCTCTTTTCTTTGTTCTTTCCAAATTGACGAAGCGGGTGAGGTTCGACTGGAAGCCGAGCTCGATGTTTCCGATCGGGCCGTTTCGCTGTTTGCCGATGATGACCTCGGTAATGCCCTGCTTCGGGGAATCCTTATGATAATAATCATCACGGTACAGAAACATTACAAGGTCGGCATCCTGCTCGATGGCGCCGGAGTCACGAAGGTCGGAAAGAATCGGCCTCTTATCGTCACGCTCTTCAACCTTACGGGACAGCTGCGAAAGCGCGATGACCGGGCAGTTAATCTCACGGGCAAGCGCCTTTAAGGAACGGCTGATTTCGGAAACCTCCTGCTGGCGGGATTCCGATCTCTTACCGCCGCTCATCAGCTGCAGGTAGTCGATAATGACAAGCTGCAGATTGTTCTCCAGCTTCATCTTACGGCACTTGGATCGGAGCTCCTGCGGCGAGATGGCCGGCGTATCGTCAATCATCAAAGCGGAATCGCCGATGATTCTTGCAGACTGTACAAGCGTATCCCACTCGGAATCCTCAAGATTACCGGTACGGATCTTCTGGGCGTCCACGCTCGACTGCATGGCCAGAAGACGGTTTACAAGGGATACGGCATTCATTTCCAAACTGAAGATTGCCGTCGGAATGTGGTGCTTCACGGCAATGTTATCGGCAAGGTTTAAGACAAATGCGGTCTTACCCATGGAAGGACGCGCCGCAATCAGAATCAGATCGGAAGGCTGAAGACCCGCCGTCTTATAGTCAAGATCGATAAAGCCGGTCGCAATACCGGTAACGGTACCCTTATTCCTATATGCCGCTTCGATATTCTCAATGGCCTTAACCGCCACCTCGTTAATCGGGGTGATTTCTGCCGAGCCGCCCTCCTGGAAGATTGTGAAGAATTCCTTTTCGGCCCGCTCAAACAGGGCCCCGGCATCTTCTTTATCCATGTAGGCCGAACCGGTCATTTCCTCGGCAGACTTGATGAACTTACGAAGTCTTGCCTTCTCCCTGACGATTTCGGCATAGTATTTGACATTGGCGGCCGACGGAACGGAATCGAGCAGATTGCCGATGTACTCTAAGGAGCAAAGCTCCTCCGGCACCTGCAGCCCTCTCATACGCTCCTGTACCGTTACGAAATCCGCTTCCACGTTTTCGCTCATAAGGCCGGTAAGAGCCTTAAAATAGGTCCCCATCGTCTTGTCGTAGAAATCTTCGGGTGTGAGGATTTCCGATGCTGTCACGATGGCTTCCCGGTCCATCATCATGGACCCGATAACGGAATGCTCCGCCTCTGTGCTGTGGGGCGGTACCCGTTTGATCATCGCCTCATCCATTTCAGATTCCTTCCACCTTTACGGTCAGTTCCGAGGTTACCTGCGGATGCAGCTTAACTGCTGCCGAGAACGTTCCCTCGTTCCGGATCGGATTGGCAAGGGAAATCTTCTTTTTATCCACATCGAGATTCAGCTGTTCCTTCATCGCCTCGGCGATTTCCTTGACGGAAACGGAACCGAATACACGGCCGTTTTCTCCGGTCTTGATGCGAAGCACAACCGTGCTTCCGGAAATCTGTGCGCCGAGCGCCTGCGCGGCTTCAAGCTGTTCCTTTTCAAACTTGGCCTGTGCGGCCTTCTGCAGCTTCAAATCATTCAAATTCTTTGCGTTGGCCTCAAGACCGAGCTTCTTGGGAAGGATGAAGTTCCGGGCGTAGCCGTCGCTTACCTTCACAATCTCGCCCTTCTTTCCGAGCGCCTTTACATCCTGGAGCAAAATGACATCCATTATAATTCTCCTCCTCGTTGCATGGAATACAGGACGGCTTTCACCCTGCGGACCGCCTCCTCCGCATCAATGTCGGTAAACTGGGTGCCGGCAACGGTCATATGGCCGCCTCCGCCGAGCTTCTCCATAACCACCTGAACGTTGACCTCGTCAACCGAACGGGCGCTGACATAAATCTTATCCTTATAGGGTGTGAAGACAAATGAGGCACGAATGCCGTTGATTTCCATCAAATCATTGGCAACCTGGGCGCCGAGCACGGTAGGCGACTCCACATTTTCCGCCTCGCAGATAGCAAGCGCGAAGGAATCCAGGTAGATTTCCGTTCCGGCAATCGCCTTTGCCTTCTCGAGATATTCGTTCATATCCATCCGGAAAGCCTTCCTGATCTTCGTGATGTCGGCACCGTTTCTTCTGAGGAACGCCGCTGCTTCAAAGGTACGCACCCCGGTCTTCGTCAGGAAGTTGTTCGTATCGATCATGATGCCCGCATACATGGCTTCCGCCTCAAGCGGCCGGATCTTCAGTCCGTCGCCGATGTACTGCAGAATCTCCGCAACCAGTTCACACGCGGAGCTTGCATACGGCTCGACGTAGGAAAGCTGTGCATTGTCGATGGAATCCGTCGTCAGACGGTGATGGTCGAGCACAATGATATCGTGAATATGGTCAACCAGCTCGGGACATTCGGTGATGCTCGGGCGGTTTACGTCTACGATGACGAGAAGATCCTCAGGCTGTGCGAGCTCAAGTGCCTTCAGGTTACTGATGAACATGTCCTCTTCATAATCGGTCGAATTGAAGAACTGCGTAATCATCGGGCGGACGGAACTGCCGACCTCGTTCACGACAACATGCGCCTTCTTGCCGAGGTGCTTCGCAATCCGGTACACACCGATGCAGGCGCCGAACGCGTCAACATCGCTGTTGGCATGGCCCATGATGTAAATGACATCCTTGGCTTCCATCAGCTCACGAAGGGCGTGCGCCTTAACCCTCGCCTTAACTCTCGTGCTCTTCTCAACGGATTCACTCTTGCCGCCGTAGTAGGTGATGTTGTCACCGTCCTTGATGACGGCCTGGTCACCGCCACGGCCGAGTGCAAGGTCGATTGCGGCACGCGCATATTCATAACTTACGGCATAGCTCGGTGCATTCACGCCGAGACCGATGCTGACGGTAATCACGGATTCCGCGGTACCGAGGTTAACGGAACGGACCTCCTCGAGAATCGAGAACTTCCGGTCGGTAAGCTCGGACAGATACTTGTTCTGGAATACAAAGAAATACTTGTCCTTCTCAATCTTCTTGATCAGGGCGTTGATGCCGGTCATGTATTTGTTGATCTTCTGGTCAACAAGTGCGGTCAGCAGGGAACGCTTAACCTCGTCCACTGTCTCCAAAACTTCGTCATAGTTATCGATATAGAGAAGTCCGCAAATCTGACGGTTCTCGTAGTTCTCCTGCTTCAACATGCGGATTTCGGTCTCGTCGTACAGAAATACGGCAACCGGGTAATCCGGCCGGCGTCCCTTCGAATCCGTGACCTTCTGTTTCTTCAGATCCTCGCCGATGGAAGCATCGCTTAACGTCTTCATGTATACGCGGAAATGCTTATCCCCGATGACGGCGCGGTAATTCCGCTCTTCACCGGTCTGCTTCGGAATGGAAAATGCCTTGACACCCGGAAGGAGCTCACGGATGCTATATCCGCGGTGGGACTTGCGGCTGATTTCACGGAATTCCGCATTGCTGAAAATGACGGTTCCTTCGGAATTCAAAACGGCATACGGCGTCTTCATCTCCTCGATGACGGTACGCTGCGCCTTGTTGTAATCCATGGCGAAATCGGAATAATCCCGGAGAATTCCGGTCCGGTGATAGAAATAGAAAAACAGGGCAAGGGCATAGTAAATGACGGTCACAATCAGACACATCGTTCCCGCTTCCCTGCTGATCAGATACCCTCCGAGCGTGGCAATCACCAAAAGAGCACCCAAAAGCAGAGGGCACAGTAAGTAAACGACCAGTCTTTCTTTGCCGAGTTTCATAAGACCAACCCCCTTCGAGTTTTCGTATTCCCATAGATATTATTACTTTACCATATTCTCCCGGAAAAGGAAAGAAAAACATAAGCCGGGAGGCAGAAAACCTCCCGGCCCTAACATACTATTTTTTGTTCAGAATCTTCTCCGGGTTTTCGGAGAGCATCAGGTTCAGTTCTCTTTCCGTCAGCCCGAGGCTTTTCAGCCGGTTAAGCTCGCTGACCGGATTCCACATCGGGTAATCGGAGCCGAACAGGAAGCGCTCCGCGCCGTACATGCGAATCAGTTCCTTCGAGCGTCTGTTTCCGAGGTACATCATCGAGCTGCTGCAGTCCAGATAACAGCCGGTATCAAGCAGGTATTCCACTGCCAGATCCTGCACTGACCAGCCGCCGAAGTGCGCCGCGATGAAGGTCAGCTTCGGGAAGCGCTTAAGCACGTTTCTGACATGCTCGGGCGAGTCGAATTCATAACGGTAATCGCCGCAGTGTACAAGAATCGGAAGGCGTCCCTCAATGCATTCGTAAAACTCGAACATGCGCGGGTCATCCACAAAAAAGAGCTGCGAATCCGGATGAATCTTGACTCCGGAGAGTCCTAACGCAACCATCCTGTCGGCTTCTTTGCATTTGTCTTCGAAATCCGCGTGCATTGTGCCGAAACCGACAAAACGGTCCGGATGCTCCTTAACCGTCGCTGAGATGAAATCGTTCACGCTTGCGACCTGTCTTGCTCCGGTTGCAACGGAATGTACGATGAACCGGTCGATTCCGGCCTCGTCGCCGAGCTCCAAAAGCCGCGGCACCGTTCCGTTTTCGTGCATGTTGAGATTGTAGAAATGTCCCACTCCCTCGACCGCCTTCTGCGCGATTTTCTCCGGGTAGATGTGGGCATGAAAATCATAAATCGGCAATGTATTGCGCCTCCTGAAAAACAGGGCCTGCGGCCCTGAAAGTTTTTATTTCGACATCGATTCTATCATCTTGTTGTACTCCGCAAGGAGCTCCGGATGATTTTGAATGTACATCATCTCGAGTGCTATGACAATCACGGCAATCACGATGAAGAGAAGAAACGCTTTGGCGAAGGAGCGGCGTTCGTCCGTGGCATTTGCCCCGAACGCGCTGATCAGCGCGATAACGATAAATGCGATCCATCCGTAAAGAGGGATTAACAGGCACAGGAAAAGCCCGAGCCAGTGCTTGACGGTAAAAGGTCTCTTCTCGCGGGTCAGGTCAGCTGCGGGAGTCTCTTCCGCCTTCTCTGCTTCCGGCTTCTCAATACTAACCGCTGCGCCGTCCTTTAAGGAAGCGCCGCAATAATAGCAGAAATTCGCATCCTCCAATGGATTTTTGCGTCCGCAAACTTTACATTCGTCCATAAGGTCCTCCGATCATCGGTCTTTTTGACTGCTCCGCTGTCAGATTCTGAAGCACTTCTGAATCGCCTTCCGGTCACCGAACACAAGCATGGTCATGTCTTCGTCGAGTTCCGAATCCGGCGTGATCTGAAGCGTCATCTTTCCGTCCTGCTTGATGGCCAGAATGTTGATACCGTATTTCTTTCGGATATCGATGTTACCGATGGTTCTTCCAATCCAGGCTTCCGGCACCGTCACTTCGAAAATGGCGTGCTGGTCATCCAGCTTGATGTAGTCACGGATGTGATCCGACGTATAGCGGATGGCAGCCCATTCGGCAACCTGTTTCTCGGGATTGATGACATCGTCCGCGCCGTTTCGAAGCAGGAACTTAGCCTGCACCTCGCGGTCCGCACGGGAGATGACGAATTTCGCGCCGAGCTCCTTAAGAAGCGATGTCGTCTCAAGGGAGCTCTGGAAATCGCCGCCGATTGCGACGATGCACACGTCATAGTTGCTCACGCCGAGCTGCCTTAAGAACACCTCGCTCGTGCTGTCCCCAATCTGCGCATCGGTCACATACTGCATGATGCTGTTGATGCGCGCCTCGTTTCTGTCCACTGCCATGATCTGATGCCCGAGCTCGTTCAGCTTTCTGGCCATCATGAATCCGAAATTGTTCACACCGATTAAAAGAACGGATTTCATATTTTCCTCCAATCCGAAGCGTCGTCAGCCGACAACAATCTTCTCCTCAGGGCTCTTCGACACTTCCGCGTTACGCCCGGAAACCGCCGCATAAATAAGCGTCAGTCCGCCGACACGTCCCAAAAACATCAACACGATCAAAATCGCACGGGACAGCATGCCGAGTGTCGGCGTCAGTCCCAAAGAAAGTCCGACCGTCGCAACAGCCGATCCGGTCTCAAAAAGGCAGGGTTCAAACGGAAGCCCCTCCGTCGCACTAATGACACAGGCGCCGGTAATCGCCAGGAAAAGGTAAAGCACCAGTATCGTGGAAGCACTTTTCACGGTTCCGTCATCGATGCGCCTGCCGAACATCTCGGCATTCTTCCTGCGCCGAAAGACCGTTGTGGCATTGGCAAATAACACAGCCACCGTCGTAGTTTTCATACCGCCGGCCGTGGATCCCGGCGAACCGCCAATCAGCATCAGAACAATGATCAGCATGCGCCCGATGCCGGAAAGCGCCGAAAGATCCGCAGTATTAAAACCTGCCGTTCTCGGCGTGACCGCCTGAAACAGCGACAGGCAGAGTCTCTCGCCCATGGGGGAATCCGCATACTCGCCGAAGAACAGCCAGAGCATCGGTCCGACAATCAGGATTGCCGAGGTCACCAAAACGACCTTACTCTGCATGCGGTAGCGTTTGAAGCGGAACTTATGCTCGCGGATGTCCCGCCATGTCAGAAAGCCGATGCCGCCGATGATGATTAAAAGGCAGATCGGAATGACGACGCCGGGATTTCCTGCCATTGATGTCAGTGACGAAAACTGCCCGGAGCGGCTTCCCATCAGATCGAAGCCCGCGTTACAGAAGGCTGAAATCGAATGGAAGAACGCCATCCAGATTCCCGAAGCCCCGTATTCGATGCAGAAAGCCGGAAGCAGGGCAACTGCTCCGACCAGTTCAATCAGAAATACCGTCAGAACGGCAAATTTCGACAGATGCACAACCCCGCCGATGGTCGGCGCGGAAATGCTGTCCTGCAGGGCGCTTCGCTGCATGAGCGAAAGCTTTCTGCCGGAAATCGTCGCAATGAAAAGCGCAACGGCAATGACGCCGATGCCGCCGATCTGAATCATGAAAAGAATCAGCCCCTGCCCGAAGTACGACCAATAAGTCGCCGTGTCCTTTACCACGAGCCCCGTCACGCATACGGCGGACGTCGAGGTGAAAAGCGTGTCCCAAAATGACGTCCACTGCCCGCTTTTTGAGGCAATCGGAAGCATCAGAAGAAGCGCTCCCGCGAGGATGACTCCGGCAAATGCTATGATGATGATTTGAAACGAAGAAAGCCTCCGTCTCGGTTTATGAGCCGACATGAATTCTCTCCCATCCCTGTCCGTTTCCGAAGGGCCGGTATTACGGCCTTTTCGGATGCTGTCAAAACAACGTGAATATTATACTGCAAAACGCAGGAAAAGTAAAGAAAAGCCTCCTTAGCGAACTTACTTGCACGCTTTGTCTTGTTTTTCTTAACCTTCGGGAGTATAATAGAAGGAAGGATTTTTGCGGCGGCCGAAGGCCGTCCCACGTCACTTCGGAAGGGATTCTTTATGAGCAGTCACAAAACACTGAAAGACGGACTTCACATCATCATCGTCGGCGGCGGAAAGATCGGCAGCACGCTGATTGAGCAGCTGTACAAGGAAGGCCATGACATCACCGTAATTGACCGGAAAGCCTCCATCATCCAGTCGCTTACCGATTCCTATGACATCATGGGAATCTGCGGTAACGGTGCAAGTTACACGATTCAGATGGAAGCAGGTATCGAAAGCGCGGATCTTCTGATTGCGGTTACCGACTCCGACGAACTGAACCTTCTGTGCTGCACGGTCGCGAAGATGGTCGGCCGCTGCTCTGCCATTGCGCGTGTCCGTACCCCCGATTACAGCAAGGAGGTACCTTACCTTCGTGAGAAACTCGGCCTTGCGATGGTCATCAATCCCGAGTACGAAACCGCGAAGGAAATCTCGCGTATTCTTTCCCTTCCTTCTGCGCTTGAGGTCAACTCCTTTGCCCACGGTCAGGCCGAACTGATTAAGTTCAAGATTCCGGAAGGCAACATGATTGACGGACGTTCCATTGCCGAACTCGGTAAGTCCATCATCGCCAGCATGGTTATCTGCGTCGTGGAACGCGGCGGCGAGGTCTACATTCCTTCCGGTCACTTTATCGTAAAAAGCGGTGACACTCTCTCGTTCATCGGTGCCCGAAAGGACGTCCTTTCCTTCCTGCAACAGATCGGAATTCCGACCCGCCAGGCCAAGAACACGATGATCATCGGCGGCGGCAAAGCGGCTTATTACCTTGCTTCCGCACTGCTCCATCAGGGCGTTTCCGTCAAGCTGATTGAAAAGAACCGCACACGCTGCGAGGAATTAAGCATTCTTCTGCCGAAGGCAACCGTCATCTGCGGAGACGGCACCGAGGAAGACCTCCTGTTTGAAGAAGGCATCCGTTCCGCCGACTCGTTCGTGCCGCTCACCGGCAGTGACGAGGAGAATATTTTGTTGACGTTAAATGCCAAGAAGATTTCCGAGGCAAAGGTCATCACGAAGATCAATCACCTGAACTTCAAGAGCGTCGTCGGAAGCCTTGAGCTCGGCAGTGTCATTTATCCCAGATATATATGTGCCGAAGCGATTGTCGCTTATGTCCGTGCCAAGAAAGAATCCCGAAACAGCAACATCGAAACGCTGTATCACCTTGCGGACCACCGGGTGGAGGCGCTGGAATTTGAAGTTACCGAGGAGTCTCCGGTTACCGGAACGCCGCTTTTCAAGCTGAACAAAAAAGACAATCTTGTCATTGCCTGCATCAACCGGGACGGCCATATCATGATTCCTTCCGGTCAGGACACCATCGAAGTCGGCGACGAGGTAACCGTTGTCACCACGCATTCCGGGTTCCGTGATCTGCAGGACATTCTCGCATAAAACCCTTCGGACCCGCAGCGGGTCATTCATACAGACGGTTCCGACGGAACCGTCGGGAGGTTATCGTTCATGAATCGTGCCATGATTCGAAACATATTGGGCTCCGTTCTCGAGATTGAGGCCGTTCTTCTTCTGATTCCCGTCATTACGGCGCTTTGTTACCGGGAATCGGTCGGCTGGTACTATCTCGGCACTGCTGCCCTCTGTTTTCTTGTCGGATTTCTGTTCCGCATCCGTAAGGCAAAGGACAATGTCTTCTATCTCAAGGAAGGCTGTGTTATCACGGGCCTGAGCTGGATTCTGATGTCTCTGTTCGGCTGCCTTCCGTTATGGCTGAGCACCGAGATTCCGAGGTTTGAAAACGCCTTGTTCGAGACGGTGTCCGGCTTTACCACGACGGGAGCCTCCATCGTCCCCGCTGTCGAGGAACTGAGCCATACCGCACTGATGTGGCGAAGCCTGACGCACTGGATCGGCGGCATGGGCGTTCTTGTATTCCTGCTTGCCATCATGCCTTCAAGCGGCAGTTCCCACATGAACATCATGCGCGCGGAAAGCCCGGGGCCCTCCGTCGGCAAGCTTGTCCCTAAGGTTCGCCAGACCGCAAAGATTCTGTATATCATTTATTTTGCGATGACCGTTCTCGAAATCATCCTTCTGCTCTTGGGCGGAATGACCCTTTTCGAGTCTGTCAACACCGGACTCGCAACCGCAGGCACCGGCGGCTTCGGCGTCAAAAACGACAGCCTGTTAAGCTTCTCGCCATACATACAGTGGGTGGTTGCCGTCTTCATGATTCTGTTCGGTGTCAACTTCAACCTTTATTACCTGCTCTTATTCGGACAGGTCAAAAAAGCGCTCAAATGCGAAGAAGTCCGTGCCTATCTCGTCTACCTTACCGGTGCGACTGTCATCATTTTCCTGAACATTGCGAAAACGTTCGGCAGCACGGCGGATGCCCTGCGGCACTCTGTTTTCGCGGTCAGCTCGCTTGCCTCCTCGACCGGTTTTGCGACCGTCAACTTTGACGCATGGCCCGCTACCGCGAGAACCGTTTTAGTAACCTGCATGTTCATCGGCGCCTGCGCGGGCAGCACGGGCGGCGGCATCAAGGTAAGCCGGATCTGCATTGCCGTTAAAACCGTTATAAAGGAACTGAATTCCTACCTGCATCCGAAGTCGGTCCGCAAGGTCCGTTTTGAGGACAAGCCCGTTGAGCACGAGGTTGTACGTGCCGTCAACGTGTACCTGATTACGTTCTTCGTCCTCTTTGCCACATCCGTCCTTCTCATTTCGTTTGAGGGAAAGGACATGGTCACGAACTTCACGGCGGTCATTGCGACGTTCAACAACATCGGTCCCGGTCTTGAAATGGTCGGCCCAACGCAGAATTACGCACATTTCGGCGTGCTTAGCAAGATTGTTTTGATGTTTGACATGTTGGCGGGACGTTTGGAACTGTTCCCGATTCTTCTGCTGTTCCATCCCGGAATCATCAGGGATTTTTTCCGAAAGAGTCCCGTAAAGAACCAGTAGCCTTAAGCGCCGGGGCATCAGTCCCGGCGCTTTTTCAAAGTATGACCGAATCATGAAAGGAGGTCTCATGGAACGCTTAATCTTTCACATTGATGTAAACAGCGCCTTTCTGTCCTGGACCTCCGTGAAGAGGCTTGCAAACGGCGAGTCCGATCTTCGACTGATTCCCTCAATCATCGGCGGCGAATCCGGCACGAGAAGCGGCATCGTCCTTGCCAAATCCATTCCTGCCAAACGGTTTCATATCGAGACCGCCGAGCCGGTTTCGCAGGCGCTTCGCAAATGCCCGACGCTCTATGTCGCGCCGCCTGATTTCCAATGGTATAAGCAGTGCTCGAAGGCCTTTAAGGACATTTGCCGCAGTTACGCGCCATCGGTTGAGGAATACTCCATCGACGAGTGCTTCCTCGATATGACCGGCACAAGCCGCATCTATCCCGACCCGATCAAAACGGCCTATGAAATCAAGGACCTCATAAAGGATACGCTCGGCTTCACCGTGAACGTCGGCATCGGCAACAACAAGCTACTGGCGAAGATGGCGAGCGACTTTGAGAAGCCCGATAAGGTTCATACCCTTTTCCGCGAGGAAATTCCAGACAAAATGTGGCCGCTTCCCGTCCGCGACCTTTTATACTGCGGCAAATCCTCCGCCGAGCGTCTCAACACCGGCGGCATCTACACGATTGGCGAGCTTGCCCATGCGGATCCCGAGGAGCTCAAAAAGCTGATGGGTGAAAAGGGAGCTGAGTTCCTGCTCCGCTCCGCGAACGGCATCGACGAGAGCGAAGTGACCGAGGAGTACGGTGACGCGAAGAGCTACAGCATCGTCACAACCGAGGAAGAAGACATTACCGATTACGAGCGCGCGGACCGGCTGCTGATTGCCCTTGTCGACCGCGTTTCCAAACGGCTTCGAAAGGACGGCATGAAAGCGACCTGCATCTCCGTAACCGTCCGTTACCTCGATTTCAAAACGCGCTCGCACCAGAAGAAACTCACCGAACCGACCGACATCTCCCTTGAAATCAGCGAGTGCGGCAAGCAGCTGCTTCGAAAGCTTTGGGACGGCAAGACGCCGCTTCGGCTGATCGGCATCGCCCTTTCGGACGTCACGAAGGAAGGCATCACGCAGCTTTCCCTCTTTCCCGAGGACAATCTCCGCCGTGAAAAATACCATCAGATGGACCGTACCATGGATGACATCTTAGACCGCTTCGGCCGGGGAAGTATCAAAAGGGGCTCCGGCATCGACCCGCGCGGCGGGAAACGGTAAAGGTATCATTGCAGCAAACAAAACTTACGCAACAAAAAAACAGAGAGGCTCGTAAAGCCTCTCTGTTCAGACTGAAGACAAAGTCCGAGGCTCGACCGCCTCGGACTTGTCTTTTTTTGTTGGTTAAAAAGTGCCGAAAGCCTTATATTTACTGGCTTTTCGGCACTTTTTATGGTATAATGGAAGTATCAAATCCGAGGGGTATT